>NZ_JAUNTN010000010.1:90959-119588 GCF_030538695.1 Paracoccus sp. (in: a-proteobacteria)
GGCTGGTGGAGAGGGCGAAGACCGCTTGTTCGGAGAAGCAGGCAATGACCGGCTGGCGGGAGGCGAAGGCAGTGACACACTGAACGGCGGCGCAGGCAATGACAGCCTGTTCGGAGAGGCAGGCAATGACAGCCTACTCGGCATGAGCGGCAATGACCTGATGTATGGCGGTGAAGGTGCCGACACGCTGGCTGGTGGAGAGGGCGAAGACCGCTTGTTCGGAGAAGCAGGCAATGACCGGCTGATCGGCGGCACCGGGGCCGATACGATGCACGGCGGTGCCGGGGCCGATGTGTTCGTCTTTAACCGCGGCGATAACAGCGTCGCGGCACCAGATCTCATTCTGGACTTCAGAAGCGGCGAGGATCGTCTGGACCTGCGCAGCCTGAACCTGACATTCGAATCGGGCGGCACCTTTACCGGCACGGCGGGACAGTTGATCATTGAAACCTATGGCTTCCGCGAAACCCCGAGCCTGTTTCCTGAAAAGCGTATCCTGATCGACCTGGACGGCGACAGTCAGGCCGATATGCGCATCGACCTGCAAGGCGCCATGACCTTGCTGGAAACCGACTTTTTCCTGTAAGCGGATTCGATACAATTTTAATGAAAACGGCGCGGGGAAACCTGCGCCGTTAGTCTTATCTTAAACCCGATCCCCTAAGGTGCAGAGAATGCTGAGGGGGATATTTTGGTCCAGATCCGACATATTGTGACATTGCTGCCCGATAACGGGCCGTTCCGCACCAATATCGCGGATTTGTCGGTGGTTGCCGTGGGGAACAGCCTTATTCTGGTGGCCAGCACCGCACAGGGCGGCGGGCTGAGCAGCTATCGCATCAGCAACAGCGACAGCGCCATTCAGGCAGTGGATACGCGGGCCTATGTTGGCGCCATTTCGCATCTGGCCGACCCGGAATTGCTGGTGCTTGGCGGCGCACAGCCAAGGGTCATGCCAATTGGCCTTGGTGCCGCCCCTGGCTTTGGGCTGACCCTGCTGGACAGCGGCCATTTCGGCAGCCGCAGCGGATTGCAAAGCAGCGGACTGCCCGCACAAACCGTCGCGGCCGAAACCTTTTCTATCGGCGGCAAAGACTATCTGGTCGCCAATTCGCGCGGTGAATTGAACTTTACCCTATACCGGATGGGCGCGGATAACAGTCTGACCAAAACCGGCGGTTCTTTGCTGAACCCCAAATCCCCCTTTGCCGATGCCGCAATCAGCGATTTCCACATCACCCATATGGGCGGTCAGGTGCAGATTTTTGCGGTCTCGGCACTGGGCAACTTCATCTCCAGCCACACGGTCCGGGCCGATGGCAGCATCACCGGCGGGCAGTTTCTGGGCGTTGCGGATGGTGCAGGCTTTAACCAGCCGACGGCACTGACCTCGGTTCACGTCGCCGGGCGCGACTTTCTGGTGGTAAGTTCGGGCAGCAGCTCATCCCTCACGGTGGTGCTGATCCGCCCCGACGGCAGCATGACCCCGATCGACCATGTGATCGACGAGGAAACCACCCGCTTTCGCGGCGCAACCGCACTGGATTCGGTGATGCTGGACGGGCGGGCCTTTATCTTCGTGGGCGGATCGGATGGCGGCATTACCCTGTTCACCCTGACGCCGGACGGGCGGCTGTTATGGCTGGCGAATATCGTGGACACGGATCAAACTTCGCTGGCGGGGGTCTCGGCACTGGATGCGCAGGTCATCGGCGGCAAGATCATGCTGTTCGCCACCAGCCAGACCGAGGGCGGGATCAGCCAATTCAGCATCGACCCCGGCCCCATCGGCCTGACGCAAACGGTCGGCAACGGTGTCCAGCATGGCACCTCTGGCAGCGACCTGATGGTGGCAGGCGATGGCACGACCCGCCTGTTCGGTGGCGAAGGCGACGATATTCTGATCGCGGGGACAACCTCGGTTTCCATGACCGGCGGGGCGGGTGCGGATATTTTCGTGCCAATGCCGATCAAGGGCCGCATTGCAATTCTGGATTTTCAGGTCGGCATCGACCGGCTGGACCTGTCCAAACTGGGCATGATCCGCAGCACCTATCAGCTTGTTTTTTTTGCCGCAAAGCTATGGAATCAAGATTTTCTACGGCGAAACGGTCATCGACATTTACAGCGCAGACAGAACCATGCTGCTGCCGTCGATGTTCACCAATGAGATCTTCCCGCATACCCACTACGATCCCGGCGCATTTCCGGTCACGATCATTTCCGGGGGCGGCAATGACACATTGGTCGCCCCTGGCAAGACCGGGGCCGAAATGATCGGCGGCGATGGCCATGACCTGATTATCGGCACCCCCGACCGCGACACGCTGATGGGCTGGGGCGGCAATGACACCATCATCGGCAACGGCAGCGCAGATCTGATCTTCGGTCACACCGGCAACGACCGGCTTTTCGGCGGCGAGGGCGACGACACCCTCGACGGAGGCTGGGGGGATGATTTCATCTCGGGCGATGAAGGCCATGACTGGATTATCGGCCAGACGGGACATGACACGATCTATGGCGGTGCCGGGAATGACAGCATTCTGGGCGGCGCGGGCAATGACTTTCTGCACGGCGGGCCAGGCGATGACACGATTTACGGCCAGGATGGCCATGACACCATCTATGGCAATGATGGCGACGATGTGCTGATCGACAGATCCGGCCGCAGCCGCGTCTGGGGGGGCGCTGGCAATGATCTGATTATCACCGGCAATCTGAACGACCTGATTTTCGGCGAAACCGGCAATGACACGATCAAGGCCGGAGCAGGCGATGACATTATCTTCGGCGGCGCGGGCGACGATCAGATCCGGGCCGGGCCGGGCCATGACTTTATCCGTGGCGATGACGGCGACGACACCATCTGGGGCGAGGCCGGAAACGACAAGATTCATGGTGGGCGCGGCAATGATAACATCTCGGGCGGCAGCGGCCATGACAAGATCAAGGGCGAGGATAGCAATGACACCATCCACGGACGCAGCGGGAATGACACGCTGAACGGTGGCGCGGGCGATGACCGGATTTTCGGCGGCACCGGAGATGACCGCATCTTTGGCATGGCCGGCAATGACACGATTTGGGGTGGCGATGGCGCGGATCTGATCCTGACCGGGCCGGGCAACAATATCGTTCTGGCCGGTCATGGTGATGACAATGTGTTCGGCCATTCCGGCGATGACTTTCTGTCAGGCGAAGGTGGTAATGACACGCTGCGCGGACGCGCGGGGAATGACACCATACGCGGCGGCAAGGGCGATGACCGGCTGTTCGGGGATGCGGGCGATGACAAGATTTCGGGCGGTGAGGGCAATGACTTTCTGTTCGGTGGTGCAGGACATGACACCTTGTCTGGGGGCGACGGGAATGACCGGCTGGACGGCGGCGCGGGGGCGGACAAGCTGTGGGGGGGCAACGGGCGCGACACGCTGATCGGCGGCAGCGGCGGCGACACGATGGCAGGCGGCGCGGGGGCGGATATGTTCGTGTTCACCACCCGGATCGACAGCACCCTTGGCGCACCGGACCGGATTATTGATTTTGAACAAGGTCTTGACCGTCTGGACCTGCGCGCACTTGGCCTGTCTGCCAACCCCGCCAATCCTTTTGCCCCCGGCGGGCCGCTGTCCTATCAGGCCACCAGTTATGGCCTGCGATTGCTGATCGACAGCGACGGTGATTCAAGGCCCGACATGCAGATCGACCTTGTGGGGCTGAACCACCTGACCGCAGCGGACCTGATGCTTTAGAACTCCATCAGCTTACGGAAATGCCGGACCAGCAGCAGCAGGCCGAAAAACAGCGTCACCGCCCCAACCGAAACCACATACAGGACCGAGACATATTCCGCATGATAGGTCGCATAGATCCCGCGCCGAAACAGCCCGACAATGTGAATCAACGGATTATACCACAACACATCGCGGGCCATCGGTGGCATCGAACCATATAGAAAGAAAATACCCGAAATCAGGAACAAGGGCCGGGTCAGGATCGACCAGATCTGTTCCCACACCGGGAAGGAGGTCATCAGATAGCAGTTCAGCGTGCCGATTCCCGCCCCCAGAAGGGCCGTCAGCAGCATCGCGCTGGCAATCGCCGCCATATTGACCTGAACCGACAGCCCATAGAGGAACACGATCCCGCCAAGGACCAGTCCGATCACGACCAGATTTGTGATCGTATTCAGGATCAGACGCGCCAACAGCGAATCCATGAAGGTCACATTCGGATAGCCCATGAACGGCTTGGAAAACCGCACCGATTGCGCGATCTTGCTGGACAGCAAATGAAACATGACAAAGGGCAGATAGCCCGTCGCATAAAACAACAAAAAATTCGTGCCAAGCGCAGGCTGGCGCAGCACCAGAGAGAACACCAGCGACAGGACCGCGATCCCGGCCACAGGCTCAAGAATCGCCCAGACATACCCCCCGGCCGAGCGGCCATAGATCGTTTGCACTTCGCGCAGGATCAGCGCCATCACCGCCCGCGCCATCTGGAATCGTGGCCTGCCGGTCACGGGGCGCAAACCGGCATCCGCCATTCCGGGCGACAAAGGCGGGCGCGAATCGGTGGTGACGGTCATGTGATCTGAAACTCTGGCATCAGGACTGATGCAGATGTAACAATGACTGTGGGCAAGAAACAACCGGAAGCACCAGATCGTGAGCCAGCAAGATCAATCAGCCAAGGATGCGGAGCATAACCGCAAGAATCAGGCCGCTCCTGCAACGCGTCCGGTTCTGACCCCGCGCAATATGCAGTCTGCGGCAGGAACCACACCCGCAGCGCAGGCCCCGAAACCAGCGGCACCACAGGCCGCAAAGCCGCCCGCAGCCCCATCGCAGCCGGTTCGCCCCCCTGCCGCTTATGCGACGGGTCAAACCCGGCATCGCCTGCTGGCGCTGTCCTTTCTGATTGTGGTCATTCTGCCCACGCTGATTTCGGCTTGGTATCTTTGGATGCGGGCGGAGGACCGTTATATTTCGACCGTTGCCTTTTCCGTGCGCAAAGAATCTGCCTCGCCCTCGATGGATATGCTGGGGGGGCTGACAGCTTTCACCGGCGATAGTTCAGCTTCGGATACCGACGTGCTTTACGACTTCCTGCGCAGCGAGGACGTGGTAGCCCGCATAGACCAAGCTGTTGATTTGCGGGGGAAGTTTTCCAAGGGCTGGCCGCGAGACCGGATTTTCGCCTTTGATCCCAATGGCACGATCGAGGATCTGACCGAGTATTGGCAGAACCGGATACAGGTGCTGTATGATACCAGCAGCCGGATCATTACACTGAACGTCTCGGCCTATACGCCCGAGGATGCACGCGACATCGCACAAGCGGCTTTCGATGAAAGCAGCAGCACAATCAACCGCTTATCCGACATTGCGCGCGAAGACACGACGCGCTTCGCACGGGCCGAACTGACCCGCTCGCAACAGCGGCTGACCGAAACCCGGCAGGCCCTGACAGGTTATCGCATCCGCAGCCAGATCGTTGACCCCGCCGCCGATCTGGCCGGGCAAATGGGCGTTCTCGGCCAGCTTCAGTCGCAACTGGCCGAGGCGTTGGTCGCTTATGACACGCTACGCGAAAGCGCCCGCGAAAACGACCCGCGCGCCATTCAGGCCCGCCAGCGCATCGACGCCATCCGCTCGCGCATTGCGCAAGAGCGCGAAAAGTTCAGCACCCCCGGCGAAGGGCCGGGCGGCGAAAGCTATGCGCAACTTTTGGCCGAGTATGAGCGGCTGGCCTCGGATATGGAGTTCGCAGAGGCCGCTTTCCGCTCGGCACAGGCATCTTACGACACCGCTCTGGCCGAGGCGCAGCGCCAGTCCCGCTATCTGGCCGCCCATATTGAGCCTCGCGTGGCCCAGGCATCGCTGGTGCCGGATCGCCCGCGTCTGCTGATGTGGATTTTCGTCGGGCTGGTGCTGGGCTGGGCGATCCTGCTGCTGATATACTACAGCATCCGTGACCGGCGCTGATGATTGTTCTGGAAAACCTTTGCAAAAGCTACCGTCTGAGCGGACGCCATACGGTCGTGGCCGACAACATCAGCGCGGTGCTGCCAACAGGTCATGCGGTGGCGTTGATGGGGCGCAATGGCGCGGGCAAGTCCAGCCTGCTGCGAATGATTGCCGGAACGATGCTGCCCACTTCGGGCCGCATCTGGACCGACGGCACGATGTCATGGCCGGTCGGTTTCGCGGGCAGCTTTCACCACGACCTGACCGGGGCGCAGAATATCCGCTTTGTTGCCCGCATCTACGGCGTCGATACCGACGAGTTGGTGGATTATGTTGATGATTTTGCCGAACTTGGAGCCGGCTATCACAAGCCTTTCGGCAGCTATTCTTCGGGGATGCGGTCAAGACTGGCGATGGGCGCCAGCATGGGCATCGCCTTTGACACCTATCTGGTGGATGAGGTCACAAGCGTGGGGGACGCCGCCTTCCGGGCGAAATCCCAGCGGGTGTTCAGCGAGCGAATGAACCACGCCAGCGCCATCGTGGTCAGCCATTCCATGCCCTTCGTGCGTCAGACCTGTACCATGGGCGCGGTTCTGGAGCATGGTAAGCTGCGGCTGTTCGACGATCTGGAGGAAGGTATCGCCACGCATGAACGGTTGATGGGTCTGCCACCAAGCCGCCCCGTAATCAGCCCCGCCGCGAAAGTCTGACCGGGGCGGCCAGAACCGCCCCGCCTTTCTTTCAGCCCTTCAGCACCGCCACGACCTCGGCCTGCTTGATACGAACCAGATCGGCGTCGCCATCGGCTTCAAGGTTCAGACGCACCACGGGTTCCGTATTCGATTTGCGCAGGTTAAAGCGCCAGCCGTCAAAGGCAAAGGAAACCCCATCGGTGCGGTCAATGCTGCTGGCCAGCCCGGTATAACGATCCTCGATCCGGGCGATGGCCGCATCCGCATCATCCAGCCGATAGTTGGTTTCGCCCGAGGAGGGGTAGCGCGTCATCCGTTCCGACAGCAGATCGGCCAGCGAGGCTTGTTTGCGCGACAGCAGTTCCGCGACCAGCAGCCACGGGATCATGCCGCTGTCGCAATAGAAAAAGTCGCGGAAATAGTGATGCGCCGACATTTCGCCGCCATAGATCGCGCCTTCGTCCCGCATCGCCCGCTTGATAAAAGCATGGCCGGTGCGCGACTGCACCGCGACCCCGCCCGCATCCGCAATCACCGCACGGGTGTTCATAATCACGCGCGGATCATGCACCACCTTTTCACCGGGCGATTTCTCAAGGAAGGCCGCCGCCAGCAGGCCGACGATATATTCGCCGGGAATGAAACGCCCGGTATCGTCAAAGAAAAAGCAGCGGTCGAAATCGCCGTCCCAGGCCACGCCAAGATCGGCACCTTCGGCCCGGACAGGATCGGCGGTCATGTGCTGGTTTTCGTCCAGCAGCGGGTTCGGAATGCCGTTCGGAAAGCTGGAATCCGGGTTATGGTTGATGCGCACGAATTGCAGCGGCGCGTTGCGGCGTTCCAGCTCGGCGGCGATGGCATCAAAGGTCGGGCCAGCAGTTCCATTGCCCGCATTGACCAGAATCTTCATCGGGCGCAGCAGGCTGACATCGACAAAATCGACCAGCGCCTTGGCATATGCCGCGCGCGCCTCGGGCAGCGGCTTGACCTGCCCCTTGGTCGCGGCGGCAAAGTCGCCGGATTCGGCCAGTTTCTGCACCTCGGCCAGTTCGACATCCGGTGACAGGGGCGCGGAACCGGGGCCGACCAGTTTCATGCCGTTGTAATCAATCGGGTTATGCGAGGCTGTGACCTCGATCCCGCCATCGGTGCCGTAATGGCCCGTGGCGAAATAGACTTCCTCGGTGCCGCAAAGCCCAAGATCCAGCACATCGGCACCACCATCGGTCAGCCCTTCGATCAGCGCCGCCGCCAGCGCGGGCGAGCTTTCGCGGCTGTCACGCCCGACAACCACGGATTTGGGCGCACGCACCTGCGCAAAGGCGCGACCGATGCGATACGCGATGTCTTCGTCAAGATCGACGCCCAAACGGCCACGAACATCATAGGCCTTGAAACTGTCGATACTGCGCTGGCCCATCTGGCGGGCCGGGATGGTGTTGGACATGAGATTCCTCGCAAGCCATTGTCGGATCATGGCTAACCCGTCCTGATCGCAAAGCAAAGCGGGTTTTCACGCGGCACCGCCGATCTGCGCGGCTGGCAGAGCCGACAGGCCGAAACCCGCCATAACCGCCAGAATATCCGCACGGCGGAACGGTTTGTGCAGCAGCCCGTCCAACCCCGCAGCGATAATCCGGTCGCGGATACCGTCCTCGGCATAGGCGGTGGTGGCGATGATCGGGACGCGGGGCCTGCTGCTGACGGCTTCGGCCTGGCGGATACGGGCGGTTGCATCCAGCCCGTTCAGCAGAGGCATGGAAATATCCATGAAAATCAGCGCAAACGGCCAATCACGCCACAAATCCAGCGCCTCGGCCCCATTGCTGGCATGGTGGATCTGCAAACCTGTCTGCTGGATGAAGCGGTCCAGAAGCATCCGGTTGGTGGCATTATCATCCGCTATCAACACATGATGCAGACCGGGATCATCCGCCGCAATATGGGCCGGCACACCCTCTGGTTGCACAGGTGGCGGCGCGACCCATTCCACAGGGACATCCACACCCTCGGCCAAGGGCAGATCAAGGTTGCAGCCAAAGGTCGTCCCGGTCACGCCATCGCTGAACAGCCAGATCCGCCCCCCCATCGCCTCGACCAGATGCCGGGTGATGGTCAGGCCAAGCCCGGTTCCGCCGGTTGCGCGATGGCCGGGCAGATCAAGCTGGACGAACTCTTGAAACACATCGTCCTGACGTTCTTCGGGGATGCCGGTGCCGCTGTCCTCGACCCGCAGGATCAGCCCTTTGCCGCCGCGCCCGGCATCCAGATGCAGCACCGCCCCGCCCTGCACCGTGAACTTCAGCGCGTTGCCCACCAGATTCATCAGCACCTGCCGCAGCCGCCCCGGATCACCGACGAAGCCATCGGCCAGCCCCGGCGAAAAGCGGGCGCGCAGGGTCAGCCCTTTGCCTTCGGCCTGTGGGCCAAGCAGCGTCAGCACGCTGTCGATCAGGCTCCGTAAACTGAACGGCTGCGTATCTATCCGCAGCCTGCCGCTTTGTCCGCGCGAAAAATCCAAAATGTCATTGACCAGCCGCAACAGCGCCTCGCCCGAATCACGGATCGTTCGGGCCAGCCGCGCCTGTTCCGGCGACAAGCCGCTGTCACCAAGCAGATCCGCGAGGCCGATCACCCCGGTGACAGGGGTGCGCAGTTCATGGCTCATATTCGCCAGCAGGGTCGCCTGTGCGCTGCTCAGCCGGTCGCGGTCGCGGTTCGCGGCCTCCAGCTCGCGCTGACGGCGCAGGGTTTCCGTCACGTCCGTGGCCAGAACGGCGGTCGAGCCATCCTCCATCCGGCGGGCATACCAGCGCATTATCACGCCGTCCGGCGCAGGCACCATCAACGCCGCACCCTTGTTGCTGGGCAGGCCGTTGAACCAGTCCAGAATCCGTTCGCCCGGCAACAGAACAAGCTGATGTCGCACCGCAGCAATGACCAGAACGCTAACGTGAATCCCCGGAACACAGGTGATCGCCGGCTGAAAGAAACGCCGGAACGCCCGGTTCGTGTGCCGCACGCGGGCCTGCTGATCGACCACCAGAAAGCCATCGCGCAGGCTGTCCAGCGCGTCGGTTATCACGCGATCCTGCTGGAGACAGCCGCCCACCTCTGCCATCAGCGCAGATAAGGCATCGGCACTGTCCGAGGGCAGCGCAGGCACCTGAACCGGCGCCAGATCACGGCTGGCGGTGGCCCGAGCCAGCCCATACAGAGCGCGACGCAGCCCCTCGACCTCTGCTTTCAGTTCTGTTTCATCCGCCATTGCCGTTCCGTCGAATCGTCGTTGATCCCGTCCTAAGGCAAAACCGTGAATATCCCCTTAACGCCTGCAACATTTCCGGCCGCGCCGACTATAATTATTTAATCTGAAACAGTATTTTGCATTTTCAGGCTTTGTGTTAGAATAGGCATATGCTGCGCATAACCGATCAGATCGTCATTCAGGAATGGGAATTGTCCGAACAGTTCACCCGATCGCAGGGACCGGGCGGGCAGAATGTGAACAAGGTTGAAACGGCGGTCGAATTACGCTTCGAGGCCGAGCGGTCGCCGCATTTGCCTGATCCTGTCAAGCGACGGCTGAAGCGGCTGGCGGGACGGCGCTGGACGGCGGATGGCGCGATCCTGATTCTGGCGCAGGAAACACGTTCGCAGGCACGCAACCGCGAATTGGCGCGTGAACGGCTGGCGGACCTGATCCGCAAGGCTCTGGTTACGCCGAAACGCCGCATTGCAACCCGCCCCACGCTTGGCAGTCAGAGACGACGGCTGAAAGCCAAAGCTGAACGAGGCGAGGTCAAGGCTTTGCGCGGTCGTATCAATGGGGCAGAGGAATAGCATGAAACGCAGCTTGCGGGATCGTCTTGGCAGTTTTCTGGGTCGCCCGCCCCATGCGATGCAGGTCGGGGCGCTGTGCCTGAACCGCCCGCGGGACATGGTGCTGCTGATTACCAGCCGCGGCACCGGGCGCTGGATCATCCCGAAAGGCTGGCCGATGCCCGGTCATTCGCTGGCCGAGGCTGCCGCGCAAGAGGCGTGGGAGGAAGCCGGTGTGCGCGGCACCCTGTCCCCGGCCGAACATGGCCGCTATCACTATGACAAGAAACAGGACAGCGGCTTTTCCGTGCCGATCGAAGTTGCCGTTTTTGCCATCGAGGTGCAGGAGCTCGCCACCCATTTCCCCGAGGAACATGAGCGCCACCGGCAATGGTTCACCCCCGAGGCCGCCGCTGAACGGGTTGATGAAACAGAGCTGAAACAGCTTTTGCGTGCATTGCGAGGCTAAGCGTATCTTGCTTTTCGCGGGCTTTGGCCGCAGTTTCCCGGCATGAAACTTCCCAACGGCAATTATCGTATTCTGGACAAGGATCTGAACCGGATCTCGAACGCGGCCTTTGCATCGGCTGCGGCGGCGCATCCGTGGCTGCGTCTTGGCGCGGCAGTGCTGTTCGTCGCCACGATGGCGCTGGTCGCGGTGGGGCTGTTCAGCGACCGGCCAGGGCTGACGACGATTGCGGCGGGCATGGCGCTGGCGGCGTGGCTGGCGCTGGGAATTGGCGGCAATGATGTCGCCAACACGCTTGGACCGGCCTATGGCGCCGGAGCAATTTCCCTTGGTGCCGGACTGGTTCTGGCCGCCTGCGCCGAGCTTGCAGGCGCATGGTTCGGGGCGCGGGGCGTTTCAACCACGCTGACGCAGGGGGTCTTGCCACTGGACAAGCTGCTGATCGGCACGCAGCCTGCGCAAATCATGCTGGCAGCCCTGCTGGCGGCAGCCGTATGGATCAGCCTTTGCACATGGAGCCGCGCGCCGGTCAGCACAACCCATGCCATCGTCGGCGGCATTGCCGGGGCCGGAGCGGCGGCCTATGGGCCGCAGGAGATCAATTGGGGCGGGCTAATGCAGATCGGCAGCGGCTGGCTGGTGTCGCCGCTGGTATCGGCGCTGCTGGCAGCCATTCTGATGACCGTTGTGCAATTACGGATTCACGCAGCGCCAGATCGTTACCGGGCGGCACTTTATTGGCTGTCCGGCATGGTTGCGGTCACGATGGGCAGTTTCGGCCTGCTGATCGGGCTGTCGCTGGGGGCGCTGCAAAGCTGCCTGCTGGGGCTGACGCTGGCAGCGACCAGCGGGCTGTGGACGGCCTGGCGCATTGCCCGCGTTCCCCGCAGCCTGCCGCGCAAGGACGCCCTGAAGCAGATGCTTGGCCCGCCGCTGGTGATGTCGGTCATGCTGATGGCCTTTGCACATGGGGCCAATGACGTTGCCAATATCGCCGGGCCGCTGGCGGTGCTGCTGCAAAGCGCCGGTATCTATGGCGCGGCAATCAATATACCATCCTTTGTCGTCGCGCTGGCCGGTGCCGGGATTGCGCTTGGCGTTTTGCTGTTTGGCTGGCGGCTGGTGCGTATGGTCGGCAACGGCATCACCCGCCTGAACCCGGTACGGTCGCTGTGCGTGACAATGGCCAGCGGGCTGACCGTAGTTGCCGCCTCGTCACTGGCCATGCCGGTTTCGATCACGCATATCACCGTAGGCGGCGTGTTTGGGGTTGGGTTGTTCCGCGAATGGGACGACCGTCGCCGCCGTAAGAACCACGTCACCTTGCCGCCCGAAGAAATGCACCGCCGCCACCTTGTCCGGCGCAGCTTTCTGTTTACGGTGATTGCAGCCTGGGCGGTTACGGTTCCGGTGGTGGCAAGCCTGTCGGCCGTGATCTTCTGGCTGTTGTCCGTGCTTTAGGTATCACCAGCGCGGTGTCCTTGACGAAAAGCGGTGCGCCGCCACGGTCCAGATCCCGCCCATGCGAAGCCTGACGCAGAGGCGCGGGCCAGATCCGGTCCAGTATGACCAGCATCAGCCATGCCAGCCATTCCATCATTTTTCGCATATTCCGCACCCCTTTTCAGGCTGGTTCCCTGTCGCAAGCCATGCCCGCAACGCTCACCATCACCCAAAAAGGTTGAAAAAACGCTAATGCCCGAAAAAATCAGACGATCACCGCCTGCGCTTGCTGTTCACCCATGTTGAACAGCCTTTTGTAACGCTCGACCTGATCCGCCGGTCCCATTGCCTTGCCGGGGTTGTCGGACAGCTTGACCGTCGGCCGCCCGTCGGCCTCGACCGCCTTGCAGACCAGCGAAAAGGGCGCCAGCCCATCACCCGGAACCAGGCCCCGGAAATCATTGGTCAACAGCGTCCCCCAACCAAAGGAAGGCCGCACCCGGTCCTTGAACAGACCATGCAGGCGCTCGATTTCCGCAACGTCCAGCCCGTCGCTGAAAATCACCAGCTTTTTGCGAGGGTCTTCGCCGCGTTCCTGCCACCAGCGGATCGCCATTTCGGTTGCCTGCACCGGGTCGCCACTGTCGATGCGGATGCCGGTCCAGCCCGCCAGCCAGTCTGGCGCATTGCGCAGGAAGTTCTCGGTCCCGAAGGTGTCGGGCAGGATCATGCGCAGGTTGCCCTCATGCTCCTCGTGCCAGTCAGCCAGCACGTCATAAGGGGCGCGGCGCAGGGCCTCGTCACTATCGGCCAGAGCAGCATAAACCATTGGCAGTTCATGCGCATTGGTGCCAATTGCCTCGATGTCGCGGCGCATGGCGATCAGGCAGTTCGAAGTGCCGATGAAAGCCCCGCCCTGATCGGCATTGCCAAGCCCTTCGATCATCGCCTGAACGCACCAGTCCTGCCACAGATAGCTGTGCCGCCGCCTGGTGCCGAAATCCGCGATTTTCAGGCCGTCCAGCTTGCGCAGACGCTCGATCTTTTCCCAGATGCGGGTCATGGCGCGGGCGTAAAGCACCTGCAATTCAAACCGCCCCATCGTGTTCAGCACCGCACGGGAGCGCAGTTCCATCAGAATGGCGAGCGCAGGGATTTCCCACAACATGACTTCGGGCCAACGGCCTTCAAAGGTCAGCTCATACTGACCATCGCGCTTGTCCAGATGATAGGCGGGCAGGCGCAGATTTTCCAGAAACTCCATGAAATCGGGGCGGAACATCTGGCGCTTGCCGTAAAAGGTGTTCCCGCGCATCCACGTCGATTCCCCGCGCGTCAGCGACAAGCCGCGCACATGGTCCAACTGCTCGCGCAGCTCGCCCTCGTCGATCAGATCGGCAAGGCGCACATCCTTGCTGCGGTTGATAAGCTGGAATGTCACATGCGTATCGGGCCGGTTGCGGAACACCGACTGACACATCAGCAGCTTGTAGAAGTCATCGTCGATCAGCGAGCGCACGATCGGGTCGATTTTCCAGCGGTGGTTATAGACCCGGCTGGCAATGTCCACGCTTGGCATCATCATGTCAGGATCACCCCCGCCTGCTGCATCGCGATGCGCGTCGCGTCGCGTGATCCACGCAGGTCGATGGCCCGACAGGCAGATTCGATCACGCTGGCACGGAACCCCTGCTTGACCGCATCCATCGCAGACCATGCCACACAGAAGTCAAAGGCCAGCCCGACAAAAGTCAGATCGCTGATACCGCGTTCCCGCAGATAGCCCGCCAGCCCGGTCGGCGTGCGGTGGTCATTTTCGAAAAACGCGGAATAGCTGTCGATACCGGGATGAAAGCCCTTGCGGATCACCACATCGGCAAGATCAACTGCCAAAGTCGGATGAAACGCCGCCCCCGGCGAGCCAATGACACAATGTCGCGGCCATAGCACCTGAGGGCCATAAGACATATTGATCGTCTCATATGCCGCGCGCCCCGGATGATTGTCGGCAAAGCTGGAATGATCTTCCGGGTGCCAGTCCTGCGTCAGAACCACAGCGTCGAAATCAGGCATCAGGTCGTTGATCTCAGGCACAATTTCATCGCCAGCGGCAACGGCAAGCCGGCCTCCGAGGCAAAAATCGTTCTGAACATCGACTACGATCAGGGCTTTCATGCGCGCCTCCGTTTCGCAAAGTGGTAGGCGTGCCAGCCCGGCGCGTCAATGCGCCCACCTGCGAAACGCAGGGTTTTCGTGGACGATGGCACACAATCCCGCTAAGACCGCGCAACAATAACAAAGGAGGAGTGGGATGCCGGACAGTTTCGACCATCGCCATCAGGGTCAGTATGATGACCACAATCACATTCAGGAAGGCCGCTCGGCGGCAATGGTCTGGGGGCTGCGCGCCCTCGGGCTGGTTGCTGCCGCAGTCGTCTGGCTGGCCATGGGGGCCTCCGAAGGGCTGCCGCCCGACGCGCGCAATGTCGCAGCCATTGCCACGCTGATGGCCGTCTGGTGGATGACCGAGGCCATTCCGCTGTCGGCCACCTCGCTGCTGCCCATCGTGCTGATCCCGATTTTCACCGAACGCACGGTGACGCAGGCAACTGCGCCCTATGCGAACCCCATCGTGTTCCTGTTCCTCGGCGGCTTTCTGATCGCCATTGCGATGGAGAAATGGAACCTGCACCGCCGCATTGCGCTGAAAACCCTTGCTGCCGTAGGGGTGGAACCCAAGCGCATCGTGCTGGGAATGATGCTGGCCACCGGTTTCCTGTCGATGTGGGTGTCAAACACCGCCACCACGCTGATGATGCTGCCCATCGGCATGTCGGTTCTGGCACTGGTGATTGACCGCAGCTCAAAACAGGACGCCTCGGCGCTGAATGCGGACGGGCGGCTGTCCGACGTTATCAACAACCCGGAGATCAAGGCATTTGGCGTCTGCCTGATGCTGTCGATTGCATGGTCTGCCAGCATCGGCGGGCTTGGCACGCTGCTGGGCAGCCCCCCGAACGCCATTGTGGCGGGCTATGCCAAGGAAGAACTGGGCCGCGAAATCGGCTTCCTGCAATGGATGGTCATTGGCACGCCGCTGGCCTTCACCTTCATTCTGGTGGCATGGGTGCTGATGACCCGCGTGCTTTACCCGTTCAAGCTGGACGAGGTTCCCGGCGGCAAGCAGATGATCGACGAACAAATTGCCGAACTTGGTCCGATGTCGCAGGGTGAACGTATGGTGCTGTTCGTGTTCCTTGGCGCAGCCTTCCTCTGGGTGGTGCCGGGGCTGCTGAAAAGCCTGCTGGGTCTGGACCTTGGCCCGCTGAGCCAGATGAATGATACCGCCATCGCCATCGGCGCAGGTCTGGTGCTGTTCCTGCTGCCCGCCGTGGGCCGCACCCGCATGGTGCTGGACTGGAAAGACGCCGAGGATGGCCTGCCCTGGGGTGTGCTGCTGCTGTTCGGCGGCGGTCTGTCGCTGGCCGGGGCGGTCGGTGCCTCGGGTCTGGATCAATGGTTCGGCGCTCAGGTCCAGGATCTTCAGACACTGCCGACCCTCGGACTGGTGATGGCGGTGACGCTGCTGATCCTGTTCCTGACCGAAGTCACCAGCAACACGGCCACTGCCGCGACCTTTATTCCGGTGCTTGGCGGGGTGGCAATCGGCATCGGCACCGACGCCTTTGCCCTGCTGATCCCGGCCGCACTGGCCGCCACCTGCGCCTTCATGCTGCCGGTGGGGACACCGCCGAACGCCATCGTGTTCGGGACCGGCAAGGTCACAATCGCGCAGATGGCCAAGGGCGGCTTCGTGCTGAACATCGTCGGCGTGGTGCTGATTACCCTGTTCGTCTATGTGCTGGGCGGCTGGGCCTTGGGGATTCAGTTCTGATCCCTTGAAGAAACCAGGCGCGGCGGCTAAGCCCGGCATATGCTGACAGTCGCCGCGCTTTATCATTTCACCCGTTTCCCCGATCCTGCCGCCCTGCGCGGCCCGCTTCTGGCCGTGGCCGAAGCAGGTGGCGTCAAAGGCACCCTGCTGCTGGCGCAAGAGGGGATAAACGGCACCATCGCCGGTCCGCGTGACGGGATCGACGCGATTCTGGCCCATATCCGCGCCCTGCCCGGCTGCGCCGATCTGGTCTGGAAGGAAAGCACCGCCCGCGACATGCCCTTTGCCCGAATGAAAGTCCGCCTGAAGCGCGAGATCGTCACCATGGGCCAGCCAGACGTGGACCCGACGGCCGCTGTCGGCCATTATGTCGAACCGGCCGACTGGAACGCCCTGATCAGCGCCCCCGATGTGGCGGTCATTGACACCCGCAACGATTACGAGGTCGAGATCGGCACCTTTCAGGGCGCGGTCGATCCGCACACCCGCAGCTTCCGCGACTTTCCCGCATGGTGGGCCGAAAACGCACATCGCTTTCACAACAAGCGCATCGCCATGTTCTGCACCGGCGGCATCCGCTGCGAGAAATCAACCAATTACCTGCTGTCCCAGGGCGTCGATCAGGTCTTTCACCTGAAAGGCGGCATCCTGAAATATCTGGAAGATGTGCCTGAGGATCAAAGCCTGTGGCAAGGTGACTGCTTTGTCTTTGATAAGCGCATCAGCCTGCGCCACGGGTTGAAACAGGGCGATTACGACCTGTGCCACGCCTGCCGCCGACCACTGTCGGCAAAGGACAGGCAACGCCCGGAATATGAAACCGGCGTCTCATGCCACCGCTGCGCCGGGGAATACAGCGACGCCGGCCGTACCCGCTTCCGCGAACGCCAGCATCAGGTCGAACTGGCCCAATCGCGGGGCAAGACGCATCTGGCATAAGGGGGGCTGTCTGCCCCCCATCGCGTGCCGCGATTCCCCCCCGAGGATATTTCTGGACAAAAGATCGGGCTTCTTCTTCACCCAAATATCCCCGCCGGAGGCTCCTGCCCGTGCCGTCAGCCTAACTGCCCCATTTTGCAGGCGGTGATGGCCGCCATATTCAGAATGTCGTTCACCGTGGAATTGGTAGAGAGAATCTGAATCGGCTTCTTTACCCCGGTCAGGATCGGACCGATGACCGTAGCCCCTGCCATTTCCTGCATCAGCTTGACCGAAATACTGGCCGAGTGCCGCGCCGGGACCACCAGCACATTCGCCGGGCCGGTCAGGCGGCTGAACGGGTATTTCGCCGCCTGCTCGCGGTTCAGCGCGACATCGACGGTCATTTCGCCTTCATATTCGAAATCGACCCGGCGGGCGTCCAGAACCCGTGTGGCATCGGCCATTTTCTGCGCCCGCTCGCTGACCGGGTGACCAAAGTTCGAGAAGGACAGGAACGCCACCCGCGGATCAAGCCCAAGACCACGCGCCACCCTGGCGCTGCGTTCAGCAATATCCGCCAGATCCTCCGCCTCGGGCCATTCATGCACCAGCGTGTCACCGATCAGCACGATACGCCCTTTGTGCAGCACCGCGCTGACCCCGACCGCGCCATCCTGCGGGCGCACGTCGAACACCCGGCCAACCTGTTCCAGCACATGCGCCCCTTTGCGGGTCGCCCCCGTCACCAGCCCGTCACCATGACCATGCGCCAGCATCAGGGCAGCAAACACATGGCGGTCGCGGTTGGCCAGTTTATACGCATCCTCGCGGTCCATGCCGCGCCGTTGCAGCCGGGCGTAAAGATAGTCGTGATAAGCGTCCAGATGCCGGGTATTGCCCGCGTTCACCACGCTGATTTCCCGTGCGGCATCGCCCATACCGGCGGCGGTCAGCATCTCGCGCACCTCGGCTTCACGGCCCACGACAAGCGATTGCCCCATGCCGCCGCGCTGCCACGCAACAGCCGCTCGCAGCACCCGCAGATCGTCGCCTTCGGCAAAGATCATCCGGGCCTGTGCTTGCCGGGCGCGGGCGTGGATACCTTGCAGGATGCTGGCGGTCGGGTCCATCCGCGCCTTGAGCGACTGGACATAGCTGTCCATGTCAATGATCGGCCGCCGGGCTACGCCGGTATCCATCCCGGCCCGTGCAACCGCTGGCGGCACCACATGGATCAGTCGCGGATCAAAGGGCGTCGGGATGATATAATCCCGCCCGAATTGCAGCTTGCGGCCATAGGCGACAGCGACCTCATCGGGCACGTCCTCACGCGCCAGTTCGGCCAGCGCCTGCGCACAGGCAATTTTCATTTCATCGTTGATGGCGCGGGCATGGATGTCCAGCGCCCCCCGGAACAGATAGGGAAAGCCAAGGACGTTATTCACCTGATTGGGATAGTCGCTGCGCCCGGTCGCCACGATCGCATCGGGACGGACGGCATGGGCCTCCTCGGGCGTGATTTCAGGATCGGGGTTCGCCATGGCGAAGATCACTGGATTTTCAGCCATCCCCTGCACCATTTCCGGCGTCACCGCACCCTTGGCCGAGACGCCCAGAAACACATCCGCGCCCAGCATCGCTTCCTCGAGCGTGCGGGCCTTGGTCACGACGGCATGGGCCGATTTCCATTGGTTCATGCCCTCGGTGCGGCCCTGATAGATTACGCCCTTGGTGTCGCACATGATGCAGTTTTCATGCCGGGCGCCCATGGATTTCAGCAGTTCCAGACAGGCAATCCCCGCCGCACCGGCACCGTTCAGGACAATTTTTACGTCTTCAATCCGCTTGCCCGACAGTTCCAGCGCGTTAATCAGACCGGCAGCGCAGATCACCGCCGTGCCGTGCTGGTCGTCGTGGAACACGGGAATATCCATCATCTCTTTCAGGCGCGATTCGATGATGAAACATTCCGGGGCCTTGATGTCCTCAAGGTTGATGCCGCCAAAGGTCGGCCCCATCAGGCGCACGGCATTGATAATTTCCTCGGGGTCTTCGCTGTCCAGCTCAATGTCGATGGCGTTCACATCGGCAAAGCGTTTGAACAGAACCGCCTTGCCCTCCATCACCGGCTTGGACGCCAGCGCACCGAGGTTGCCCAGCCCAAGGATCGCGGTGCCATTGCTGATAACGGCGACCATATTGCCCTTGACGGTATAGTCATAGGCGGTTTCCGGGCGCTCTGCGATGGCCTCGACCGGGACCGCCACGCCGGGGGAATAGGCCAGCGACAGGTCGCGCTGTGTGGCCATGGGGGTGGATGGCACCACGTCGAACTTGCCCGGTCGCGGTTCAAGGTGATAGGCCAGCGCCTCCTCGCGGGTGATGCGGCTTTTGCGGGGGGCGTTGTCATCGGCCATCGGGTTCCTCCTTGTTTCCGCGATGATTAACCAAAGGCCGGGTGGCGCTCAATGCCCAAAGGCGCGGTGCAGAAAGCGCCAATAGGCCAGCGTCAGAAGCCCCATCACCAGAAAGGCCATGACCGAGGGCGCAATCAGCCCCGTGCCACGCCCAAAACCATCGCCCACCGCCCGGATCAGCAGCCCCGCCGCCAACATCCCGACCGGAGCCATGCCGATGGCGAACAGACGATAGGCGCTGTTGACACGGCCCAGCAGGGCGGGCGGCACCAGCCGTTGCCGCCACGCCACGACGATGGTGTTCCACAGCACCCCGCCCAGTTCCGAGATAAAGAACCCAAGGGCCACCAGTGCCACGCCCCATATCCCCGGCCCTGCCAGCCAGATCATCAGCGGCAGCGGCAGCGCGAATAGCATCACCCATTGCAGCGTCCGGCCCCGGCCCAGCCGGGCGATAATACGTTCCCCCGTCAGCCCGGCCAGCACACCGCCCGCCGCGCCCGCCATCATAATCGCAGACAGCGCCAGCGGCCCCATTTCCAGACGTTCCTGCACGATCAGAACCAGCGACACCATCACCGCCTCGAACGCGAAATTGAAAAACCCGGTCAGCAGTGCCAGTTGCCGCAGGGTTGGGTTTGCCAGCAGAAAGCCGATGCCCTCGCGCAGTTCCGCCCGCCATGAGGCGCGGGCCGGTGGCGTGGCAGGCTGGGCGCGGTATTGCCCCGCAATCGTCGCCATCAGCGCCACCGCCAGCGCCATGGCCGCCGCATTGACCCCGAAAGGCAGCGCCAGCGACAGGCCCAGCAGCACCCCTGCTGCGGCTGTCCCGAGGCCTGTGTTCATCACAATCTCGATCGTCCACAGCCGGGCATTGGCGCGCTCCAGATCATCGGGCGGCACCAGCGCGGGCAGCATCGTCTGCGCGGCGGTATCGCGCAGCACCTCAGCCAGACCGACGACCACCGCACAAGCGGCGATCAGTGCAAACAGCGCCGGATAGTCCGTGCCACGCAGGGGGGCATCCGTCAGCGGCAGCGTGAACCAGACCGCCAGCCCCGCGATCAGATAAGCCAGCGCCCGCAGCCCATCTGCCGCCATCATCAGCCGCCGCCGGTCCAGCCGATCCACGATAATGCCCGCGGGCAGGGAAAACACGAACCAAGGCGCCTTCAGCGCGACCGGCACCATGGCAATCCACAGCGGATCTCGGGTCAGTTGCGTGGCCAGCCAGCCCCACGCCACCAGCGCCACGCCGTCGCCAAAATTGGCGCAGCCGCTGGCTATCAGAAATCGGTTCAACACGCCACGCATCGGGTCAGGCTAGGGCTGGCTGCAACCTCTGGCAATCCCCCCGGCGTGCGGGCTAAAACCCGTGCCAAAGGAGAGCCGCCCATGTCAGACAAGCCCACGCCGATGATGGAACAATATCTGGCGATCCGGGACGCCAATCCCGGTGCGCTGCTGTTCTATCGCATGGGTGACTTTTACGAGATGTTCTTTGACGACGCAGTTCAGGCAGCGGCGGCGCTGGACATTGCCCTGACCAAGCGCGGCACCCATATGGGCGAGCCGATCCCCATGTGCGGCGTGCCGGTTCATGCGGCGGAATCCTATCTGCTGACGCTGATCCGCAAGGGCTTTCGCGTTGCCATAGCCGAACAGATGGAAGACCCGGCCGAGGCCAAAAAGCGCGGCAGCAAATCCGTCGTGGCCCGCGATGTGGTGCGGCTGGTGACGCCCGGCACCTTGACCGAGGATTCCCTGCTGGAAGCCCGCCGCCACAATTTTCTGGCCGCCTTTGCACAGGTGCGCGAAGAAGGCGCGCTGGCATGGGTCGATATTTCCACCGGAGCGTTCCGGGTCATGCCCTGCGGCGCGGCGCGGCTGGGGCCGGAGCTAGCCCGCCTCGCCCCGCGCGAATTGCTGGTTGCAGAGGCCAGCGGGCTGGACGATCTGGCCAGCGATTCCGGTGCGGCACTGACCGAATTGCCCGCCACGGCCTTTGACAGTCAGGCAGCGGACCGGCGCTTGCGCAGGCTTTACGGCGTGGAAACGCTGGATGGTTTCGGCCATTTCGACCGGGCCGAACTGGCCGCGCTTGGCGCTATCGCCGATTATCTGACGCTGACGCAAAAGGGCGCGATGCCGCGCCTTGATGCGCCGGTGCGCGAAAGCGGTGCGGCGGCAATGCAGATCGACGCCGCCACCCGCCGCAATCTGGAGCTGACACAAGCCCTGTCGGGGGGGCGCGAAGGGTCTTTGCTGGCGGCCATCGACCGCAGCGTGACGGCAGGCGGGGCGCGGCTGCTGGAACGGCGGATCAGCGCACCGTCCCGCGATCTGGCGCTGATCCATGCGCGGCTGGATGCTGTCACGGCGCTGGTCGCGGATTCGCGCCTGACGCTGGACCTGCGCGATGCCTTGGGCCGCGCGCCCGACATCGACCGGGCGCTGTCGCGGCTGGCACTGGACCGGGGCGGGCCGCGCGATCTCGCGGCGATCCGTGCCGGGCTGACTGCCGCGCTGGCGATCCGCGACCGGCTGACGGACGCGTTGCCCGAGGTGCTGACCCGCGCCGCCAGCGACCTGACCGGCCATGATGAACTGATCGACCTGCTGGACACCGCGCTGATTGCGGAACCGCCGCTGCTGGCCCGCGACGGTGGCTTCGTCGCGCCCGATTATGACCCCGATCTGGACCACACCCGCCGCCTGCGCGACGAGGGCCGCGGCGTCATCGCCGGGATGCAGGCCGATTACGCCAACCAGACCGGCATCAGCAGCCTGAAGATCAAACATAACAACGTTTTGGGATATTTCATCGAGACCACGACCACCCATGCCGAACGGATGCTGGCCGCGCCGCTGAACGAGGTCTTCATCCACCGCCAGACCACCGCCAACCAGATCCGCTTTACCACGGTCGAGCTGTCCGAGCTGGAAACCCGCATCCTCAACGCCCGCGACCGTGCGCTTGAGATCGAGCGCGGCATTTTCGCCCGTCTGCGCAACGCCGTTCTGACCGCCGCGCCGCTGATCGGCCAGACGGCGCGGGCGCTTGCAGAAATCGACGTGACGGCGGCTTTTGCCAACCTTGCCACCGGCGAAGGCTGGACCCGCCCCCGTGTCGATGACAGCCGCGCCTTTCAGATCGAAGGCGGACGGCATCCGGTCGTCGAACGTGCACTGAAGCGCAAGGGGCAGGTCTTCATCGCCAATGATTGCGACCTGACCAGCGGCGACACCCCCGCAATCTGGCTGCTGACCGGACCGAATATGGCCGGGAAATCGACATTTCTACGCCAGAACGCGCTGATCGCCATTCTGGCGCAGGCGGGCGGCTTTGTCCCCGCACAGGCGGCGCATATCGGGCTGGTCAGCCAGTTGTTCAGCCGCGTTGGGGCCGCTGACGATCTGGCGCGGGGCCGCTCGACCTTTATGGTCGAGATGGTCGAGACCGCCGCCATTCTGAATCAGGCGGACCCCGCCGCGCTGGTCATTCTGGACGAGATCGGGCGCGGCACCGCCACCTGGGACGGGTTGTCGATCGCTTGGGCGGTGATGGAGCATCTGCACGCCCAAAACCGCTGCCGCGCCTTGTTTGCCACCCATTACCACGAGATGACCGCCCTTTCCGCGCGGCTGGACGGGGTGGACAATGCCACCGTCACCGTGCGCGAACATCAGGGCGAGGTGGTTTTTCTGCACGAAGTCCGCAAAGGCGCGGCGGATCGGTCCTATGGCGTGCAGGTCGCGCGGCTGGCCGGGCTGCCCCCCGCTGTCGTGGACCGCGCCCGCGACATCCTGCACGCGCTGGAATCGGACGAGCGTGACGCCGCCCGGCCCGCCGCGCTGATCGACGACCTGCCGCTGTTCCGCGCCGCGCCTGCACCTGCACCCGCCTCGGCTCCGTCACAGGTCGAGGTCAGGCTGCAAGACATCAGCCCCGACAGCCTGACCCCTCGGGCCGCGCTGGACCTGATCTATGAGCTGAAAGCCCTGTCAGAGCAGCCCTGACGGATCAGGTCAGGAACAGCCGGTGAAAGACAAATGCCCCGATGCCAGCGAATAAGACGCTGACCGGGACATAGCCTTCGGAAAAGCCCACCGCGGCCGCGACAAAGGGGATTGCCGCGGCAATGATGCGCCACCACAGCGGCGATTCAGGCCCGACAATGCGCATCAGACCAGTTCCACCGCGATAGCGGTGCCTTCGCCGCCGCCAATGCAGATTGCGGCAACGCCCTGACGCAGCCCCCGCGCCTGCAAGGCATGGATCAGCGTGACCACGATCCGCGCCCCGGATGCACCGATAGGATGGCCAAGCCCACAGGCTCCGCCGTTCACATTCACCTTGTCATGCGGGACATCCATGCGGGCCATGAAAGCCATCGGAACGACGGCGAAGGCTTCGTTCACCTCCCACAGATCCACGTCATCCTTGCTCCAGCCGATCTGTTCCAGCAGCTTTTCCGTCGCCGGAACCGGCGCAGTCGGAAAATCCGCCGGGGCCTGCGCATGGCTGGCGTAACCCACGATCCGGGCAATCGCGCCCTCGGCCCGGTCGCTGACCACCAACGCCGCGGCCCCGTCACTGATGCTGGACGAGTTCGCCGCCGTCACCGTGCCATCCTTGCGGAAAGCAGGCTTCAGCGTGGGGATTTTTTCGGGCCGCGCATTGCCGGGCTGTTCGTCGGTATCGACCACGGTCTCGCCCTTGCGCCCGCTCAGCGTCACCGGGGTGATCTCGGCCTTGAAGGCACCGCTGCTGATCGCCGCACTCGCACGCGACAGGCTGGCCAGCGCGTAATCATCCTGCGCCTGCCGGGTAAAGCCGAAGGCGCCCGCGCAATCCTCAGCGAATGTCCCCATCAGACGGCCCTTGTCATAGGCGTCCTCCAGCCCATCCAGAAACATATGATCCAGCGCCTGCGCATGGCCCAGCCGCGCCCCGCCGCGCATTTTCGGCAGCAGATAGGGGGCACGGGTCATGCTCTCCATACCGCCCGCCACGATGGTTCTGGCCGAGCCTGCCCAAATCGCATCCGAAGCCATCATCAGCGCCTGCATCCCCGAGCCGCACATCTTGTTCAGCGTGGTGCAGGGCGTCTGCTCTGGCAAGCCGCCCGCAAAAGACGCCTGCCGCGCCGGGGCCTGACCCTGACCAGCAGGCAGAACGCAGCCCATGAACACCGCATCCACCGCAGGATTCCCGGCCCGCGCCACCGCCGCCGCAATCGCCGCGCCCCCCAGCTCCGCCGCCGTGGCACCTGCCAAAGCGCCCTGCATCCCGCCCATCGCCGTCCGTGCCGCGCCGCTGATATAAACCGATTTCGTCATTGCGATCCTCATTTTCCCTCTCGCGTTGACCAAATCCTAACGATTTCGCGCTAGGGATACAGAGGAATCACAATGAAAAAGGGCCATAATGAAACTTTCAGTGCTGCCAGATACGGACAAGCTGGTGATCCGCATTGATGAACCGCGCATCGACGCAGCCATCGCCACGCAATTCAAAGACGCCATGCGCAGGCTCATCAACCAACAGGATGGAACCGTGCTGCTGGACATGGAACAGGTTGATTTCATGGACAGCTCCGGCCTTGGCGCGGTGATCTCGGTCTATAAATCCCTGCCGCCGGGGCGCGGGTTTGAATTGCGGCACCTGACCCCGAATGTTGATCGCGTCTTCCGCCTGACCCGGATGGACAGCGTGTTCACCATCCACCCGCAGGCCCCCGCATGAAGGGCGGCCCCCTGCCCCGGCACGGCACGGCGCAAGGCACCAATGGCGCAACGCACCGCGACGATCAGCCGCTGTTCACGCGCCGACTGCCGGCCATGCCTGACGCCGTGCGTGATACGCTGATGGCGCTGCACAAACGGTTCGACGCCCATATTGACCCCGACACGCTGGGCCGGGCCGAGCTGGTGCTGGCCGAAGTGCTGAACAACATCGCCGAACATGGCCGCTCAGCAGCGGGTGCCCTGCCCTTCATCCATCTGACCGTGATCCGCTATCTGGACGGGCTGGCCTGCGCCATTACCGATGACGCCGCCATGTTGCCCCCCGATCTGCTGCGTGGCGGCGCATTGCCGGACCATGACCCCCTGCCCGAAGGTGGTTTCGGCTGGTTTCTGATCCGCGATCTGACGCAGGAATTATGCTATCTGCGGGAAAACGGGCGCAATATGCTGGCCTTTCGCATCCCGCCCGCCGGGCATGATTAGCCCTGCGGACTTAGTTCAGGCGGGCCTGCAACGGGTAAAGGCCGTCCTCGAACTCGCCAAACATCTCGGGCAATTCCGGGTGTTCCAGCGGCTCGCCCGAGGCGTCGGGGATCAGGTTCTGCTCAGATACATAAGCCACATAATAGGTCGCCTCGCTTTCCGCCAGCAGGTGATAAAACGGCTGGTCACGGTCCGGGCGCACTTCTTCGGGGATGGATTCATA
The DNA here is from genome assembly GCF_030538695.1 of Paracoccus sp. (in: a-proteobacteria). Classification (GTDB taxonomy): domain Bacteria; phylum Pseudomonadota; class Alphaproteobacteria; order Rhodobacterales; family Rhodobacteraceae; genus Paracoccus. The sequence goes on from NZ_JAUNTN010000010.1 coordinate 117,054, forward strand.
CCATTCCTCGGTATTGGCAAATTGCGGGTCCACATCGAAAACCACCCCGCGGAACGGATGTTCGCGGTGGCGGACGATCTGGCCAAGGCCATATTTTGCGACTCGGGCGTGCAAGAAAAACCTCATGGTCCAAAAGGACAGGCCCGGCTTTTAGCCGCTAAGCACCCGGCTGTCCACCAATCACCAGACGACCTACAGCCCGGACTGCCAGTCACGGATCGCCTGCATCGGCCACAGCAGCATGATGACGTTCAGAATCAGCCCGTCGCGGATCACCACTGCTGTCAGAACCTCGAACCCCAGAAACAGCGCGATGCTGACCCAAACCGGCAGCACCCGCGCCAGCCAAAAGCCGACGATCATCGCCCCCATATCCGCGACCGAGTTCACCACCGAATCACCGTAGTAATCCAAAGAAATGGTCACGCTGCGGTAACGCTCGATAATCGCGGGAGAGTTCTCAACGATTTCCCATGCCGCTTCGATCAGCGCGGCAATCACCAGCCGCCATCCCACCGGCAAACGCGGCGCAAGCCAGGCCAGAAAAGCATAAAAAATCAGCCCATGGATCAGGTGAGAAGGCGAATACCAGTCCAGCAAATGCTGCGAGCTTTCGCTGCTGAACGTCTGGCCATGCCACAGTTTGACATAGCCACATTCGCAGATCGGCACGCGCCCCATGGCCAGCAGCACCGCCGCCATGCCAAGCACCACCCCCAACAGGGCCAAAGTCGAATATTTCATCTACGCATCCTCTGGCTGCAAAAGCTGCGGGCCATCCCCCGTCAGCACCCACACGCCAGCATCATCCAGCCGCGCCACCGTCAGCGCCCGGCCATAGCCCGCACCACTATCAAGGTTAACGCGGTTGCCATAATGGCGCGGCCGTTTCAACGCTGTATGACCATGCACCACCAGCACCCCATGGTCGCACGGATCACCCAAAAACGGCTGCCGAATCCAAAGCAAATCCTGCTCGGTCTGATCGTGCAGGCCAATGCCGGGCCGCACCCCCGCATGAACGAACAGCGCGCGCGGCGTCAGATGCCACAGCGGCAGGGATTGCAGCCAGAGAACATGCGCCAGCGGCACCTTGCGCCGCGCCTCCTCATGCACGCGCCGCGGATCATCTCCAACCGTAACCCCATAAGATTCCAGCGTTTCCGCCGCGCCCGCCTCAGGGTGCAGCACCCAGGGCCGCCCCGACTGAAAACCAGAATCGACATAAAGAGGATCACGCAGGAACCCCGGCAACATCCGGTCGTGGTTGCCCCGGATCACCAGCCAAGGCTGCCCCCCGGCCTGCCCCTGCATCAGATATTCAACCACACCACGGGAGTCCGGCCCCCGGTCCAACAGGTCGCCAAGATGCACCACCTGCGCGCCGGCCCCACCATCGGCGGCAATCAGGTCATGCGCGGCCCGCAACTTGTCCAGATGGCCGTGAACATCCCCCACGGCATAGATCGCCTGCCCCGTCATCCCGGCCTCATAAAGAAAACCCCCGGCCATCGCGGGCCGGGGGCAAGGTCATTACAGTTCGAATTGCAGCGCCTTGATCTGCTGGAACTTGCCGCTGTCTGCCAGCGCCCGCATCGCGGCCTCGGGCAGTGCCTCGTCCAGATACAGAATGGCAATCGCATCGCCCCCGGCACCGGCACGGCCAAGGGTAAAGTTGGCAATGTTCACGCCCTGCTCGCCCAGGATACCGCCCAGCGCACCAATCACCCCCGGCACGTCCTTGTTGCGGGTGTAAAGCATATGCGCCCCGATCTCGGCATCGACGTTGATCCCACGGATCTGGATGAAGCGCGGCTTGCCGTCGCTGAACACCGTCCCCGCGATGGACCGTTCACGCGAGTCGGTCACGCAAGTCACCTTGATATAGCCGTCATAGGCGCCCTGCGAATCCTGATGTGTGGTCGCAATCTGAATACCGCGATCCTTGGCGACGACCGGGGCCGAAACCATATTCGCATCCGGGTTGGTCGCCTTCATCACGCCTGCGATCACCGCAGCATTCAGCGCGTTCAGGTTCATATCCGCCACGACACCATCGTAAAGGATATTGATGGCCTTGATCGGCTCATCGGTCATCTGGCCGATAAAGGCACCCAGATGCCCGGCCAGCTTGATCCACGGCCCCATGACAGCGGCCTCCTCGGCCGTGACCGAAGGCATGTTCAGCGCGTTCGACACTGCACCGGTCAGCAGATAATCCGACATCTGCTCGGCCACTTGCAGGGCGACATTCTCCTGCGCTTCGGTGGTCGAGGCACCAAGATGCGGCGTCACCACCACATTCGGCAGATTGAACAGCGGCGATTCGGTCGCCGGTTCCACCGCAAACACATCCAGCGCCGCGCCCGCGACATGGCCGGATTGCAGCATCTCGGCCAAAGCCTCCTCGTCGATCAGACCGCCACGGGCCGCATTGACGATACGCACGCCTTTCTTGGTCTTGGCCAGATTCTCGCGCGACAGGATGTTGCGGGTCTTGTCGGTCAGCGGAACGTGCATGGTGATGAAATCGGC
>NZ_JAUNTN010000053.1 GCF_030538695.1 Paracoccus sp. (in: a-proteobacteria)
CCTCTGAAGAGAGTATCGCTCTCAGAAGACCGGAACGGAACCGGTGCAGGTCCAGATTGGTCCAGCCGAACCTGCTCGTTCACAAGGTCGAAAAGGAGTGCTTGAACACGGTCGATGCGCGTTTGGTCTGAGAAGCGGGCCTTCTCTTGTCGCTCCCAGAGAGACACGTTCTGCTCGTGTTCTTTGCGTGTAGCAGCTGTCATCTTCATCGCACCGCTGGCCGTCCACATCTGTCGGTGCGCGGCGACACGGATCACGCTAGTTCCCGAGCTTTGCCACTTCATGAGTGACTGGATAAGCGACGACTTTCCGGTCCCGTTGGAGCCAAGAAGGAATACGCGATCGCCCACGCTGAGGGGCAAGGTGATCGGCGGCAGGTCCCCGCCTGGACCAAACCGATGGATGGTCGGCGCGATTAACTGGACCCGGTTGGTAATTTCGATAGCCTCCTGCTTCATACGTGCCTCTCGCTCGGTCGGGACGACCTGATACTGGAGCGTCAACCGATCTTCAGGGTCGCCGTGGCTGGTCGCCATCACGTCGATCACCTGGACGGCGAGGAACCGATCGTTGGTGTTCTTGATGACAAGGACTTGCCCTTCATCGGGTCTGCGCGTGCGGGACGTGAAATCTAGCCGGGCGATACCGTGGAGCGTGACGTCGGTAGGGTTTTTGGCGCCATGTGCGATGGCAATGCCACGCGTGGTCGCTGGATCGTTGTAGGCAATAATATTCGTGCCGCTTGAACCCGACCACTTGGTTTCGAAGGATGCTTCTCCTTGACCAAATAGAGCACGCCCATCATGCTCAGCGTAGCGAATGACAGCTTGCCCGGAGGACGCGGTGAAATGTGGCGGAGGAACCTGATTATGCTTCATGGGCTTAATCTAGAAGGCTGCAGTCATTCTGAAAAGCCGCCATCTGACAAGCGCCAACAAACGGCAGGTTCGAACATCTCGCATCAGTGACATTTATGGATCTGAATCGCCGCGCACCGCACGAACGGCGGGTCTGACGAATGCTGCGCGGTGCCTTGCCGAATGGCGGCTTCGGGCCAAAAATACATCTTTTACCTACATTCCATTCTTCCTCGTCGCCAGCTCCTCGATTGATCGCGTCTCGAACGCGGTTGGCGCTACGAAGTGCAGTACAGCTTCCCAGTCTGTCACTGCGATCAACCACCAGGCCAGCCCTACGACGTAGCCCGCAGCCAGCAGTAAACCAACCGCGCGGATCATCGGCCACCGCGCCCACGCGGCCCGGCTTTCCGGGTCTCCTGATCCAGCAGCCAGCTTTGGACAGCGGCGCGGCGGTAGATGATTTTGCGGCCGATACGCACGCAGGGCGGGCCGATGCGGCGGGTTTCCCAGCGGGCCAGCGTGTCGCTGGTAAGCCCGAGCGTCTGGGCCAGTTCTGCACGGCTCATCCAGTCGCGCAAGATATCGGTCTGGTCGTCATTTGGTTGGATACCGTCAGTCATCTGTCCGCCTTTCGCATGTGGTTTCATACCGTCAGCAGGGCGCGAAACCGGACCGGAATGCGCGGAATGGACCGGAAAGGGGCTGGAGCAGGACTATTCCGGTGCAGATGATTTTTAGGTCACAAGAATGTTGAACCCTGACCACGCGTAAAGCGTGTGTAATGTGGGCATCGAATCGCGCTAAGCGTGTAAGTCTCCCCGCTCACTCAACTGAACGGGAGATAATCCATGAGGTTACCACCTCGGACATTTTTCTGTCTGATCGAAGTCGCGTCGCGATGGGGTTGTAGCAACGCCGACATCGTCGACTGGTCCGCCGCCGGCCGGATCGAGATCGTCGCCAGCATACAGCCGACGCGTTTCGGCGCAGAGATACTTTCCGGTATCGTCGTAATTTCAGCCGCCGACATTATTCCCATGTTCCGGCGTGACGGGTCTGGGCCAAATTCTTGTCAGGTTCGGCGCGCGATGCAGCCCGGTCAGACGGAAACCGGCTGGCAGTATTTGGCGCTGGGCGAGCTGGCACCAGTTATCACGCGCGCGGATATTTTGATCACCACGACCGAAATCTGTCGTTTCGAAGAGGCGCATGGTTTGTCAAAAAGAGTGGCGGTCCAGTCGCCCAACCTGAAATATGATTGGGACGAATTCTATCAGGCGATGATCGTGCATATCCATGAACGCGGCCTGCCTGCGACGCAGGCCGATTTGGCGCGCGCTTCGTGAAGAGGCATAGCGCCATCCGCTGACGGCGTGGGCTGGATCAGCCGGGGCCGTGCCCGCATCATGCCAGCCACGGCATCCACGCCGGCCCGCAAGGGCGAGTCCATGAGATGCGCATAGCGCTGCGTGGTGCGGGTCTGCGAGTGGCCCAGCAGTTTCCCGATCATTTCTAATGAGGCCCCGCCGCTGACCAGCAATGAGGCGAAGGTGTGCCGCAGATCATGGATGCGCACGCCGGGCAGATCCGCCTTTTCTTGGATATCGCGCCAGAAACGGCGGATTTCCTGCACTGGTCGATCCTTGTCGCTGTCGCCCGGAAACAGCCATGCGCAGCCCGCAGGCACGCTGTCCTGCTGCAGCCGCACCAGCGCTGCCGCCTCGGCCGAGATCGGCACACGATGAATCCGGCGCTGCTTGGTCTTGATCGCGGGCTTGGCCCAAGCACCTTGCGGCAGGTCAAATTCCTCGAACCGCGCGGTGCGGACCTCACCGACCCTTGTGCCGGTCAGCATGCAGAGCCGGATGATCGTGGCGGCGCGCTGATCCTTGGCAGCGGACAGCGCATCGCTGAGCCGTCCGATTTCCTCCAGCGAGAGAAAACGGTCCCGCTCGACCTCGGTGCGTCGGCGGAAACCGGCGGCGGGGTTGTCGGCGCGCATTTTCCATTGCACTGCCAGATTGAACATCTTGCGCAGCGCCTCGCCGGTGCGGTTGGCGCGGATCGGCGTCGGGCGGGCAGGGGCCAGCGGCTTGCGGCGCTTGGGTTTCTGTTTGGCGGGGCGCTTGCGACCCTCGGCGATCTTGTTGAGCAGGTGCTCCACATCGGCGGGTTCGATCCAGTCACCAGCTTGTTTTGCCAATGCGGCGCGACCAGCTTGCGCATCATGCTTTCCTGATCGGCACGGTTGCGGGGCGCCAGATGCACGGCGTGTTCCTTCAGATAGCGGTCGATCAGATCGCTGATCCGCGGCGCGTCGCGGGCATCCTCACGATCCGCCATCGGATCAACGCCGGTGTCGATCAGGCGGCGCAGCTCGCGCGCCCGTTCGCGGGCGGCGGTGACGCTCCATTCCGGCCAGCGGCCAATGGTATAGCGCCGCTGGCGCCCGGCGCTGCGATAGTCGAACATGAAGGACCGGCTGCCGGAGGCGTAGATGCAGACCGACAGGCCTAAAATCTCACTGTCGAACATCTGCCATGATTTCTGGCGCGGCTCGGCGTTTCGCACAGCCTTTTCGGTGAGTTTCTTACGTTGTTTCATAAGGTTGCCTCCTTTCCAAAGCATCCAGACGGATGCGTAGAGTGGGGCAGAGTGCAACTCATATCTGCACCGGAATGCGCGGAATGGGAAGGAATGGTAGGTTGCCGGGTAATCCGGCCGCGGGGGTGGGCTATTCGTCGGTGTTGATCTCATCGACCATGGCGACCCGCGCGCCGATCCACTCCATCACATTGACCGCC
>NZ_JAUNTN010000054.1 GCF_030538695.1 Paracoccus sp. (in: a-proteobacteria)
AACAGCAGCCGCCGGTCCAAAGACCACAGCCTCAGACGCCAAGACCCGCGCCAGCACGCCTGCCTGCGCGGACCGCACCATTTCCACCCGCAGCCAACGATCCGCAATGGCGTTCGACACCCCCGACAAAGCCCGCGCCTTCGGGCATGGGGGCGCGGCTAACCCGGCTTGGTAAATTCGGCCGGTTTCTTAGCGGCCCGGCCGGGATTGTCATCAGCGCGCTGACCCCCTCTCAACTTGGGGACGGAACACTTCCGGCATGGGTCCGTGATCTTGGGTCACCAGATCCTTTCCGCCGCAGGACAGCGGAAGAGGCAAACAGGCGATATCGCAGCAATCCTGCTTTAAGGCCTGATCTCGAAAAATGGTATCGCGACGAAACTGCAGGCAGGCCGGCTGTTGCGGCACCATCTGCCGCACCGGAAAACAACACAAGGCCGATCCCGCTCCCTGACCTCGGGCCGTCTGTGCGGGTGGATGAAGATCCCCGGCGTCGGCGCTGTACAATCGCGCGGATCTGCTTCATGCCGGTAAGCACGAATATCGACCGCGAAGAGTTTCACCGGCAGCTCAAGTTGCAAGAGGCGGCGCTGAACCGGATGACACCGGGTGAAATGCTGGGCCATCGCGGGGCCTATCTGGCCAATCCGGCAGGAATACGGAAACTGTCAGAGCCGTTGCAAGAACGGACGAGGGCGGACTATCGGGCAACGAAAGAGGACGAATACCGGCGTATTTATGGTCGAGACGCCGATGCCGAACTTGATGCCCATATGGCGACCGTTGCCGCGCTGCATAACCCTGATATGGTCGCGGGCGGGGATTACAGATCGGTTGCCGATCCTTCGATTCCCTTGCAGAATCGAATCGGCGGGCTGGCAGAAAACAGCTCCATCGGGTCACAATGGCGCTGGGGACGAGCGCAGCAGGTGGCTAACCACGCACTGCAACAGCAACGAAACGGATGCCCCTCGGTCGGGGTGGTCCTTGACATCTGTTAGGAAAGAACAGGACATGACAGCTTATACGGAACAGGATTTTTATGATTGGCTAGTCGAGAAACGCGCTCCGCCAGCGCATCCGACCTTTCCCACTGAACAGCAATTGGCAAAATGGCGCGGGCGGCTGCCTGATCTGTTGCTGCGCTGGTGGCAGGAACAGGGCTGGGGATCACTCAGCAAGGGGCAATATTGGGTCTGCGACCCTGACTATCTGCGCCCGGTGCTGGAACAGGTGTTCACCGGTGACCCGGAATACCATGTCGATGACCTGATCCCGTTCGGATATAATGCCCTTGGGATGATCGATATTTTTATGGGCGATGAATGGATAATGACGGTTGACCTTATGTTCGGAACCGTCACGTCACGAGGGCCAAGTGAAAAATACCCAGAAACCGACTTTATAAAAATATATGGCCGAATCAACGACGGCGCCCATCGCCTTGAGTGGAAAGACGAAGACATGATCCCGCTCTTCCCCTGGGCGCTGGAAAACCTGGGCGAACTTGACCCTGGCGAGGTCTATGGCTTCATTCCGGCCTATACCTATGGCGGCCCCTATCCCGTTCGCAACCTGCACAGACTGCCCGTGATCGAACATCTGGTCATGCTGGCCCAACTATCGCCGCCCATGATCTATGATTATGTCAAACCGGCGGATGGCGAGGGCGGCTTCGGCAACCTCATCCCCCGCCGCCCCGCAGGGCCGCAACCATAAAGGACAGCCACACCGGCGGTCATGTTCACCCGCGCTGTTCACCTCCACCGATAGGCTGAAGATCCGAACCTGTCACCTGATGAGTTTCCAGATATTCCCATCTCGCCTGACGCGAGCGGGGTTCTGCGCCATCTTGTCGAGCGCGCGCCTGACGGCTTTCATCTGGCTGTCAGGGTCGATATCGTCGGCCAGTCCGGGCGGCAGGGCATTCAGGACGTCACGGGAAGTAAAGCCGCCGGTATGGTGCCCAGTCTGGCTCCAGACATACAGCAGGGTTTCGAGAGCGGAATCGAGTTTGGCCCCTGCACCGGCTTTGCCGGGTTCAGCCGCGCAGGGGCCTTGGCTTCGATAGCCTTCACCGTCGTGCGTTCATCTTCATCCTCATCCAACCCCAGCACAACTCTTTGCGTCATAAAAAATACATCGTCCCCTTTCGGCATCGTCCGCTGCTTTTCTTGCGCGACCCGCACCAGCCCCTGTTTCATCGGAACCAGCGAAAGCTCGGTATCGACTGCACCCCTGAGGGCTGAACTGCCACGGCTGCCGCGCTCAATGTCCTTTCCGGTGTGATGGACCAGCATCACATGTGCCGTAAGCTGTTGTGCGATACGGTCTGCGGCATCGGCCACGCGGGTCATATGCCCGGACGCGTTTTCATCGGCATCTCCGATTGAACGGGCATGCCCGCAGTGCAGGACAATCTGCACCGCAGTCCTTTCTTCAATCACGAGATCCCCCATGACCACCCCCCTTCACCGGGCACGCCCCGGAACCATCGTCCTGTTGCGTTTCCCGCTGGCCGAGGGCCGCCCCGGCAAAATCCGGCCCTGCCTCGTTATCGCCTGCCAAAACGGCGGCACAGGTCTGACGCTGGCCTATGGCACCGCCGCGCCAGACCATGCCAACAGCGGGTTGGACCTGCCCATCACCGCAGCGGACGACCTGCAAGCCGCCGGGCTGCGCCGTCCCACCCGCTTCGTGCTCGCCCGCCGGATCACGGTCGCCGCCAGTGACCCGCGCTTCGACGTTGGCCCGGAAGCAACGCCAGTCATCGGCAAGCTGCCCGCACCACACCTGCCCGGACTGACCACCCTCTGCCACCAGATCGGACCAGACCTGACCGCAGACCGCCCCCGCGGTCGCTCCAGAAAGCGACAGCCCGGACAAAAGCACAACCGGCACGTCACCGTGCAAACCAGCCCGCAGACCAAACTCTGGAGGCATGACACAGGGACCAGCCCCAACCGCCAGAGCGGCAGCACCGCACCGACCAGCCTACGAATCATCACAACAGATGCCCACAACCACACCAGCGCCAGACCAGAGCGCAGCCGCAACCTGCCGCGCACCCGCTCCCACCGCCGCACCATCACAACCCAAAAGCGCAACGGCCAGCCGCGCCAGACCCTCATCATCGAGCGCCGCCGAAGGGCCGTTTGAGACCGATTTCCCTGATCACGCGCCGGGACCCATCTCCGTTTCAGTTGCCTTGTGCCTGATCTGGAGACCACACGCCGCCGATAAAGCCCGACACCCCCGCCAATGACAGCCCCGCCGACCCGCCCGCAGCCGTCCCCGACACGCTCGCAGCCTTCATCACCCTGCTGGCCCGCAGCGCCGCCCACCAGCACGCCGCAAACCTCAACCAGCCCCCCAAGCAGGACCGCAAACCATGACCAAACGCGTCGCAATCTACGCAAGGTATTCATCAGATCTGCAACAAGCCACCTCCATTGATGACCAGATCGCCATGGGCAGTCGTCTATGCGAGACGCATAACTGGCAGTTGGTCCATATCTTTCGCGATGAGGAGATAACCGGCCGTCACACACGCCGCCCCGGCTTTCAGGCCATGAAAGCCGCCATCGACCGCCGCGAGG
>NZ_JAUNTN010000055.1 GCF_030538695.1 Paracoccus sp. (in: a-proteobacteria)
CCCATTCCGAGACCCAGATCGCCCAGATCGCCGCCTCGATCCGCGCGTTCGGCTTGACCAATCCGATCCTGATCGGGGCCGATGATGTCATCATCGCGGGCCATGGCCGGCTGATGGCGGCGCAGCAGCTGGAACTGGCCGAGGTGCCTGTGATCGTGCTGGAGCATCTGACCGAGGCGCAGCGCCGGGCGCTGGTGATTGCCGATAACAAATTGGCCGAGAATGCGGGCTGGGACGAGGAACTGCTGCGTCTGGAATTGTCGGCCCTGCAAGAGGATTTCGACTTCGATCTCGATGTCATCGGTTTTTCCGATGCGGAACTGGAGGCGCTGCTGGTTCCGCAACCTCTCGACCTGAACACCGATGGCGAAGACGACATCCCCGAGCCGCCTTCCGATCCGGTCACCCGCCCCGGCGATCTGTGGCTCATGGGCAACCACCGGCTGATCTGCGGCGACAGCACTGTCGCCACCGATGTCGAGCGCGTCCTCGGCGGCATCCGCCCGCTCTTGATGGTCACCGACCCGCCTTACGGTGTCGCCTACGATCCCGCCTGGCGGAACAAGGCCGGTGCTTCATCCACCCGCCGCACCGGCAAGGTGCTCAACGACGACCGCGCCGACTGGCGCGAGGCATGGGCGCTGTTTCCGGGCGATATCGCCTATGTCTGGCATGGCGCGCTCCATGCCGCGACCGTGGCCGAGAGCCTTGAGGTCAACGGCTTTGCCATCCGCTCGCAGATCGTCTGGGCCAAGGACCGGCTGATCCTCAGCCGCGGAGATTATCACTGGCAGCACGAACCCTGCTGGTATGCAGTCAAAAAGACCGGCAAGGGTCATTGGGCCGGTGACCGCAAACAGACGACCCTCTGGCGCATCGCGAACAAGGATCAGGACGCGGAAACCGTCCACGGCACGCAGAAGCCGGTCGAATGCATGCGCCGCCCGATGCTGAACAATTCCAGCCCCGGACAGGCGGTCTATGAGCCCTTCATGGGCTCGGGCACCACGCTGATTGCGGCGGAAAGCTGCGGAAGGATCTGCCTCGGGGTCGAGCTGAACCCGGCCTATGTCGATGTCGCCGTGGACCGCTGGCAGCGGTTCAGCGGCGAGGCGATCATATTGAATCACGACGGACATGGGTTCAATTGGCTGAGATCGCGTAAGAACGTCTTGACGCCACTTCATTTAGTAACCGCTGCATTCTGTCCTGAATAAAATGTGGCACCAGATTATTTGAGGATCAGTGCGCCCAAGCCTGAGAAAGTAGTAGCTGCACTCCAGCCATTCCGTAGAAAGAAATCGACCAATCTGTTCAATCGAAAGCTCGTTCTGAATTGACCGAGGTCAGGGGTGGTCATTCCTTGAGAGCCTTTGCAACCCTCAATTATGTTCATGAGTTGCGCCTCAGCTTTTTTTGCTGAGAAGTCAGAAAGGTTTATTACATCGCCATTTTTCCGCATCGGCAATCCGTTATCCACCTCTATCGCGACTGCTACAACAGAGCTTCCCAGATGAAACCCGGATATTTTCTCCTTTAGATAGCTTTGGGCGTTAAGAAGCGCTTTCGGGTGATAGTGTCCGAATAGCTCGGCGGCTTTCAGGCTCATTGCTTTGCCAAGACTTTTTCGTTTGTCGATTCCGCAGAATGAGAAGCCTGGAACGTAAATATCGAGATCCTCGCCAGAGCTATAATGATAGTTTATTTGGTTTGAGGCAACTCGCAATGGCAGGCTAGATCTATCTTTTCGGTACCTGCAAAAAATAATGATGGCGAGATGGTTCTTGTTGGGTCGGCCCGCAATTTCTTTTTCGATATCTTCAATGGTCGATGCGTCTATCATGGCTAAAGTCATCTCTTATTGGTTTGCTGGACGGGAAATTGCACTAGCTCCACCCATTGTGCAAGGCGTTAAGTATCTGCATGCTCACCGCTACGCTTTTTGAAGTCACCTGCCCGCTTTGCTGGCGACAACAAATTTTAGCCCCGCCGAATACTGTAGCGCGCGATTGCGAAGAGAGCTCCCTTCGAAAACAGACTAAATTTCTGCAAACGCAACACTACGATGATCATTACCATAGGAAAGAACCCATGGGTATCTCGCGCCGCCAATATGCAACCCATCGCGGCGTCAGCGAGGCGGCGGTGCGCAAGGCCATCGCCAGTGGCCGCATCACCCCCGAGCCCGATGGCAGCATTGATCCCGCCCGCGCCGATGCCGAATGGGCGCGCCAGACCGATCCGGCCAAGCAGCGCGGGGTTCATGCGCAGGCATTGGGCGCGCGCAGTGCTGCGAGTGCCCGTGTCGCCGCCACCAAACCCGTGCCGAAAGCGGCGCTGGAGGCTGTCACCGACACCTTGCGTGATGCTGGTGCCGACACCGCCCCCGACGCGGGCGGCGAGGTGTCGTTTCTGCGGGCGCGGATGGCCAATGAGGTGCTCAAGGCGCAGACCGCCAAGGTTCGCCTGCAAAAGATGAAGGCGGAGCTGGTCGACCGGGCGCGGGCCACGACCATGGTCTTCGATCTGGCACGGCGCGAACGCGATGCCTGGCTGAACTGGCCGCCGCGGGTGGCCGCGAACATGGCCGCCGAACTCGGCACCGATCCGCATGCCATGGAGCAGATGCTGGACAGATATCTGCGCGCGCATCTGGCGGAACTGGCCGAGGTCCGGCTTGAGCTTCGATAGCTTCGACGCTGCCGGGTTCGACGGTGCCGAGGACATCCGCCGGGCCTGGCTCGACGGGCTGGCCCCGGACCCGGCGCTGACGGTCAGCGAGTGGTCCGACCGCCACCGCATCCTGTCCTCGCGCGCGGCCAGCGAGGCAGGCCCCTATCGCACCAATCGCACCCCCTATATGCGCGAGATCATGGATGCGCTGTCCCCGGCCCATCCTGCGGCGCGGGTGATCTTGATGAAGGCCGCGCAGGTCGGCGCGACCGAGGCCGGGAACAACTGGATCGGCTTTTGTATCCACCGCGCGCCGGGGCCGTTTCTGGCCGTGCAGCCGACCGTCGATCTGGCCAAGCGCCTGTCGTAGCAGCGCATCGACCCGCTGATCGAGGAAAGCCCCGAGCTGCGCGCGCTGGTTCTGCCGTCGCGGACCAGGGACAGCGGCAACACCATTCTGGGCAAACGCTTTCCGGGCGGGCAGCTGATCCTGACCGGCGCGAACAGCGCGGTGGGGCTGCGCTCCATGCCCGCGCGTTGGGTGTTTCTCGATGAGGGTGAGCGGTCATGCGCCATTGGTCCGAGCATGACCGCGAACGCTTATCCCGGCGATATTGACGGCGAGGGCGACCCGATCGCACTGGCCGAGGCCCGCACGATCAGCTTTGGCCATCGCTCCAAACTGTTTCTGGCCTCGACGCCCACGATCAGAGGGCTGTCGCGGGTCGAGCGGGAATATGATCTGTCGGATCAACGCCGCTATCATGTGCCCTGCCCGCATTGCGGGGCGCTGCAATGGCTGACGTTCGAACGCCTGCGCTGGCAGGCCGGGCACCCGGAAACCGCCGCCTATCAATGC
>NZ_JAUNTN010000011.1:0-58541 GCF_030538695.1 Paracoccus sp. (in: a-proteobacteria)
AGGCGCAAACCGGAAAGGAAATGGATATGGCGCTTCCCGAATTCTCCATGCGTCAGCTCTTGGAAGCTGGCGTTCACTATGGCCACCAGACCCAGCGCTGGAACCCGCGCATGTCGCAGTATATTTACGGCGACCGCAATGGCATCCACATCATCGACCTGACGCAGACCGTTCCGATGCTGGAACAGGCGCTGCAAGTCGTGCGCGATACCGTTGCCAAGGGCGGCCGTGTGCTGTTCGTCGGCACCAAGCGCCAGGCCAGCAAGGCAATTGCCGAAGCTGCTGAAAAATCGGCGCAATTCTACATGAACCACCGCTGGCTGGGTGGCACGCTGACCAACTGGAAAACCGTTTCGCAGTCGATCAGCCGCCTGAAAGCCATCGACGAAACCATGGCGACCGGCGCCGAGGGGCTGACTAAAAAAGAGCGTCTGGGCCTTGAGCGCGATCAGGCGAAGCTGCAAGCCTCTCTGGGCGGGATTCGCGAAATGGGCGGCCTGCCGGACCTGCTGTTCGTCGTGGACGTGAACAAGGAAGATCTGGCGATCGCCGAGGCGAAAAAGCTGGGCATCCCGGTCGTGGCCGTGGTTGACACCAACTGCTCGCCCGAAGGTGTGGACTATATCATCCCCGGCAATGACGACGCGGCCCGTGCCATCGCGCTTTACTGCGATCTGGCGGCCCGTGCGGCTCTGGACGGGATGTCGGCACAGATGGGCGCTGCTGGTGTTGACCTTGGCGCTCTGGCCGAAGCCCCGGCCGAGGAACTGGCCGAAGAAGCCGCGGAAGCCTGAGCGACCGTTACCGATTTGTCATCAGGCGGGGATATGCCCCGCCTGACGCTTTGACCAAAGGAGATAACCATGTCGATCACCGCTGCTATGGTGAAGGATCTGCGCGAAAAAACCGGCGCAGGCATGATGGATGCCAAAAAAGCCCTGACCGAAACCGCTGGCGATTTCGAAGCCGCGATTGACTGGCTGCGGACCAAAGGTCTGGCGAAAGCCGCCAAGAAATCCGACCGTGTGGCTGCTGAAGGTCTGGTCGGCGTGTCCGTGCGTGACGGTCGCGGCGTGGCGATCGAGCTGAACTCGGAAACCGACTTCGTGGCGAAAAACGCCGACTTCCAGAAGCTGGTGCGTGAAATCGCTGATGTGGCCGTCGAATCGGCTGATTCGGTTGAAGTGCTGCGTCAGACCCATCTGAACGGCAAGCCGGTCGAGGAAGTCCTGACCGACGCCATCGCCCGCATCGGTGAAAACATGACCCTGCGCCGGCTGCATGTTCTGGACGGTGACACCATCGTTCATTACGTCCACAACGCCGCCGCTGAAGGCATGGGCAAGATCGGTGTGCTGGTCGCGCTGAAAGGTGATAAGGCTCAGGCCGAAACCATCGGCAAGCAGATCGCCATGCATATCGCCGCCACCAACCCGGCCTCGTTGTCGGAAGCCGATCTGGACCCGGCGCTGGTCGAGCGTGAAAAGAACGTCCTGACCGAGCAGGCTCGGGAATCGGGCAAGCCGGATGCCGTGATCGAAAAGATGATCGTTGGCCGGATGGCGAAGTTCTTCGAAGAAGTGACCTTGCTGGGCCAGAAATTCGTGATGAACCCTGACATCACCGTGGCACAGGCCGCCAAGGAAGCCGGTGTCGAGGTGACGGGCTTTGCCCGCGTCGAAGTTGGCGAAGGCATCGAGAAAAAAGAAGAGGACTTCGCTGCAGAGGTTGCCAAGACCCTCAGCCAAGCCTGATCTTCGGAAGATGGTTCCGAACGCCGGTCCCTCTGGGGCCGGCGTTTTTCGTTGGACCCGGCCCCGCAGCCGTGGCAACAAACCCTGAAACACAAGAGGTCAGGATGCCTTTTATCATTGCTATCGACGGTCCTGCCGCTGCCGGCAAAGGCACGATTGCTCGCGCCTTGGCCGCGCATTTCGGCTTTCATCATCTGGATACGGGCCTGCTTTACCGTGCGGTTGGCGCAAAGGGCGGTGAAGCTCTTGCTGCAGCGCAAAGCCTGACCCCGGATGATCTGGCCCGTCCCGATCTGCGCAGCGCAGAGGCCGGGCAGGCCGCCAGTCGTGTTGCCACCATTCCCGAGGTTCGGGCGGCGCTGACCGATTTTCAGCGCAGCTTTGCCGCACAAGAGCCGGGCGCGATCCTTGACGGGCGCGACATCGGCACGGTGATTTGCCCGGATGCGACGCTAAAGCTGTTTGTCATCGCCAGTGACGAAGCCCGCGCCCGCCGCAGGGCCGATGAACTTGGTGCTGATTTCGATGAAACTCTGACGGAACTGCGCGCCCGTGACGCCCGCGATGCCGCCCGTGACGTGGCCCCTTTGCGTCCCGCCGATGACGCGGTGATGCTGGACACCACCCACATGACCATCAGCGAAGCTGTCGCCCGCGCCATTGCGCTGGTCGAGGCGCGGCAAGTGTCTGGTGGAGTGGTGTAGCGATCAAGAGACTGTTTCGGTCGTCAAAATGATGTAGCGGTTCCGGTCAGATGCGCTCAATCTGGAAGTGGCGGCGCAGTTTCATGCCCGACCATAACCAGCCCTCGCGATGGAAAAACGGCACTTGCCATGTAGGATGCGGCAGCACAGTCAACTGCCAGTTTCCGCCCGGCTGGAGGCGGAAATCCAGACGCCCCGGTCCGGCAATCCTGGCGCCGTCCCACCACACGGTCGCATAGGGCGTGCCGATCCGGGCGCTGTCCAGCACACGCAACTGCTGATCGGTCATGGTGATCGACAGGATGTCCTCATAAGGGGTATCGTCATCGCTGAAAATCACATAGCCGGGCAGCGGGTCGCCCGCCTCCAGTGCATAGGCCGCGATGACCCGTGCGCCCGCAAGCGTGGTCTGGTGGGGGCCAATGGCAAGCTGTCCGTGCGGAATCTCGCCGGGAGTGAAGGAAAAAGTCAGCTCATCAGGGTGCAACTGGCGCATGGTTTTCCCCGATGTCAGAAAAACAGACTGACACCGAAGGCACCCGCGACAGCGCCAACGAAAGCTGTGACCGTCGAGCAGACTGGCGCACCGGGGCCACAAACCAGCCCGGCTGCCGCGCCGCCAAGCGCCCCTCCGGCGATTCCTCCGGCAAATACAGCGCCCTCTTTGGCTGACGCTGCGACCTTATCCTCGGCGGTGGCGACATTATACACGGCCACGCCCAGAGATAGAACGATCAGGCCACGCCCTGCGTTGGATGCGTGGCGCATGATCACATTTACGCGTGGGTTGGATCGGCCAGCGGCCTCAATCACAGCCCGGTAAACCTCATCCTGCTGCCCCGCGCCGAGCTGGTTAAAGCCTTTCTTGAATATCGAACCGGCTTTTTTATCCAGCAATTGATTCAGTGTCAGCCCGCTGGCTTTCATGTCCTGTGCCAGTGCCCGTGCGACAAGGGTGTTTTGCGACCGGGTCAGGTCCATGATGATGTTTCGCTGCTCATTGGCGCGGTGGGCGGCTTCTGCCCATGTCATGTTGCCTGCCTGAACCTGTGCTTTCATCTCGCGCGACATGGTGTCGATTAATCGCGTGTAGCGAGATCGAAGCGCACCATCCCAACTCAACGCAGCTCCGCTTGCCGCAATGCCGCCACGCAGGGCAGATATCTCGCGGTCAAAATCAGCTTCGGTCGCCATATCAGAGAGACCCATGATGGATGAGGCAGGGCAGATCATAAGGGCGGGGTAGGCCGGGCGTCAATTGGGCCGGGCGCGTTGTAAAAGCCTTGCCAAACCCCGGATTTTCCGCTAAGCGCCCCCTGTCCGAAGGGCGATATGGTCAGAACAGACCGCCTTTGAAGGGTCCGGCACCGCGCCGCGACCCTTTCCGTCTATCCGGGCAGAACACAGACCGGCGGAGCCAACCGTCAGGCCAGAAACCACTGCAAAGGAACTGAAAGCCACATGGCAAAAAGCGCAAGCATGGAAGAATTCGAGGCCCTTCTCAACGAAAGCCTCGACATCGACACCCCGGCCGAAGGGTCGGTCGTCAAGGGCAAGGTCATCGCCATCGAGGCGGGGCAAGCCATCATCGACGTGGGCTACAAGATGGAAGGCCGCGTTGATCTGAAAGAATTCGCAAATCCCGGCGAAGAGCCGAACCTGTCGGTTGGCGATGAGGTCGAGGTCTATCTGGACCGCGTGGAAAACGCCCGTGGCGAAGCCTCGATTAGCCGCGACAAGGCTCGCCGCGAAGAAGCATGGGATCGTCTGGAAAAAGCCTATGCCGCCGAGGAGCGCGTCGAGGGCGCGATCTTTGGTCGCGTCAAAGGCGGCTTTACCGTCGATCTGGGTGGCGCTGTAGCCTTCCTGCCCGGCAGTCAGGTTGACGTGCGCCCGGTGCGTGACGCTGGCCCGCTGATGGGTCTGAAGCAACCGTTCCAGATCCTGAAAATGGACCGTCGCCGCGGCAATATCGTGGTGTCGCGCCGCGCCATTCTGGAAGAATCGCGTGCCGAACAGCGTGCAGAAGTGATCGGCAACCTGACCGAAGGTCAGATCGTCGATGGCGTGGTCAAGAACATCACCGAATACGGTGCCTTCGTTGATCTGGGTGGCGTTGACGGCCTGCTGCATGTCACCGACATGGCATGGCGTCGCGTCAATCACCCGTCCGAGATCCTGAACATCGGTGAAACCGTCAAGGTTCAGGTCATCAAGATCAACAAGGACAGCCATCGCATCAGCCTGGGCATGAAGCAGCTTCAGGCCGATCCGTGGGATACCGTGGGCGACAAGTTCCCGCTGGGTTCGGTCCATCAGGGCCGCGTGACCAACATCACCGACTACGGTGCCTTTGTTGAGCTGGAGCCGGGCGTGGAAGGTCTTGTCCATGTCTCGGAAATGAGCTGGACCAAGAAAAACGTCCATCCGGGCAAGATCGTCTCGACCTCGCAAGAGGTGGACGTGATGATTCTGGAAATCGACGAATCCAAGCGCCGCGTCTCTCTGGGCCTCAAGCAGACCCAGCGCAATCCGTGGGAAGTCTTTGCCGAAACCCATCCGACCGGCACCGTCATCGAAGGCGAGGTCAAGAACATCACCGAATTCGGTCTGTTCATCGGTCTGGACGGCGACATCGACGGCATGGTTCACCTGTCGGACATCTCGTGGGATGCCCGTGGCGAGGACGCGATTCAGGACTACCGCAAGGGCGATATGGTGAAAGCCGTCGTCCAGGAGGTGGATACCGAGAAAGAGCGTATCAGCCTGTCGATCAAAGCGCTGGAAAACGAAGCCATGGCCGAAGCCGTTGACGGCGTGAAGCGTGGCGACGTCATCACCGTCGAAGTCACCGCCATCGAAGATGGTGGCGTCGAGGTCGAATATAACGGCGTGAAATCCTTCATCCGCCGTTCGGATCTGGCCCGCGACCGTCAGGACCAGCGTCCCGAGCGTTTCGGCGTTGGTGATAAGGTTGATGTGCGCGTCACCAATATCGACAGCAAAACCCGTCGTCTGGGCCTGTCGATCAAGGCGCGTGAGATCGCTGAAGAGCGTGAAGCCGTCGAACAGTTCGGCAGCTCGGATTCGGGTGCCTCGCTGGGTGACATCCTGGGCGCTGCGCTGAAAAGCCGCGACTGATCGCTTTGACTGAGCAATCCTGCCCGTCCCCGAAAGGGGGCGGGTTTTGTAATTTGTCTTTGCAGTTCAGTTTTTGTTGGTATTTTTCTGCGAAACGCAGAACTATAGGGCGCTCTTGTGCGTTACCACTTTATCCCTGAGGCATAGCGGGCTAGGTTGTTATGCCAAGATGGTTTCCATTCTGCTTACCGCTGGTCCGGTGGGGCGATAGTTAAAGGTTTACCGATGATCCGTTCTGAACTGATCCAGAAGATCGCTGAGGAAAATCCGCATCTGTTTCAGCGGGATGTCGAGAAGATCGTGAACACGGTCTTTGAGGAAATCATCGACGCTATGGCGCGCGGTGAGCGCGTTGAGTTGCGTGGTTTCGGTGCGTTTTCTGTCAAAAAGCGTGATTCCCGCACCGGGCGCAACCCTCGCACCGGCGAATCGGTCGCGGTCGAGGAGAAGCATGTGCCTTTCTTCAAGACCGGCAAATTGCTGCGTGACAGGTTGAACGGGCTGGACGATCAGGGCTAAGACAGTCCCGCGAAACTTGAGGGGGCGGCAATGCGTCTGATCCGGCTGATTTTGATTCTCGCTTTGGCGGTTGCCTTGGTATTGCTGGCGCTGGCCAATCGTGGTGCGGTGACGCTGAACCTGTTTCCGGCGCAATTCGGCCAGTATCTTGGCGGCCAATGGTCACTGACCCTGCCGCTGTTTCTGGTGGTGTTTCTGGCACTGGCGGCGGGGATGGTTCTTGGCCTGATCTGGGAATATCTGCGCGAAGCCTCGATCCGGGCCGAGGCACGCCGCGCTGATGTGCGGGCAAACCGCCTGCAACATGAGGTGCGCAGCCTGCGCAAAGCCCATGACGCCCCGCATGACGAGGTTCTGGCCATCGTCGATGCGCCGACGGCAAAGCCTGCGACGCAGGCCCCGGCGCTGATGGACAGCCGTTCGTGACAGCGGTTAAAATCTGCGGATTAACCAGCCTTGATGCCGTCTCTGTGGCGGCCGAGGCAGGGGCGCGTTTTGTCGGCTTTGTCTTTTTCCCGAAATCGCCGCGCCATGTCAGCGTTGAACAGGCGGCTGCTTTGGCGGTTGAGGTGCCTTTCGGCGTGATGAAAGTCGGATTGTTCGTCAACCCGACCGATGCGGCGCTGGACGAGGTTCTGGCGCAAGTGCCGCTTGACATGATCCAGCTTCACGGCACGGAAACGCCTGCCCGTGTGCAGGAGGTCCGCGCCCGCACTGGCCTGCCGGTGATGAAGGCCGTGGGCATTTCCGGCCCGCAAGATCTTGATACGCTTTGGGATTATGGGCTGGTGGCGGATATGCTGCTGGTTGATGCCAAGCCGCCCAAAGATGCGGATTTGCCCGGTGGCAATGGGCTGGCTTTTGACTGGCGGCTGCTGGTCGGGCGGCGCTGGCTGAAACCCTGGATGCTGGCGGGCGGGCTGACCCCTGAAAACGTGGCCGAGGCTGTCCGGCTGACCGGGGCGCAGGCGGTCGATGTCAGTTCGGGCGTAGAATCTGCGCCGGGGCAGAAAAATGCCGCGCTGATCCGTGATTTTGTGGCGGCTGCGGGCTGACGTTTACGATTTGTTGGGGGATGCAGGTGTAAGTTTGCAGCATAGCCACAGACAAGGATCTGAGCCATGTTGTCTTTCTTTAACCGCTACGCCACGCCATTCACGACAGGGCTGTTTACCGTCTCGCTGATTTCGGGCGTGGCATTGTTCTTTCATATCGGTCCGGCTGGCCTGCATGGGATGCATGAATGGCTCAGCATGGTGCTGATCCTGCCGATTGCGTTGCATGTTTGGCGCAACTGGCGTGCTTTCGGGAATTACTTCCGGTATGTGCCGATGCGGACCGCGCTGCTGGTGTCGGCTGTTCTGGCAGGGCTGTTCCTGATTCCCACGGGCGAATCGGGGCGTTCGGGGCCGCCGCAATTTACTTTGGCGCGTCAGCTTATGGCCGCACCCGTGACGGTGGTTGCGCCTGCTTTGGGCAGCTCGACTGAGGATCTGACGGCGCGTCTGAAGGCTGCCGGGATCACGCTGGCCACGCCCGATCAGCCGCTGGCCACGCCCGATCAGCCGCTGGCAGAGGCCGCTGCGGCGGCGGGTAAGTCTGAAATGGCGCTTGCTGCGGCGCTGACTGCGGAATAGGCGGCTTGCAACCTGTTGCGGCTCGGGGTTTTCTGTGCCGCAACAAGGGGGTGCCATGACCAGCGACATCGAAATTGCCCGTGCGGCGCGGAAATTGCCGATTGCGGATATTGCGGCCCAACTTGGTCTTGGCCCGGATGAGATCCTGCCCTATGGCCATGACAAGGCCAAGATGACCCATGCGGCCGTTGCGGCCCGCCGGGATGCGGCGCGCGGGCGTCTGGTTTTGGTCACGGCGATCAGCCCGACACCTGCGGGTGAGGGCAAAACCACGACGACCGTTGGTCTTGCGGATGGGCTGAACCGGATTGGCAAACGGGCAGTGGTTTGCATCCGCGAGGCGTCTCTGGGACCGAACTTCGGCATGAAGGGCGGCGCGGCCGGAGGAGGCTATGCGCAGGTGATCCCGATGGAGGATATGAACCTGCATTTCACCGGCGATTTCCACGCCATCACCAGCGCCCATAACTTGCTGGCGGCGATGGTGGATAATCATATCCATTGGGGCAATGCACTGGGTTTCGATACGCGGCGGGTGGTCTGGCGGCGGGTGGTCGATATGAACGACCGGGCCTTGCGTCAGATGGTGGTGGCCCTTGGTGGAGCGGTCAATGGGGTGCCGCGCGAGTCGGGATTTGACATTACGGTTGCATCTGAGGTCATGGCAATCTTGTGTCTTGCCAATGATTTGCGTGATTTGCAGGATCGTTTGGGGCGGATGGTCGTTGGCTATCGCGCCGACAAAACGGCGATTACCGCAGCCGATCTGAAGGCGCATGGGGCGATGACGGTGCTGCTGAAAGATGCGTTGCAGCCCAATCTTGTGCAGACGCTGGAAAACAACCCGGCGCTGGTTCATGGCGGGCCGTTTGCCAATATCGCCCACGGCTGCAACAGCGTTGTGGCGACGCGCACGGCGCTGGCGCTTGGGGATTATGTCGTGACCGAGGCGGGTTTCGGGGCCGATCTTGGTGCGGAGAAGTTCCTGAATATCAAATGCCGTATGGCAGGGCTTGCACCTGATGCCGTGGTGATCGTGGCGACGGTTCGGGCGCTGAAAATGCATGGCGGGGTGGCGCGTGCCGATCTGGCGGCTGCGGATGTGCCGGCGCTGCGCAAAGGCTGCGCCAATCTGGCCCGGCATGTCGAAAACATCCGCCGTTTTGGCCTGCCGGTGGTGGTGGCGATCAACCATTTTGCCGGTGACAGCGAAGCTGAAATTGCCGCACTGCAAGACGAATGTGCAGCGATTGGCGTGCAGGCGGTGCTGTCCCGCCACTGGGCCGAGGGTGGTGCAGGCGCCGAGGATCTGGCACGGGCTGTCGCCGCGCTGGCCGACAGCGGGCAGGCTGATTTCGCCCCGCTTTACCTCGATGATCTGCCGCTGTGGGACAAGATCGAAACCATTTGTCGCCAGATTTACGGGGCCGATGGGGCAGACGCCAGCCCGGCCCTGCGGGCGCAACTGACCGCTTGGGAACAGGCAGGTTATGGTCATTTGCCGATCTGCATGGCCAAGACGCAATATAGCTTCTCGTCTGATCCAAGCCTGCTGGGCGCCCCTTCGGGGCATCGGGTGCAGGTTCGGGAATTGCGGCTGTCGGCAGGTGCAGGTTTTATCGTGGCGATTTGCGGTGAGATGATGACCATGCCCGGCCTGCCGCGCATCCCCGCGGCTGAGCGCATCCGCCTGAACGATCAGGGCGAGGTCGAAGGGTTGTTCTGACCGGTTCGACGCACCGATAAAATCTGCGCGCCACGGGAATAATCCTTGGTTTTGTACGTTATCAGCTAGACAAAAGCAGCGTGGTTGCCGATCCTTTGGGCAGCCCTAATACCTTAGGAAATAACCGTTCTGATGGCTCACCCGCGTTTGACTGCTGCCGAAATTGCCCTTGCCCGCGCCAATGAGGCCATGCGCCGGAATGATTTTCCTGCCGCTGCGACGGGCTTTGCCGAGGCTACCGCCAAGGGGGCGGCGCTGAAACTGACGGCGTTCGGCCATGCCTGGGCGCTCAGCCAGACTGGCCGTCATGCGGATGCGGTCGAGGTGCTGAAACCGTGGTTTGCAAAGAACCAGAAGGATTACCAGACCGTCAATCTGATGGGCGTGCTGCTGAAACGGCAGGGGCGACTGAAAAAGGCGCTGGAGGTGCTGGAACTGGCTCGCAAACTGCGCCCGCAGGCGGTCTCGGTGTGGCAGAACCTTGGCAATACCCATGAGGCTTTGGGTGATTACGCCAAGGCCGCGCAAGCCTATCGCGGCGGGTTGAAACTGGAACCGAACTCGGGCGAATTGTGGCGGTTGCTGGGGCGGCAGCAAGCCATGCTGGGCCAGAATGCCGAGGCTGCCGACAGTTTTCGCCGTGCGCTGAGCCTGTCCCCCGACGATGATCTGATCGTGGCGCTGCTGGTTCAGGCGTTGCAGCGGGCGGGGCAGGTGGATGCCGCCCGCGCCGAGGTCGCCCGGCTGCGGGCCGCCGCGCCGGATAATCTGGAATATCAGGTGACCGATGCCCGGCTGCGGTTCCGCACCGGCGACCGCGACGGGGCGCTGGAACTGCTGCGCGAGGTGCTGGCGCGTGACCCGGCCCATATCAACGCTGCGCTGCAATTCTCGGTTACGGTGGGCGAGGCTGACCGCCGCGCGGCGAATGAGGTGCTGGAACGGGCTGTGGCCGCCTATCCCAACGCTTTCGATCCGCTGGAACGGCTGGTCGAAAGCCTGTCGCGCAGCCGTTACGACAGCGAGGCCGCGCATCTGGACAGGGCCTATGATCTGGCCAAGCGGCTGATGGACCGCTTTCCGTCCCGCATCGGTGATGCCGCGCGGACGCTGCGCACGATCCTGATGCGGGTGCTGGACGAAGACCGGATGGCCCAGACAGGTGGCCTGCGCGCGCTTCTGGATCTGTGGCGGGCAAATGGACCGCATAGTACGGTGCATTACGAATTGGGGCAGGTCGCAGATATGGAAGATCGGCTGGCGCTGGTCGAATGGCACCGTGACTGGGGCCGCCGGACCAGTGATGCGGTGCAGCTGTTGCCCCTTGCAAGGCCGCCCTTGGCGGGGCGTAAGCTGCGGGTCGGGCTGATGTCCTCTGACCTGCGCCAGCATCCTGTGACCTATTTCGCTCTGCCGCTGATCGAAGGCTATGACCGCGATCAGGTCGAGCTTTATTGCTATTCCTTCTATGAAAAGCCTGCCGACCCGATGCAGACACATATTGCGGGGCAGGTGACGGGGTTCCGGCATTGGCCGGGGCAGACTTCGGAACAGGTGGCCGAGGGGATTGCAGCCGATGGGCTGGATATTCTGTTCGAGCTTGGCGGCTCGACCGCGATGAACAAGCTGGATGTGATGGCCTATCGCCCGGCGCGGCTTGGGGCCAGTTGGCTGGGCTATCCCCATTCGGCGGGGCTTGAACAGATCGACCTGATCCTGACTGACCCCTATATCCGCCCCGAAGACCCGCGTCTGCTGATCGAGCGCCCGTTCGAGATGCCGGAAACCTGGGTCAGCCTGTCCAAAATGTTCCAGCCGCATCCGATTCTTGATGCGACCCCCGAGGCGCGCAAAGGCTATCTGAGCTTTGGCACCGCGAACAATCCCTATAAATATACCCCCGCCTGTATCGACGCATGGGCGGCAGTATTGCGGGCGGTGCCGGGGTCGCGCTTTGTGTTTCTGCGGCCCGAAGGCGCGGTTCAGGCGTTCATCGACAACAGCCGCGCGGCTTTTGCCCGCCGCGATGTGGACCCTGAGCGGCTGGAGTTCATCGGCGTGCGCGGCGACCATATGCGACATTACAATGAAATCGACATCGCACTGGACAGCTTGCCGCATGTCGGCGGCACGACCACTTGCGAATCGTTATGGATGGGGGTGCCGACGATCAGCCTTGTAGGGCCGGGGTTCCCCGAACGGCTGTCCTATTCCAATCTGGTGAACGCAGGTCTGCCTGATCTGGCGGTGTTTTCATCCGCTGATTACGTCGCCAAAGCTGCGGAACTGGCGGCGGACCCGGCCCGGCGTCTGGCGCTGCGTCACGGTTTGCGGGCGCAGATCGCAGCGCACCCTCTGGGCCAGCCGGAACGCTTCACACGGGCCTTTTTCGATCAGGCCAGAAAGGTGGCATCATGAAGGCGGTGATCCTTGCCGGGGGTCTTGGCACCCGTTTGTCCGAAGAAACCGGGTTGCGGCCCAAGCCGATGGTGGAAATTGGCGGACGCCCGATCCTGTGGCATATCATGCAGATCTATGCCGCGCATGGGGTGCATGATTTCGTCATTTGCCTTGGTTATCGGGGCTGGCAGATCAAGGAATATTTCCTGAACTATGGGCTGTTGTCCTCTGATCTGACCGTGGATTTGGGGACCGGCGCGGTGGATGTCCTGCGCCCTGCACCCGAGCCGTGGCGGGTGACGCTGATCGACACCGGCGAGGCCACGCAGACGGGCGGGCGGCTGGCGCGTGTCGGCCATTTGTTGCGCGGTGAGGACGCCTTTTGCCTGACCTATGGTGACGGGCTTGGTGATGTGGATATTCGCGGCGCGATTGATTTTCACCGCCGCCATGGGCGACAGGCAACTGTGACTGCGGTGGTGCCGCCGGGGCGCTTTGGTGCGCTGGAACGCGACGGCGACCGGGTGGCGGGCTTTACCGAAAAGCCTGCGGGCGACGGCGGCACCATCAATGGCGGCTTCTTTGTCCTGTCACCCGCCGTTCTGGACCGGATCGAGGGTGACGCGACCGTGTGGGAGGACGCACCCCTGCAAGGGCTGGCCCGGGATGGTGAATTGATGGCTTGGGCGCATCATGGCTTCTGGCGGCCGATGGACACGCTGCGGGACCGTAACCAATTGAACAGCATGTGGGAAAAGGGGAACGCGCCGTGGAAGATCTGGTGAGGCGACCCGTTCCGGGGTTCTGGTCGGGCCGCCGGGTGCTGCTGACCGGCCATACCGGCTTCAAGGGTGGCTGGCTGGCACGGATGCTGGCGGCGCTTGGGGCGCAGGTGACGGGCTTTGCGCTGGACCCACTGCCGGGGGACAGCGGCTTTGATCTGCTTGGCGTGAAACGTGACCTGACCGACCTGCGCGGCGATCTGCGCGATCCGCAGGCGGTGGCGCAAGCTGTTCAGGGGGCGGAGATCGTCCTGCACCTTGCTGCACAAGCTATCGTTTCCGAGGGCTATCGTGACCCGGCTGGCACCTGGGGCAGCAATGTGACCGGCACCTTGAACCTGCTGGATGCGTTGCGCGGGCAGGGCGTGCAGGCGGCGGTAATCGTGACCTCGGATAAGGTCTATCGCAACGAAGCCAGCCGTGCCTTTGTTGAAACCGATGCCTTGGGCGGCGACGACCCCTATTCGGCATCGAAAGCCGCCTGTGAGATCCTGACTGCCAGTCATCGTGCCAGCTTTGCTGACCTGCCGCCCATGGCGACGGCGCGGGCGGGGAATGTCATCGGCGGCGGAGATTTTGGCAAGGACAGGCTGATCCCCGATCTGGTCCGGGCCGAACGCGACGCCCGCCCGCTGATCTTGCGCAACCCCGATTCGACCCGCCCGTTCCAGCATGTGCTGGATGTGGTTGCGGGCCTCTTGCTGCTGGCCGAGGCTCTGGTGGCGGGCGATGGTCCCGCAGCGGTGAACTTTGGCCCGGCGCAGGCGGAACTCTCGGTGCGCGACCTGATCGGGCATTGGGAAAACGCCACCCGCCGCCCGGTGGCGTGGCAACAAGCGGATGTGCCGGTGATGGCTGAAAAGCCGCGGCTGGCGCTGGACAGCAGCCTTGCCCGTAAGCGCCTGCACTGGCAGCCGGCCCATGATACCGCGCAGGCGGTGGCGGCGACGGCGCGCTGGTATGGGCAATGGGGGCAGGGGCATGACATGGCCGCCGCCAGCGATGCGGCTATCCGCAGCTATTTGAGGGACATATGACGGCGATCAGCTCTTGCCGCGCCTGCGGGGCACCCTTTGGTCCGGTGTTTTGCGACCTTGGCACCATGGCTGTGGCCAATTCCTATCTGCCGCCTGATGCCGACCCCGCGCAGGAGCCGCGTTTTCCCCTGCGGGCGGTGGTCTGTTCGCAATGTCGCATGGTGCAACTGGATCATTCCGTCGATGCCGAGGGGGTTTTCCGGGATTATGCCTATTTTTCATCGGCTTCTGATAGCTGGCTGACACACGCCCACAGCTATGCCCACGCGATGATCGACCGGCTGGCGCTTGGGACAGGGTCTTTCGTGGTCGAGGCCGCCTCGAACGACGGCTATCTGCTGCGCAATTTCGTGGCCGCTGGGGTGCCTTGCCTTGGGGTGGAACCCGCCGCCAATGTTGCCGCTGTCGCGCAGGCGGCCGGGGTGCCGACCCGCGTTGATTTCCTGACGCCCGAGACGGCGGAGCAGATCGTGGCGGCACACGGCCCTGCCGATCTGGTCGCGGCCAATAATGTCATGGCGCATGTGCCGGACATCAACGGTTTCACGCAGGCGCTGGCCGGCCTGCTGAAGCCCGAAGGCGTGCTGACGGTTGAATCCCCGCATCTGCTGGCGCTGGTCGATGGCTGCCAGTTCGACACGATTTACCATGAACACTACGCCTATTGGTCGCTGCTGGCCTTTGAACGACTGTTGGCGCGGCATGGGCTGTATGTGTTTCATATCGAACATTTGCCGACGCATGGTGGCAGCCTGCGTATCTTTGCCAGTCGCCAGCGCCGCGCCGCATCGGCCGACCTGACCGCGCAGCGCCAGCGCGAGGCTGCGCGGGGGGTGGATGGCGACGGTTTCTATCAGGGCTTCAACGCCCGTGTGGCGCAGGTGGTCGGCGGGTTCCGTGACTGGCTGGCCGCGCGACAGGCCAAGGGGCGGCGCATTGCGGGTTATGGCGCGGCGGCCAAGGGCAACACGTTTCTGAACGCGGCGCAGATCGGGGCGGGGGATATGCTGGCGGTAGCGGATCGTTCGACCGCGAAACAGGGGCGGCTTTTGCCCGGCAGCCACATTCCGGTTGTCTCTCCCGAGGCGCTGCTGGCGCTGGCCCCGGATGACATCCTGATCCTGCCGTGGAACATCGCCGATGAGGTCACGGCACAGCTTCGCGGGGCGGGGTTCGCGGGCGACCTCTGGACCGCCGTGCCGCAGATGGAGGCGCGCTGATGCAGTTGACACCGACCCCAATCCCCGGCCTGTTCAGCGTTGAAAGTTCCGCCCATAGTGACGAACGCGGCAGCTTTCGCCGGGCATGGTGCGCAGATGCTTTTGCGCAGGCAGGGCTGGATTTCACCCCGCATCAGGCCAGTATCTCGACCAATATCCACTTGCATACGCTGCGCGGAATGCACTTTCAGACCGCGCCGCATCAGGAACAAAAGCTGGTGCGTTGCGTGGCGGGTGCGATCCATGAGGTTGCGTTGGATCTGCGCCCGGATAGCCCGACCTTCCGGCGCTTTTATGCAACGCAGCTCTCGGCGGATCAGGGAAATGCACTGTTCTTGCCACGCGGACTGGCGCATGGGTTTCTGACCCTGACGCCGGGGGCGGTGGTGGAATATCTGATCGACACCGCCTATGCGCCGGAGGCAGCCTCGGGGGTGCGCTGGAACGATCCGGCTTTTGGCATCGACTGGCCTGCCGCGCCGCAGGTTATCAACCCGCGTGATGCAGCATGGCCGGACTTCCCCCGTGACTGAGGTCATCGTCACCGGCGCATCGGGTTTTGTCGGGCGGGCGCTGGTGATGGCACTGGCAGCGCGCGGGGATCGGGTTCATGCTGTCAGTCGCCGCGCCGGAGCAGATCAACCCGGCGTGATCTGGCATCAGGCCGATTTGCTGACGCCAGAGGGGCGGGCGGCGCTGCCGGATGCGCCGGTGCTGATCCATTGCGCATGGCAGGTCGAACACGGGGCCTTCTGGACATCGCCCGAGAATGAGGTCTGGCGGCTGGCATCGGGCGATCTGATCCGGCGGTTTCTGGGCCGGGGCGGGCGGCGGGTGATGGTGCTTGGCACTTGCGCTGAATATGACGCGCAGGCGGATGGCCCGTGGGACGAGGGGCGGCCGATTGCCCCCGCAACGCCCTATGGGGCGGCCAAGGTGGGGCTGTTCGACGATCTGGCCGATATTGGCGCGGCGCTGATCTGGCCGCGGCTGTTCCACCTTTACGGGCCGGGCGAGGATGCGCGGCGGCTGATCCCCTCGCTGGTGCTGGGCTTGCGTCAGGGCCGCGCGACCGAGATTCGCAAGGCGCATCTGATCCGTGATTTCGCGTCGACCCCCTATCTGGCGCGGGTGCTGCTGGCGCTGTTGGACAGCCAGACCAGCGGTGCGGTGGATGTCGGCAGCGGTCAGCCGCGCAGCCTTGGTGATCTGGCGCTGATCCTTGCGACGGCTGCTCTCCATCCCGAGCGACTGCGCCTGTCGCAACAGATCGACCCGGCAGAGCCACGCCTGATGGCCCCGCGCCTGACCCGGTTGCACACCGCCATCGGCCCGGTCAGTGAAACGCCCGAGCGAGCCTTGCCGCAGGCACTGAACTGGAGCTTTTCTTGACCGTTCCGTTTGACCTTTTCGGCTTTTTGTCATGGTTTTGACACCTCAGATGTGCAGGATAGCCGAACGTCAAACGAGATGATGCCATGACTGATACGAACCAGACTGATCCCGACCGTTTGCTGCACGCCGCGCAGGCGCGGATCACCGGCGGGCTGTCGCCCTCGGCGGCGGCCTTGGCGCTGACGGATTGGGCGCTGCATCTGGCCAATTCACCGTCACGACAGGCAGCACTTTGGGGTGAGGCCGTGCAGTTGCAGGCGCAGTTTGCCCGCTGGCTGGTTTCGGGTGGCAAGGCTGATGCGCCGATCTCTGAGCCGCAAAAGGACCGGCGGTTTCGGGATGATCGCTGGCAGAAACAGCCCTATACGGCGGCGGCGCAGGGGTTTCTGGCGACGGAAAAGCTGTGGGATACAGCCACGCAGGATATTGACGGCGTGTCGAAACATCATCTGGATATGCTGCGCTTTGGTGGGCGGCAGGTGCTGGATATGCTGTCGCCCTCGAACAGCCCGCTGCTGAACCCCGAGATCGCTGAGCGTATCCGCGAAACTGGCGGTATGAACCTGTTCCGTGGTGCGCAGCATATGTTCGAGGACTGGCTGCGACAGCGCGACGGCCTGCCGCCCGCCGGGACCGAGGCGTTCCGGGTTGGCAAGGAACTGGCCGTCACCCCCGGCAAGGTGGTGTTCCGCAACGATCTGATCGAGCTGATCCAATACAGCCCAACCACGCCGCAGGTGCGTCCGCAGCCGGTGCTGTTCGTCCCCGCGTGGATCATGAAATATTACATTCTGGACCTGCGGCCCGAAAACTCGATGGTGCGCTGGCTGGTGGATCAGGGCTTTACCGTCTTTATGATCTCATGGCGCAATCCGGGGGCGGAGATGCGCGATTTCGGCATGTCGGATTATGCCGAACAGGGCGTGCTGGCGGCACTGGATGCGATTGCGAAAATCGTCCCCGATCAGCAGGTTCATACAGCGGGCTATTGCATCGGCGGCACGCTGTTGTCGCTGGTGGCGGCGCTGCTGGGGCAGCGGGGGCAGGACCGTCTGGCCTCGGTCACGTTGTTTGCGGCGCAGATGGATTTTTCCGAAGCGGGCGAGCTGATGCTGTTCATCGACGACAGCCAGCTTGCCTTTCTGGAAAGCATGATGGCGGAAAAGGGCTATCTGGAATCCGATCAGATGTCGGGGGCGTTCCAAATGTTGCGCTCAAGCGATCTGATCTGGTCGCGGATGGTACGGGACTATCTGATGGGGGAACGCGCGCCGGTCATCGACCTGCTGGCATGGAGCGCCGATGCGACGCGGATGCCAGCGCGGATGCATTCGGAATATCTGCGCAAGCTGTTTCTGGATAATGATTTCGCCGGTGGACGCTATCATCTTGGCGACACGCTGGTGACGCCGCCCGACATTCCGGCACCGATCTTTCAGGTCGGGACCGAGGCGGACCATGTGGCACCGTGGCAATCGGCGTTCAAGGTGGCGCTGCTGACCGATGTGGATGTGACCTTCGTGCTGACCAGCGGAGGCCATAATGCCGGGATCGTCAGCCCGCCGGGCCATCCGCGCCGCCACTATCGTATCGGCACGCTGGCCGAAGATACGCCGCTGACTGCGCCCGAGGATTGGCTGGCACAGACCCCGGAGCTGCCGGGGTCATGGTGGCCGGCTTGGGCAGAATGGCTGGCCGCCCGTTCCGGCGATCCGGTCAAACCGCCCGCCATGGGAGCGCCACGTCGGGGGCTGAAAGTGCTGGCCGATGCGCCCGGCACCTATGTGCTGGAACGCTGAGCCTCAGACCGGGCGTATATCTTCGTCAGGCAGTTCATCATCGGGCAAACCCTCGCGCGACAGCATCACCGCCAGCGGGCGCAGCCACGGCACCTGAGCGCAGACGACCATCAGCACCACCATCATCGGCACCGCCAGAAACATCCCTGGCACGCCCCAGATTGCGCCCCAGAAAGCCAGCGACATGATAATGCCAAAGCTGGACAGGCGCAGCGTCTGTCCCAGAAGCATCGGGTCCAGAATATTGCCGATCAGGAATTGCAGCATGGTGCAGGCCACGCCCACGATCAGGGTCAGGGCGATGTCATTGGACAACAGAAACGCCAGCACAAAGGCAATGACCGTTGCCACGATGGACCCGATCGACGGGATGAAGTTCAGCACAAAGGTCAGCATGGCAACCGGCCCGGCCAGTTCCAGTCCGGCAAGTTTGAACACACACCAGACGGCCAGCGCGGTCACAAGACTGACGCCGGTTTTCACCACCAGATAGCGGTTCACCTTATGCATGATGGTGGCAATGATTTTGCGCACCACTTGCGCCTGTTGCGGGTCGCCGGTCAGCCGTTCGATCTTGACCGGGAACCAGACACGTTCCGCGAACATGAAGCCCACAAACAGCAGCACCAGAATACTACCCGACAGGATATTGCTGGCCTGACCGGCCATCGGGCGCACCCAACCGGCAAAGTTAAAGCTGCGGAACACCGCCTCGACGGAGGATTGCACCTGTGGACCAAAGGATTCCAGCAGCAGGGGCAGGGTGCGTTGCGCCTGTTCCGCATAGGAAATCGCGGTGCTGGCGACCTGGTTCACCTGGGTGATGATCGTGGTTGATATCCACAACAGGCCCAAAGCAATCGCCGCCAGCGCAAGCAATGTGGCAATCACATTCGGCACGCCGCGCCGCGCGATCGCGTTGATCGCATCCGAGGTCAGCGAGAAAATGATAATTGCAATCGCCAGCGCAATCAGGATGAACCGCGCCTGCACCAGCAGGAACAGCAACAGCGCAAAGGCGATAATGCCCAGAAACCCGGTCTGAAGTCGCTCGCGCAGAACGGTTGCTTCATCATTCACGAAAGGCAGCTCCTGCTGTTATCTTGTGTCTATAAGTCTTCCAAGGCTTCAAAGCGCCCGGAAAATGATCCGGCGGACCATTTCCAGCGGGTAGGGGGACTGGTCAGCCCCCTTTTCAGACCTCGGCCCCGTCGTCCTCATCTTCGCCCTGTTCCGCGATCCGCGCAACCGAAACGACGACTTCGCCTTCGGCGGTGTTGAACACCCGGACCCCGCCTGCCGTGCGCGAGCGGAAGCTGATCCCGTCTACCGGCACCCGGATCGACTGGCCTGTGGATGTGGCCAGCATGATCTGATCGTCGCCCTCGACGGGGAAGCTGGCGACCAGTTCGCCGCCGCGCATGGCCTTGTCCATCGCCATCACGCCCTGACCGCCGCGCCCACGCAACGGGTAATCATGCGATGACGAAATCTTGCCCGCGCCGCGGGCCGTGATGGTCAGAATCAGATCCTCGGCCGCGGACATTTGGGCATAACGCTCGGCGCTGATGCTGCCCTCAGCCACGGTTTCTTCATCCTCATCTGCCTCTGCGCCATCATCCAGCGCACCCGCCACGGCGCGGCGCATCTTCAGATAGGCAGCGCGTTCGGCCGGGTCAGCCTCGAAGTGGCGGATAACGGACATGGACACCACGCGGTCGCCCGCAGCCAGACGGATGCCGCGCACGCCGGTCGAATCGCGGCCTTTGAACACGCGCACAGCGGTGGCACCAAAACGGATCGCGCGACCCGCCGCCGTTACCAGCATCACGTCGTCATTTTCAGTCGCCATGCGCACACCGATCAGGCTGACGCCCTCGGGCAGTTTCATGGCGATTTTACCGTTGGATTTCACCGTGGTGAAATCGGACAGCGCGTTGCGGCGCACATCGCCCTGATCGGTGGCGAAAATGGCCTGATAGCTGTCCCATTCGGTTTCTGGTGCATCGACGGGCATCAGCGCGGCGATGCTGGTGCCTGGCGCGATGGGCAGCAGGTTGACCAGCGCCTTGCCCCGCGCATTGCGCCCGCCAAGCGGCAGCCGCCAGCATTTCAGCCGGTAAACCATGCCGTCGGTGGTAAAGAACAGCAGTTCGGTATGGGTATTGGCGACAAACAGCGTTGTCACCACGTCGTCTTCCTTGGTGGCCATTCCGGCCAGCCCTTTGCCGCCGCGCCGCTGGGCGCGGAACTCGGCCAGCGCAGTGCGCTTGATATAGCCGCCGGAAGTGATGGTCACGACCATATCTTCGCGTTCGATCAGGTCTTCGTCGTCCATGTCGCCAGACCAGTCGGTGATCTCGGTGCGGCGGGGGACGGCGAACAGTTCACGCGCCTCGGTCAACTCGTCACTGATGATCGACATGATGCGCTCGCGTGAGGCCAAAATCGCCAGATAATCGCGGATCGCATCGGCCAGTTGGCGTAATTCATCGGTGACTTCCTGCACGCCAAGCTGGGTCAGGCGTTGCAGGCGCAGGTCCAGAATGGCGCGGGCCTGCACTTCGGACAGGTTGTAGGTGCCGTCCTCATTCACCGGATGCAGCGGATCGTCGATCAGGCGCAGATATTCGATAATATCATGCGCAGGCCAGCGCCGGGTCATCAGCCGTTCGCGGGCCTCGGCAGCATCGCGTGAGGACCGGATGGTCGCCACGACCTCATCCACGTTCGAGACCGCCACGGCCAGACCGCACAGGATATGGCTGCGCTCACGCGCTTTGCGCAGCTCATAGGCGGTGCGGCGGGCGACGACTTCTTCGCGGAAGGCAATGAAATGGGTCAGGAAATCGCGCAGGGTCAGTTGCTCGGGCCGGCCCCCGTTCAGCGCCAGCATGTTACAGCCGAAAGAGGTCTGCATCTGGGTAAAGCGGAACAACTGGTTCAGCACCACCTCGGGGGTGGCGTCGCGTTTCAGTTCGATCACTACGCGCACACCGTTGCGGTCGGATTCGTCCTGCACATGGGCGATGCCCTCGACCCGCTTTTCCTTGGCCAGTTCAGCGATTTTCTCGATCAGCGTGGCCTTGTTGACCTGATAAGGCACCTCGTCGATGACAATGGCAAAGCGATCCTTGCGCAACTCTTCGATATGGGTTTTCGCGCGGATGATGACGCTGCCGCGCCCCTCAAGATAGGCTTTGCGTGCGCCCGAACGGCCAAGGATCAGCGCCCCGGTGGGGAAATCCGGGCCGGGGATATAGCGCATCAGCGCTTCGGAGGTCAGGTCAGGTTCGGCAATCAGCGCCTGCGTGGCGTCGATCACTTCGCCAAGGTTATGCGGCGGGATATTGGTGGCCATGCCCACGGCGATACCGCCCGCACCATTGACCAGCATGTTCGGGAACCGCGCCGGCAGCACGGTCGGTTCGCGGTCCTTGCCGTCGTAATTATCCTGAAAATCGACGGTTTCCTTGTCGATGTCGGCCAGCAGCCAGTTGGCGACCTTGGCCATGCGCACCTCGGTATAGCGCATGGCGGCCGCACTGTCGCCGTCCATCGAGCCAAAATTGCCCTGACCGTCCAGCAGCGGCAGCGACATGGAGAAATCCTGCGCCATCCGCACCAAAGCGTCATAAATTGCCGCATCGCCATGGGGGTGGTATTTCCCCATCACATCGCCCACCGGCCGCGCCGATTTACGATAGGGCTTGTCAAAGGTATTCCCCGCCTCGTGCATGGCATAAAGGATGCGGCGATGAACCGGCTTCAGCCCGTCGCGCAGATCCGGGATCGCGCGGCTGACGATAACCGACATCGCATAGTCCAGATAGGACGTTTTCATCTCGTCCGAGATGGACACGATCGGCCCGTCATGGGCCATGACGGGGCGTTCCGCGCCGGTTTCATCCTCGGGGGTATCAGAAGGGGTATCCGCCACGGCAAACCTCTATATCTTGTTGCCGTTCCCTATAGCGCCCCTGCGGCTTGGGTGCAATCTTTGCCGCACCGGTTCAGCGCCGCCGCAGCCCGGCGACCATCCACAGACACAGCAAAACCGAGGTCGCAATCGCGTTCCAGCCCGCCATCGAGACGCCAAACAGCGACCACGCCACCTCGTCGCAGCGCACTACCGGCGCGGCCTTGATCTGTGCCATCAGATCCTGCACCGACAGGTTGGCGATATTGCCACTGCCGCTGCAATCGCTTGGCCCGGCCCACCAGCGCGCCTCGACCCCGGTGTGATACAGCGCCAGCCCAAGCGCCACCGCCGCCGCAATCGCGCCAAGCCAGATGAACAGCCGCTGCGGCACCGGCAGAAACCAGATCGCCGCCCCGATCACCGCCGCCGCCAGATGTGGCCAGCGTTGCAGGATGCACAGATGGCAGGGCGCATAGCCCGCCACCTGAAACATCAGCGCCGCCAGCAGCAGTCCTGCCGAACCCGCGCCCGCAAGCGCCGCAATCTGTCGGTTGGTCACGTTCATCACAAATACCTCAGGGCTACGAAGCCGCCGATCAGCGCCACGACAAAAACCGTGAACAGGATCCCAAGGCGGCGTTCGATGAACTCACGGATCGGCGCACCATAGCGCCACAGCAGCCATGCCACGATAAAGAACCGCAGCGCACGGGCGAAAATCGACACCCCAATGAACACGGGCAGGGACAGCCCGACCGCGCCGGAAAAGATGGTGATGACCTTGTAAGGAAACGGCGTCACCCCGGCGACCAGAACCGCCCAGCCGCCCCATTCGTCGAAACGGGCTGAAATATCGGCAAAAGCAGCCTCTTTGCCATAAAACGCAAGGATATTCTGGCCGATGCTGTCCATCAGCGCCGCACCGATCCAATAGCCGAACAGCCCGCCAAGAACCGACCCCAGTGTCGCCACCGCCGCGATCCATGCCCAGCGGGTCGGCGCGGCCAGCACCATCGGAATCAGCAGCACATCAGGCGGAATCGGAAAGAACGAGCTTTCGATGAAAGCAACGGCGAACAGCGCCCACATCGCATGACGATGCCCCGCAAGCCCCATGGTCCAGTCGTAAAGCCGTCTTATCATGCGTTTCTGCCCCTTGATTGCGGCTGGCATGGCAAGGCAAAAGGGAACCGTCAAGGCGCGAAAGCGTTACCAAGGGCATTTCCGCCCAAGCGGGCGATTTTCAAAGGGCAGCAATCGGATGCAATGGCGGGGACGGCGTGAAAGCCGCAATATCGAAGATCGGCGCGGCATGGGTGCCGCAGGAGCAGGCGGGGTTGGCGTTGTCGGGATGCTGGCGGTGCTGGCGGTCGGTTATTTCTTTGGCATCGACATCTCGCCGCTGGTGAACCAGACCGCGACCACGCAGGGCCAGCAGGGCGAACTGAACGCCGAGCAGCGTGAATATGGCGAATTCGTTGGTGTGGTTCTGGCCGATACCGAAAATGTCTGGTCGCGGGTGCTGCAGGAACAGGCGGGCCAGACCTACCGCGAGCCGTCGCTGGTGCTGTATTCCGGCGTCACCCGCTCGGCCTGCGGTGGGGCGGAATCCGCGATGGGGCCGTTCTATTGTCCCGGCGATCAGAAGGTCTATCTGGACACGGATTTCTTTGACTATATGCAGCGTCGCATGGGCGCGGGCGGGGATTTCGCCGCCGCCTATGTGATTGCGCATGAAATTGGCCATCATGTGCAGAATCAGCTTGGGGTGCTGGGGCAGGTCAACAGCCTGCGGGCGCGGGTGTCGCAAACCGAAAGCAACCAGTTGTCGGTGCTGACCGAGCTTCAGGCCGATTGCTTTGCCGGGATTTGGGCGCGTCAGCAGCAGGACCGTTTCGGCACGCTGGAGGCCGGCGATATTCAGGAAGCCATGCGCGCCGCCGAGGCCGTTGGTGATGATGTGATCCAGTCCAATGCCGGGCGGGTGCCGATGCCTGACAGCTTCACCCATGGCAGTGCCGAACAGCGGCAGGACTGGTTCATGCGCGGCTATCGCAGCGGTCAGATCGCAAGCTGCAACAGCTTCCGCGAGGCGGGCCTGTAACCGCGCGGCCCTGCGATCCCGTGTCGTAGGGCTTAACGCAACCCACGCGGCGGGCGCTCCATCGTCGCCCAATCGGGCCAAAACCCCAGCTTTTCAATCGCCAGCATCAGCAGCCCCGCCGCGATGATCCCGAAAACCAGTTTGACCATCCGCGCCGATGGTGGTCGATGCGCCCATTTCGCCGCCCGGATCAGCCATGTCAGGTTGTTCATCCCTGCCTCCTTTTGTTAACCAGACCCGCACCAACCCTGCGAGGCCGCCTTGCCGCAAAGCTCTGATTCCCGCGTTCTGCCTTATTCGGCGCAACAGATGTATGATCTGGTGGCCGATGTTGAAAGCTATCCGCAATTCTTACCATGGAACAGCGCCGCCCGCATCCGTTCGCGCACAGCGCACCCGGACGGGGCCGAGGTGATCGAGGCCGATCTGGTCATCAGCTTCAAAGTCTTCCGCGAAAAGTTCGGCAGCCGGGTGACGCTCTGGCCAGAGGCGAAAAAGATCGACACCGAATATCTGGACGGCCCGTTCAGCCATCTGAAAAGCGGTTGGAGCTTTACCGATATGCCCGGCGATACGCCGCGCTGTCAGGTCGATTTCTTTGTGGATTTCGAGTTTCGCAACGCGATTTTGCGCAAAGTCATCGGCGTGGTCTTTGCCGAGGCCATGTCCCGCATCATCCGCGCTTTCGAGGACCGGGCGCGGGTGCTTTACGGCCCGCGCTGATCCAGCGCGTGACGGCGTAACAGCGCCAGCGGCACGACTTCCAGCGCGGCTTCATGGCTCGCCTCCAACACGACCTTGGGCGCGGCATATTCCTGCGCGGCTTGCAGGAAACGCGCCGCGCAAAGGCACCAGCGATCACCGGGTTTCAGCCCTGCAAAGCGATAGTCCGGGCGCGGCGTGGTCAGGTCATTGCCAAGGTATTTGGACACCGCCAGAAACTCGGCCGTGACCACGACGCAAATCGTATGGCTGCCACTATCCTCAGGGCCGGTGTTGCAGCAACCATCCCGATAAAACCCGGTCAGTGGGTCCATCGAACAGGGCTGCAACGCGCCCCCAAGCACATTTCGCGCAGGTCTGGTCATGGTGGCAGGCTAGGGCCATGCCTGCGCCGGGTCAATCGCAACCGGCCGCCAGTCAATCCAGCGGCCATGGAAATCCGCGCGGCCAAGATCCCAGCCTTGCGCCGCGCCATTCCACAACCGCAACCGCAGCCCGGCACCGGGGGCAGCGCCATCGGCCTCCATCCCGAAATGCGCCAAAGGCGCCTCTGGCATGGCTGCTGCCCCAGCGCGTTGCAAGGCGGCCTCGCATCGGGCCTGTGTTTCGGGCGGGAAATATTGCCAGGCAATCGTGTGATACACAAATCGCAGCCGACCGGGGGCAGGGCGTGCCAGCCGTTCCCCCAGCCATTGCGCGGCATCCCCCGCACGGACGGGCGCGGCCTGCCGCTGTGCCAAAGCAAGCGCCGCCCGCAACCGTGCCAACCGCGCAGGCTGATCCGGCCAGCAATAGGCCAAAAGCCGCAACTCATCCCGCGAGGGGTCCAGCGGATTCAGATCGACGCCCGCGGCCTCCGCAACAACCCATTCCACGGGTGCAGGTGGCGCTTTTCCCCGCCAGTCCGGGCGCAATATCACCCCTATCTTTTGTCTATAAATATCCAAATCCGCTGCGTTCAGCCCAGACTGAGGCTGAAAATCAAAACTCGGCCAGTTCAGGTTCAATCCGGCGCTGGCCCCAAGTTCGGAAATCTCCAGCGGAAGCGATGCGCCCAAAAAACGCGCCGCTGCAATGATCGCCGCCGCCCGCCCGGTTTCATTCGTTTGCGGTGGGCTGTCCAGCCAGTCCAGCACGAACCGTTGATGCGTGGCGATGGTTTCAAGCAGCAGTCCCGGTTCCACATCGCCACGCTGATAGGCCCGTGCCAAAACCGGCGCGCTTCCCTGTAATACCAGCGCATGCAATGCACCGGCCAGCCGCAGCGGCACCGAATCACCGGCGCTTGAGGTGTCGCCGGGCCAATCCAGAACCTGCCGCGCAACCGGCCCCTGATCCCTGTTCAAAACCAAGCCCAAGGTTTGGCAGACCCGTGCCGTCAGTTCCGACCCCAAGGATCGGCAGGACCGGGCCTGCGCCGCAAACGCCTCTCTGACGCTCAGGAAAACCACTTCTTCAACGCCTGCAATCGTCCTTCCAGACTGGTTTCAGTCGGGGGTGCCACCCCATTGTCTTTCATCGGTTCTTTGGCCGAGGGCTTCGCCGCCACGGCTTTTCCTTCGGGTATGCGCGTTCCTTCGCGTCCTGTATTGCGCGGCGGCGCAACCCGCATCGCCACCACATTCTGGAACCGCCCGGAATCCCCGCCCGCCAAGTCCGCGGCCCCGTCCGAGATCCCCCGCAGCAGATCATCCAGCCCGTCCTGCTCGGCTTTGGCGAAATCCGACAGCACATAACCCGCCACCCGGTCCTTGTGTCCGGGATGCCCGATGCCCATACGCACCCGGCCATAGGCCTCACCAATATGCTGGTGGATCGAGCGCAGCCCGTTATGCCCCGCATGACCGCCGCCCTGCTTGACCCGGCATTTTCCCGGCGCGAGGTCCAGCTCATCATGGAAAACGACCACATCGGCGGGGTCCAGCTTCAGATAGCGCATCGCCTCACCGACGGATTGCCCCGACAGGTTCATGTAGCCCTGCGGCTTCAGCAGCGTAACCCGCTGACCCCCCAGCCGTCCTTCTGCAACCAGCCCCTGAAACCGCGCCCGCCAAGGGCCGAAACCATGATCCGCCGCGATTCGATCCAGTGCCATGAAACCGATATTATGCCTGTTATCCTGATACTTCCCCCCCGGATTTCCCAAGCCGACAAACAGTTTCATAGCGCACCTCTCGTTTACATTGGGTTAACGCAGCCGAAGATTTTTTTCCATCACTTGCGGAAAATGGGTGTCGTTACTAAGACTCTGTAAACCTTTCGCGGCTATCAAGGTGTCAGGCAAACCGGCCAGATCCCGAATCGCGAAGGAGACCACATGCAGGCAGGAAGACATAAATGACCGATCCGGCAGAGTTTTACATGAACACGCTTGTCCCGATGGTGGTCGAACAGACCTCGCGCGGGGAACGGGCCTATGACATCTTTTCGCGCTTGCTCAAGGAACGGATCATTTTTCTGTCCGGCCCCGTCCATGACGGCATGGCCACGCTGATCTGTGCGCAGCTTCTGTTCCTTGAGGCGGAAAACCCCTCCAAGGATATTTCCATGTATATCAACAGTCCCGGCGGTGTCGTCACCGCGGGCCTGTCGATTTATGATACCATGCAATACATCCGCCCGCGCGTTTCGACGCTGGTGGTCGGGCAGGCGGCTTCGATGGGTTCGCTTCTGCTTTGCGCCGGTGAGAAGGGGCATCGCTTCTCGCTGCCCAACAGCCGGGTGATGGTGCATCAGCCCTCGGGCGGCTTCCAGGGGCAAGCGACGGACATTCTGATTCACGCGCGTGAGACCGAGAAACTGAAACGCCGCCTGAACGAGATCTATGTCCAGCACACGGGTCAGACGCTTGAGGCTGTCGAACAGGCGCTGGAGCGTGATCGCTTCATGTCGCCCGAAGAGGCAAAGGACTGGGGGCTGATCGACGAGGTGCTGGCACCGCGCGGCAAGGCTGGCCCGGAGACGAAATAATCTGGTCCTATTGTGACAGCAGGCTTGCGCCTTTAAGATAGGGCGGTGCTGTCCAGAATAGCGAACCGGCCGGGGTCCGTCCCCGGCACAGGAGACGAAGGAACGGAATATGGCTGAACAAGGCAGTGGCGAGAGCAAAAACACGCTCTATTGCAGCTTCTGCGGCAAGAGCCAGCACGAGGTTCGCAAGCTGATCGCGGGTCCGACGGTGTTCATCTGTGATGAATGTGTCGAATTGTGCATGGACATCATCCGCGAGGAAACCAAATCGTCGGGGATCAAATCCGGCGAAGGGGTGCCGACCCCGCGTGAAATCTGCGCGGTGCTGGATGATTATGTCATCGGACAGGAACACGCCAAGCGGGTTTTGTCGGTCGCGGTGCATAACCACTACAAACGCCTGAATCACGGGTCCAAGCAGGACATCGAACTGGCCAAGTCGAACATTCTGCTGATCGGCCCGACCGGCTGTGGCAAGACCCTGCTGGCCCAGACGCTGGCCCGGATTCTGGATGTGCCATTCACCATGGCCGATGCCACCACGCTGACCGAGGCCGGCTATGTCGGTGAGGATGTGGAAAACATCATCCTCAAGCTGTTGCAGGCGTCGGAATATAACGTCGAACGGGCGCAGCGCGGCATCGTCTATATCGACGAGGTGGACAAGATCACCCGCAAGTCCGACAATCCTTCGATCACCCGTGACGTGTCGGGCGAAGGGGTGCAGCAGGCCCTGCTGAAAATCATGGAAGGCACCGTCGCCAGTGTGCCGCCCCAAGGCGGGCGCAAGCATCCGCAGCAAGAGTTCCTGCAAGTGGACACGACCAACATCCTGTTCATCTGCGGCGGCGCTTTTGCCGGTCTTGACCGGATCATCGCACAGCGCAACAAAGGCACAGCGATGGGCTTTGGTGCCAGCGTCAAGGAAAATGATGATCGCGGCGTTGGTGAGCTGTTCAAGGAACTGGAACCCGAGGATCTGCTGAAATTCGGCCTGATCCCCGAGTTTGTTGGCCGTCTGCCGGTGATTGCAACGCTTGGTGATCTGGATGAAGGCGCGCTGATCACTATTCTGACCAAGCCGAAAAACGCGCTGGTCAAGCAGTATCAGCGGCTGTTCGAACTGGAAAACGTCAAGCTGACCTTTACCGAAGATGCCCTCAGCGCCATCGCCAAGCGTGCGATCAAGCGCAAGACCGGGGCGCGGGGGCTGCGCTCGATCATGGAGGATATTCTGCTGGATACCATGTTCGAACTGCCCGGTCTGGACAGTGTGGCCGAGGTGGTCGTCAATGAAGAAGCCGTGGATGCGGCTCAGGCCAAGCCGCTGCTGATCCATTCCGACAGCCCGAAGGAAGCGGCCAGCGCCGTATAAAACCGGGGCGCGGCCTTTGGGTCGCGCCTGTTCTTTGCGCAGGCTGGCTGGACCTTGCCTGCAAAATGCGCCATATCGCTGACAAGTTGCCTGCCCGGAGGTTCCGCCTGTGTCCATCAAATCCTATCTGATCCGCGCACTAAGCTGGTGGAACAGCCAGACATGGAACACGCAGTTCTGGACCTGGCGTCATGGCGTCAGGGTCGGTGAGGACGCGCAGGGCAACATCTATTACCATACCAAGGATGATAAGCGTCGCTGGGTGATCTATAATGGTGAGTCCGAGGCCAGCCGCGTGCCGCCGGATTGGAATGGCTGGCTGCATTTCACCTATAAAGAACCTCCGACCGAAGCAACGCTGGTGCATCGTGACTGGCAGGCCCCCCATGAAGAAAACCGGACGGGCCAGCCGGGGGCTTATTATCCTGCCGGGTCGCTCTACCGGGCTGATCCGAAGGCACGCAGCGATTACGACGCCTGGCAGCCGGAATAAACCTGTGACAAAGGCGCTCGAACGGGCCGAACTGTTAACTGGCGCTGCGGTTCTTGCTGTCGCGGCAGGGTTTCTGCTTTGGGCGACGGGTGGAACCGGGGGCATGTCGGGCGCACGTTATGATCTGCGGGCGGTGTTTCCCGATGTGGATGGCGTGACGCGCGGGACCGATATTCGCGTGGCCGGAGTCAAGGTCGGGCGGGTCAGT
The DNA here is from genome assembly GCF_030538695.1 of Paracoccus sp. (in: a-proteobacteria). Taxonomy (GTDB): domain Bacteria; phylum Pseudomonadota; class Alphaproteobacteria; order Rhodobacterales; family Rhodobacteraceae; genus Paracoccus. The sequence goes on from NZ_JAUNTN010000011.1 coordinate 29,910, forward strand.
GATGTGCGGCTGAACCCCGAAACCTATATGGCCGAGGCGGTGCTGGACCTGCCTGCCGACCTGCTGTTGCCAACAGACAGCGCGGCTCTGATCCAAAGCGATGGGCTGCTTGGCGGGGCCTATATCCAGCTTCAGCCGGGTGGCGCGCCGGACAATCTTATGCCGGGGTCCGAGATTGAGGATGTGCAGGGTGCTGTCAGCCTGCTGTCCCTGATGATGAAATTCGTTGATTCGCAATCCGATGGAACCGAGGGCCAACCATGATCCGGGCTTTCTCATTGATCGCTGCTCTCGCCCTTGTCGCCAACCCGGCGCTGGCGCAGGAACGCACCGCCCGCGCGGATGCGGCTTTGTTGCGCGGTTTGGACAAGATTTCCGGGCAGAGCACCGATTTATTGGTGAATGTCGGGGAAGCGGCGACCTATGCCCGCTTGCAGGTGCGGTTGTCGGAATGTCGCTATCCGGTGGATAACCCGTCCAGCGATGCTTACGCGCTGATGACGGTGACGGACACGCTGTCACGGCAGGCGCTGTTTTCGGGCTGGATGGTGGCGTCCTCTCCGGCGCTGTCGGCGCTGGACGATGCGCGTTATGATGTCTGGGTGATTTCCTGCCAGTCGGGCAACTGAATTGATCCGAAAACAGCCCGTATATTCAGGGCTTTGGCCAGGCGGGTGCGGTATTCGTCGCGGCTGATCTCGACCCCGCCCATACTGGCCAGATGCGGGGTGATGAATTGCGTGTCGCATAGGGTAAATGCGCAGTCACGCAGATGTGCGGACAGCCAGAGCAGTGCCATTTTTGATCCGGACCGCCGTGCCGAGAACATGCTTTCGCCAAAAAACGCTCCGCCAAGCGAAACGCCGAACAGCCCGCCCGCCAGCCTGCCATCATGCCAGATCTCGAGGGAATGGGCGTGGCCCATCTGGTGCAGCGCCGCGTAGAGGTTGAATAGCGGCGCATTGATCCAGGTTTCCGGGCGGTTCGCACAAGCGCGAACGATATCCGAAAAACAATGATTCACGCTGGCCGACCAGTTGCCCCGACGCAAATCCCGACGCAAAGACCGCGAGGCATGGACGCCCCCGACCGGCAGCACCCCGCGAAGGGGCGGATCATACCAGTGCAGATCGGGGCTGTCCGCCGAATCCGCCATCGGGAAAATTCCGGCGGCGTATCCGGTCAGCAGCATTTCGGGCGTCAGCACCACTCAGCGGCGCCCGAAGTCGTCGTCCTTATGGGCCTCCAGCCAGCGTTCCAGCCAGTGAATCGAGTAATTCCCCGATTGAATGTCCGGGTCGCGCAGCAGGGCGCGGAACAGCGGGATCGTGGTGTCGATCCCATCCACGATAATCTCGCCAAGAGCGCGATTCAGGCGCGACAGGGCTTCGTCACGGTCGCGGCCATGCACGATCAGCTTGCCGATCAGGCTGTCATAATAGGGCGGGATCGAATAGCCGTCGTAAAGTGCCGAATCGGTGCGCACGCCAAGACCGCCTGGTGCGTGATATTGGGTGACCTTGCCGGGGCAGGGCGCAAAACTGGGCACGCGCTCGGCATTGATGCGGACCTCGATGGCGTGACCGCGGATGGACAGCTTGTCCTGCTCGAACTCCATCGGCAGGCCGGCGGCGACGCGGATTTGCTGGCGCACCAGATCGACGCCATAGATCGCCTCGGTCACGGGATGCTCGACCTGAAGGCGGGTGTTCATCTCGATGAAATAGAACTCTCCGTCTTCATAGAGGAACTCGATCGTGCCGGCACCGGCATAGCTGATGCGCGCAACCGCGTCGGCACAAATCTTGCCGATATGGGCGCGCTGTTCCGGGGTGATGACGGGGCCGGGGGCCTCCTCGAAAACCTTCTGGTGGCGGCGCTGCAAGGAACAGTCGCGTTCGCCCAGGTGAACTGCGCGGCCGTTGCCATCGCCAAAGACCTGCACCTCGATATGGCGCGGTTTTTGCAGGTATTTCTCGATATAGACATCGGGGTTGCCAAAAGCGGCCTTGGCCTCGGCGCGGGCGGTGCGAAAGGCGATTTCCAGCGCAGCCTCGTCCACGGCAACCTTCATGCCGCGCCCGCCACCGCCAGCGGTGGCTTTGATGATAACCGGATAGCCGATTTCAGCCGCGACCTTTTGCGCGGCTTCGAAATCGGCCACGCCGCCATCGGACCCCGGCACACACGGCACGCCAAGCGCCTTCATCGTGTCCTTGGCGGTGATTTTATCGCCCATGATGCGGATGTGTTCCGCCGAAGGGCCGATGAAGGTGATGTCGTGATCTTCCAGCATCTGCGCGAAGCCAGCGTTTTCCGACAGGAACCCATAGCCGGGATGGACGGCCTGTGCGCCGGTGATCTCGCAGGCGGCGATGATGGCTGCGGGGTTCAGGTAGCTTTCCGCCGAGGACGCAGGGCCAATGCAGACCGATTCATCCGCCATACGGACATGCATTGCATCGCTGTCGGCGGTGGAATGGACGGCAACGGTGCTGACGCCCATTTCCCGCGCCGCGCGGATGACGCGCAGGGCGATCTCGCCGCGATTGGCGATCAGGATTTTGTCGAACATCGCGGGCCTCACTCGACCACGACGAGGGGGGCGCCGAACTCGACCGGCGAGCCATCCTCGACCAGCAGGCGCTTGACGGTGCCGGCGCGGGGCGAGGGGATGTGGTTCATGGTTTTCATCGCCTCGACGATCATCAGCGTGTCGCCTTCGGCAACGCTCTGGCCGATCTGGACGAAGGGCGCGGCACCGGGTTCGGGGGCCAGATAGACGGTGCCGACCATGGGGGACGTGACCGCGCCGGGCAGGTTGGCCGGGTCTTCGACCACCGGCGCGGCGGGGACCGGTGCTGCTGCCGCAGGGGTTGCCGGAGCGACCTGCGGGGCCGGGGCTGCGGTCTGCACCACCACTTGCTTACCATGTTTCGACAGGCTGACGGTCAGCCGGTCGTTTTCGCTGTATTCCCGCTTGACCGACAGTTCGGTCAGTTCGTTGCGGTTCAGCAACTCGGCCAGCGCCTGAATGAAGGTCACATCGCCGTCGTGAAACTTGCGGTCCTGCTTGCTGTCGGTATCTTTGCTCATGCCGTCCTCTGCCTGATAGCCTGCCGCTGCTCTCGCGGCGATTTTGTGGGGTTTATAGACCGTTCGCGCGGCCAAGAAAAGCGTGGGCGAACGTGGCGTCAGCTTTTGGGGCGTGCGGCCTTTTCCGCAAGGCCGGATTGGGCGCTGCGCCGGTCCAGTTCGGCCATCACCTGATCCAGCGTCACGTCGCGCGCGGCCAGCATGACAGCAAGGTGATAGATCACATCGGCAGCCTCGGAGACCAGCTTTTCGTGGTCGCCCTTGATCGCCTCGATAATCGCCTCAATGGCTTCTTCGCCAAACTTTTCGGCGCATTTCTCGGGGCCTTTGGCCAGCAGTTTCGCGGTCCAGCTTGCGTCGGGATCGGCGGATTTGCGGGCCGCGATGGTGGCGGCAAGGCGGTCAAGTGCGGTCATGTTACAGCCTCACGGGGATACCGGCGGCGGCCATATGGGCCTTGGCCTCACCGATGGTATAGGTGCCAAAATGAAAGATCGAGGCGGCCAGAACGGCGCTGGCATGGCCTTCGGTGACGCCTTCGACCAGATGGTCCAGCGTTCCGACCCCGCCCGAGGCGATCACCGGAATATCGACCGCATCGGCAATCGTGCGGGTCAGCGGCAGGTTGAACCCCGCCTTGGTGCCATCGCGGTCCATGCTGGTCAGCAGGATTTCCCCGGCCCCTTTGGCGGCGACGGTTCGGGCGAACTGAACCGCGTCGATGCCGGTCGGGCGGCGCCCGCCGTGGGTAAAGATTTCCCAGCGCCCCGGTGCCACGGTCTTGGCGTCGATGGCGCAGATGATGCACTGGCTGCCGAAACGGTCGGCGGCCTCGGCAATCACATCGGGGTTCGCCACGGCGGCAGAGTTGAACGAGACCTTATCCGCCCCCGCCAGAAGCAGGTCGCGCACATCATGGTGCGAGCGCACTCCCCCGCCGACGGTCAGCGGCACAAAGCATTGCTCTGCCGTGCGCGTCACCAGATCGAACATGGTGCCGCGATTCTCATGGGTGGCGTGGATGTCCAGAAAACAGATTTCATCTGCCCCGGCGGCGTCATAGGCTTTGGCAGCCTCGACCGGGTCGCCGGCGTCGATCAGATCGACAAAGTTCACGCCTTTGACCACGCGGCCATCGGCCACGTCCAGACAGGGAATGATGCGGGTTTTCAGCATGGCGGGTTTCCTGTTTTGCGGAACCTTTAGCGTCAAAGGCGGTTGGCAACCAGAGGCAGCATCCGCCTTGTTCATCGAAAGGGAGAGAGATGAAGCGTTTCATTGCCGCGATTGCCTTTGCTGCTGTCGGCCTTGGTGCCGGGGCGGCCAGTGCCGATAATCTGCTGCGCAAGGCGTCTGACGCCAGCGTTACCGACAGCGTGGCGCGTCTGGTGGCGGCTGCCGAAAGCGCGGGGGCGACGGTTTTTGCCACTGTCGATCATGGTGCCGGTGCGCGTGGGGTTGGCGCGGATATCGGGGAATCGCAACTGGTGATCGTTGGCAACCCGCAGGCGGGAACGCCGGTGATGGAGCGAAACCGGCTGGCCGGGCTGATTCTGCCGTTGCACGTGCTGGTCTATGAGGATGCCGAGGGTAAGGTTTGGGTCGCTTACGAGGATATTGGCGACCGGCTGGACGATCTGGAGGCGCTGGACGATGACCAGCCCGAGGTGCAGGCGCTGGCTGCGGCGCTGGACCGGCTGACTTCGGTTGCGGCCGGGGGTGCGGCGGGCGGTTGAGGCACCGCCCTTCCGGCCCTACAGATCCACGGTTTCCATGACCTCTGGCGTCAGTACGCGGACGCCCGGCAGGCCCTCGATCAGCGGGGCGGCGTCCTGCGCCAGCAGCGGGAAGGTGCGGTAATGCACCGGAATCACCGTCTGAAAATTGAAATACTTCCGCGCGGCAAAGGCGGCGCGGGCCATGTCCATGGTGAAATGGCCGCCCGCTGACAGGATGCCGATGTCGGGGCGGTGATATTCCGCCATCCAGCCCATATCCGCCATAATGTCGGTATCGCCCGAGACATAGGCCACCCGTCCGTCACCTGCGATCATATAGCCCGATTCGTGGCCCGCATAGACAGGGCCATCCGGGCCGGGGAAGGATGAGGAATGAACCGCGTTCACCATCGTCACTTTTGCCCCGTTCAGATCAACGGTGCCGCCTTTGTTGAAGCCGATGACCTCTAGCCCGTGACGGGTTTCCCAGTCGCTCATCAGGTCAAAGATCCCCGCGACGGGGATTTTCAGCTCTTGCGCGATGGCGACCACATCGCCGGCATGGTCGAAATGGCCATGGGTCAGCAGGATATGGGTTGCACCGGCCAGCGCCTCGGCACGGTGGTCGGCAGGAAACATCGGGTTTTCGGTCAGCCATGGGTCAATCAGAATTGTGGCACCTTCGACCTTCAGCCGCACGCCGGAATGGCCAAGCCATGTGAATTGCATCACTCTGTCCTTCCTCGGGTTGCATCTGCGCTATCCTCGCGTCAGTTTGCGCCCGAGTTCAAGACATAAGGCACAACGATGAAGCGGGTGAAACTGGGCCTGAATGGCCCCGAGGTCAGCGAAATCTGTCTGGGGACCATGACCTATGGCAACCAGACCGGACAGGATGACGCGTTCGCACAGATGGACCGGGCGCTGGATGCAGGTATCAGCTTTTGGGATGCGGCGGAAATCTATCCGGTGAACCCGGTGCGGAAGGAAACCTGCGGCAGGACCGAAGAAATCATCGGTAACTGGCTGGCCGCGCGCGGCGGCCGCGACCGGGTGCAGATCGCCACCAAGGTCGCCGGGCCGGGCAGCGCCCTGCGCGATGAGGGCTTCTCGCCCGAGATCATGCAGCAGGCGGTCGAAGGCTCGTTACGGCGGCTGCAAACCGATGTGATCGACCTGTATCAGATGCACTGGCCGATGCGCGGGCATTACCATTTCCGGCAGATGTGGGGCTATGACGCCTCGGGGCAGGATCGGGCGGCCACGGTGCAGCACATCGACGACATGCTGGGCATGATGCAGAACCTGGCCGATCAGGGTAAGGTGCGGGCCTTTGGTCTGTCGAATGATACGGCTTGGGGTATCACGCAATGGGTCACACGCGCCGAAGGGCGCGGCCCCCGCATCGTCAGCGTGCAGAACGAATATTCGCTGACCTATCGCAGCCATGATACGGATATGGCCGAGGCTTGTGTGAACGAAAACGTCACGCTGCTGGCCTATTCGCCGCTGGCGGCGGGGCTTTTGACCGGGAAATACGCTTTTGACACGGTGCCAGAGGGCAGCCGGGTGACGGTCGATCTGGCCACGGGCGGCAAGGGCAACCTTGGCGGGCGCAAGACTGACCGTGCCGCAGCGGCGGTCGAGGCTTACCGGGCGCTGGCCCGCGAATACGGGCTGTCGCTGATCCAGATGGCGCTGGCCTTTATCCGCCAGCGACCTTTCCCAGTGATTCCGATCCTTGGGGCAACCAGTGACGCTCAGCTTGCTGAACAACTGGCCGGTCTGGATACGGTCCTGCCCGAGGACCTGCTGGATCGGATCAATCAGACCTATCGCAGCCATCCATTCCCCTACTGACGCTTGCGGCAGCGCGGCGGCGGGGCTAAACCCGCCGCAATACCGAAAGGAACCTTCATGTCCATCACCCAAGACGAGGCCCGCAAGGTTGCGCATCTGGCCCGCATCGCCGTGGCCGAGGCCGACCTGCCCGCGCTGGCCTCTGAGCTGAACGCCATGCTGCATTTCATGGAGCAGTTGAACGAAGTCGATGTCGAAGGCATTGAGCCAATGACCGGCGTCGAAAAAATGCGCCTCAAGCGCCGCGAGGATGTGGTGACGGCGGGTAATATGCCGGATAAGATTCTGGCCAATGCGCCGGATGCGCGTGAAGGGTTTTTCGCCGTGCCGAAGGTGGTGGAATGAGCAAGCTGAACGAACTGACCATTGCCGGTGCGCGGGACGCGCTGAAGGCGCGTGAAACCAGCGCAGTTGAGCTGACCGAAGCCTGCCTGACCGCCATTGACGGGGCGGCGGCGCTGAATGCCTTTGTCTCGACCACCGCCGACAAGGCGCGGGATATGGCACGGGCCGCCGATCAACGCTTGGCCACGGGCGATGCGCCCGCCATGTGTGGTGTGCCGGTGGGCATCAAGGATCTGTTCTGTGTCGAGGGCGTGGAAACCCGTGCTGCCAGCAACATCCTGAAAGGTTTTGTGCCACAATATGAATCGACCGTGACCCGCAACCTGTGGGACGCGGGTGCAGTCATGCTGGGCAAGCTGAACCTTGATGAATTCGCCATGGGGTCCAGCAACGAAACCAGCGCCTATGGCAATGCGGTCAACCCGTGGAAGGTGGGCGGGCGCGCGTTGACGCCGGGCGGCAGCTCGGGCGGCTCGGCGGCGGCGGTGGCGGCGGATCTGTGTCTGGCCGCAACCGGCACCGATACCGGCGGCTCGATCCGTCAGCCTGCGGCGTTTACCGGGATCGTCGGGCTGAAACCGACCTATGGCCGGGTCAGCCGCTGGGGGACGATCGCCTTTGCCAGCTCTCTGGATCAGGCCGGGCCGATGACGAAAACCGTGCGCGATGCGGCGATCATGCTGGGCGCCATGGCCTCGGTTGATCCGATGGATTCGACCAGCGCCGACCGCCCGGTGCCGGATTACGAGGCCGCGCTGACCGGCGATATCCGCGGCAAAAAGATCGGGATTCCGCGCGAATACCGCATGGACGGGATGCCCGTCGAGATTGATACGCTGTGGCAGAAGGGCGCCGATATGCTGCGCGATGCCGGGGCTGAGATTGTCGAAATCAGCCTGCCGCATACCAAATACGCGCTGCCCGCTTATTACGTCATCGCCCCGGCTGAGGCGTCGAGCAACCTGGCCCGTTATGACGGGGTGCGCTATGGCCACCGCGCCACGTTGGGCAAGGGCGATGGCATCAATGAAATGTATGGAAAAACCCGCGCCGAGGGCTTCGGCCCCGAGGTGCAGCGCCGGGTGATGATCGGCACCTATGTGCTGTCGGCGGGTTTTTATGACGCCTATTACAACCGCGCCCGCAAGGTCCGCGCCCTTATTAAGCGCGACTTCGATCTGGCGTTTCAGGCCGGTGTCGATGCGATCCTGACCCCGGCCACGCCAAGCGCAGCCTTTGGTCTGGGTGAGATGGCCGACGCCGATCCGGTGCAGATGTATCTGAACGATGTGTTCACAGTGACGGTGAACCTTGCCGGGCTGCCGGGGATCTCGGTTCCGGTCGGGCTGGACGGGCAGGGACTGCCTTTGGGTCTGCAACTGATCGGCCGTCCGTGGGAAGAAGGTGATCTGCTGAATCACGCGCTGGTTCTGGAACGTGCGGCGGGTTTTGTCGCCAAACCGGAACGCTGGTGGTAAGCTCGGCACATAAGCCGGAAAGGAACGAGAATGCGGAAACTGATCGTGCTGGCGGTTCTTGGGCTTGCGGCCTGCAATGAAAACGCAGGCTGGAATCCGAATTATACCATGAATGCAACGGCTTATGGCGAATATCAGCGCGACCGGGAAAAGGTCTTGATGCAAGGCGGTAAGGAATCGCAGGTGATTCCGATGACCCGCCCGTTCAATGGGCCGACCGCCGATGAGATCAAGGGCGATCCGGTGGTGATTGGTGTGCCTGTGGTGCGCAGCGGGACGGTGACAAGCCCGGCCCCGGTGGCGCGTCCGGCAACCGGCAGCACCCGTGGCTATGTGGCCCCGCCGGTCTGATCCGGTGTTTGCTTCCCCTAATCACGGGCCGCGCCGCGATGGGCTGCGGCCTGCGTTGGTGGTGATCCACACAACTTGCATGGCAAGCTGTGCCGACAGTCGGGCGCGACTTTGTGACCCCGCCGCCGAGGTTTCGGCCCATTATCTGATCGACCTTGATGGCCGTATTGAACAGCTTGTCGATGAGCGGCAGCGGGCATGGCACGCAGGGGCAGGGGCATGGCAAGGTCTGGATGACATTAACAGCCGCTCCATTGGAATTGAGCTGCAAAATACCGGCGATCAACCCTTCCCCGAGCCGCAAATGGCCGCGCTGGAAAGCCTGCTGCATGGGATCATGGCTCGCTGGAACATCCCGCCGCAAGGGGTGATCGCTCATTCCGACATGGCACCGGGGCGCAAAACTGACCCCGGCCCGCGCTTCGACTGGCAGCGTCTGGCGAGGCAAGGGCTGGCGATCTGGCCCGACGCGCCGGGGGAAGATCTGCCGCTGGCGGCATCGCTGGATACCATTGGCTATCCACCTGCCGATGAACACACCCGGCTGGCCGCCTTTCGCCTGCGCTTTCGTTCCTGGGCCAACGGTCCCGAAGCGCCGGCAGATCGTCGTATCGCCGCCGCGCTGGTCCGGGCGCTGGCTTAGGGGGCTGCCGCCCCCGATCTTGCCTGCGGCAAGCTCTCCCCCCGCGGATATTTGCAGACAAAAGATGCGCTCTTTCCGGGATCTTTTGTCTGTAAACATCCCGGGGGTCCGGGGGCTGGCCCCCGGTCCGGCATTGACAGCCCGCTGTGACACGGCCATATCGCCCCTTGCGCGGATGGCCGGATGACCGCGGCGAAAGCCGAGGAAAGTCCGGGCTCCATCAAGGCACGGTGCCGGGTAACGCCCGGCGGGGGCAACCCCAGGGACAGCGCCACAGAGAACAGACCGCCCCGGTTCGCCGGGGTAAGGGTGAAACGGTGGGGTAAAAGCCCACCGGGGGGCTGGCAACAGTCCTCGCATGGCAAGCCCCACCGGGAGCAATGCCGAATAGGGACCGCGTGTCGCAAGACGGGGGCGCCTTGCCCTCAGCTGGTCCGGGTTGGCAGCTAAAGCCCGTCGGTAACGGCGGGACAAGATGAATGGTCATCGAAGGGGGCAACCCCGGAACAGAACCCGGCTTACAGGCCATCCGCGCAAATTGCCCCGAAAAGGGCTTGACTTACCCGCGCCCGGCATTAAAAGGCGGGCTTCACAGGATTTCCCGGCGGGCCAAAGGTGCCGCCGCAGCAGGAGCAAACACCATGGCGAAGCCGACGACGATCAAAATCCGTCTGAACTCGACCGCCGGGACCGGGCATTTTTACGTTACCAAAAAGAATGCCCGCACGATGACCGAAAAAATGACGGTCAACAAATACGACCCGGTTGTTCGTAAGCATGTTGAATATAAAGAAGGCAAGATCAAGTAAGATCTGGCTTTTCTGACATGAAAGCGCCGTCGTCCCTTTGGGCGGCGGCGCTTTCGTTTGCAGGGGAATCGCATGGCTGAGACGCTGGAAATCTTTCTTGTCGCCACGCCGGGGTTGGAAGCACCCTTGGCGGCCGAGGCACGGGAACTGGGCTATGCCCCTGAAATCACCGGCGCGGGCGTGACGGTTCGCGGTGGCTGGCCGGATGTCTGGCGGCTGAACCTGTGGCTGCGCGGGGCGACCCGCGTTCTGGTGCGGATCGGCGCGTTCCGGGTGTTGCATCTGGCGCAACTGGACAAGCGCGCCCGAAAGTTTCCATGGGCTGAAACGCTGCGCCCCGATGTGCCGCTGCGGGTCGAAGTGAGCTGCCGTAAGTCGCGCATCTATCATGCCGGTGCCGCCACGCAGCGGATCGAGCGGGCGCTGGTCGAAGCGTTCGGGGCCACGCTGGCCGATGATGCGGCGCTGGTGGTCAAGGTGCGGATCGAGGATGACCTCTGCACCATCAGCCTCGATACCACCGGCGAATCATTGCACAAACGTGGCCATAAAGAGGCGGTCGGCAAAGCCCCCCTGCGCGAAACCATGGCGGCGATGTTCCTGCGCGAAGCCGGTTATCGCGGCACGGAACCCGTGCTGGACCCAATGTGCGGTTCCGGCACCCTGCCGATCGAGGCGGCCGAGATTGCGGCAGGCCTTGCGCCGGGGCGCAGTCGCAGCTTTGCCTTTGAAAATCTGGCCAGTTTTGACGGGCAGGCATGGGCGGCGATGCGTGCGGCGGTGTCCCGTCCGACCGATTTGCGCTTTTACGGCAGCGACCGCGATCAGGGGGCGGTGGCCTCGGCCCGCGCCAATGCGGAACGGGCAGGGGTGGCGGATCTGTGCGGCTTTACCCATGCGGCGGTCTCGGACCTGACGCAGCCCGAAGGTCCACCGGGTCTGGTGATTATCAACCCGCCCTACGGTGCGCGAATCGGCAATAAAGGGGCGCTTTACGGGCTGCACGCCGCTATTGGTGAGACCCTGCGCAGCCGCTTTGCGGGTTGGCGGGCGGCGATTATCACCAGCGAGGGCGGCCTTGCCCGTGCCACTGGCCTGCCGTTCCTGCCGCCCGGCCCGATCGTGGCGCATGGCGGGCTGAAGGTGCGGCTGTGGCAGACTGCACCGCTTTCCTAAGCGTTTGGCCTAGGCGTTTGGGGGCAGTAGTCCGCCGATCACAAAGGCTTATGCGCATAGGTCTTGCCCGACGTTTGGGTGAGGCATATTGAAGCGCAGGTTTGAAAAGGATGCCCGCCGTGAATCGACGCCATTTCCTGTCCTCTGCGACTGCTCTTGCCGGGTTTTCGGCGGCAACAGGGCTGGCGCAGGCACAAAGCCCTGCGGCGGATTTTCCGGCGCTGTCGCCGCAGACACTGGGTTTCGGCTTTGACAGCCTGACGGCTCTGGCACGCGAGCGTGCGGCAGCACCGTTTCAGGCCCCCAAAGCCACGCTGACCGGCAGTTTCGCAGACCTGAACTATGACCAGTATCGGGCGATCCGCTTTCGCCGCGAGATGGACCCATGGACCGAACAGGATGATTTCGCCGTAGATCTGCTGCCGCCGGGTGGGCTGTTCAGCCAGCCGGTCAAGATCAATCTGGTGGTTGATGGCGCGGCGACGCCGTTAGATTTTTCGGCGCAGATGCTGGATTTCGACCCGTCGCAATTCCCGGACGGGGCCGATCTGGAAAATGTGGGTAATATGGGCTGGTCGGGGTTCCGCATCCGCACCCGGCTGAACCGTCCCGATGTGATGGATGAGTTTCTGGTGTTCCAAGGCGCCAGCTATTTCCGCGCCGTGGCCCGTAACACGCTTTACGGCCTGTCGGCGCGGGGGCTGGCAATCGGCACAGGCAGCCCGGCGGGCGAGGAGTTCCCGACCTTCACCGATTTCTGGCTGCACCGTCCTGAACCGGGGGCCGATGGGGTGCTGATCTATGCCCTGCTGGATAGTCAGTCGGTTGCAGGCGCGTTCGAGTTTTATGCCGTTCCCGGCGCGGAAACCGTGCTGACGACGCGTCTGGCGCTGTTCCCGCGGCGCGATGTGCGGGAATTGGGCATTGCGCCGCTGACCTCGATGTTCTGGTTTGGCCCGGCGAATCGCTCTGGTGTCGATGATTACCGCGAGGCGGTGCATGACAGCGACGGCTTGCAGATGACCACCGGCGCGGGGCAACAGCTTTGGCGAGTGCTGGAAAACCACCGCAATTTGCAAATGTCGGCCTTTATGGACCGTGATCCCAAGGGCTTTGGCCTGATCCAGCGCAGCCGCCGCTTCGAGGATTTTCAGGATGCCGAAGCGCGGTATGAAAAGCGACCCTCGGCCTGGATCGAGCCGGAAGGTGATTGGGGCGAAGGCGTCGTTTCGCTGGTGGAAATCCCCGTCGCCAATGAGTTCAACGACAACATCGTCAGCTTCTGGCGGCCCAAGGCAGGACTGAAAGCAGGGCAGCGGTTCGATGCCGCCTACCGGCTGGTTTTCGCACCTTTGGCGGTGCCGCAGCCGCCGCGGGCGCGGATTGTTCAGACGCGCTCGGGGAAATCGGTGAATGGACGCGATTCGCGCAGCTATGTGATTGATTTCGATTTGCGGGCTTTTGGCGATACGGACCCGGAGGCCCGTGTTTCAGCTTCCGCCGGGGTGCTTGGCAGCGCGCAAGTGCAGCGATTGCCGGAATATGGTGTCATGCGCCTGTCCTTCGAGTTTCGTCCCGAAAGTGCCAGTCTGGCTGATATTTCGGCGGTTTTGAACGGACCGGATGGGGCGTTGTCGGAAACATGGGTGGCACGCTGGACGCTATGAGTTTGACGGCCGCCCCCATGCCACCCGAGGCACCGCTGGATTTCCCGGCGCAGGATTTCAGTGCCCCGCCGCCTGCCGGCCCGGCCCGGCGACGTTGGCCGGGCGTGTGGGTAGCACTGGCGCGGCTGGTGGCTTTTGGCGGGGCGCTGGCGATTGCGGTGTTTGGCTTTCAGCAAATGCTGCTGACCTTTGGCGACCGGGGAACGCTGCTGCAATATGTGCTGCTTGGCCTGTTCACCATCACCTTTGCATGGGTCGGGTTTTCGCTGACTACGCTGCTGGCCGGGCTGTTCGCGCGGCCAGCGCCAAAGGTTCCGGCGGTGAATGATGCGCGGCTGGTGGTGGTCATGCCGATCTATCACGAGAACCCGGCCAACAGTCTGGGGATTCTCTCGGCCATGGCTGCGGAAATCGCTGCTGCTGGCATTGGACACCGCACCGAGATTTTCGTGCTGTCCGACAGCCGCGACCCTTCGGTGGTGGCGGGCGAGACGCTGGCGGTGCAAGCTGCCCGGCAGGCCGCACCAATTCCGATCTGGTATCGCTGGCGCGAGAACAACACCGACCGCAAAACCGGCAATCTGGCAGAGTTCATCCGTCGCTGGGGCGGGCGTTACGATCAGATGGTCGTGCTGGATGCCGACAGCATGATGTCGGGGGATACCATCAAAACGCTGTCGGACCGGCTTGCCGCCGATCCGGCGCTGGCGCTGATCCAGACCATGCCGATGCTGGTCGGAGCCGAGACGATCTTTGCCCGGCTGACGCAATTTGCGGGCCGGATTTATGGGCCGATGATTGCGCGGGGCGTGGCGGCCTGGTCTGGCGATCAGGGCAATTACTGGGGCCATAACGCGATTATCCGCATGGATGCTTTTGCCGCGACATGCGGCCTGCCGCATCTGCCGGGGCGGCCGCCCTTTGGCGGCAATATCCAGTCGCATGATTTCGTCGAGGCCGCGCTGCTGGTCCGTGCGGGCTGGAAGGTGCGGCTGGATCACGACCTGCGCGGCAGCTATGAGGGCTGCCCACCGACGCTTTTGGATATGGCGGTGCGTGAACGCCGTTGGGCGCAGGGCAATTTGCAACACGCCCGGCTGATTGGGATGCGCGGGCTGTCATGGGTCAGCCGGGTGCATTTCGTCATCGGGATACTTGGTTTCGTGATGTCGCCGATCTGGCTGGCGATGCTGCTGGTCGGGCTGGTGCTGTCGGCGGTGGTGCTGCTGTCAACGCCGGAATATTTCCCTTCGACCTATCAGCTTTTCCCCGACTGGCCGGTGTTTGATTCGCGGCGCATGTTCTGGCTGTTCGCTGCGGCGATGGGCTGCCTGTTGCTGCCCAAACTGGTGGCGCTGTTTCGCGCATGGCTGCGACCTTTGGCGCGGAACGCGGGCGGCAAGCGGCGTCTGATGGCCAGTGGCTTGTTTGAAATCACCCTCTCGGCGCTGATCGCCCCGGTTCAGATGCTGACCCAAACGCGGCAGATCGGGGACATCCTGCTGGGTCGCGATAGTGGCTGGGAGGCACAATTGCGTCAGGGCGCGATGCCGTCGTGGTCGATGGTGCTGCGTCGCCATGGCTGGCATGTGGCGCTGGGGCTTGGCACGTTGCTGGTGCTGGCCAGCTTTTCGCCTGCGCAATTGATCTGGCTGTCGCCGATTCTGGCCGGGCTGATCCTGTCGCCTGTCACCTCGCGCTATTCCGCCAGCCCGGTGTTCGGGCGTTGGGCGCGGATGCGGGGCCTGCTGGTCACACCCGAAGAACGCGACCCGCCTGCGATCGTTTCGGCCTCGGGGCAGGCGACGCGGCGCCTGCCGCAACCGCTGGCGGGTGATGCAGCGATTGCGCAACTGGCCGATGCGGATTTGCGGGCGCGGCATTTGTCGGTGCTACCCGCAGTGTCCAATGACCTGCCCCCTGCGCGCCGCCTGCCGGCGCTGACCGCCCGCGCCAAGCTGGATGCGGCCAGCAGCCGGGCCGAGGCGTTGACTTTCCTAGACCGGCCCGAGCGGATGGCGCTGATCCTTGACCCGCGCCTGCTGGATCAATTCGCGGCCTTGCCTGCATGAAACGCCTGATTGCGCTGGATATGCTGCGCGGTTACGCGCTGGTCTGCATCATGCTGGACCACATGCCCATCGGCGTGGCGCGTGGTTATACGCTGGCCAATTTTTCGATCTTTGATGCGGCGGAACTGTTTGTTCTGCTGTCCGGCTTTCTGGTCGGTCTGGTCTGGAAAGGTGTCGAGGGCAAATCCGGTCGTGCCGCCGCGCAGCGCCGCTTTGCGCTGCGGGCGTTTCAGGTCTGGCGGGCGCTGCTGATCGGCGCGGTTGTGCTGGCGCTGCTGTCGGCGCTGTTGCTGGCGTTTGGTTTCCGGCACACGGCGGTGTGGAACGCCTATGCAGGTTGGATGCTGGACAATCCGCTGGGGTATATGGGGTCGGTCGCGCTGATGTGGATGCAGCCGAACTTGCTGGATGTTCTGGCGGTCTATGTGATCCTGATTGCGCTGGTGCCGCTGCTGGTGCCGGTCATGCTGCGCTGGCCCTGGGCTTTTGCGGCAGGGTCGCTGGTGCTGTGGTGGTTTGCGCCGCTGTTCAACAGCCTCATCCCGAATCAGCGCACGGGCGGGCTGCTGTTCAACCCGTTCGGCTGGCAGATGCTGTTCTTTTCCGGGGTAGCGATGGGCCTGTTCCGGGCGGATTTCATGCCGGTTCTGCGCCGCCATTCGGCCTTGCTGACCACGCTGGCGACCGGGATGTTCCTGTTCGGCAGCAGTATCGTGATTGCGGCCAAGTTTGGCGAAGACGCCCGCCCGCTGCGTGACGCGCTGAAAGTGCTTTATGGCGAGATCGACAAATGGCGGCTGGATGGCACCCGCTATCTGGCGATCATGGCGGCAAGCTGGCTGGTCGCGGTGCCGCTGGCCCGACCGCTGGAGGTTCTGGCCGCCACCGGCGCGGGCAGGGCGCTGCAAACCATCGGGCGCGGCGGGTTGTGGTCCTTTGTGCTTTGCGTGCTGCTGTCGGTGCTTGGCGATGCCTTGCAGATGAACCCACCCGAGCAAAGCCGGGGCGCAAAGCTGCTGGTCGATGTCTGGAGCGTGCTGGCCCTGTGGTGGGTTTCGGTCTGGTGGCTGGAGCGGGGTGCGCCAATCAAACAACGCTGGCTGGGCCGCTGGTAAAGCGGCCCGCGCAGAGGCAGATTTTCGGATCAGTTTCCGGCGCTGTCCGCCTCGGCCGGTGCCGCGGTTTCAGTTTCCGGTTCTGGTTCCGGTTGTGGGGTCGGGCGCAGGCTGTCCTCGATCTCGGCAGCGATGCGGGGCAGGTTTGCCGCATCCCGCAATGGCCAGATCAGCACAAAGCCCCGAATACTCTGGCCGTCGCGGATCAGCTCGGCCCGTGCGGTGTAATCGGTATTGGCGCCGCTCAGATACAGCCGCCCCGATTCGCTGTGACGCTGGGGTTCAGGCACCCAGCCAAGCGCGGTAATCATCCCTGCCAGTTCCTGCACCCGCGCGGCATCGCCTTGATCGGCAATCAGGATCAGCGCCGCATCCGAGCTATCCTTTGGCCCATAGATCGAGAACGGCCCCTGATCGCGGCGATGCACGATCCGGTCCAGCGGCGCGGTCAGCGACAGCCCGCTGTGCGGGTCATCCAGATTTTCCAGCCCGATCTGATTGCGCCATTCCGTCCGGCGTTCGATCAGCGCCGCCAGCGCGGTGCCGGGGTCGGTCGAGATTTGCGCGGCGGCGATTTCGCGGGCGATGGCGCTGCGGGTTTTCGGGCCATCCTTGCCGTCGATGGTGCCATCATAGAAGCCCGCCCAACGCAATGCTTGCTGCGCCTGATCCAGCGGCGGCAACGCGACAGGGGCGGCGGGCGGTGCGGGCAATTCGCCGCTGCCCATATCCAGCGGCTCGCCCATCTTGTCGCCGGTGGTGGCGAACGCATCGCTGGCGATGGCCTCGGCCTGTTTCAGCGCCGGAGTCCATGCGCTTGCGGCCTCTGCATCCATCGGGCCAAGCGCCAGCGCGAACCAGCCATCGGGCAAGGCCCAAAGCCCGGCCTGCGGGAATTGCGCCCGTGCTTCGGTCAGGGCAGCCTCGGCCTCGGCGCGGTCTTGCAGGGCGCGCAGGCGGATGAAGGATTGCGCCAGCCATGGGGCCGGCGGCGGGGTTTCAGCGGCAGGTTGAGCAGGTTCAGCGGCCAGATTGGTCGCGGCTTCGGTTTCTGCCTCGGCTTGATGTGCGGCCTCGGTAATCGCGGCACTTGCGGGGGCTTCCTCGATCGGAGGGGACACGGGTGCCGGACTGGCAGCTTCCGCCGTGACGCTGATCCGGGTGCGGCCATCGGGTGCGGTCAGGTAGGAATCAGCGGGGATCTTGCCCTCGGATTTCAGCCCGGCCATGCGGTCGGCGGCGGCAGAGGCGTCCTGCGGACCGACCGCGATGACTGTCCAGTTGCTCCCCGGCTGCGGCACCGCCACGGCATCAGGAAACTCCGTGCGCCAGCGGGCCAGCGCCTGCTCGACCTGCGCGGCCCGGACGGCCTCGACCCGGATCATCGCATCCTCGGCCACTGCAGGCCCGGCCAGAACGGCGGCGGCAAGAATAAGTTTCAGACGCATAATTGGCCCCCATGATTGACCCTTGCCCGCGACCTGCCTAAAGGTGCGAGCGCCTGCGACCAATAGCCGGAAGGACGCCCCGATGACCAGCCCCGACAAGCCCCGCTCTTTCCAGGAGGTGATTTTGCGCCTGCAAAACTATTGGGCGGCAACGGGGTGCGCGGTGCTGCAACCCTATGATATGGAGGTTGGCGCGGGAACCTTCCACCCGGCCACGACCCTGCGCAGCCTTGGGTCGCGGCCATGGGCGGCGGCCTATGTGCAACCCTCGCGCCGCCCGACCGACGGCCGCTATGGCGAGAACCCGAACCGACTTCAGCACTATTATCAATATCAGGTGATTATCAAACCATCGCCCCCGGATTTGCAGGAATTGTATCTGGGTTCTCTGCGCGCCATCGGGCTGGACCCGCTGATTCACGATGTCCGCTTTGTCGAGGATGACTGGGAAAGCCCGACGCTTGGCGCATGGGGTCTTGGCTGGGAGGTCTGGTGCGACGGCATGGAGGTCAGCCAGTTCACCTATTTCCAGCAGGTCGGCGGCCATGACTGCCGCCCCGTGTCAGGTGAGCTGACCTATGGGCTGGAGCGTCTGGCGATGTATGTGCTTGGTGTCGAGCATGTGATGGACATGCCCTTCAACGACCCCGACAGCCCGATTCCGTTGATCTATGGCGACATCTTCCGCCAGACCGAACAGGAATATTCGCGCTGGAACTTTGAGCAGGCCGATACGGATATGCTGTTCCAGCACTTCAAGGATGCCGAGGCTGAATGTGCGCGCATCCTTGCCGCCACGGACACCGACAGCGCCGGTCGCCGTATTCCGATGGCGCATCCTGCCTACGATCAGGCGATCAAGGCCAGCCATCTGTTTAACCTGCTGGATGCGCGCGGGGTGATCTCCGTGACCGAGCGTCAGGCTTACATCGGCCGGGTTCGGGCGCTGGCCAAGGCGTGCGCCGATCTGTTCGTGACCACCGATGCGGCAACAGGGGGCGTGCAATGAACGGCAAGATCGTCGGTTCCATGCTGCTGCTGGTTGCCGCGCTGACGGCGGCGGCGGTCTGGTATCTGCAAGTTTATGGCTTTTACGAGGACGTGACAGAGCTGCATGACACGCAGGCCATCACCCTGACCCTGCCGGATGGACAGTCCGCACCGCTGCCGATTACGGATTTCAGGGGGATCGACGCCACGTCCTCGCCGCTGCGCTATCGGGCCTGCTTTGCGGTCGATGTGGCACAGGCCGAGGCTGCGGCCCCCTATGATGCGCCCACGCCGCTGAACGGGCCGAACTGGTTCAAATGCTATTCCGCCCGTGCCCTGACGGCCGATCTGGCCAGCGGTGCAGCCCATGCCTATCTGGCACAGCGCGACATCCGCCCCGGCGTGGATCGCGTGATTGCCGTCTATCCCGATGGCCGCGCCTTTGCGTGGCACCAGCTTAACGACTCCGCCGAAGAAAGAAGGGTCATCGAATAATGCCCGACCTGCTGATCGAACTGTTTTCCGAGGAAATCCCCGCGCGGATGCAAGCCAAAGCGCGCGAGGATCTGCGCAAGCTGGTGACGGATGCGCTGGTCGAGGCCGGGCTGACCTATGCCAGTGCCGGGGCGTTTTCCACGCCGCGCCGCCTGACCCTGACCGTCGAGGGGCTGACCGCTCACAGCCCCACCACTCGCGAGGAGCGCAAAGGCCCGCGCGTGGACGCACCGCAGGCCGCGCTGGACGGGTTCCTGCGCTCGACCGGGCTGTCGGTGGATCAGCTTGAACGCCGCGCCGATAAAAAAGCCGAGGTGTTCTTTGCCGTGATCGAACGCCCCGGCCGCCCGGCGGCGGAAATTGTGGCAGAGGCGCTGGAAGCCACCATCCGCAACTTTCCCTGGCCCAAGTCGATGCGCTGGGGCGCGGGCAATCTGCGCTGGGTGCGGCCGTTGCATTCGATCCTCTGCATCCTCTCTGATGAGGCCGGGGCGCAGGTGGTGCCGCTGGACATTGACGGCATCGCCTCGGGCAACACAACGCGCGGGCATCGCTTCATGTCGCCCGACAGCTTCACGGTTGCGGGATTTGACGATTACGCCGCCAAACTGCGCCGCGCAAAGGTGATGCTGGACCCTGCCGAGCGTGAGGCTGAAATTCGTGCGCAGGCCGAAAATCTGGCATTTGCGCGGGGCTGGCAGATCGTGCCAGACGACGGGCTGATGCGCGAACTGGCAGGTCTGGTGGAATGGCCGGTGCCGCTGATGGGGCTGATCGAGGACCGCTTCCTGACCCTGCCGCCCGAGGTGCTGCAAACCTCGATGAAGGAACATCAAAAGTTCCTCTCGGCCCGCAACCCGTCAACGGGGCGGATCGAGGGCTTCGTGACCGTTGCCAATATCGAAACCCCCGACGATGGTGCGACCATCCTGCACGGCAACCAGCGCGTGCTGGCGGCGCGGCTGTCGGATGCGCTGTTCTTCTGGGACAACGACCAGCGGCAGGCCAAGGCAGGGATGAAGGATTGGGCCGAAGGGCTGAAATCCGTGACCTTCCACAACAAGCTGGGATCGCAGGCCGACCGCATCGCCCGTATCACCGCGCTGGCCCGCGAGATCGCGCCGGTGGTCGGGGCTGACCCCGATCAGGCCGCTCGCGCCGCCGAGCTGGCCAAGCTGGACCTGCGCAGCGATATGGTGGGCGAGTTTCCCGAATTGCAAGGCACCATGGGCCGCTATTACGCGCTGGCTGCTGGCAAATCTGATGCCGTCGCCAACGCTGCCCGCGACCATTATTCGCCGCTTGGGCCTTCGGATGATGTGCCAACGGAACCCGTCTCGGTCGCCGTCGCGCTGGCCGATAAAATCGACACCCTGACCGGCTTTTGGGCTATCGACGAAAAGCCCACCGGGTCGAAAGATCCCTTTGCGCTGCGCCGCGCCGCGCTTGGGGTGATCCGGCTGGTGTTGGGGAATGGGGTGCGGGTCGGGTTGCTGCCGATCTTTGATAAAGGCTATCCGAACACGGACGGGGGAGACCTCCTCGCCTTCCTCCATGACCGCTTAAAGGTCTATCTGCGCGATCAAGGCATCCGCCATGATGTGATTGACGCCGTTCTGGCCATGCCCGGCAATGACGATCTGACCGCCGTTGTCGCCCGCGCCACGGCGCTGAATGATATGCTCAAAACCGAGGATGGCACCAACCTGCTGCAAGGGCTGAAACGCGCCGCCAATATTCTGGGTCAGGCCGAGGCTGCCGACGGGGTGGAATATTCCTTCGGCGCCGATCCGAAGTTTGCGGAAACCGATCAGGAACGTGCCCTGTTTGCCGCGCTTGATACGGCCGAGCCGGGCATCGCGGCGGCCATCACGGCCGAGGATTACCCCGCAGCCATGTCCGCCATTGCCGCCCTGCGCGCACCAATCGACGCCTTTTTCGAGGCGGTGCAGGTCAATACCGATCAGCAGATCATCCGCCGCAACCGTCTGAACCTGTTGTCCCGCATCCGCGAGGCCGGGCGTCAGATTGCAGATTTCGCACGGATCGAGGGCTGAACCGACAGACCGGGGCGCTGCCCCCTTTGCCCTTGCGGCAGCGCGGCGATTGGGCGTAAGCCTTGCCGCATGGATACGCTGGAACAGCCTGATGCGGTTATCGAAATCACCCCCTCGGCCGGGGTGTCTCGGGATCTGCATGGCTGGCGGGCGAAATGTCTGCAACGGCTGATTCGCATGGATTTGCCGGTGCCGCAAAGTTTTGCGCTGTCTTTTGATGCCGTTCGGGCGATTGCGCAGGGGCGGGTCGCGGCGTCGCCCCGGCTGGCGGCGGTGGTGGCAGATCGGCTGGTCAGCGTGCGGCCCTCGGCACGGGAACCGGAATGGGGCGGGCCTGGCACGGTGCTGAATGTCGGAATGAACGACGCACGCCACGCCGATCTGACGCAACGCCTTGGGCGGCAGGCCGCCGATGCGATCTATGCGGGTTTTATCCGGGCCTATGCGGTTCATGTTGCGCGGCTGGACCCGGATATGTTCGATGAGCAGGGCGACAGCCCCGAGGCGCTGCGCCGCGCCTATCGCAATGAGACGGACGAGGATTTCCCCCAAGACCCGGCCCGGCAACTGGCCGAGGTGCTTCGATCCATGGCGCGGGCATGGGACGGGCCGACCGCACGGCTGCTGCGGCAGGCCAAGGGCGCGCCTGCGGATGCGCCGCTGGGGCTGGTCGTGCAGGAAATGGCGCTGGCGCTTGGACCGGGGATCACCGGCTCGGGCAGTATCCAGTTTATCGACGCGGTGACGGGTGCGCCGGGGATTACCGGGCGCTTTCGGGGTCAGTCGCAAGGCGCTGCTGCGGCAGCAGGGGAAACCCTGTATCTGACCCGCGATCCGCGCGGCCCCTCGCTTGAGGAAGCCGCGCCCGAAGTTTTCGCAGATCTTGTTCGCTTTGGCACCGCCGCCCGTGAACGTCTGCGCGAGGAAATGAACATCGAATTCGTTGTCGCCGACGGAGATTTGTCGCTGATCGACGCGGTGCGGGTCAGCCGCAGCTCTCGGGCCGAGGTGCGGGTGGCGGTGGCATTGGCGCGGGATGGGATCATCCGCCCCGAGGAAGCCCTGTTGCGGGTTCAGCCACGGGCGCTGTCGGATCTGCTGCATCATCAGGTTGATCCGCGCAGCCCGCGCGATTTGCTGACGCGCGGCATCAACGCCAGTCCCGGTGCCGCGACCGGGCGCATCGTCTTTACCGCCGCCGCCGCTCAGGCCGCAGCCGCGCGGGGCGAGGCCAGCGTGCTGGTGCGGCGTGAAACCGTGCCGGGCGATATTCGTGGCATGCACGCCGCCGCGGCCGTGCTGACCGAGCGCGGCGGCATGACCAGCCATGCGGCGGTGATTGCCCGCGGCCTTGGCTTGCCTTGCATCGTCGGCGCGGGCGGCATCACCATCGACCCGCGCAACCGCAGTCTGATCGTTGGTCAGCGCAGCCTGCGCGAAGGCGAGGAAATCACCATCGACGGCACGTCGGGCGAGGTTCTGGCCGGGGCAGCGACCCTGCTGCCGCCTGCCTTGGATGAGGATTTCAACCAGCTTCTTGACTGGGCCGACGAACATCGCCGCATGGGGGTCCGTGCCAATGCCGACACGCCCGAGGACGCCCACGCCGCCCGCCGTTTCAAGGCGCAGGGGATCGGGCTGTGCCGGACCGAGCATATGTTCTTTGACGAAGATCGCCTGCCCGCCATGCGCGAGATGATCTTTGCCGACAGCGCAGCCGACCGGCAACTGGCGCTGGCGCGGATCTTGCCGATGCAGCGGGCCGATTTCGTGGCGCTGTTCCAGATCATGTCCGGCCTGCCGGTCACGATCCGCCTGTTTGATCCGCCCCTTCATGAGTTCCTGCCCCATGACCGCGAGGGTCTGCGCGAGCTGGCTGAGTCGCTGGACCTGCCCTTGTCGGATGTGACCCGACGCGTCGAATCGCTGACCGAGTTCAACCCGATGCTGGGGATGCGCGGGGTTCGCCTGGGGATCGCCATGCCGGAAATCTATGACATGCAGGCCCGCGCCATCTTTGAGGCCACAATCGAGGCCAGCCGCAACGGCGCTCCCGTGGTTCCCGAAGTGATGATCCCGCTGGTTTCAGCCATGCGCGAGGTCGAGCTGGTGAAAACCCGCGTCGATGCCGTGGCTGCGGCGGTGCGGAATGAAACCGGGGCCGAATTCGATTACCGGCTGGGGGTGATGGTGGAAACCCCACGCGCGGCCCTGAGGGCAGGGGATATTGCCCGCCATGCGGCGTTCCTGTCCTTTGGCACCAATGACCTGACGCAAATGACCTATGGGCTGTCGCGCGATGATGCGGGGCGCTTTATGGGGGCTTATGTCGGGCAGGGGGTCTATGCCGAAGACCCGTTCCACATTCTCGACGCCGAGGGCGTGGGCGAATTGCTGACCATCGGTGCCGGGCGCGCACGGGCGACGGCGCCGGCGATTCGGATTTCCGTTTGCGGCGAACATGGCGGCAACCCGGAATCCATCGCCTTTTGTGACCGGGCGGGATTCGATTATGTGTCCTGCTCGCCTTTCCGGGTGCCTTTGGCGCGGCTGGCAGGGGCGCGTGAATCGCTGCTGGCGGCGGGGTGGGACATCTCGCGCCGTCAGGCTTTGACGTTGTGACACGGGCGACAAATCGCAAAAATCGGCCCATTAACCAATATTATGTCGGCGGGTTTCTGCCGGTTTGCGGTCAAATCAGCCTAATCGGTCCAAATCTCATGGGTGTGAGTGGCGCGTCGCACGATCCGTTGCGTATGCCATCACGAACCGCCCCACGGTAATGCGTGGGGCCTTACCATAAAACCGAACGAAGCTCGTTCAGGATCGAAACAGGAAACCGCTTTGATGCGTAACTTGACCGACTGGATTGCGCGACTGACTGTGTGTGTTGCCGTCGCCCTGCCTATGACCGCTCCGGTGGCTGCTCATGCAGAAGGTAACTCCATTGCCTATCAGATGCGGATGGAACAGATGCAGCGCCGCAATGCCGAGCGTATGACCCATACCACCCGTGAAGTGCCGATTGTTGTGTCGGGTGGCCCCGAACAATTGCATCTGGCCAGCACGGGCGGCGCCGTTTCGGACCGCGACCTGCAATGTCTGGCCGAGGCGCTGTATTTCGAGGCCCGTGGCGAGCCACGCAACGGCCAGCGGGCCGTGGCCGAGGTGATCCTGAACCGGGTGGACAGCAGCCGCTTCCCGAACAGTGTTTGCGCAGTAATTAACCAGCGCGGACAGTTCAGCTATACGTTCCAGGGTTCCCGTCAGATCCGCAACAAAGCGGCCTATGCACGGGTGCATCAGGTCGCGGTTGAGGCGCTTTCGGGTGCGCCGCGCAATCTGACGGGTGGCGCGACCTATTTCCATACGCCGCGTGTGCGCCCGGCATGGGCCAAACGGTTCACGCGCACCACGCAGATCGGGGCGCATATCTTCTATCGTCAGGGTGGCGGTCAGCGGCTGGCCTCGAACTGATCTTGCCACGTTTTGGCCCTGCCACTTGCGGCGGGGCCTTTTTCCTGAGACATCCGGCGCATGGACCGACCCGACCGTATTCACTTGCGCGATTATATCCTGACGGCTGATATTGGCGCGTTTCAGACGGAACGCGGCCATGAGCAACGCCTGCGCTTCAATGTCGAGGTCGAGCTGGCCGAACAGATGCGTGACATTCACGACGATGTGGACCGCATCCTGTCTTATGACGTGCTGACCGATGCGGTTGCCACAGGGCTGGCGGATCAGCGATATAACCTTTTGGAAACACTGGCCGAAAAGATTGCAGCCGAAGTGCTGCGCCATCCCCGCGCTGCCGGGGTGATGGTGTCGGTCGAAAAGCTGGACCGGTTGCCGGGCGCGTTGGGGGTCACGCTGTCGCGCCGCGCCGGGCGGGTCGATGCCGATGGCACCGTCAGTAGCCGCCCATTGGTTGCACTTGAAGCAGGCGAGGCACGTCTGCCCGATGGTGCCGTGATTGTGGTGCCGGATGCGCCGGATCTGCCCCTGCCCGGCGGCGGAGAGGACCGGCGCGTGCGCCTTCTGGCGCTGGATCAGGCCGCCTGGGTGCTGGCAGCGCGGCTTGGCCTGACGGTGGTCGATTCCCGCACCGAACTGGATTGGGCCGTGGCCGAGGGCAGGGCGGTGATTTGGGCGCCCGCGCGGATGATTGCCGATGTGCCGGGGCTGGCCGCACAGCCGTTGCCGCTGGCGGTCTGGCTGGCCGAGCGGATGCGGGCCGAGGCGCTGCTGCTGCCAACTGGCGTGATCGCCCCTGACACCCATATTCCCTTGCGAGACTGGCCCGATACATGAGCCGCGATTTCTTTCGCCCTTTGCCGCTGCCCGCGCATGAAGCGCCGGCGGATTCGCTGTCATTGGCGGGGGGCTGGACCCGCTTTGCTCAGGTTGAGCATTTACGCCGTGGTCAGCCGCCGCGCATCCTGCCTGCCAGCGAACTGCCCGATGACTGGCGCCTGCGTCTGACCGCGCCACGCCCGCCGATTCTCGGCATCACGATGGAGCGGCCTTCGGTCATGGGGATCGTCAATGTGACCCCGGACAGTTTTTCTGACGGCGGGCAATGGCTGGACCCGGCAGATGCGATTGCCCACGGCCATGCGCTGATCGCGGCGGGGGCGGATATTCTGGACATCGGCGGCGAATCGACCCGCCCCGGTGCGCGTGAGGTTCCCGCGGCCGAGGAAATCGCCCGGCTGGTTCCGGTTATCAGCGCCCTGTCAGGGGCCGCGCCGATCAGCGTGGACACGCGTAAGGCCAGCGTCGCCCGCGCCGCTCTGGATGCGGGGGCGGGGCTGGTCAATGACGTATCAGGATTCGACTTCGACCCCGAAATGCACGCTCTGGTTGCGTCCCGTAACGCGCCGGTATGCCTGATGCACGCTCAGGGCCTCCCCGAGACCATGCAGGACGATCCCCGCTACGGTGATGTTTTACTTGATGTTTATGAGGCGCTGGAAAATCGCGTCAAAAGTGCCGTAACGGAAAGTATACCTTGCAGTCATATTATTGTTGATCCGGGTATCGGTTTTGGCAAGACTGAAGCGCATAATCTGGCAATTTTACGTCGGATTTCCCTGTTTCACGGCCTTGGCTGTGCTGTTCTTCTGGGGCTGTCGCGCAAGCGTTTTATCGGCGCGATCGGTAGGGTTGAGGATGCACAATCCCGCGACCCCGGCACATTGGCACTGAGCCTGGCTGCGATCCGGCAGGGGGTGCAGATGCACCGGGTTCACGATGTGTCAGGCGTGGTGCAGGGCATCCGGCTGTGGAAAGCGGTAGAGATCGGTTTTGAACAAAGCCGTCCAGAATAAGGTAGCAGGCAAATGAGCAGAAAGCTCTTTGGCACCGACGGGGTGCGAGGGATGGCGAACAGCTATCCGATGACGGCGGAACTGGCGCTGAAACTGGGCGCGGCGGCGGGGCGGTTCTTTCGCACCGATGGCAAGAACGGGCATCGGGTGGTGATCGGCAAGGATACCCGCCTGTCGGGCTATATGCTGGAAAATGCGCTGACGGCGGGGCTGGCCAGCACTGGCATGAATGTGCTGCTGCTTGGCCCGGTGCCGACGCCGGCGGTGGGGTTCCTGACCCGCTCGATGCGGGCCGATGTCGGGATCATGATTTCCGCCAGCCATAACGCAGCGCATGATAACGGGATCAAGTTCTTTGGCCCGGACGGGTTCAAACTGTCCGACGCTGCCGAAACCGAAATCGAGGCGCTGCTGGAAACCGAATTGCGCCTTGCGCAGCCGCAGAACATCGGTCGCGTCAAGCGGATCGAGGACGGGCTGGGCCGCTATGTCGAATATGCCAAGACCACCTTTCCGCAGGGCTTGCGTCTGGACGGGCTGAAGGTCGCGGTCGATTGCGCCAATGGTGCCGCCTATCGTGCCGCCCCCGCCGTTTTGTGGGAACTGGGGGCCGAAGTGGTGCCGCTTGGCGTGCAACCGAACGGGCTGAACATCAATGACGGCGTTGGTTCGACCAAGCCGCAGGCGCTGCAACAACTGGTGCGTGACAGCGGTGCAGATGTCGGTATCGCACTGGACGGCGATGCCGACCGGGTGCTGATCGTGGACGAGGCCGGCCAGATCGGCGACGGCGATCAGATCATGGCACTGATGGCCGCGCGTTGGGCCGAGCAAGGCCGGTTGCAAGGCAATGCGCTGGTCGCCACGGTGATGTCGAACCTTGGGTTGGAAAACTTTCTGGCGGCGCGGGGTGTGCGGCTGGAACGCACTGCTGTTGGCGACCGCTATGTGGTGCAGCGGATGCGCGAGGCGGGGTTCAATCTGGGTGGCGAACAGTCAGGCCATATCGTGATGACCGATTATGCCACCACCGGCGATGGGCTGATTGCCGGGCTGCAATTTCTGGCCGCCATGGCCGAGACCGGTAAGCCCGCCAGCGCCCTGATGCGCCAGTTCGACCCGGTGCCGCAACTGCTGAAAAACGTCCGTTATCAGGCTGGAACCGACCCGCTGGACCGGGCCGGGGTCAAGTCCGCGATTGCGGATGCCGAGGCGCGGCTGGCCGGGCAGGGCCGCCTGCTGATCCGCAAGTCCGGCACCGAGCCGCTGATTCGCGTGATGGCCGAGGCCAGAGATGAAACCCTGATGACCCAGGTCGTTGATGATCTTGTGGCCCTGATCGGAGCAGACCAATGATGATGCCTCCTGCTGCCGCTTTTGCGGTGTTCAACCGGGCGATTTCCCGTTGCGAGAATCAGCCGGAACATGCCCTTATCGCCTTGCAGGATATGGCACAGGCGATGATCGGGGCGCGGCTGTTCACCGTCCTGCGCTTTACCGAGGATCGCACCGGCATGGTGCGCGTCTGGTCCAGCAGCACCAAGCATTTCCCGGTTGGAGAGCGCCGCCCTTACAGCTATGATTACGTTTCGCATATTGTCTTTGATGAACAGCAATATGCGCTGGCCCTTGACCGTCAGGGGATTGCCACCGAGATTTCCGATTCGCAGCGCGTGTTCGACATGGGGTGCCAGAATCTGATGATGCTGCCGGTCGTGTTGCAGGGGCGTATCCTTGGGGTCGTCAATATATGTAACCGGGAAACGGCCTATACTGAACACCATGTTGCCGCGACACAAATGTTGCTGCCCTCGGCCATTATCGCACTGCAACTGGTAGAGCGCACCCGCACCCCGGCCCTTTCGGGGGGGGGGGGGGGGGGGCGCCCCCCCCCCCCCGAGACAAACACAACCCCACGGGGTGCGGTTGGGGTCCTAGTGAAATTTACAAAAAAAGCGGGGGAAAAGCATGGGCGGGGC
>NZ_JAUNTN010000011.1:58551-117007 GCF_030538695.1 Paracoccus sp. (in: a-proteobacteria)
GGCACTTCTCCCACGGCAAGGGCTACCGCCCCCCCCCCCCCGGCCCGGTGGGGGGGGGGGGGGGGGGGGCAATCCCCGACCCTCGAAGACAAACTCAACGCATCGTGGAGCTGATCGGATCATAGTCATAGATCCAATCAAAGCGGGATAACAGCTTGGCCGGGGCTGCGGCGGAAATTATCCGCAGCCCGGCATGACCTACCAGCGCCACCGGCCCGGACAGATGATAATTGCGGGCATTGCGATTGGCGAAATCGACGATGCGCCGGGTGCGGCTGCGGCGATGCTGCGCCCATTCCGTCAGCGCCGCAGCCTGATCCGGGTTGCGGTCCAGCGCCACGGCCAGCGTATAGGCGTCCTCGATCGCCATGCAGGCACCTTGCGCCAGAAACGGCAGGGTCGGATGGGCCGCGTCTCCAATGATGACTGACCGCCCGTCCTGCCAGCGTTCCGCCACCTCATGCCGGAACAGACCCCAGATGCGAACCTCATCGACCTGCGCCAGCCAGCCCGGCACCGGCCCGCCGAATCCGGCGTAAGCTCTGCGCAGATTGTCGGGGTCGTCGCTGATGGACCAGTCGTCCTCAGCCCAGAAATCCCGCTCGATCACGGCCACGATGTTGCGCAGGCCAAGCCCCATCGGATAGCTGACCAGATGCCGCCGTGGCCCCATAAAGACCTGTGCTTCGGGTGCGGCATCCGGTTCCGCCGGGATCACCGCACGCCACGCCGTCTGGCGGGTGAAAAACGGTTTGCGCCGCCCGTCCAGAACCTGCCGCAGATGTGAACGGGTGCCATCCGCACCGATCAGCAGGTCCGTGTCATGCGGCAGAACCTCGATCCGGGTGTTCAGGTGAATATCGGCCCCGGCATCACGGGCGGCTTGTTCCAGAACCTCGACCAGACGGGCGCGGTGGATCAGGCGGAAAGCGTCATTGGGGCGATGCTGCGCCAGATCCAGCAGGGCGACCTGCGCACCGTGGCGATTGCGCAGCACCACCGCACGGCTGCGGGCGCTGACCGCATCCAGCGCGTCGCCAAGCCCAAGCGCCCGCAAGGCCCGGCCTGCATTGGGGGAAATCTGCAACCCCGCGCCCACCTCGCGCAGCGCGCCTGCCTGTTCCAGAACCGTAACCTGCGCCCCGCGCTGCGCCAGAGCGGTGGCAGCGGTCAGACCGGCGACACCGGCGCCGATAATGGTGATCTGGCGGTCTTTCAGATGGTTCATTGCCGGTCAGCCCCTCGGCAGACGCACCGGGGCTGATGAGGGAAAGCACCAGTTCCGGGCTTTGATGGTGCAAAAAAGGCTGACAGAACGCTGTCAGCCACCGGGTCAGTCGTCGCGGTGAACGCGCTCGCGGCGTTCGTGCTTTTCCTGCGCTTCCAGTGTCATCGTGGCGATGGGACGCGCGTCCAGCCGTTTCAGGCTGATCGGTTCCCCGGTCATTTCACAATAACCGTATTCGCCATTGTCGATTCGGCGCAGCGCGGCGTCAATCTTGCTGACCAGCTTGCGCTGTCGGTCACGGGTGCGCAGTTCCAGCGCCCGATCGGTTTCTTCGGATGCGCGATCAGCGAGATCCGGCACGTTGCGGGCGCTGTCCTGCAAACCTTCCAGCGTTTCGGCGGATTGTTCCAACAGTTCCGCCTTCCAGATTTCCAGCTTGCGGCGGAAATATTCAAGCTGCTTGTCATTCATAAAAGGTTCGTCCTCTGCGGGACGATAATCTTCGGGAAGGAACGTCTGCGACTTCATCTTGCCTCCTCCGGCTGCGGGCAGGGTCGTGAAGGTGCGCCCGCCACCGTCGCGCCCGCTTTAAGCGAAGGGGCCGGGGATGTCACGCCCCGATTTTGCGCCGCAGCAAAGCCGATTGTCGCAGCCTTGAGATCGGGCGGTGTGGTGATTAGGTTGCCCGCGCCGACAGCACAAAGGAACGCCCGATGCAATTCACCGGAACCGAAACCTATGTCGCCCCGCCGGATCTGGCGATGGCGGTCAACGCGGCGGTGACGCTGGAACGCCCGCTGCTAGTCAAGGGTGAACCCGGCACGGGCAAGACCGAGCTGGCCCGGCAGGTTGCGGCCAGTCTTGGCCTGCCGATGGTGGAATGGAACATCAAATCCACCACCAAGGCGCAGCAGGGCCTGTATGAATATGACGCCGTATCCCGGTTGCGCGACAGCCAGCTTGGCGATGCCCGCGTGCATGAGGTCGGTAATTATATCCGCAAGGGCAAGCTGTGGCAAGCGTTCGATGCGGATACCAAGGTGGTGCTGCTGATCGACGAGATCGACAAGGCCGATATCGAGTTCCCCAACGATCTGCTGCAAGAGCTGGACCGGATGGAGTTCCACGTCTATGAGACCGGCGAAACCATCCGCGCCCGCCATCGCCCGGTCGTCATCATCACCAGCAACAATGAAAAAGAGCTGCCCGACGCCTTTCTGCGCCGCTGTTTTTTTCACTATATCCGCTTTCCTGATGTCGAAACGTTAAAGCGCATCGTCGCCGTGCATCACCCCGACCTGAAACCGCACCTGCTGGAAGCCGCGCTGACCCAGTTCTTTGATCTGCGCGAGGCACCGGGGCTGAAGAAAAAGCCCTCGACCAGCGAATTGCTGGACTGGTTGAAACTGATTCTGGCCGAAGATCTGGCACCCGAGGATCTGACCCGCGATCCGCAGACCATGTTGCCGAAACTGCATGGGGCGCTGCTGAAAAACGAGCAGGATGTGGCGCTGTTTGAAAAGCTGGCCTTTATGGCCCGGCGTCAGGGCCGCTAGGCAAAGGAAAGGGGCCATGAAGGCCCCTTTCTTTATGTTTCAGGCCGCTTTGGCGACGTTTTCTTCCAGCCATTGCAGCACGTTTTCCGGCGAGGATTCGCCATAGGGATCGTCGCCGCAATCGTCACAGCGGCCGGGTTCCTCGAACCATGCGGTGATCTTGCCGTCATCGACAACTGCGGCATAGCGCCAGGAGCGGGCACCAAAGCCCAGATTGTCCTTGCGCACCAGCATTCCCATCTTGTCGGTGAACTCGCCCGAGCCGTCGGGGATCACCTTGACGTTTTCCAGATTCTGCGATTGCGCCCATTTGTTCATCACGAAGCTGTCGTTCACCGACAGGCAATAGATGTCGCTGACCCCCAGCTCTTCCATCCGGTTCGCGGCCTTTTCAAAGCCGGGAAGCTGATAGGTCGAGCAGGTCGGCGTGAAGGCACCGGGCAGCGAAAACAGCACCACGCGCTTGCCTTTGAAATAATCGGCGGTGGTCTTGTCTTCCCAACGGAACGGGTTAGGGCCGCCAACGGATTCGTCGCGGATTCGGGTGTGGAAGGTGACTTCGGGGAGTTGCTGTCCGACTTTCATCTGTCTTCTCCATATAAGGCGCGGCCCCTCCTCCCCAACGGCCTGACGCAAGATGCCGCACATATGGGCGGAAGGGGTGGCGTTGATCAAGGGGCAATTAGCGACTAGATAAGGGCAAAGCCAAAAGAGGCCGCTATGACCGAGATGTCTCCTCCGCCCCGTGGGCATAACCAGCCACCACGTCTGCGCCACCCCGAAAAGGCCCACCGCCCCGATCAGGAACAGCCGAAAAAACCGGACTGGATCAGGGTCAAGGCACCGGTTTCGCAGGGGTATAAACAGACCCGCGATTTGCTGCGCGACAATCGCCTGTCCACCGTCTGCGAGGAAGCTGGCTGCCCGAATGTGGGCGAATGTTGGTCGCAGGGCCACGCCACCATGATGATTATGGGCGAGATCTGCACCCGCGGATGCAGCTTTTGCAACGTCACCACCGGCCGCCCCGATGCGCTGGACGTGTTCGAACCGGGGCGCGTTGCCCATGCGGTGCAGAAACTGGGACTGCGCCATGTGGTGATCACCTCGGTTGATCGTGACGATCTGGACGATGGCGGGGCCGAGCATTTCGCGCAGACCATCCGCGCCATCCGCCACCGCAGCCCCGACAGCACCATCGAGGTGCTGACCCCGGATTTCCTGAAATGCGGCTCCGATGCGCTGGAAACCGTTGTCGAGGCGCGGCCCGATGTGTTCAACCACAACCTTGAAACCGTGCCGGGGCTTTACCCGACGGTGCGGCCCGGCGCGCGCTATTTCCACTCGCTGCGCCTGCTGCAAAGGGTCAAGGAGCTGGACCCGGCCATGTTCACCAAATCCGGCATTATGGTGGGCTTGGGTGAGGACCGGCAGGGCGTTTTGCAAGTCATGGACGACATGCGCGCCGCCGACATCGATTTTATCACCATCGGCCAATATCTTCAGCCGACGCCGAAACATCATCGCGTGGACCGTTTCGTAACCCCGGATGAGTTCGCCGGCTATGAAAAAGCCGCTTATGGCAAGGGCTTCCTGATGGTTTCCGCAACGCCGCTGACCCGGTCAAGCTATCATGCAGGTGATGATTTCGCGCAATTGCGGGCCGCACGGCTGGCCAAGCTGGGGCAGGCATGAGCCTGCCGCAGATTATCGGGTTTGGTGCGCATAAAGCCGGCACGTCATGGCTGTTTGAAAACATCACCCGGAATCCAAAGGTTTGGCGCCCAGCCCTTAAGGAAATGCATTACTTTAACCATGCAACTATCGGGGCTGCATGGGTTAAACGGGGACATCGCGCCAAACTGGTGACGCAGCGGGAAAGGCTGCGCAACGGCGGCAACCCGCAGCGGCTGGCGCATGTTCAGCGGTTGCTTGATCTCGAAATCTTGTCGCTGGACTGGTATCGTGAGGCTTATCGGCCCTGTCCCGCGAACAAGGTTTCGGTGGACATAACCCCCGCCTACGCCTTGCTGGATGATGCTGGCGTAAATTATATGAAATCGATCCTAGGTGACGGTTTTAAATCCATTTTCCTGATCCGAGACCCGGCGGCGCGAGCCGTTTCCGCAATCCGGTCCAAGCTGACCGGCAAGCCTGCCGAACAGGGCATGGATTTCTGGCTGGAACAGTTGAACAGTCCGCCCATCCAGCAGCGCGGCGACTATGCGGATGTCATCTCGCGGCTGGACAGGATGCTTGGGGCGCGGAATCTTTACCTGCCCTTTGGCATGATTAAGACCGCCCCATTACAACTGCTGCGAGCGGTCGAGGATCATTGCGGCCTGCCCGAAGGGGATTATCCCGATGCCGCCACACCGCGCCATGTTTCGCCCGGTTTCCCGGTGCCGGACGGGGTGCAGGATGTGTTCAGGGATGCGCTGCGCCCGCAATATGATTTTCTGGAACAGCGGTTCGACAAGGCGTTTCTGACGCGGTTATGACTTGCCGTAAGGCGTCCAGCCTTCGGTGCCCCAGCGCAGGGCAATATCGCCAAGCATCTGAATGGCCCGCTGAAGCTCCTCACCGCGCGCGGTCAGCGAATACGTGACCTGCGGCGGGATTGTTGCGGCCTGTTCCCGGTGAACCAGATCCGCGCGTTCCAGCATCCGCAGCCGGTCGGTCAGAACCTTGGTCGAGATCCGTGGAATCAGCCGTTGCAATGCCCCGAATCGCTGCGGCCCCTGCGTGGCAAGCATGTAAAGCAGCAGCGTCGTCCACTGGCCGCTGACCACTGAAAACATCGTATCGACCGGACAATCACCGTGATCGTGCATGTTTGAACCTTTTTTCTTATTACCAAAATATAACCACTTTCCTTTGGGAAGCAAGTGTGATTAACGCAGCCCGTATCTGTTATGAAGTGGAAGGCTCCCATGAGCAAAATCGCAATCGTTTACTTCTCGGGCTACGGCCACACCGTTTTCGCCGCCGAGGCCGTCGCCGCTGGCGCACGTGAGGCCGGGGCGCAGGTCGATGTGATCCGCATTTCCGAAGATGGCCAGATCGCCGATGCTGACTGGTCGGTTCTGGACGCCGCCAATGCCATCGTTTACGGCAGCCCGACCTATATGGGCGGCCCGGCATGGCAGTTCAAACGCTTTGCCGACGCCTCGTCGAAGGCTTGGTTTGCGGATAAATGGATCGACAAGTTGGCGGGTGGCTTTACCGTTTCGGCCTCGACCATAGGCGACAAAGGCGAGACGCTGAATTATTTCCAGACCCTGGCCAACCAGCACGGTCAGATTTGGGTCAGCCTTGGCCTTAAATCTGCAAATTTGATGGCCCATACCCCGGATGACATCAACTGGACCGGCAATTTCTCGGCTCTGGCGGCGATCAAACGTGGCGATTCTCCCGCTGATGCGCTGGCTGCGGGGGATGAGGCCGCCGCGCGTCACTATGGCGCCCGCATCGCCAAACTGGCCGCGAAGCTCTGATCACAAGGGGCAGGGGCTTTGCCCCTCTGGCCTGCGGCCATTCACCCCAGGATATTTAAGTGAAGAAGAAAGCGGCTTCTTCTTCATCAAAATATCCCACGGGGGTGCGGGGGTGTGAAACCCCCGCAACAGGTTGCAGTCAGAAGCGGCACTTGCCCCTTGCTCATCCCCGCCGCCCGCGTTATGCGGGCAGCCGAGGCCCGAGTGGCGGAATGGTAGACGCAGCGGATTCAAAATCCGCCGCCGCAAGGCATGTCGGTTCGAGTCCGACCTCGGGTACCAGCCTCAGTTCAATCCCAAATCCTGCGGATACCAGCGGCCCATCGGATTGGGGGAAAAGCCCTGCACCCGTTCTGCGACCAGCATCCCTTGTGCATAGTGAAACACCGGAATCACCGGCAGGTCTGCGATCAGCCGGGCCTCTGCCTCGGTTTGGGCGGCGGCGCGGTCGGCACCTTCGGATTCGGCGGCCTCGGCCAGCAGGGATTGATATTCGGCATCCGCGTAAAGGCCGGGGTTGGTGCCGCTTGGTCCAAAGACCGACTGAAACGCCGCCGCATCCGCGTAATCCCCACACCAACCATAGCGGGCCAGCATGAAATCATGCTTACCCAGCTTGGCTGCATGGGTGTCCCAGTCGTTTTCGTCAATGCGGACGGTGACGTTCATATCCTGCCAGTAGTGCCGCAGCGCCCGTGCCATACGGCGGTTGTCGGGATCGGCATTGGTGGCAACATGGACCCGCAGGGGGCGGTCTTTGTCGTAACCGGCGGCGCTCAGGATAGCGGCGGCCTCGGTTGTGCGGTCCTCCTGGCTTCGTGCAGCATCGGCGTTTTCAGGGGCCGTAAAGCCCGGCATATCGGACGGGGTCCAGCCCCATGCCGGGCGCTGGCCATCTTGCAGCACGGTGGCGATCATCTCGTCGCGGTTCAATGCCAGCGACAAGGCCCTGCGGATTTCCGGGTCTTGCAGCGCGGGCGGCGCGTCCGGGCCAAGGTTGACCACATAGCCCATAGTACATGGCAGGGGCGTCGAGCGGGCAGCTTCTCCGAAACGTGCCTGCGCCTGCGGCAGATGCGCGGGCGGTAGCGCGACGACATCCAGCCGCCCGCCGGAAAAGGCGTCAAGCTCCGCCCCGACATCGCTGTTGATATAACCGTTCAGCCCTTCGATCCGCAGGCTGTCCGCCAGCCGCCAGTCAGGGTTGCGGCGCAGCGCCCAACCTGCGCCTTCGGGTGGGGTGGCCGGGCGAAAGGCGCCGCTGGTGACGATTTGATCCGCTGCGGTCCAACCTTCGCGCAGGGCATGGGCGGGGATCGGAAAGGTCGCG
Organism: Paracoccus sp. (in: a-proteobacteria); assembly: GCF_030538695.1. GTDB lineage: Bacteria > Pseudomonadota > Alphaproteobacteria > Rhodobacterales > Rhodobacteraceae > Paracoccus. The sequence continues at coordinate 66,163 of NZ_JAUNTN010000011.1, forward strand.
CTATGGGTCAGGATGGCCGCCAGCGCAGGCACCGGCTGGGTGGTGGTCAGCACCAGCGTGTCGCCTTCGGCCCGCGCGCCGAGCTGATCGGGCGGCAGACTGCCTGCCAGCACCGCGGCCGCGTTTTCCAGATGCAGCGCACCGATCAGCCCGCGATGCGGCGAGGCCAGCGCCGGATCGGCCAGCCGCTGCAGTGCCGCCACCGCATCCGCTGCCGTCAGTGGTTGGCCATCCGACCATTGTGCCGGGTTCAGGCGCAGGCGGTGGGTCAGCCCGTCCTCGGAAACCTCATGCGTGGCGGCCAAGGCAGGCACCGGGCGGCTGTCGGGACCGTCGCGCAGCAGCCCTTCGAACAGCGCCCGGACGGCGGCCATATCCTGCGGGATGCTGGCGCGCTGCGGATCAAGCTGTGCAGGCTGGCGGGGGATGGCGATGTTCAGCACCGGCTGCGCCAGCACAGGCAGCGGCAACAGCGCAAGGATCAAGGCGGGAAGGTTCATCGGGATTTCCTATGGCTTGGCCGCAGCTTAGCGGCAGGTGTGGCGATTTGACAGGGCATTGCGCGGCTTTTCCTTTCGCCGGGGCTGTGCCAAGACAGGCGCATGATGAAGCACAGGATCATTCTGGTGACGGGGGGCGCGCGGTCAGGAAAAACCGTGCTGGCCGAGCGTCTTGCGCGGCACCATTCCGGGGGCGAGACCCCGGTTTATATCGCCACCGCGCAGCCCCATGATGCAGAGATGGGCGCGCGGATTGCCGCCCACCGCCGCGACCGGGGCGCGGACTGGCGCACCATTGAGGCGCCGCTGGATTTGCCCGCCGCACTTGCCGCCAGCGAAGGCGCGGGAGCGCGGCTGATCGACTGTCTGACGCTGTGGCTGTCCAATGCCTTGCCGGATGCAGCCGATCTGGATGGGCTGCGGGCGGCACTGGCAGCGGCACAGGCGCCGGTGGTGCTGGTGACGAATGAACTGGGGCAGGGGATCGTGCCCGATAACGCGCTGGCCCGGCGGTTCCGCGACGATCACGGGCGGATGAATCAGGCCGTGGCGACGCTGGCCGATCAGGTCTGGCTGGCTGTGGCCGGGCAACCTTTACGACTGAAACCGCCAATTGTGGATTTCCCATGACGACTTATGACCAGAGCGCCGCCGAGCGTGCGCGCACCCGACAGAACAGCCTGACCAAGCCGCCAGGATCACTGGGCCGGCTGGAGGATCTGGCCGTGTTCATGGCGGGCTGGCAAGGCCGGGAACGCCCCCGGCTGAACCATATTCAGGCGGTGGTTTTCGCTGGAAATCATGGGATTGTGGCGCAGGGCGTTAACCCGTTTCCGGCCAGCGTAACGGCTGCGATGGTGGCCAACTTTCAGGCGGGGGGTGCGGCGATCAACCAGCTTTGTCGGGTGGCAGGGGCCGATCTGTCGGTTCGGGCGCTGGATCTGGACCGCCCGACGGCGGATTTTACCCAAGGTCCGGCAATGACCCCGGACGAGGTTCAGGCAGCCATGGCGCAAGGGGCGGCTTCGGTCGATCCGGGGACAGACCTGTTGATTTTGGGCGAGATGGGGATTGGCAATTCGACCGTTGCTGCGGTGCTGGCGGCCTCGGTCTTTGGCGGCGCGGCGGCGGATTGGGTCGGTCCCGGCACCGGGGCCGAGGGCGACACCCTGCGCCGCAAGATTGCGGCTGTCGATGCGGGCCTTGCACGGCATCAGCCCGACAGCGCCGAGGCGACGCTTGCCGCTTTCGGCGGGCGCGAACAGGCGGCGATCTGCGGGGCGATCCTGCGGGCGCGGGAACTGCGCATCCCGGTGGTTCTGGACGGGTTCATCTGCACGGCAGCAGCGGCGGTGCTGACGCGCGACGACGACACGGCGCTGGATCACTGCCTGATCGGTCATCAAAGCGCAGAGCCGGGCCACCGCAAGCTGATCGCCGCCCTTGGCCGCAAGCCGGTGCTGGAGATGGACATGCGGCTTGGTGAAGGCTCGGGCGCGGCATTGGCCGCACTGATTCTGCGGGCGGCCATCGAATGTCATAACGGGATGGCAACCTTTGCTGAGGCGGGGATCAGTGCCTAGGCCGCTGGTGCATCTGCTGCTGGCACTGGTCTGGCTGACGCGGTTGCCCTTTGGCCGCTGGTTGCCGCCTGACGCGCCGGTTCTGGCGCGGGCGGCATGGGCCTTTCCGCTGGTCGGGCTGGTGGTCGGCGGAATCGGGGCCGCAGCCCTGACACTGGCGCAAACGCTGGAACTGTCGCCCGCGCTGGCCGGGTTGCTGGCGGTTGGGGCCATGATTCTGACCACCGGCGCGCTGCATGAGGACGGGCTGGCCGATCTGGCCGACGGCATGGGCGGGCGCGACCCGAAACAACGTCTGGAGATCATGCGCGACAGCCGCATCGGCAGCTATGGCGTGCTGGCGCTGATCGTCGTGACAGGGGTGCGGGCGCTGGCGGTGTCTGATGCGGGCGCCTTGGCGCTGATCACTGCCGCGGTGCTGTCGCGGGCGGCAATTGTGGTGGTCATGGTAACATTGCCGCAGGCGCGGACAGATGGGCTAAGCCAGAGCGCAGGCCATCCGACGCGACAGGTGGTGATGCTGGCTTGCGGTTTGGCACTGGTGATTGGTGCTGTGCTGACCGGGCTGGTCCTGCCGGTGGTGGTTCTGATCGTGGCGCTGGTGACGCTGTGGATGGGGCGGCTGGCGCGGCAGCGACTTGGCGGACGAACCGGCGATGTGCTTGGCGCGGTCCAGCAATGTGCCGAAGCCGCCGCGCTGATCGGGCTGGCGGCGTTGTAACCTAACGCCCAAATGGCACAGGGCTTGACCCTTGGGCGCGGTTTCGTGATACCGCTGTTTCGTTCCGGTCGTTCAAACGCCGTGAACCAAGCAAAGGGAGGATGACGAATGGGCGGCCTTTTGGCCCTTTCGCGCGGCATCGACCGCATCAACAGCCTGATCGGGCGCAGCGTTTCATGGCTGATCCTGATTGCGGTTCTGGTCAGCGCCGGAAACGCGATTATCCGCAAGACGTTGAATATTTCATCAAACGCCTGGCTGGAGCTTCAGTGGTATCTTTATGGCGGCGCATTCCTGCTGGCCGCTGCATATACGCTGAAAGAAAACGAGCATATCCGCATCGACATTCTTTATGGCCGCTGGTCGCGCCGCGTTCAGCACTGGATCGACCTGTTCGGGCATGTGTTCTTTCTGTTGCCGTTTTTGCTGGTGTCGCTGTATTTCATCCAGCCGTGGTTCATGCGCTCGTTCCGCAATGGTGAGATGTCGATGAACGCTGGCGGGCTGATCCTGTGGCCAGCCAAGGCGCTGCTGCTGGCCAGTTTCATCCTGTTGCTGGCGCAGGCGATTTCCGAAATCATCAAGAAAATCGCCGTGATGCGCGGGCTGATCGAGGATCCGAACCCCTTTGTCAGCACCCATGAGGCGCTGGAGGCAGAAGGCACGGATCTGGCGGCGGGCATGGCGCTTTCCAACGATCCGCTGCACGTCCATGGCGGCCATGACGAAGACCCGAAAGGCGCAAAAGAATGATGGAACTTATTGCGCTGAACATGGCGCCAATCATGTTCGTGTCGCTGGTGGTCTTTCTGATCCTCGGCTATCCCGTGGCTTTTGCGCTGGCCGCAAACGGGCTGCTGTTTTTTGTGATTGGGGTCGAACTGACCCCCTATTCCGGCGGCACGATCAACCTTGACTGGAACCTGCTGCGGGCTTTGCCGGATCGCTATTTCAACGGCGTGGTCTCGAACGAAACCCTGCTGGCGGTGCCATTCTTTACCTTCATGGGCATCGTGCTGGAAAAATCCGGCATGGCCGAGGATCTGCTGGACACCATCGGCCAGTTGTTCGGTCCCATCCGCGGCGGGCTGGCCTATGCGGTGATTATCGTCGGCGCGCTGCTGGCGGCAACAACCGGCGTGGTGGCGGCCTCGGTGATCGCCATGGGGATGATCTCGCTGCCAATCATGCTGCGCTATGGCTATGACCGCAGCATCGCCTCGGGGGTGATTGCCGCATCCGGGACGCTGGCGCAGATTATCCCGCCGTCGCTGGTGCTGATTATCATGGCGGACCAGTTGGGCCGTTCGGTCGGGGATATGTATAAGGGCGCGATGATCCCCGGTCTGGTTCTGACCGGGCTGTATGTCGCTTATGTCTTTGTTATCACGCTGATCCGCCCCGATGCGCTGCCGGCCTTGCCGAAAGAGGCGCGGCGGCTGGGGTCGGGGATCACCTCGCTGCTGATCGCGCTGGCGGCTTGTGGCGGGATTGCCTGGGCCGCGCATCATTACCTTTACCCGACCCAAGGGGCGAATGCCGATATTCTTGGCACAGTCGTCGGCGTGGCGGTGATTTATGCTGCGACCGTGCTGGACCGCAGCCTTGGCCTTGGGGTGATGTCACGGCTGGCACAGCAGGTCATTACCGTGCTGATCCCGCCGCTGGCGCTGATCTTTCTGGTGCTTGGAACGATCTTTCTTGGCATTGCCACCCCGACCGAAGGCGGCGCGATGGGAGCGCTGGGCGCGCTGATCCTTGCCGGCTTCAAGGGGCGGCTGAGCTTTGACGTCGTGAAACAGGCGCTGGCGGCCACCACCCGGCTGTCGGCCTTTGTGATGTTCATTCTGATCGGGGCGCGGGTGTTCTCGCTGACCTTTACCGGCGTGAACGGGCATCACTGGGTCGAGGAGTTGCTGACCTCGCTGCCCGGCGGGCAGTTGGGCTTCCTGATCATGGTGTCAGTGCTGGTTTTCCTGCTGTCCTTCTTCCTCGATTATTTCGAGCTGGCCTTCATCATCGTGCCGCTGCTGGCGCCGGTGGCGGCATCTATGGGCATCGACCTGATCTGGTTCGGGGTCATTCTGGCGGTCAATATGCAGACCAGCTTCATGCACCCGCCATTCGGCTTCGCGCTGTTCTATCTGCGTTCGGTCGCGCCCAAGCAGCCCTATACCGACAGGGTGACGGGCAAGCGGATGGCGCCGGTGACGACGGGTCAGATCTATTGGGGGGCGGTGCCTTTTGTCGTCATTCAGGTGGTGATGATCGGCGTGGTGATCGCCTTCCCGCAGATGGTCATGCATTACAAGGGCAAGCCGGTGGATCGTTCAGCGGTGGAAATGCAAATCCCATCAGGCAGTTTTGGCGGTGGGGCCGGGGGTTTCAACCCGTTTGGCGCCCCGGCTGGTGACGCTGGTTCTGGTGCGGGTGCCGGCGGGTTCAACCCGTTTGGCGGTGCATCCAGTTCCGAAGGCGGGCTGAATCCGTTCGGTGGAACCTCGGGCGGCACATCGGCCCCAGCCTCGGGCGGTTTGGACCCGTTCGCCGCCCCCGGCAGCGCCGCTATAACGGCACCTGCCGCACCCACGTCTGGCGCATCCCCATTCTCGGGACCGCCGCCGGGGCTTGGCGGAAACTGATCCGATCTGAAACACATGAACCGGCGGCTGTGTCCGCCGGTTTTTTTGCAAGGCGGTTTTCAAGCCTGCTCTTTGTAAGATGTGACCTTTGCCCAATACGGGATCAGCATGAAAAACGCCGCCCGGATAAAACCAGGCGGCGTTCATGTTCCAGAACCGTGCGGATCAGCCCAGCTTGCCGTTCCGCTGTTGCAGCATCATAAAATAGTCATAGGTAAACTCAGCCGTCTGCATATACTGATACCAGTCGTTCAGGAACGGCTTCATCGCCTCCCACTGACGCTTGAACCATTCGTTTTCAGCCGAGATTTCATCATAGACCTGACGCGACGCATCGAATCCGGCAGCCAGAATTTCCTCGCTGAAGGGGCGCAGCTGCGCACCAGCCGCGACCAAACGCTGAAGCGCGCCGGGGTTCTTGTAATCATAATTCGCCAGCATGTTCTGATCGGCCGCCTGACAGCAGCTTCTCAACAGCGATTGATACGAAGCCGGCAGCCCCTCGAACGCGGCCTTGTTGAAGAAGAAATGGACCATCGGCCCGCCTTCCCAGAAGCCGGGATAGTAATAATAGGGCGCAACCTGATGGAAGCCCAGTTTTTCATCATCATAGGGACCGACGAATTCAACCGCGTCGATGGTGCCTTTTTCCAGCGCCGGATAGATGTCGCCACCGGCCACCTGTTGCGGCACGACACCCAGCTTTTCGACCACACGACCCGCCAAGCCGCCAATCCGCATTTTCAGACCTTTAAGATCGGCCAGCGTATTGATTTCCTTGCGATACCAGCCGCCCATCTGCACGCCGGTGTTGCCGCCCGGAAAGGCAATCAGATCGTAGTTGGCAAGAAATTCATTATACAGATCAATGCCGCCGCCATGATACATATAGGCGAGGCGACCACGGGCGTTGAAGGTCATGGGCAGTTCAGCACCGCAGGCAAAGGCCGCGTCCTTGCCCCAGTTGTAATAACCGACCGAATGGGCGACCTGCACGGTGCCATCGCCCGCAGCATTGATCGCATCCAGCGCCGGAACGATCTCCCCCGCCGCGAAAACCTGAAGGTTGAACTTGCCATCCGTGGCTTCGCGCACACGTCTGGCCATTTCCTCACCGCCGCCATAGATTGTGTCCAGCGATTTCGGGAAAGACGAGGCGATACGCCAGGTGATCGAGGGCTGTTCCTGCGCGATGGCCGGGGCCGCCAGAACCCCACCCGCCGCCGCAGCGGCACCGCCGATGCTGGCGCGGGTCAGGAACGAACGCCGGTCCAACTTGTTCTTATCAGTCATCTTTTCCTCCGTATAGGCGGGCGAAATGGCCGCCGGACTGTCGTGTTAGATTTGCACAAGCCCATCGCTCCTGTCCATCATATCCAAGCATGGAAAGATGAAAAAAACCTTTACGGCCACCCCGGAAATCAAGACAATTTTATTCAAATCCTATCTATTCGGCGGCTTCCCAAAAGCAGCGGTTTTGCATATGCAGAATCGGGTGAAAGGTCGGGGAACAGCCCCGGCCAGCATGAAAGAGTGACATGGCCGCGACCCAATTCGGACCAGAGGCGCGATCAGGGCTGAAACTGGTTGCACCGCCGTTTATCTATGCGCTGCTGATGCTGGCAGCGCCGTTGCTGACCATCTTTGCCTTTTCCTTTATGACCGATGGTTATTTGGTCATTATCAAAGAGTTCACGCTAGGAAATTATGCCCAAACCCTGAACGATCCGGTATTCTGGACGGTAATGGGGCGGTCGTTCTGGATCGCGCTGGCGGTGACTGTGGCAACGGTCGGGCTGGCCTTTCCGGTGGCCTATTTCATCTCTTTCATGGTGCCGCCGGAACGCAAGGCACTATGGATTTTCCTGATTACGATCCCCTTCTGGACCAGCTATCTGGTCCGGGTGTTCCTGTGGAAAGTCATTCTGGGCTATAACGGCGTCATCAACAGCGGGCTGATCAACATTGGCCTGATCGACGAACCGCTTGGTTTTCTTCTGTATAATGTGAACTCGATCGTGGTGACGCTGGCCCATGCCTATGCGCCTTTTGCGATTTTGCCGATCTTTGTCGCGCTGGAAAAGATCGACCGCTCGTTGCTGGAGGCGGGGCGTGATCTTGGCGAAAGCCGGCCGATGACCTTCTGGCGCGTGACCTTGCCGCTGGCGATGCCGGGGGTGGTTGCGGCGGTGCTGATCGTGTTCATCCCGACCATTGGCGATTATGTCACGCCGACGGTGATTGGCGGTGGCAAGATCCCGATGATCGCCAATCTGGTGCAGGCGCAAATGCTGGACATCGACAACAAGCCGCTTGGCTCGGCCATCGCGGTTACGGCCATGGCCATCACCACCGTGGCCGCATTGGTCTTTGTGCTTCTGAACCGCCGCTTTCTGAGGGCGCGCGCATGAAGATCGGGTTTCGTCTTTACGCGCTGCTGTATCTGCTGTTCCTCTATGCGCCGATCCTGCTGCTGCCGGTTTTCGCCTTTAACTCGGGAACGGTGATTGCCTTTCCGTTACAGGGCTTTACAACCGACTGGTTCACGCAGGCGGCGGGCAATCGCACGCTATGGCGCGCGCTGGAGAACTCGCTGCTGATTGCGGTCAGCTCGGCCATTTTCGCCACCTGTCTTGGGATGTTCGCAGCACGGGCCTCGACCCGTTTCGCCTTTCCGGGAAAGGGGCCGGTGATGGGGCTTATCATGCTGCCGCTGGTGCTGCCGGACATCATTATCTCGGTGTCGCTGCTGGTGGTGCTGCTGGGACTTGGGGTTCCGCTGTCGCTGCTGACGGTGATTCTGGGGCATACGCTGCTGTGTATGCCCTTTGCCATCACCATCCTGTCAGCGTCCTTTTCCAGCCTCGACCGCTCGCTGGAGGAGGCTGCGATGGATCTTGGTGAAACCAAATGGTCGGCCTTTCGGCTCGTAACATTGCCGCTGGTGATGCCGGGGATTATCTCGTCGCTGCTGATTTCCTTCACGATTTCGCTGGATGATTTCATCATTGCCTTTTTCCTTGGGGGCAATCAGGAAACCCTGCCGGTCTATATCTACAGCCAGCTTCGCTTTCCAAAATCCATCCCGATGATTATGGCGCTCGGCACGGTTCTGGTCGTGCTGTCGGTGCTGCTGCTGACGATTGCCGAATATTTCCGCCGCCGTGGCCTTGCCCGCACCGGCCAGCAAGATACCGGAGGCTTCCTGTGACGACCCCGCGCAAATCCCCGACCCGTTGGGACGAACTGAACGCCGCCCGTCCAATGATCGAGCTGCGCGACGTGCAGAAATATTATGGCGATTACCATGCCTTACGCGGCATCACCGCCACAATCCGAGAGGGTGAGTTCTTTTCCCTGCTTGGCCCGTCAGGCTGCGGCAAGACCACGCTGCTGCGCACCATCGCGGGTTTCGAGGATATTTCATCCGGTGCGGTACTGATCGACGGCAAACATATGGAGGATGTCCCCGCCAACCATCGCCCCACCAATATGGTGTTCCAGTCCTATGCGATTTTCCCGCATCTGAGCGTGGCGGAAAACGTGGCTTTCGGCCTGCGCCGTGATCCCCGGTCCAAGGCTGAAAAAGCCGCCGCGGTCGAGGAGGCTTTGGCAATGGTCGGGCTGAAAGGCTATGGCAAGCGGGCGGCACATGCACTTTCCGGCGGCCAGCGCCAGCGGGTCGCACTGGCCCGTGCGCTGATCCTCAAGCCCAAGGTGCTGCTGCTGGATGAACCACTGTCCGCGCTGGACCGCAAGATGCGCGAGCAAATGCAGGTCGAGCTTATCAAGCTGCAACGTCAGGTTGGGATCACCTTCGTTCTGGTGACGCATGACCAGGAGGAAGCCTTGGTCATGTCTGACCGGATCGCGGTCATGTTCGACGGTGAAATCGCGCAGCTTGATGGGCCAGAGGCGCTTTATGCCCGCCCGAACAGTCGGCGCGTGGCGGATTTCATCGGGGTTATGAACTTTCTGCCGGCCAGCGTGACCGGCGAAAGTGGCGACCGTGTGTCGGTGGATGTGGCCGGGCTTGGCCCGGTTGATCTGCCCGTCGCGCAGGTCAGCTGCGCGGGCGCGGGCGAGGCCCCTTCGGTCGGCTTCCGCCCGGAGGCGTTCACCATGCTGTCCCCCGGCCAGACCGCCCCGGACCGCGAGGTTGCCGGGGTGATTGATGAGGTCGTCTATTTCGGGGACATGACCTATTACGATATTCGCCTGCCTGATGTGGAACGTCCGGTGCGGATTTCGATGCGGAACGTGTTTGGCCGCGATGTGCTGGATGTCGGCACAGCGACCCGGCTGGCATGGTCGCCGGGCGGGTTGATCCTGTTCCGCTGATTTTATCCCGGACGACTGACCACCATAATCATGCGCAAATACTTTACGCTTTCTCTGCCGCGCCCGCCGCTGCGCCTGATCTTTTTGTCAGGCTTTGGCGGCTTTCTGGCCATTGCGCTTTTGTCGATGATTGGTCGTTATAGCCACTTGCCGCTGATTATCGCACCATTCGGGGCCAGTTGCGTGCTGCTGTTCAGCGCCCCCGCCGTGCCGCTGTCACAACCGCTGAATATCGTGGGGGGCCATGTGCTGACAACGCTGATCGGGTTGATTTTTCTGAACCTTTGGCCCGATTTTGCACTCTCGCCCGCAATTGCAGTCGGCATTGCCATTGCCGCTATGGTGGCGCTGCGCATCATTCATCCGCCTGCCGGGGGAAACCCTTTGGTGGTTTTCGCCGTCCAGCCGGGGTTTGATTTCGTGATTATGCCGGTACTGATGGGAGCGGTTCTGCTGGTGGTGATTGCAGTGCTGTTCCACCGGGTCGGCGGCACCGAATATCCGGTCGGGCGGCTCTGATTTCAGGCGTCAGACAGGGCCAGATCCAGCGCGGTTTCACAATGAATCAGGGTGCTGTCAAAGACCGGCACCGGAACATTGGTCGTATTCAGCAACATTCCAATTTCGGTGCAGCCAAGGATCAGGCTATCTGCCCCTTGCAGCGCCAGATCGGCAGCAATGGCTTCAAACTGCATCCGGCTGTCGTCACGGATCCGGTTCCGGCACAGCTCGTCATAAATGATATGGTGAATCCTGGCCCGCGACGTGACGTCTGGCAGAATGGGGGTCAGCCCCGCATGGCGCAAACGGGCGAGGTAGAAATCCTGTTCCATCGTAAAGGCAGTTGCCATCAGGCAAGGCGCGGCGCAAGCCAGCGTGAGCGATCCGGGCGGCGGTTGCATCGGCGATATGCAGCAGCGGAATCGTGACCCCGGCCATCATCTGAGCGGCCAGCTTGTGCATGGTATTGGTGGCCAGCAGCAGAATATCGGCTCCGCCAGCCTGAAGCGCGTGGGCCTCACGGTTCAGAATGGCTGCCGCAGCACTCCAGTCATCAACCGCCTGCATCGCCGCGATGGGGGCGAAATCCAGCGAGCGGATCAGCAATTGCGGCGAATGAAGCCCGCCAAGCCGTTGGCGGGTCAGGTCGCATAAGGTCCGGTAATAGGTCAGCGTCGAGGCCGCCGACATGCCGCCGAGGATTCCGATGGTCTGCACCATACCCTCCATAAAAGGCCGCCGCCCTCCTAAACAGGGTATTCAATACACATTCGCGGCAAGGCCGATCAACAGACCAAGCTTGCGCCCATGCACCGCAAAAAGGATCAGGCAATCACACTGTTGTCTGACATGGTTTCAACCCACGCCCCGGAATAGGGGGACTTGGCAAAAGGGACCACCCGGGGGCTGTTCTTGTGAATGGCGGCATCAGATCGACGAGCAGACCAACAAGTTCACGCCATTTCGCGTCGCGCGCCCGTGGCGAGGGGGCCGCATCCATCACCGGCGTGTTTTCAGGCCGCTTTAGGTCTGGCGCGATTCAGAGACGGTCCCGCACAGGGGCCGAAGCCCACTTCAAACACCTGCTTCGATCTCTTTGGTGGACGTAAGCGTTGGCGTTCTGATCAGTCAGAATATCCAAATCAACGGAGCGACAGAGGAGGCAACCTGTTCTTCTTGCAGCGGATTTGCTGTTCCCCACGCCCTCTCTGGTGGGACAATTTTGGGGCGATCTGTTCGGGCGCCTGATTTTTTCTTCCTGCCATATGTGCGTTCCCAGCCACAACCAGGCCCCTGACGAAAAGGCCCCGCCGGTTCAGCGGAGCCTTCGGGTTCAGTTTGCCGGTAGCAGCCGGGGACTGTCTTTGGACAGCCGTTTGGTTTCCGGTCCTTCAATGTCGAATACGGGCTTGTCGTTTTCGATCCGCACCTTGACCACGCCGCCTTTGGTCAGGCGGCCGAACAGAAGTTCCTCCGCCAGAGGCTTTTTGATGACTTCCTGAATAACGCGGCCCAGCGGGCGCGCGCCCATCTTGTCGTCATAGCCTTTTCCAGCCAGCCAGTTCGCGGCCTCATCCGTCAGTTCGATATGAACATTGCGGTCAATCAGCTGTGCTTCCAGTTGCAGAATGAACTTTTCGACCACCTGCACGATGATGTCGCGTGAGAGCGGCGCAAAGCGGATCACCGCATCCAGACGGTTGCGGAACTCGGGCGTAAAGGTGCGCTCGATCGCCTCGATGTCCTCCCCCTCACGCCGTTCGCGGCCAAAGCCGATGGCGGCCTTGGCCTGATCCGCCGCACCCGCGTTCGAGGTCATAATCAGGATCACATTGCGGAAATCCACCTGACGACCGTTGTGGTCGGTCAGCTTGCCGTGATCCATCACCTGCAACAGAATGTTGTAAACATCCGGGTGCGCCTTTTCGATCTCGTCCAGCAGCAGCACGCAATGCGGATGCTGGTCCACGCCATCCGTCAGCATCCCGCCCTGATCGAATCCGACATAGCCCGGCGGCGCACCGATCAGGCGGCTGACGGCGTGCTTTTCCATATATTCAGACATATCAAAGCGCAGCAATTCCACGCCCAAGGTATCGGCCAATTGCTTGGCGACCTCGGTCTTGCCGACGCCGGTCGGGCCTGCAAACAGGTAGTTGCCAATCGGCTTTTCCGGCTCGCGCAGACCCGCACGGGCCAGTTTGATCGCCGAGGTCAACGCGTCGATGGCGTCATCCTGACCAAAGACCACCCGCTTCAGCGTCGAATCCAGATTGCGCAGCAATTCGGTGTCATCCTTGCTGACCTGTTTGGGCGGGATGCGGGCGATTTTGGCCACGACATCCTCAACCTCGCGCACGCCAATGGTTTTGCGGCGCTTGCTTTCCGCAACCAGATGCTGCGCGGCCCCAGCCTCGTCGATGATGTCGATGGCGCTGTCGGGCAATTTGCGGTCGTTGATATAGCGCCCGGCCAGTTCGACCGCCGTTTTGATCGCATCATTGGTATAGCGCAGATCGTGATGCGATTCGAAATGCGGCTTCAGCCCCATCAGGATCTTGATGGCATCCGGCACGGACGGTTCGTTGACGTCGATTTTCTGGAACCGCCGCGACAGCGCACGATCCTTTTCAAAATGCTGACGATATTCCTTATAAGTGGTGGACCCCATGCAGCGCAGCTTGCCACCCGCCAGCGCGGGTTTGAGCAGGTTCGAAGCATCCATCGCCCCGCCAGAGGTCGCACCGGCACCGATCACGGTATGGATCTCGTCGATGAACAGAATCGCATCGGGATGCTTTTCCAGTTCCTTGACGACGGCCTTCAACCGTTCCTCGAAATCGCCGCGATAGCGGGTTCCGGCCAGCAGCGCCCCCATATCCAGCGAAAAGATGGTGGCGCCTTTCAGCACATCAGGGGTCTGCCCCTCGACGATTTTTTTGGCCAAACCTTCGGCAATCGCGGTTTTGCCAACGCCCGGATCACCTACCAGCAGCGGGTTGTTCTTGCGGCGGCGGCAGAGCACCTGAATGGCGCGCTCGACCTCTGCGGTGCGACCGATCAGCGGGTCGATATCGCCTTCGCGCGATTTCTGGTTCAGATCGACGCAATATTTCGCCAGCGCCGATTCGCCCTTTTCCGGCGGCGCTTCGCCATGCGCCTCGGCATGGGTTTCAACACCTTCGACCGTGCGGTTTTCGTTGAAACTGGGATTTTTGGCGACTCCATGCGCGATGAAGTTCACCGCATCATAGCGGGTCATGTCCAGTTCGTTCAGGAAAAACGCAGCATTGGATTCGCGTTCGGCAAAGATCGCGACCAACACATTCGCGCCCGTCACCTCATCCCGGCCCGAGCTTTGGACATGAATCGCCGCCCGCTGGATCACGCGCTGAAAAGCGGCGGTCGGCACGGCTTCATGCCCTTCGATGTCGGTGACGAGGGTAGACAGGTCTTCTTCGATGAAATCGGTCAGCATCTGGCGAAGCTGCGCCAGATCAACGTCGCAGGCGCGCAGAACCCGCACCGCATCGGGTTCGTCGGTCAGCGCAAGCAGCAGATGTTCCAGCGTTGCAAGTTCGTGGCGGTTTTCGTTCGCCATGGCCAATGCCGCATGGATGGCTTGTTCAAGAGAGGTCGAAAATGACGGCAAGGCGAGTCTCCTTCGGCGGGGCCGGGGTTTACTCTTGGCATGAAAACGTCAAGAAACCGTAAACCGCGACCGGATTTGTTGCATAGTTGTTCACCTGCGCCGCGGATTTCAAGCCGGGCGGAAATCATCCTTCATCTGCCGCAGCCGGGCAAAGACCTGCGCATCGGGGGCATCGGCCATGTCCAGCGCCCCGCGCAACGCCTCCACGCGCAGGAAAGGATTGGTTTTTCGCTCCTCGTCCAGCGTTGCGGGGGCGCAGGGGCGACCGGATTTCAGCCGCTCGGTTATGGCAGCATTTCCCGGCTCGATGGACAGGGCAAAGGCTGCATTACCTGCACAATAATCATGGCCGGAACAGACCAGCACATCCGGGGGCAGGGCGTTCAGGCGCGACAGGCTGGCCCACATCACCTGAGGGCGACCTTCGAACAGGCGGCCGCAGCCCATAGCCATCAGACTGTCGCCGGTAAAGACCAGCCCGGCATCCGGCAGGTAATAGGCGATATGGCCGATGGTATGGCCCGAAACATCAATGACCTTAGCCGGGGTTCCGGCCAGATCGAAGTGATCCCCCGGCGAGACAGCCAGATCCAGCGCGGGCAGGCGGGCGCCGTCCTGTGCATTGCCGATCACCTGCGCGCCGGTGGCGGCGACGAGTTCCGGCACGGCCTGAATGTGGTCGTCGTGGTGGTGGGTCAACGCAATCTGATCCAGCCGCCAGCCGCGTTCCGCCAGCGCCGCCAGCACCGGCGCGGCCTCGGGCGCGTCAATCAGGGCGGTGCGCTGGCCGTCATGGATCAGATAGGCATAGTTGTCGGCAAGACACCGCAGGGTCAGCAGGGTTACGGCCATTGGCAATCCTCCTTCGCAGCCATTACCCTAGCTTGCGGCCAAGTCGTGCGAGGCGCAACCGGAGGTTTGGATGTATCAGGACGTGATCGCGCTGCGGCGCTTTTATTACCAGACCGCTTTGGGGCGGATGGTTCAGCGAATCCTGCGCGACCGACTGACCGCCTGGTGGCCGCCTGAAAGCCTGCGGCAGATGAGCGTGGCCGGGTTCGGCTTTGCCGCGCCGATGCTGCGGCCCTATCTGGAACCGGCGCGGCGGGTGATTGCACTGATGCCGGGGCAGCAAGGGGTGATGGGCTGGCCTGCGGGGCTGCCGAACCGCTCGGTTCTCTGCGATGAGGATTGCTGGCCGCTGGACACTGGCAGCATCGACCGGCTGGTGCTGCTGCATGGGCTGGAAACGGCGCGTGATGCAGATGCGACACTGACCGAGGCGTGGCGGGTGCTGGGGCCGGGGGGGCGGATGCTGGTCATGGTGCCGAACCGGGCCGGGCTGTGGGCAAGGTCCGAGAAAACGCCGTTCGGGGCCGGGCGCAGCTATTCGGCAGGGCAGATCGAGGGCCAGTTGCGGGCTGCGGGTTTCGTGACTGAACGGCAGGCGGCAGCCCTGTATGTGCCGCCCTCGGACCGGCGATTCTGGCTGCGCACGGCGGGCTGGTGGGAAAAGACCGGCGCGGGAATCAGCCGGATGCTGGTCGCGGGCGTGGTGCTGGCCGAGGTCAGCAAGCAGATGCGGGCGCCGAACGGGCCGGGGCTGCGGGTCACGGTGCCAAGCCCGTTGCAGGTGCTTGGCGGCATGGCGCGACCGGCAGGGGCGCGGCCTGCGGCGAATCTGACCCCGGATCAGCGGCGCGAAATTAGCCCCCATACAGGCCCGCACACAAAGGTTTAGCGCCACCATGCGGATATGCGGCAAGACATTGTGCTGAAATGCTCTCATTTGCGTGTCCAAGAGGTTGCGACACGCGAAATCGCCTGCTAGACACCGCGAGAGATTTCCGAAGGCCCGTCCTTCGATCAACCGCCTCGCAACAGACCGCATGACTGCGGCCCGCCTGCGGGGCTTCGCGCAAACCGGAAGGATGACCGTGGCTAATTCTGCTTCGATTTCCGCAAATATTGCCGGGCGTTACGCGCAAGCCGTTTTCGATATTGCCAAAGAAGGTGGGGCGCTGGATGCGCTGTCCAGCCAGATCGACGATCTTGGCCAGGCGCTGACCGACAGCCCCGACCTGCGGGCGGTGATCGATTCTCCGGTGCTGTCGCGTGAGGTTCAGGGACAGGCGATTGCTGCGCTGGCGGCCAAGATGGGGCTGTCGGACACGCTGAAAAATACGCTGGCGCTGATGGCGCAGAACCGGCGCTTGTTCGTGCTGCCGCAGCTTGTCGAGAAGCTGCGCGGCCTGATCGCGGATGCGCGCGGTGAAATCACCGCCGATGTGGTCAGTGCCGTGGAACTGAGCGCGGATCAAAAGAAAAAGCTGACCGAGACGCTGGCCGCCAAATCGGGCCGCACCGTCAAGCTGAACACCCGTGTTGATGCCGGCCTGATCGGCGGCATGATCGTTAAAATGGGCTCGCAGATGATCGACAGTTCGATCAAATCCAAGCTCGCATCCCTTCAGAATGCTATGAAAGAGGTCGGATAATGGGAATCCAGGCTGCCGAGATTTCGGCGATCCTCAAAGACCAGATCAAGAACTTTGGCAAAGATGCCGAAGTTGCCGAGGTCGGTCAGGTGCTGTCCGTCGGTGACGGGATCGCCCGTGTCTATGGTCTGGACAATGTTCAGGCCGGTGAGATGGTCGAGTTTCCGGGCGGCATCCGCGGTATGGTGCTGAACCTTGAAACCGATAACGTCGGCGTCGTGATCTTTGGCGACGACCGCGAAATCAAAGAAGGCGACACCGTAAAGCGCACCCGCGCCATCGTGGACGTTCCGGTTGGTCCGGGCCTGCTGGGCCGCGTCGTGGACGCGCTGGGCAACCCGATCGACGGCAAAGGCCCGATCGAGGCGACCGAACGTCGCATCGCGGACGTAAAAGCACCCGGCATCATGCCGCGCAAATCGGTGCATGAACCGATGGCAACCGGCCTGAAATCGGTTGACGCCATGATCCCGGTTGGCCGTGGTCAGCGGGAACTGATCATTGGGGACCGTCAGACCGGCAAGACCGCGATTGCGCTGGACACCATCCTGAACCAGAAAAACTACAACGGCCGCGAAGATGAAGGGATGAAAACCCTGCATTGCTTCTATGTCGCCGTTGGCCAGAAGCGTTCGACCGTGGCGCAGTTGGTGAAGAAGCTGGAAGAAACCGGCGCGATGGCCTACACGACCATCATCGCCGCGACCGCGTCAGAACCGGCGCCGATGCAATATCTGGCCCCCTATGCTGCGACCGCGATGGCGGAATATTTCCGCGACAACGGCAAAGATGCGCTGATCATCTATGACGACCTGTCCAAACAGGCCGTGGCTTACCGCCAGATGTCGCTGCTGCTGCGCCGTCCGCCGGGGCGCGAAGCCTATCCGGGCGACGTGTTCTATCTGCACTCGCGCCTGCTGGAGCGTTCGGCCAAGCTGAACGAGGACTTTGGTGCCGGTTCGCTGACCGCTCTGCCGATCATCGAAACGCAGGCGGGCGACGTGTCGGCCTATATCCCGACCAACGTCATCTCGATCACCGACGGCCAGATCTTCCTGGAAACCGACCTGTTCTTCCAGGGTATCCGCCCGGCTGTGAACACGGGTCTGTCGGTGTCGCGCGTGGGTTCGTCCGCGCAAACCAATGCGATGAAGTCCGTCGCGGGTCCGGTCAAGCTGGAGCTGGCCCAGTATCGTGAAATGGCCGCCTTTGCGCAGTTCGGTTCCGATCTGGACGCCGCCACGCAAAAGCTGCTGAACCGTGGTGCGCGCCTGACCGAGCTGATGAAACAGCCGCAATATTCGCCGCTGACCAATGCGGAAATCGTTGCGGTGATCTATGCCGGGACGCATGGCTATCTGGACGCGCTGCCGGTGCGCGAGGTCGGCAAATGGGAAGCGGGTCTGATCTCGTTCCTGCGCAACCAGCATCAGGACATTCTGGACTGGCTGACCAAGGAAGATCCCAAAATCAAGGGGGACGCCGAAACCCGCCTGAAGGGTGTTCTTGACGCTTACGCCAAGACCTACGCCTGATGCGTTACGCCCCCGCCTCTTCCATGGTGCGGGGGTGCCTGTCCGGGGCGCCTGTCGCCTTGATCCGGTCGGGCAAGCGCAAACCGTAATTCGCAAAGGGTGAGGGATCATGCCAAGCCTTAAGGATCTGAAAAACCGGATCGGAAGCGTCAAGAATACGCGGAAGATCACCAAGGCGATGCAGATGGTCGCCGCTGCCAAGCTGCGCCGCGCGCAAGAGGCAGCCGAGGCCGCGCGTCCCTATGCCGACCGCATGGCCGCCGTCATGGGCGGGCTGACGGCTGCGGCTGCTGGCTCGGACACTGCGCCCCGCCTGCTGGCCGGAACCGGCAGCGATCAGCGGCATCTGCTGGTCGTGATGACCTCGGAACGGGGCCTGGCGGGGGGCTTTAACAGCTCAATCGTCAAACTGGCCCGGCAGCACGCCGAACGGCTGGCTGGCGAGGGCAAGGATGTCACCATCCTGACCGTCGGCAAAAAAGGCCGCGAGCAGCTTCGCCGCGATTATGGCGACAAGCTGATCGGCCATGTCGATCTGTCCGAAGTCAAGCGCATCGGCTATGACAACGCCCGCGGCATCGCGGAAGACGTGCTGAACCGTTTTGATGCGGGCGAATATGACGTGGCGACGATTTTCTTCAACCGCTTCCAGTCGGTGATTTCGCAGGTGCCGACGGCACAGCAGATCATTCCGGCGGTGGTCGAGGAAGGGGCTGAAGCCTCCAGTCTTTATGACTATGAGCCGGGCGAGGAGGCCATTCTGGCCGATCTGCTGCCGCGCTCGGTCTCGACGCAAGTCTTCGCCGCGCTGCTGGAAAATGCCGCATCTGAACAGGGCGCGCGGATGACCGCCATGGATAACGCCACGCGCAACGCGGGCGATATGATCGACAAGCTGACGACCGAGTATAACCGCTCGCGTCAGGCCGCGATCACCAAGGAACTTATTGAAATCATTTCGGGCGCAGAGGCGCTCTAACGCAGGGGTAGATAGATGGCAGCTACGGGGAAGATCACGCAGGTCATCGGTGCCGTCGTTGACGTGCAGTTCGACGGCCAGCTTCCGGCGATTCTGAATGCGCTGGAAACCACCAACAACGGTAAGAAGCTGGTGCTTGAGGTTGCTCAGCATCTTGGCGAAAACACCGTCCGCACCATCGCCATGGATGCCAGCGAAGGTCTGGTCCGTGGTGAGGCCGTGACGGACACCGGCAAGCCGATCTCGGTGCCGGTGGGCGACGCGACGCTGGGCCGGATTCTGAATGTCGTGGGGGAACCCGTGGATGAACGCGGCCCGGTGGAAACCACCGAAACCCGTGCAATCCACCAGCCCGCACCCGAGTTCGCGCAACAGGCGACCAGCTCGGAAATCCTCGTGACCGGGATCAAGGTTATCGACCTGCTGGCCCCCTATTCCAAGGGCGGCAAGATCGGTCTGTTCGGTGGTGCGGGCGTGGGTAAAACCGTTCTCATCATGGAACTCATCAACAACATCGCCAAGGTGCATAGCGGCTATTCGGTCTTCGCCGGTGTCGGTGAACGGACCCGCGAGGGCAACGACCTCTATCACGAGATGGTCGAATCCGGCGTTATCAAACCCGACAATCTGTCGGAATCGCAGGTGGCGCTTGTTTACGGCCAGATGAACGAGCCTCCGGGGGCGCGGATGCGGGTTGCGCTGACCGGCCTGACCCTTGCGGAACAGTTCCGCGACTCGACCGGGACCGACGTTCTGTTCTTCGTCGATAACATCTTCCGCTTTACGCAGGCGGGTTCCGAGGTGTCGGCGCTTCTGGGCCGCATCCCGTCGGCGGTGGGCTATCAGCCGACGCTTGCCACCGATATGGGCGCGATGCAGGAACGCATCACCTCGACCAAGAACGGCTCGATCACCTCGATCCAGGCCGTTTACGTTCCGGCCGACGACCTTACCGACCCGGCCCCGGCCACGACCTTTGCTCACCTGGACGCAACCACGGTTCTTAGCCGCGCGATTTCGGAACTGGGGATCTATCCGGCGGTGGACCCGCTGGACAGCTCCAGCCGTATCCTTGACCCAGCAGTGATCGGCGAAGAACATTACAACGTCGCCCGTGACGTGCAGGGGATCTTGCAGAAATACAAATCGCTGCAAGACATCATCGCCATCCTCGGCATGGACGAACTGTCCGAAGAGGACAAGCTGACCGTGGCCCGCGCCCGGAAAATCCAGCGTTTCCTGTCGCAGCCCTTCGACGTGGCCAAGGTCTTTACCGGCGCCGACGGTAAACAGGTGCCGCTGGAGGATACGATTTCCTCGTTCAAGGCTGTTGTGGCCGGCGAATATGACCACCTGCCCGAAGCGGCCTTCTACATGGTTGGCGGTATCGAGGAAGTGAAGGCCAAGGCCGCCAAACTGGCCGCAGACGCGGCGTAAGGGGGCGATATGGCCGACACGATGCAGTTCGACCTTGTGTCGCCGGAACGGAACCTGCTGTCCGTCCCGGTGCGCGAGGTGCGCCTGCCGGGAACCGACGGTGATCTGACGGCGATGCCGGGCCATGCGTCCGCCATCGTCACGCTGCGCCCCGGTCTGGTCACGGTGATTGACGGTTCGGGCAACCAGACCGAATTCGCCGTGTCGGGTGGTTTTGCCGAGATCAACAATGAATCGGTGACGCTGCTGGCCGAGCGCGGGCTTCCCTGCGCCGAGATCACGCAAGAGGCGTATAACCTGATGCTGGCCGATGCGCATAAGCAACGCGCTGCGGCCGAGCATCACGGGGCCGAAGGCGCGGTCGAAGCGGCAGTCAAGCTGCTGGCCGA
Organism: Paracoccus sp. (in: a-proteobacteria); assembly: GCF_030538695.1. GTDB lineage: Bacteria > Pseudomonadota > Alphaproteobacteria > Rhodobacterales > Rhodobacteraceae > Paracoccus. The sequence continues at coordinate 86,941 of NZ_JAUNTN010000011.1, forward strand.
TATGGAAGCCCTTGGCACCCATATCGGGCTGGACCCGAAACAGGCAAACTTCCCCGAGTAATCGGGCATTTATGCGACATGATGACACCCCGGCTGGTCCGGGGTGTTCACTTTTTTATTCAGCCTTTAGTGATTTCTTAGCTTTCTGCTGCTAGGCAGGACAGAACCAACGAACTGGCAAGAATGATGCTACGCTTTTCACATCATGCAATCGGGGTGCAGCAGGGGCGGCAGATCCTGTTTTCAGATTTTGAAAATGATGGCCCGATGTGGACCGGGAATGGGCCACGCCATGTCCGTGTGCATGTGCTGTTCCCACAGCCGTTTCTGGCAACGCCTGCCGTGCAACTATCCATGTCGATGTGGGATTCAGCCGGGGACAGCAATCAACGCGGGGATCTTTCGGCAGAAAACATCAGCGCCGAAGGCTTCGACATTATCTTCCGCACCTGGGGCGATTCGCGCATGGCACGGGTCCGCGCGGATTGGACGGCCATTGGTGCGGTGCCGCATCTGGATCAATGGGATGTGTGAAGGTCGGGCAAGGCGGCGGCAAGGGGGCTGAACTGAATATGGCGTGCATGAGCGGACTGTTTGCTGGCCGGTATCGGGTCTGAGGTTCCAAATCCGGGGTAGCAGCGGCGGGTTGCGATTGATAGGGTGCTGTTCGGCTTATGCCCGTGTGGCCGGAACGCGCGATCAACGGCTGCCTGATCCCGTGCGATGGGCGCGTTACCCCTTATAGTAGCGGAAAACTGGAAGCCAGATTATGAGTTTCAGCCTGCCTCTGCATAAACCATCATTTACCTGCCGGTTCATTTCCATGCAAGCCGAACAGATTTTTCCCAATGCCATTGATCTATAAGCGAAACCTTTTAGCGTCTTCGCTACGCCCGCTTTGCAAATCAGCGCCTAGCTGCGCTCCAGATTGACGGCAATCAGGCCGGCGACCTCTGCCGGGTGGGTGATTGGCACCATATGGCCTGCGCCCGGCACGCTGGCGCGGCCGACATCGGGCAGGCGTTCGGCCAGTGCATCGACCACCGCATGAATCTGTGCCGGGCTGTCGCTGCCGGTGATGAGCAAAACCGGGGCGTCGATAGCTTCCAGTCGCCCTTCGGCCAACAGGTTGCAACTGTCCAGACGCATCGCCGGATCGGTTTCCATCACCAGCGGGATTTGTCGGATGGCCGCTTCACGCATCGGGGTGGGCAGCTTGTCAAAGGGCAGTCCGCCCCAATAGTTCATAAACACACGGGCCGCGTCTTCGTGATAGCCGGCGTTCAACCGAGCCTGCATCTGCTCGGCCAACGCATTACCATCGGGGGCAGGGGCGGCGGCAAAAAACGTCGGTTCAATCAGGGTCAGGCTGCGAATGGCCTCGGGCGCGGCGACAGCGATGCGCAAGGCGACCGTGGCCCCAAGAGAATGTCCGATCAGATCAACGGGGCGGTCAATCATCGCGGCCGCCAGCCGGGTGATCTGCGTGTGGTAATCAACCGCAGGATCGGGGGCGGGGCTGCGGCCATGTCCAGGGAAATCAAAGGCCCGCAGGTCCACACGGCCCGCCAGCCCCTCGGCAATCGGTCCCCAATAGGATGCGGTCCCCATCATGCAATGCAAAGCCAGCGCGGGGCGGTCAGGATCACCCGGCCAGTGGCGCAGATGAACCCCGCTCATGCGGCAGCCAAATGCTGATCGAGGAAGGTCAGCCGGTCCTGCCCCCAAAACTTTGCGCCATCATCCACGACATAGAAAGGCGCACCGAACACCCCGGCCGCCACCGCCTGTTCCAGATTGCGGGCATAGGTTTCGGCACCGACGAACAACCCCCGGTCGGCCAGCGTCGGGTCGAAGCCGTGCGCGGCCAGAAGATCGCGGATCACCGCATCGTCGCTGATGTCGCGTTCTTCGGCCCAAACCGCGCGCAGAAAACCCTGAACCAGCGGCCCGACATCGCCCCCTTCGGCCTGCGCGGCGATGATCGCATAGGACGAAGGCGCGGTATTCACCGGGAAATGCGCCGGATGCAGGTTCAGGGCCATCCCCAGATGCGCGGCCCAGCGGGGCAATTCCTGCAAGCGGTAGTCCTGCCGCGCCGGGTGGCGCTCGGCCAGAGGCTTGCCGCCGGTGCGGGCAAAAAGCTGCACCGCATCCAAGGGCTTATAGGTAATCGTGGCATCGTGGCGGGCGGCGATTTCCTCCAGCCGGTTGCCCGCCAGATAGCACCACGGGCTGATCGTGACGAAATAATAGTCGATATGTGCCATTCACGCCCTCCTAGGATTTGCCCGCAGGCTAACGTGGTGCTAATCCGGCTGCAATCGACCTGTATTCTGCCTTGCAAGGAATCCCCCGATGGCTGCCATGACTGAACCCAAGCTGATTGCCGGTAACGCGAATCGCCCTCTGGCGACCTCAATCGCGCGGCGAATGTCGATGCATCGGGGCATGAATGTGGCGCTGGTGGATGCGCGGGTGGAACGGTTCAACGATCAGGAAATCTTCGTCGAGGTTTATGAAAACGTCCGCGGCGAGGATATGTATATCATTCAGTCCACCTCGAACCCGGCCAATGACAACCTGATGGAACTGCTGATTATGACCGATGCGCTGAAACGGTCGTCGGCGGCGCGAATCACGGCGGTGATTCCCTATTTCGGCTATGCCCGGCAGGACCGCCGCGCCAAGGCCCGCACCCCGATCAGCGCCAAGCTGGTTGCCAATCTGCTGACCGAAGCCGGGGTGGACCGGGTGCTGACGCTGGACCTGCACGCCGCGCAGATTCAGGGGTTCTTTGATATTCCGGTGGACAACCTTTATGCCGCGCCGGTGTTTTCGCTGGATATTCAACACCATTTCAAGGGGCGGCTTCAGGACGTGATGGTGGTTTCGCCCGATGTCGGCGGTGTGGCACGGGCGCGCGAAATCGCCAAGCGCATCGGCGCCCCCATGGCCATCGTGGACAAGCGGCGCGAAAACCCCGGCGAGATCGCGGAAATGACGGTGATCGGTGATGTCTCGGGCAAGACCTGCATCATCGTGGACGATATTTGCGACACCGCCGGAACGCTGTGCAAGGCGGCGCAACTGCTGGCCGATCACGGTGCGACCGAGGTTCACGCCTATATCACCCATGGCGTTCTGTCCGGCCCGGCTGTGGATCGTGTACAGAAATCGGTGATGAAATCACTGGTCATCACCGATTCGATTGCGCCTTCGGAACAGGTGCAGGCAGCGGAAAACATCCGCATCGTGCCGACCGCACCGATGTTCGCCCAGGCGATCCTGAACATCTGGAACGGCACCTCTGTGTCGTCCCTGTTCGAAGTCGAAACCCTGCAACCAATCTATGAAGGCATGTATTCTGGCCTGTAAGCCGGAAAGGGGGCGCTTTAAAGCGCCCGCCAACCTATATCGCGGCGATAAAACCCCTGCGGCCAGTCGATCTGATCCACCATCGCATAGGAGCGGTCGCGGGCCTCTGCCAGCGTTTCGCCACGCGCGGTTGCGGCCAGAACGCGGCCGCCATTGGCCAGAACCTGCCCGTCCCGTGCCACGGTTCCAGCGTGGAAAACGGTCTGGAATGAATCCTCTGGAATGCTGTCCAAGCCCCTGATCTCGGTGCCTTTTTGATAGTCGCCCGGATAGCCGTCAGCGGCCAGAACCACGGTCAGCGCATGGTCATCGGCCCAGCTCACCTGCATCTGATCCAGCCGCCCTTCGGCGCAGGCATGGATCAGGTCAAAGGCTTGTGCCCCCAACCGCAGCATCAGCACCTGACATTCCGGGTCGCCAAAGCGGACATTATATTCCACCAGCCGCGCCTGTCCGTCATGGATCATCAGCCCGGCGTAAAGCACACCCTGAAACGGTGTGCCGCGTCGGGCCATCTCGGCCACGGTCGGGCGGATGATCTGCGCCATCACCTGATCCTGCAACGCCTGCGTCAGCACCGGGGCAGGGGAATACGCCCCCATGCCGCCGGTATTCGGCCCGGTATCGCCGTCACCGACGCGCTTGTGATCCTGCGCGGTGCCGATGGGCAGGCAGGTCTCACCGTCGCAAAGGATGAAAAAGCTGGCTTCCTCGCCCGGCATGAACTCCTCAATCACCACGCTGGTATCCCCGAAAGTGCCGTCGAAAATCGCGTCCACGGCGGCCAGCGCCTCGGCCTCGGTCATGGCAACCGTTACGCCTTTGCCAGCGGCCAGACCATCGGCCTTGATGACGATGGGGGCGCCCTGCGCCTTGATGTAATCCCGCGCTGGACCGGCGGCTTCGAACCGCGCCCAAGCTGCCGTCGGCGCATTGCAGGCGTCGCAGATTTCCTTGGTAAAGCCCTTGCTGGCCTCCAGCGCCGCAGCCGCAGCCGAGGGACCGAAGGTCAGGATACCCGCCGCCCGCAGCGCATCCGCAACCCCTGCCGCCAGAGGTGCCTCGGGGCCGATCACCACCATGTCGATGGCGTTTTCTGCGCAGAATCCGACCACCGCCGTGCCGTCCAGAATGTCCAGATCGGCGCAGCGGGCCAGTGCCGCAATGCCCGCATTGCCCGGCGCAACGATCAGCCGGTCGCATTTCGGGTTCTGCCGGATCGCCCAAGCCAGCGCATGTTCGCGCCCGCCACCGCCGAGAATCAGGATGTTCATGGCCTTGCCCCTTTCGTCTGCCTGCCATGCGTTCTAGTGTCGCCGCGAAAGGGGAACAAGCGGCATGGATCTGATTGACACGGAACCGGGCAGCAATGCCCATGATTTCACGGTTTCCGAGATTTCCGGCGCGGTCAAGCGCAGCATCGAGGGTCAATTCGGCCATGTCCGCGTGCGTGGCGAGATCGGGCGGGTGTCACGTCCCGGCTCGGGTCATGTGTATTTCGACCTCAAGGACGACCGCGCGGTGCTGGCTGCGGTGTGCTGGAAGGGGCAGGCCGCGCGGCTGGCGCATCGCCCCGAAGAAGGCATCGAGGTTATCGCCACGGGGCGGCTGACCACCTTTCCCGGCCAGTCGAAATACCAGATGATTGTCGAACAAATCGAGCCGGCAGGGGCCGGTGCGCTGATGGCGATGCTGGAAAAGCGGCGCAAGGCGCTGGCCGCCGAGGGGCTTTTCGATGACAGCCGCAAACGCGCTTTGCCCTATCTGCCGCAGGTGATCGGGGTGGTGACCTCGCCTTCGGGGGCGGTGATCCGCGATATTCTGCACCGTCTGCGCGACCGTTTTCCGACTCATGTGCTGATCTGGCCGGTTGCGGTGCAGGGCGAGGCTTGTGCGTCACAGGTCGCGGCGGCAATCCGGGGCTTTAACGCGCTGCCCGAAGGTGGGGCGCTACCGCGCCCTGATCTGCTGATTGTGGCGCGTGGCGGCGGCAGTCTGGAAGACCTTTGGGGCTTTAACGACGAAGCCGTGGTGCGGGCGGCGGCTGACAGCGCCATTCCGCTGATTTCCGCTGTTGGACATGAGACCGACACCACGCTGATCGACTTTGCCGCTGACCGCCGCGCACCGACACCGACGGCGGCTGCGGAAATGGCCGTGCCGGTGCGGGCCGAGCTGGCGCAGCGGTTGGCTGAACAAGGGCTGCGGATGGCCCGCGCGGCGCAGGGCAGGGTGGACCACCCCCGCCAGCGGCTGCGCGATCTGGCGCGGGGGCTTGGTCGTCCGCAGGCGCTGACCGAAGGGGCAAGGCAGCGGCTGGACCTGTTTTCTGACCGGCTGGACCCGGCTTTGCGCAGCTTTTTGCGCCGTCAGCGCGACCGTCTGGCAGCACAGCCGATGCCGGTTGCGGCTCTGCGGGCCTTTATGCGGCAGGGGCGCGCCGGGCTGAACAGCTTTGCACAGCGGTTGGCACCAGCCAGCCTGCGCCGTCTGGATCAGGCGCGGGACCGTCTCCGCGACCGTGGCGCACGGCTGGATGGCGCGTTAGCCCGGCTGCACAGCGACGCCCGCCGCCGCCTGACCGACGACCGCACCCGGCTGGAGGCGCTGACCGCCCGGCTGATCCCGGCCATGGCCCGCAACCTGACCGCGCGGGCTGAGCGGCTGGAACGGATCGACCGCCTGCGTCAGACGCTCGGTTATCGTGAAACGCTGGCACGGGGCTTTGCCATTTTACGCGACGGTGACGGGCGGCTGGTTGCGTCAGCGGATGCGGCACGGGCCTTGCCGCAGCTTCAGGTCGAATTGCATGATGGCCGTCTGACGGTGCAACCCGTGGATGATGCCTCCGAACCGGCTCCGCGCAAACGCCGCGCAGCAGCTCCCCCGGCAAAGGACAACAGCGACCCGCAGCAATCGCTGTTTTAAGCCCTAGGCATCGTCCTTGGGTCGCAACACCAGCCAGATCAGCGCCCCTCCGGCCAGGATCAGGAACGGCACCATCGCCAGATTGACTGCGCTCCACCCGGTTTGCGCATTACCACCATAGCAGTTCATCAGCCCGCCCGAGGCCAGCGAGGCAATGAACACGCCAGTGAACAGGATGGTGTCATTCAAGCCTTGGACCTGCGCGCGCTCCTCGGGCTTATGAGCCTGCGTCAGCATGGCGGTTGCGCCGATATAGCCAAAGTTCCAGCCAAGCCCGAGCAGGATCAGCGCACCGAAGAAATGCGTCAGCTCGACCCCCGACAGGGCGACGGCGGCGGAACCGGCAAGAATGAACAGCCCCAGCGTGACGATCGGGGTCGCGCCGAAACGGGCGATCAGATGGCCGGTGAAAAACGACGGCAGGAACATCGCCACGATATGCAGGCTGATAATGTCCGACACATCCGAGGTCGTATAGCCGCAGCCGATCACCGCCAGCGGCGTCGAGGTCATCACCAAATTCATCAGCGCATAGGACACCATGCCGACGATCATCGCCACCGCGATTTGTGGCCGGGCCAGCAGTTCCCCCAGCGGCAAGCGGCGAGCAGGTGCAGTCCCGGCGGCAGGCCGTGGCGCATCAAGGAACGAGAACAGCAGCGGCCCCAGCAGGTTCAGCCCGATCACCACCATATAGCTGCCCATGAAAGGGATCGGTGTCAGGGATGAGGTCAGCCGCACGATCCCCGGCCCGGTCAGCGCCGCGACCAGCCCGGCCGCCATCACCCATGAAATCGCCTTTGGCGCAAAGCTGGCAGGTGCGGCATCGGTGGCGGCAAAGCGGTAAAACCCTTGCCCCGCCATATAGACGCCCATTAACAGCGACGCGCCGGTGAACAGCCAGAACGAACCAATCCACATGGCCCATACGCACAGCGCTGCACCAATCGCCCCGGTCAGGGTCGCCAGCGAGAACCCCGCCTGTCGTCCGCGCCGGGCCATGAAATTGGCCAGCGGGCGGGCTGAAATGACATTGCCAAGAATAATCGCGGAAACCGGAAGGGTGGCGATGCACAGCCATGGGGTCAGCGACTGGCCGATCAGTCCTGCGCTGATGAACATGATCGACATTTGTGCGCCGAGAATGGCCTGCGCGATGCCAAGCACCAGCACATTACGCCTTGCGCGGGCAAGGTTTTCAGGGGTTTCCGCAATCATGGCATCAGCCGCGCGGCAGGGCTGCGGCCTCGGCTGCAAGCTGGCGGATGACGTCCCAATCCCCGGCTTTGACGCGATCAGTCGGGCACACCCATGACCCGCCGACGCAAGCCACATTCGACAGGCGCAGATAGTCGGGGGCGTTTTGCAGGCTGATGCCGCCGGTCGGGCAGAAACGCAATTCGGCCAGTGGACCGCCCGCCGCAGCAACGGCCTTGGCCCCGCCTGCGGCCTCGGCGGGGAAGAACTTCAGCATGTCATAGCCAAGCTGCATCGCCCGCATCATCTCGGTCAGGGTTGCGGCACCCGGCAGCAGCGGCAGGGCGGCGTCCTGACAGGCCAGCGCGATGTCTTCGGTCAGGCCGGGGCTGACGGCGAAACGGGCGCCAGCGTCCTTGGCACGGTAAACGTCATCAGGCCGCAGCACCGTGCCAGCACCAACGATAGCGCCCTCGATCCGGGTCATGTCGCGGATGGCGGGCAGGGCGGCTTCGGTGCGCAGGGTGACTTCCAGAACGGTCAGCCCCCCCTCGACCAGCGCCCGGCCAAGCCCCTCGGCCTGACGCGCCTCTGGCACGACGATCACCGGGATCACCGGAGCAAGGGCGCAGATTTCACGGGTGCGGGCGGATTGGCTGGACGGGATCATGGCACAGGTTCCTTGCGGCTTGATTGCCCGGACCATGCCGCGAAGCGGGGCCGGATGCAAGGATGCGGCAAGGGAAGGATGCGACAGGAAAAGCCAGCCTGTCAGGGCCGCAGCCAGCCTCTCGGATGGGCTGAAATATCAGTCCCATCCCAGACGGAGGCAAAGCGGGCCGCGCTTTCATTTCGGCCGTCGCCTGACAGCAGCCGCCTACGGTCTTGATGGACAGCCCGTCAGGACACGGGCTGACCTGTCGCTTTAGCCGCCCGAACTGGTGCGGGCGGGGGCGGTGCTGGTGCGCGAGGCCCCGAAACCGCCCCGGCTTTGCACCTGCGCCGCGCTCATCGGCGGGCGGCCTGCGGTGGCGGGGGCGCGGTTGAAGGTGTTGGTGGCGACACGGCCAGCGCCGTTGTTGCTGGCGAAACTTTGTCCCGCAGGGGTTGCGTAACCACCCGAAGCATTGCGCATCAGCGGCTGGCTGGTCGCCCCCCGGCCGCCGAGCATCGACCCGATCATGTAACCCATCAGCAGCGGCATGAAGATCGAACCGCCGCCGCCCGATTGCTGTGCGCTTGGGTCTGGCTGACAGTTGCCTGCGCCATGCTCCTGCTCGCACAGGGCCAGCCCGTCATAGCGCGGCGCGGTTTCGGCATAGTTTTCCTGCGCCGCCGCGAATTGGGTGCGGCAGTCATCGGCAGTAAACCACAGGCTGCCGTTATCGGCAGCTTGCAGGCAGGATTCCAGATCCGGGAAGGCGCGGGCTTCGGTCTGTTCCTCTTTGCAGGCAGCGGTGGCCAGAACGGCGGCCCCGGCCAGAACCAGTGCGACCCGGCGCGAGCGTTTGCGTTTGGGGTGATCGGTCATCAGGCTATTCCTTACGGGCGGATGAAATGAGGTTTGAAACGGGACAGGTCGCGGGTGACGGGGCTGCGATCCTCGCGCAGGCCAAGGCCGACGCAGGCTTCGCCCACGATCCACGCGCCAAGCACCGGATGCCAGCCATTAAACACCGGCAGCGGCGCCAGCGCCTGCACGATCATCGGGTGATGGCCATAACCGCCGGGCAGAGCGGGCAGGGCCGTATCACCGGCGCGGTGGATGGTCACATCCGCACCTTCGCGGCTGAAAATCGGCTTGGTCACATAGCCCGCCGCAAAGGCGTCCTGCGCCGCCGCGAACGCCTGCGCGATGCGGGGGGCGGGTGCGCCGCCGGTCAGCGCATCGGCCACGTCCCCGGCGAAAAAGGCGGGCAGCAGGTTCGGGTGGCCGGGAAACATCTGCCACAGCAGCGGCAGGAAGCCCTTGTTCGACACCACCGCTTTCCACGCCGGCTCCACGAATTGCACGCCCGACCCGGCGAGGAAGGGCGCAAAATCATCGCGCAGCATGTCCTCCCACGGATACAGCTTAAACAGCGTGCCGATAACGCGGGATTGCTCATCCGCGAACTGGTCGTCTTCGGTCAGGCCGATCTCGGCCAGCGGCACGAAATGCGGCACCATCCCGGCCTCATTCGCGGTCCATGCGAGGGTCTCGACGGTGGCATAATCCTCGGGGCTGTCGGGATCGGCGGCAAAGTGAATATCGCTGCCCGCCGCGACCATGGCGAGCCAGCGTTCCGTCAGCGCCTCATGGATAGCGTTGAACTGATCCGCCCCCTCGGGCAGCACACCGGCGGCAAGCTGATCTTCCAGCCAGTGCCACTGAAAGCCCGAGCTTTCATAGAGCGACGTCGGCGTATCTGCATTATATTCCAACAGCTTGGCTGGTCCGCGCCCGTCATAGGACAGGTCCATGCGACCGTAAAGCTCGGGTTCGCCCGCACGCCAGCTTGCGGCAATATATTCCCATTGATCCTGCGGAATCGCCAGCCGGGTCAGCCATTCATCGGATGCCAGCGCGGTGGCGACGGCCTCGCGGCACATGGCATGAAGCTCGGTCGCCGGAGCCTCAATGTCATCCTCGATCTGCGGCAGGGTAAAGGCATAGGCACTGGTTTCGTCCCAATAGGGTTCGCCGTGCATATCGGCAAAGGTAAAGCCAAGCTCCTCGGCCTTTTGGCGCCAGTCGGGACGTTCGGGCAGGGTGATGCGATCCAAGCGGGTCTCCTTTTCCTGTCAATCAGATGGCCGTTTGGGGTGTGAAATGCAACCCTGCCGCCACAAATGCGCATAGCTGGCCAATGCCCCTTGCGCCTTGGCCAGAAGCCGCAGCGCGGGCGGGCGGGGGGCGTCGCCACGGGTCAGCCGCCAAATGGCGGTTTCGGGCGGGCAGGGCAGGTTGGAAACCGGGTCGTGATAGCGCGGATAGGCAATCAGCGCAGCATGGGCCAACGCGGGCAGCCCGACCCGCGCCCGACGGCGTTCGGGAATGGGGCCAAGGTCACGGGTCAGGCCCCAGCCGGCGTAAAAGGGGGCGCCCAAGGTGGTGACAGGGGTGCCGCGCAGCAACGCCTCGAAGCCAAGGGTCGAAGTGATGGTCCAGACCTCATTGGCGGCCTCGATCAGCGTCAGCGGGTCAGCATCATGCGCAATCCAGTCGGCCTCCGTCGCCGAAATGGCACCGGGACGCAGGCCCGCCTCGACATCGGGATGTGGTTTGTAGATCAGGAAAGCATCCGGGTTTTCCACCCGCACCCGCGCCAGCAGGGCGGCATTGCTGCGCTCGGCCCCTGCGCCAAGCCGGATCGAGGCATCATCCTGCACCTGTCCGGGGACAAGGATCACCCGCCGCCCGCCGGTATCGGGCAGGGTGGCTGCACCTTGCAGGTTGTATTTCGTCAGCCGCGCTGCCCGCAGCGCCTGAACCAGAGACAGGGCGCGGGCTTCGCCGCCGGGGGGCAGCGGCGCGGCAATCAGCCGTTCCAGATCGCTTTCGCGGGTCGGATCATAATAAATCCCGCGCCGGTCCGTGACCAGCGACAGCGGCGGGGTCAAGGCGGCGCCCAGCCCTTTCGAGCGCAGAAACCCATCCTCGACCCGCGCCGCACTGGCTGGAATATGAGGCGCATTGGCCCAGGCCAGCGTCACGCCGGCCTGCGGCTGGCGGGTAAAGCGCACACCTTTGCCCTGCCCAAAGAACCGCGCCAACGCCGGGCGTTTCCACAGCCGCATCCCATAGGCCAGATGGCCGTCGCGGTCTTGCTGAAAGGCACGGGTCTCGGCCTCAAGCTGGTTCAGCGCCCCGTCGAAATCGGTCAACGCATCGCGGCAGGGATCATACCAGACCGGGGCCAGCAGATGCGTGGCAGCAAAAAGCTGCGCCAGCGAGATCGGCTGACGGCGCGGCACCGGCGCTTCATCATCCGACAGCCCCCACCCCGCATAGCAAGGCTGACCGAACAGACGGGGACGCTGACCTGTCAGCATCGCCTCATAGCCGAGCTGAGAGGACACGGCATAGGTGCGGCTGGCGTTTTCGACGAGATGCCAAGGGGATATATCGGAATCATCGAAAACATCCCCGTCGCGCAGGTCGGCGGGGGTGAAGTGGCCCGGTCGCAGGCCCCGCGCGGTCTCGGGGTGACTGCGGATGACGATAGGAACGCCGGGATTCTCGTCCCGTGCAGCCTCCAGCATCCGCAGAAAGACCGCACGTCCGGCCCCCATCAGCGCCGCATCACCGCGCGTCTGATCTACCACCAGCACATAGCCGGGCGCGGCTGGCAAGGGCGCATCAGGCCGGTGGGCATTGTATTTCGACAAGCCCGCAGCCCGCAGCCGGGCCAGCGCAGAAACGGCCCGTTCCTGCGCCGCAGCGGCCAGCGGGGATTGGGCAAGCCGTTCGATCAGGCTTTCGCGGGTCGGGTCGAAATGAATGCCGTAAGGGTCGATCAACAGGCCCAAAGGCCCCCGTGCGCCCCGCGCCCGGCCCGGCAGAACGGATCGCAGAAAGGCGTCCTCGATCCGCACCAGCGGCACCCCGCGCCGTGCCGCCACCGCCTGCCCGCGCCATGCATAGGGACTGGCACCCCATACCCCCACGGCATCGCCATCACGAGGCAGGCCGAGCGTGGGCCTCCAGCCTGCCAGCATCAGGATGCGCCGCAGCCGAGGTCCGCGCCACAGCCCGGCCGCATAAAGAAACAGCCGCCGGGAACCCTCGGCGGCTGTCGTCTGATCGTGAACTGGTCCGTCAGTTGAGGGCATTGTTCAGGCTGTTGGCCTGCGTGATCGGGCCGGTGATGGCCGACAGCGATTTCATCCACATCACATAGGGGGCCTCGGTCACATAGACCGCATCGCCATCGCGGATGATAAAGTCGCGGGCCAGGAACATTCCGTCCGGCTTGGTCAGGTCCAGCACATAGGCCACACGCTGATCGCCATAAACGGGCTTGCCAAGCACCCGGCTGGCGACCTGCTCGCCCTCAATCCGCATCACGAAAACCCCGGTCGGATCGGCGGTATTGGTGGACAGGCCGCCGACCATGGCGATGGCCTCCAGCGCGTCGATCTGTTCATTGCCAAGCGGCACCTGAGTCTGGCCACCAAGCGCGCCAAGTGCGGTAAAGCTGCGGCTGTCCTCCTCGACCAGAACCACATCACCAGGGCGCAGGGCGATGTCATTCTGCGGATTGGAATACAGGTCGCGCAGCCAGACCTTGCCGGACTGGTTGCCACGCTTGACCGTAACCACGGCAACCTCGGGTTCCACGGTCACACCGCCGGCCTTGGCCAGCATCGCGGACAGGGTGCGGGTCGGACGCTCGATCGGGTAAACACCCTGACCACCGATCTTGCCCATCAGCGCCACGGTTGCGCCGTCACCAGCGGCCCGCGTGACCATAACCTGCGGGTCAGGGGTCTGGCTGCCGAGGCGCGAGGTGATGGTGCGGCGAAGCTGATCCGGGGTCTGACCGGCAGCGCGGATGCGGCCCGCGTAAGGCACAAAGATGTAACCGTCGCTATCCACCTGAATCTGCTGCAACTGGGTCGAACTGGCCCCCATCGAAGCCAGAAGCCCGTCATCGACGTTTTCCCAGATACCAAGGCCAAGCGTGTCGCCCGCGCGGATCTCATCGGCACCGACAGAACCAGCATTCAGAAAGCCCGAGCTGAACCCGTAGCTCTGCTGGAACCGGGTCGATTGCGCCACGAAATCATTGACATAAACGACGTTGGTGGTGCCGCCCTTTTCGACCGAACCGGAAAGGATCTGGTTCTTGGTCGGCCCCGAGCGTGGCAGGCCACAGGCGGCCAGCGCCGTCAGTGCGACCAGTGCAGCGATGCGCATGGTGCGGCGGCCCTTGCGGGCAGAGGCGGGCTGGCTGGCGGTTACATTTGCAGTCACGTCTGCGATCACGTCGAAGTTCTCCTGTCCCCGCGCCGATTCGGCGTCTTGCTGTTATGCGAACCTTAGCCGCATGAAGGGCTTATTACTACAATATGTTGACTTTATGTGTCCCGCGCGACGATTTGTTGCCGATGCGCAGCCCGCCCGCGGCTGAGGCTGTCATAGGGGTTGTCCTCGGCCAGCATCAGATCAACCACAAGGCGCAAGGCATGGGCGCGGGACCGCGCCGCATAAAAACCGCCGGGGATCTGTGAGGTTTCCAGCAAATAGTCCCGATAGATCCGATAGGCGGCGGCATCGGGGCGCTGCGGATCGGCCATGAAACCGGCAAGGCTCTGATCCGCGACCAGTCCCGGCTTGACAAAGACCCCACGCCCGGTCGCCAGAACCGGCAGCCCGCGCCACAACGCCTGTTGGGCTGCGGTGGAGTTGACCGTCACCGCCGAACGCGCCAGCGCCATCAGCCCGGCCAGCTTGCCGCCAAGCACATAATGCACCCGGTCGCTGATCCCCAAACCCTGCGCCAACTGCCGGATCGTGGCACGGTCACGCGCACGGCCATCCTCCAGAGGGTGAGCCTTGAACACCAGATGATGATGACGCGGAGCATTTTCGGCAAAAGCGGTTGCCACTTCGCGGATGAAGGCTTCCTGACTGCTGTAATCGGAATGGGTGCGCAGGCTGGCATCATGGTCAAGCTGCATCAGCACCAGCACATAGGGCCAGCCGCCACGGCGGATGCGGGCGGTTTCCAGCCTGCGCTGCATGGCCAGAAATGGCGACAGGATGACCCGGCGCAGGTGCAGGCGGAACTCTTGCATGACGCTGATCTTGCGGTGGCTCTTATAGGCCGGAAAGCCGCGGTTCGCGGTCAGCAGCAGGAAATGATACAGCGCCCCATAAAACTTGTGCTGGCGCATGTCGCCCCAGTGCGAAGGCGGGCGGCTGATCTCGGCCCGCGCATCGCGCAGATCGTGGCGCATCCGGTCGATGCTGATGTTCATCAGCTCGGACCAGCCATTCGAGCCGCCACGCTCATAGGAAATCCAGAACGGACGCAGATAGCCTTCCTCGAACACATGCAAGGTCAGGCCAAGACGCTGCGCGGCCTCGCGCGCGGCCAGATGCACCGGGCGGGCATCGCCGTAAAGCACAATATCGGTGACACCCTTATCCGCGATGATCCGGTCCAGATGTGCGGGCCAGTCGGCAACCGGGTCCAGATGCGCAATGAAATGTGCCGGATCAGACCAGAAAAAACGGTCCCCCGCGTTGAAACCCGCCCGCCAGACCTGCGCCCCGGCCATCCGCAGCATCCGCCCCAGCCGGTCAAAGAACGGCCCATGCGGTCCTTGCAACAACAGGAACACCCGCTCTTGCGGCAGCAGATGTGGCAGGTCTGTGTCAGAGCGTTGCGGCATATCGTTGCTTTTCCGAATTTTTTTGCCAATGCCACGAAATACCCCTGCTGCCAAGCGTAATAAAACTGCCGTAATGTCGCGGTGTCTTCGGCAAGTTGGGCGGCTTGCGGCGGGGACGGGGATTGACTAGGTGACGGACAGAGCGATGGGGGCGATCATGTTCACGGGGATCATTACCGATATTGGCGACATCCGCAGCCTTGAGCAGCGCGGCGACCTGCGGGCGCGGATCGGCTGTCATTATGATATGGCAGGCGTTGCCATGGGGGCTTCGATTGCCTGCGACGGGGTTTGTCTGACGGTGGTGGCCAAGGGGCCGGACTGGTTCGATGTGGATATTTCCGCCGAAAGCATCAGCAAGACAAATATCGGCGGCTGGACCGCCGGGCAGCGGCTGAACCTGGAACGGGCCTTGCGGGTGGGCGATGAGCTTGGCGGCCATATCGTCAGCGGCCATGTCGATGGCGTGGCCGAGATCGTCAGCATCCGCGACGAAGGCGCCAGCCACCGCTTTACCTTTCACGCCCCCCGCGAACTGGCCCGGTTCATTGCGCCGAAAGGCTCGGTCGCGCTGAATGGCACGTCGCTGACGGTGAATGAGGTCAACGGCGACCATTTCGGCGTCAACATCATTCCGCATACGCAAGAGGTCACGACCTGGGGCGCGGCGCGGGAAGGCGACCGGGTGAATCTGGAAATCGACACGCTGGCGCGCTATGTCGCGCGTCTGGCCGAGATGGCAACCCCGGATGCCTCCGGCGGGGATATATAAGGACAAAAGATGACGAACCAGTATGAAAAGCCGGGGCCGGTAGAGCGCGATTGGTCGGATGTGATCTCGCGCACCGAGGATATTATTGAAGAGGCCCGAAATGGCCGCATGTTCATTCTGGTGGATCACGAAGACCGCGAGAATGAGGGCGATCTGGTCATTCCCGCACAGATGGCAACGCCGGATGCGATCAACTTCATGGCGACACATGGGCGCGGACTGATCTGTCTGGCCATGCCGGGGGAACGGATCGACGCGCTGGGGCTGGCGCTGATGTCGCCCAAGAACTCCAGCCGGCACGAGACCGCCTTTACCATGTCCATCGAGGCGCGTGAGGGGGTGACGACCGGGATTTCCGCCCATGACCGGGCGCGGACGGTTTCGGTGGCAATTGATCCTGCGCGCGGGGCTGCGGATATTGCCACGCCGGGCCATGTGTTCCCCTTGCGGGCGCGGGATGGCGGGGTGCTGGTCCGTGCCGGTCACACCGAAGCCGCCGTCGATGTGGCGCGGCTGGCCGGGCTGAACCCTTCGGGCGTGATCTGCGAGATCATGAACGAGGACGGCACCATGTCGCGCCTGCCGGATCTGGTGGGTTTTGCGCAAAAGCATGGGCTGAAGATCGGCACCATCAGCGACCTGATCGCCTATCGCCGCCGGCATGATAATCTGATCGCAGAACGGGCGCAGCGCGCCGTGACCAGCCGCTTTGGCGGTGAATGGATGATGCGGGTTTTCGCGGATGAGACGCAGGGCGCGGAACATATCGTGCTGACCAAAGGCGACCTGTCTGCGCCCGGCCCGGTGCTGGTGCGAATGCACGCGCTGGACCCGTTGCATGACGTGCTGGGGATCGGGCGCGAGAAATCGGGCGACATCAGCGCCGCCATGCAGGCCATTGCCGATGAGGGCAGGGGCGTCGTGGTGCTGATCCGCGACCTGAACAACCTGCTGCCAGCCGATGATGAGGTCAGCCCGCAAAAGCTGCGGCAATACGGGCTTGGGGCGCAAATCCTGTCGGCACTTGGCCTGTCGGAACTGATGCTGCTGACCAACTCAGCCCCGGTGCGTGTGGTCGGGCTGGACGCCTATGGCCTCAGCATCGTTGAAACCCGTCCCATCCCCGAGGAATAATCATGGCCAGCGAGATCGAACATCACCAGCTTGACCTGCCACGTTTCGATCAGCCGGTGCGGCTGCTGATCGTGGTGTCGCCCTATTACAAGGCAATTGCCGCGGAACTGGTTGCCGGGGCACAGGCTGTCGCGGCGACGGCAGGGGCAGAGGTCGATGTGATCGAAGTGCCGGGCGCGCTGGAAATCCCCTCGGCTATCGCCACGGCCGGACGGCTGACGGATTACGATGGCTATGTCGCGCTGGGCTGCGTGATCCGGGGCGAAACCACGCATTATGATACGGTCTGCAATGACAGCTCACGAGGGCTGACTCTGCTGGGTTTGCAGGGGCTTGCCATCGGCAACGGTATCCTGACGGTCGAGAATTACGAACAGGCGCAGGTCCGGGCCGAGGCGGCGGGACAGAATAAAGGCGGCGGTGCGGCGGCTGCGGCCTTGCATCTGATCGCACTTTCCCGCAAATGGGCGGGCCAGAAAACCGCGCTCGGGTTCCGGCCCGAGGCTTCCTGAAAGGCTGCCTATGTCCGACGCCACGCAATCTGAACGCCCCTCGCGCCGGGAACTGTCCTCGGCGGCGCGGTTCTATGCTGTGCAGGCGCTGTTCCAGATGGAGGCCGCCAGCCAGTCCGCCGATAAGGTCGGGGGCGAGTTTCTGAGCTGGCGCATCGGGATCGAAACCGAAGATGGTGCAATGCCGGATGCGGATAAGAACCTGTTTACCGGCATTCTGGATAATGTGGTGACATGGCAGGCGCGGATCGACCAGTTGACCGACCGTGCGCTGGTGGCGAAATGGCCGATCGGGCGCATTGACCCGGTGCTGCGGGCGGTGTTCCGCGCCGCCGGAGCCGAGCTGGTCGCCGCAAAAGCCCCGCCGCGTGTCGTTATCAGCGAATATCTGCGCGTGGCCGAGGCATTTTTCACCGATGGGCGCGAAACCCGTTTCGTGAACGCGGTTCTGGACCATATGGCGCATGAGGTGCGGCCCGAAGGCTTCTGACCGCGCTTGGCATAAGCCCCAATCATGCTTAGCTGTAGGCGCATGGGTTAACCTGGAAGGAATCGCCATGCCTCAGCTTATCCGGCTTTACATCAGGAATATTGCCATTGGCCTGCTGCTGGCGCTGATCTTTACGGCGCTGCTGATCGGCTTTGACGTGGCGCGGTTGCGGCATCTGGTGCTGAACAATGGTGCCGTTGGCGTGATCGCGGTGGTCATGCTGGTGGTGTTCAACACAATCGTTTTTGCCGCCGTGCAATTTGCCATTGCCGTGATGCGGATGGCCGATGACGGGGCCGGGCCGAAATCAGGCCGTCGAATCCGCGCGGGTGATGATGCGCCGATCTCTGCCCCGGCCCGAGTCGTCGCTGGTGTCAGTGGCCCGTCCCGGCGCTGAGGCGTTCTTTCGAAACACAGGCCCAAGTCATTTTACGCACGCCCCGGTCAGGATATTCCTGCCGGGGCGTGTGACTTTTGCAACATAAGCGGAACCCGGCAGAGGCCGACTCGCGCAGTTTTGGGTTGGACACCAGATATGGGCGAAGCTCGACATTTCGGCCTGACATATGGTGTTACAACTGTTGACCTTGTATAAGGCCATGTTCTTTAATGAATTTTCAAAAATTACGCACGGAACTGAACTGAGAACCCACAGCTTTCCGTGAGGCGGGCGCTATCATAGCTCGCGGTTCCGTGTTTTGCGTTCACGTTTCCGTGATAACGCATTCTTTGCGTGGCGTGGTTCCGAATGGCGGGCTGGCGCATTAGGTCATCACCAGCAGCGATGCTCGGCCCGCTATCGGGTCGATATTCTGAGAAACGAAAGGAACGAGCTATGAAAGCTATTGCTCTGCTCGCAGGCGCTACCGCCATTGCACTGACCGCTCCGGCTTTTGCCCAAACCGAAATCGCGCCGGGCGCGAACATCTCGGGCGTTTCGGCCATTCAGGACGAAGTGACCGATATCCGTGACGCCGTTCGTGACGACTTTGCACGCTCGAACGACTCGCAGCGTTTCGGCCCGAACCACGGCCAGGAAGGCCTGTCGGGTGGTGTTGCGCTGACCTATGCCGGTTCGACGGGTAACGACGAATCGCAGGACTTCGGTCTGGCCGCCAACATGAACTGGAACCAGGGCGTGTTCGCTCAGGGTCTGACCATGGCGATCGCTTTCGGTGAAGACACCAACGGCAACAAGGACAAAGAAACGGTTTCGGCGATCTACGACGCCCAATACTATTTCAATGACCAGTTCTACGCCTTTGCGCTGGGCCGCTTCACCGTTGACGGCACCGTGCAGGACGACCTGAACGATCTGAACAACCTGTCGGCTGCGGATCAGGCTGACCTGATCGGCAAGTCCAAGCGTGATGGCTTCCTGGGCTTTGGTCCGGGCTACCGCATCATCAACAACGACACGACCGCATGGCGTGTTCAGGCTGGTGTTGGTATCCGCTACACCCAGAAAGTGACCGACGCTTATGAGCTGAACTCGAACACCGAGACCGGCTACATCGCTTCGTCGCGCTTCTACCACAAGTTCAATGACAACGTGTTCATCACGGACGATCTGGACTACCTGACCTCGAGCGACGCGGGCGACGCGATCACCAACGAGTTCGGCGTCAACTTCAAGATGTCCGACGCTCTGGCGACCCGCGTTTCCTACCGCACCGAGTATGACTCGGAGCGTGCGATCCGCACCGACAACACCCTGGGTGTTTCGCTGGTCTATGGCTTCTGATCCAACCCGGATCTGAGGTTTGGGGCGGTCCTTCGGGGCCGCCCTTTTCGTTTGTGGGAAGGGCGCAAATGAAAAGCCCGCCGGGAAGGGCGGGCGTTTCAGGTGGCGGGAACCGCAGCAGCCGTGACGGCGACAGATTTCCCGAAAGCCTGAACAATCAGGTGGGCGCCAGGTAACGAAGCCAGGGCCACGACAGAGCCAGCCCCCTCGGAAAATTTATAGGCCAGTGGAAAAAAGGCCGCACACGCGCAGAGCAGAAGCCTGCCGGGGTTTCAGATAGGGGCGGGGGCGCGGCGCTGCAAGGGGCAAGGCGCTTGTTCCCGCCGCTGCGCAGGGGCAATATCGTGGAAAACGGAGGCCCCATGACGTATTCCATCGTTGCCCGCTGTCCCCGAACGGCTCAGCTTGGCGTTGCCATAGCCACCGCCGTGCCTGCCGTGGGGGCTTTGGCCCCCTTTGCCAGCAGCAAGGGGGCGATTGCCTCGCAGGCATTTGTGAACCCCTATCTTGGGCTGGATGGGCTGCACCTGCTGGATCAGGGACAGGATGCGCAAACCGCGCTGGACGCGCTGATCGCAGCCGATCCGGGGCGGGATACGCGGCAATTGGCAATTATTGACGCACAGGGCAGGGTGGCGCAATTCTCGGGCGTCGCCTGCAACGGCTGGTTTGGACAAAAGGCCGGGGCGAGCTTTGGCTGTCAGGGTAACTTGCTGACCGGGCCAGAGGTCGTCGATGCGATGGCCGTCGCAATGGAAGCATCTGTCGCAGAGCCTTTGGAAGAACGCCTGATCGCCGCGCTGGTCGCCGGACAGGCGGCGGGTGGAGACCGGCGCGGGCGCAGTTTCAGCCCTTTGTTGGGGCGCTGCCGACGCGGGATAACCCGCTAGGGGCCGCGCTACCGGCGGAAATTGGCGAAATGCTGTCGCGCAATCCGGTCGATCGCTAGACCCTGCGGATGGAAAACGGCGCCCCATTGCTGCCCGGCCCGCGTCTGCAACGTGGCGTTGCGCGCCTGCTGCATCAGTTGGGCCACGCCCCGCTGACCGAGTTCGTTCCTGCGCCGGGACTGCGGCTGGACGTTATTTCAGTTGGACCACAAGGCGACATCTGGGTAATCGAGTGCAAGTCCAGCCGAACGGATTTCATATCGGATCGCAAATGGCCCGGCTATCTGGAATGGGCGGATCGGTTCTTTTGGGCCTGCGACAGCGATTTTCCCAAGGATCTGTTTCCGGCCGATCACGGGTTGATCCTTGCCGATGCCTTTGGGGCCGAGATTGCCCGTATGGCCCCCGAAAGCCGGCTGGCCGCCGCCCGGCGCAACCGGCTGATCCGCGATATTGCACGGGTCAGCACGGCGCGGCTTTTGGCGGTTCAAGATCCGCTTGGGATCAGCGCCGCTTCTTAGGCTTGCCGCCAAAATCGCGGGCGGCCTCGGCAGCAGCCAAAAGTTCTTCTGCTATTTCGGTAGCTTCCTCGGGGTCGAAGTCCAGCGGCAGATCGACGCCCTCGGCCTCGACATAGATGCGCACCATGCCCTGATCGGTCGGGCCGATTTGCAGATTCGCGGCAATATCGCTTTGACGGTTGATGCCCATGGGCCTGCCTTTCATGTTTGTTGTCAAAGACAGTTACCGCGCCTGCATTTTCCCGGCAAGTCGGGCTTGCATCCGTCAGATACAGGCGCTAAATAACCGCCCTGTGCCGCCTTAGCTCAGTTGGTTAGAGCGCTAGATTGTGGATCTAGAGGTCCCCCGTTCGAGCCGGGGAGGCGGTACCATCCAAACCTGAAATTGGCAAAATCGCGTTTGTCTCTTTAAGGGCTTGCAGATAGCTGCCCCCGATACCGTAAAGCAACAGGAACAGATCGCGCCGGGCCTGTTCGGTTCTGGCATAGGACATCAGCTCCGCCTGCGCGTAACGCTTGTCCATCCGTGCCCCCATTATTACGCTGCCATCCATTCGCCTGCCATGCTTACGCTGCCATGCAGCAAAGGAAACCGCATCATAGTGCAACAGTTTTAGCCCCGAATTGGAAGCGCTCAGCGTTAGCAATTCGCCATCCACCCTGTGGCGGTGATGGTGAATCCCGGCGCGAAACTGCGGAATCCCGCTGCGAACGAGTTTTTTTCCAGCCCAATGCCCAACTAGACCAGAATCACTCAAAATCCGAAATAGCGGGCTGTGATGGTGCAATACTTGCTGTCGTACGCGCTCGTTATGTAATTTACGCCGTGCATGGCTGGCGGAAAAGCTTTGGTCAATTTGCTCCAAATCGGTCCAGACAGCCTCCCATGTGGCAGCAGTCAGCTGTGCAATATCGGGACTAGCCTCTTCGAACAGCGCATCAAAGCTGGTGTCGGGAACGAATAACTCGTCTGCATCGCAAAAGCCGACCCAATTTCCCGCTTCGATTCCAGCATAAGCATGATTAAAACAATTCTTCTGACGCATTTCCAGATGGATAGGTCGGCCGGTATCAGGACATAGATCAAACCAGAACGCATCGTCGCAAGACCGACAGATCACGCGGTCGTGGCCTTGCAACATCTGCGGAACCGGATCGGCAGGGTCATCGAAATACAGCACCATCCGCCCCGCACCTAAGGCAAGCTGGCGAGACACGAAATGATTAATGACCTCAACGGTTTCGCAGCAAAGCGCAACGACGGTCAGCTTACTGGAAGGGCGGGGATGCAAGGACAGCACGGGCAAAAATACCTTGTTTTCCAAGCCGAGGACTGCGGCTTGATACGCAGCATGACGCAACCAGAATGGGCTTTGCAAGCATCGTTCGGAGCATGGGTTAATATTTATTTCCTGATCTTTTCGGGAACGATCATGGCGGCGGGCCGTTGTTCTGACACAACCCGAAAGGGACAAAACAGGAGACTCCCATGTCGAATGCTAAAGATCTGAAAAACGACGCTCGCGAAATCGCTGATGACGTCCGCCATGGTGCCGAACGTGCCGCTGGCGTGGCCCGTGACACCTGGAACGAGGTCCGCGACACGGCCGCTGACAGCGCCGAGCGCCTGCGTGCCGCCGGGGCCGATCTGGCCGAGACCGCCCGCGAAAAGGGCCATGAATATGCCGATTACGCCCGCGAGCAGGCCGAACGCGCCTATCACGCAGGCCGGGCGCGCGCCGGGGAAGCGGCTGAATATGCTGGCGAATATTATGACGAACTGTCGGACATGGTGCGCCGCAAACCGGCGCAGGCGCTTGGGATCGCGGCTGGTGTCGGCTTTCTGGTCGGCCTGATTTTGGCGCGTCGCTAAGCGGGTCGTATCATGTTCGACTATGTCCGCAATATGCAGCTTGCGCTGACGGATACCGCCCGGCGCACGGCCATCAAGGCTGGGGCAGGGGTGGTAGCAGCCATCGGCGCAGGCTATCTGCTGGCGGCGCTGTGGACATGGCTGGCGGTTGATCTGGACTGGGGCGCGACCTTGGCCTCTGCCACGATTGGCGGGGTGTTCATGGTGATCGGTGTGGCGGTCCTGCTGCTGGCGGGTAAGCCGCGTCATCAGGCCCCGACAACCGACGATCTGAAGCGCGAGGTCGAGGCGCGGCTGAGCCTTGCCGCCGATGCCGCCAGCGACCGCGTGACCGCGACTGCGCAGGCACTGGCTGACGGGGTTTCGCAAAAGGTCCATGCCTTTACCGACCGCTTCAGCTTTGGTGCCAGCAGTCTGGCCGACCGTGCCGAATCGCGGGCCTATCAGGCCGCCCGCAAAGCTGCGGATACCGCCGACCGCGCGGGTCTGAACCGCGAAACGCTGGATCAGGTGGAGGAACAGGCGCGACGTGGTTTCAACCGCGCCAAAGCCTCACGCCACGGGCCTGCGGCGGGGGTGCTTGGGGCGCTGGCGCTTGGGCTGGTGCTGGCTGACCGTTTCAGCCGCCGGGACGAGGATGACTGGCCTGACGACCACCGGGGATAAGCCACAGAAAAAGGGGCCGCCCAAACAGGCGGCCCCTTTTATATGCCAATCAAGCCCGCTCAGGCGTTGGCTTCGCGGATCTTTTCGGCAGCGTCCTTGTCATAGCTGACTGCTTTCTGGTCGAACAACTGATCCAACTCTCCCGAGAGGGTCATTTCAGTGACAATATCGCAGCCGCCGACGAATTCGCCCTTGACGTAAAGTTGTGGGATGGTCGGCCAGTCCGAGAAATCCTTGATCCCCTGACGGATTTCCTCATCCGCCAGCACGTTCACGTCCTGATAGGTCACGCCCATATAGTTCAGCACACCAGCCACGCGGCTGGAAAACCCGCATTGCGGCATTTCCTTGGTGCCTTTCATAAACAGCACCACATCGTTGCTGCCGATGGTTTCCTGAATGCGGCTTTTCGCGTCGCTCATTGGTTTGTCCTTATTCGGGGGCTTTGGTGGTCAGCGCCAGCGCGTGCAATGCACCATTGGAACCGGCCATCTGATCTTTCAGCGCCGCATAAACCGCACGCTGTTGCTGGACCCGGTTCAGGCCGCGGAAACTTTCGTCAATGACCTCGGCCGCCCAATGATTGCCGTCCCCGGCAAGGTCGGTAATGGTGATCTGCGCCTGCGGGAAAGCGGCGCGGATCTGGTCCTCGATGTCCTGAGCTTCCATAGCCATGTCGGGTTCCTTTTACTGCTGCCCTAGGATGTAGGCCATGCCCTCGACCGCCGCAAGGGGAGGGGGCTCACCCATAGAAATCCGGCGCTTTCCTGAACTGGCCCCAAGCGTCGGGATCATGGCCCGTCACCACCATTGCCCCGGTCCGTTCCGCCAGCGACCGCATTTTCTGAACCGAGCGCACCGCCTCGATGGTCGAGGTCAGAAAACCGGGCAGGGCGCGTTCTTCCCAGTGATCGGTGGTATAGGCCGCATCGACCGTCAGCAGGACCGGCCCGGTTTCGGGCAGGCGCACCAAGAAGGACTGATGCCCCGGCGCATGGCCCGGCGTGAACACCGTGGTCAGCGTGCCATCGCCGTAAAGGTCAAAATAATCATCCTGTTCCGCATTCAGGAATTGCCATTTCAGACCGGGCTTGTCGAAGTCTTTGCGGATATAGCCACCCGCGGCAAACCAATCGGCGGTATAGGCATATTCAAATTCACGCCGCTGCACGATATGGGTGGCGTTCGGGAACCGCCCGATGGCACCTGTATGGTCCAGATGCAGATGCGATTGCAGGACATATTTCACATCCTCCGGCCTGATCCCAAGCGCGGCAAGCTGCGCCTCGCAGCCCTCGGATTCCTGCATTTCGGGCCAATAAACATCGCAGACAGCACCCCAGTGGCCGCGCGGATCTGTCGCAACTTCGACCGCATTGCCACCGTCGATGATCGTATGACCCTTCGGGTGGGTGATCAGGTAGAATGGCACCGGGATTTCATAATCTGCACCGTTGCCTTCGTTCATCTTGATGTTGTGAACCTTGCATTTCAGCGAGCCGCTTTGCAGCATATACAGGCGAATATCGGTCATGGTTTCCTCCCTTCAGAATGCTTCGCGGTAAAGCGCCAGTGCGTCCGCCTCGGTGACTTCGACAGGGTTGTTAATCAGCAACCGGGTTTGTTTCATCGCGTCAGCCGCCAGCATCGGCAGGCTGTCCTCGGTCACGCCGACATCGCGCAATCGCCGGGGCGCACCGCTGGCGTCCATAATATCCTGCATAAAATCAACGAATTGTGTCGTGCCCACGACGGCGGCCAGCTCTGCATAAAGCGGCGCAGCAGCCTGCGCGTTAAACCGCAACACCGGACCAAGCATCAACGCATTGGTCAGCCCGTGGGGCAGGTGGTAATGCCCGCCCAGCGGATAGGCCAGCGCATGAACCGCTGCCACCGGCGCATTCGAGAACGCCTGACCCGCCAGCATCGCACCAAGAAGCATGTTTTCCCGTGCTGCACGGTCATTTCCATCCTGACAGGCCGTAATCAAGCTGCCTGAAAGCAACCGCAGCGCCTCACGCGCGAGCGCATCGGACATCGGGTTCTTCTTGTGTTTCGAGGTATATGCCTCAATCGCATGAACCATCGCATCAATGCCGGTCGCGGCGGTATGCAGCGCGGGCAGGGCGGTCGTCAGTGCCGCATCCAACAGCACAAAATCAGCGTAAAGCTGGCGCGAAACCACACCCATCTTGGTCGTTTCGCCCGTGGTGATGATGGAAATATTCGTGACCTCGGACCCGGTGCCGGCTGTCGTCGGAATCAGCACCAGCGGCGCACGACTACCAGTCACGTTTCCGATGCCATACATCTGCGCCAGCGGTTGATCCGAAGCGAGCATCACCGCCGCCAGCTTGGCAATATCCAGCGAGGAACCGCCACCAAGCCCAATCACCAGGTCCACATCCGCAGCCCGCGCCATAGTCGCGCAAGCCTCAACGACATCTTCCGGCGGGTCAGCAACAACATCGCTGAAGATTTCGACGTGAAACCCGGCATCGGCAAGCGATTTCTGAACCGGCGCAATCAGCCCGGCCTGTATCAGCCCGACATCCGTGACCAGCAAAGCCCGCCGCGCATCAAACCGATCCGTCAGCATCCCGGCAAGCCGCTGTGCGCCATTCCACTCCAGATGGATCTCGGGCGCGGTGGTGAAACTGAATGGGGTCATATCTTCCTCCCAGAGATATACCCACAGGTTCACCCGGCGGGGTGCGCTGCGTCAAGAACTTCCATTTGGTCTATAATCGGTATTATGCAAACGAACTCTGGTAGTTCGCTTGCAAAGCCAAGGCTTGCAGCCTAGTCCTTTGAGGGTGTCTATATGCAAGGTAAAAAATGGCTGTAACCCCTCCGGTTTGTGATTTTGGCGCGACGGCACCGGACTTCCGGCTGGCCGACCCTTCAGGACGTGCGTTCAGCTTTCAGGATATTGCCGGGCCGCGCGGCACGCTGGTCATGTTTATCTGTAACCATTGCCCTTATGTTCAGGCCGTGATCGACAAGATCACGCGGGACGCGCGAGATTTGCAGGCTTTGGGGATTGGCGTCGTGGCAATCTCATCCAATGATGTGACAACTTACCCCGAAGACGGTCCGCAGCAGATGGCGGCCGAGGCTGCGCGGCACGGGTTCAGTTTTCCGTACCTTTATGACGAAACTCAGGATGTCGCGCGGGCCTATGGTGCGGCCTGCACACCGGATTTCTTTGGCTATAATGCCGATGGCAAGCTGCAATATCGTGGCCGGCTGGATGCGTCGGGCCGCACACCCGGACCGGCGGATGCCCGGCGCGAACTCTATGAGGCAATGACGCAGATTGCCGAGACCGGCGAAGGGCCGTATGATCAGGTCGCCTCGATCGGCTGTTCGATCAAGTGGAAATCCTGATGCGGCCGGTGATTTTCGACCTCGACGGTACGCTGATTGACAGCGCACCCGATATTCACGCCAGCGTCAATGCGGTGCTGCGTGACAAGGGCCACGCGGCGCTAAGCCTTGACCATGTACGCAGTTTCATCGGCGGTGGCGTGGATCTGCTGTGGCAGCAGGTCTTGCATCATCTGGACCTGCCGCAAGGTCAAAGGCCGGATTATGTCGCACCGTTCATGGCCCGTTATCAGCGCAGCCATACGCTGACACGACTATATCCCAACGCTTTGGAAATGCTTGGTGTTTTGGCTGATTTGGGGCATCCCCTAGGGCTTTGCACCAACAAGCCAACGGTGCCTGCGCGGGCGGTTCTGGATCATTTTGGCATGGCGCATCTGTTCGGCGCGGTGATCTGCGGCGATACGCTGCCCAGCCGCAAGCCCGCGCCAGAAATGCCGCTGGAGACTGCCGCGCGGCTTGGCGGCGGTCCGGCGATTTTCGTGGGCGACAGCGAGATCGATGCGCAGGCCGCCGAAGCCGCCGGGATGCCGCTGCTGCTCTTTATGCAGGGCTATCGCAAAACCCCGATTGCCGAATTGCCGCATCACGCCAGTTTCGACGATTATGCGGCCTTGCCGGGATTAGTTGCAGATATGGGTTGACACATTCAAAAATATCTATATCAATCCATGTCATCCGATTCTCAATACGCTTGAACTCTGCCGCATGGCGGGCCAAATAGGCCCGAACACGCCCTGCCCCCGAGGATCGTATGGACATCCGTCAACTGACCCCTGATCTGGCCGTCGCGCCCCAAATAGAGATTGACGCCCCTGCCCGACTGGCCGAGGCCGGTTTTCGGCGGCTGATTATCAACCGCCCCGATGATGAGGTTGGCCCCGATCTGGACAGCGCGGCAATGACCGAAGCGGCCCGCGCCGCGGGGCTGGAGGTCCATTTTATCCCCTTTTCCCCGCAGCTTGGCATCACCTCGCAGATGATTGCCGCGATGGGTGAGGCGCTCGCCCTGCCCGGCCCGACGCTGGCCTATTGCCGCAGCGGCAACCGCTCGACGGTGCTTTGGGCGCTATCGCAGGCAGGCAAGCGCCCAAAGGCCGAGATGATGGAAATTGCCGCCCGCGCCGGTTACGACCTGTCAGGGATTGGTCCGATGATCGATGCGCTGGCAGCAGATCCGATCTGAATCTCAGGCAGGAACGCCCAAGGCGCGTTTCACATTCGCCGTCCAGCCTAGCAGGTGCAGATCATCTGCGGCAATCGTCGGACGTTTCATCAGCGCGGGCTTTTCCACCAGTTGATCTACCGGATCGGTGGCACGTTCAGCCTCGGACATGCCGCGCCAGGTCAGACTGGCGCGGTTCACCAGCTTGTCACCATAAACCGCCAGCATATCCGTGATCTGGTCGCGGCTCAGCGGTTCATCCCGGACATCGTGGAAACGGACCTCCCAGCCCGCGTCACTCAGCGCGGCCTCGGCCTTTTGACAGGTCGAGCATTTCTTCAGCCCGTAAAGGGTCAAGACCTTGCCCGCCATCAGATGAACGGCACCAGCGGCACGTTACAGGCGGCCAGCGCCAAAGTTGCGGCAAGGGCCAGGATCAGTTTGGTTTTCATCATCGGTCTCCGTTCCAATATGACGCTTGATTTAATGCGGCTCATGCAGCCGCGCCTTGATCCGGCGCATCGCCAGCCAGACCGTGCCGACCACCAGCGGCACCAGTGCTGCCGTTAACCATGCTTTATCCATATGGGCAAGCTTCGCCAATGGTGCCAGCGCATAACCCGCCAGCCCGACCGCGTAATAGCTGATCGCCACCACCGACAGCCCTTCGACCGTGTGTTGCAGCCGCAATTGCAGATCGGCACGGCGGTCCATGCTGGCCAGAACCGCCTGATTTTGCGCGCTGCGCTGCACATCGACACGCGTGCGCAACAATTCGGCAGCGCGTGCGGCGCGGGTCAAGAGCTGGTCCAGCCGCACCTCGGTCGAACGGGCGGTGCGCATGGCGGGCAGATAGCGGCGGGCCATGAACTCGGTCAGGGTCAGGCGGCCAAGAAAGCGCGCTTCGCGCAGCGCGGCAATCCGATCCATCACGATGGCCTCATACGCTTTGGTCGCGCCAAAGCGGAAAGCGTGTTGTGTGGCCTCGGTTTCAAGCTGCGCCGAGACGTCCAGCAATTCGTGCAGGCTGGCCTCGGTGCTGGTGGCGTCATCGCCCAACTGCGCCATGATCCGGCTCAGCCGCGGCTCGATCCTGTTCAGGCTGGCACCAAGATGGCGCGCACGCTCAAGGCCGAGCATCGACATCATCCGATAGGTTTCGAGTTCAAGCAAACGCTGCACGATGCGACCGGTGCGGCCCGGCCCGGTGCCGGGGCGGACAAAGACGGCAAAGCGCATCCAGCCGTTCGGGTCGATGCGGAAATCAGCGGCGATGGCGGCGGACTCGTCCAGAACCCAAAACACCGTCAGCCCGTCCTGCGCGAACCAGCAGCCCAGTTTCGGCAGGATTTGCGCCGGGTCATCGGGCAGCAGATCGACATGCACAATCGCCGCGCAAGCGCGTTTTCCCGGTGCTGTGGCCTGCCAATCCTGCGGAAAGATTGCCGCCAGCGCCGGATCAAAGGGCCGTTCCGAAACACCCGGCGCAAAGGCGCTATAGGTCACGAATTCGGTGTGCTGTTCCCAATGCAACTCGTGCCGCCCAAGCGTCGCCGCATAATGCGACACATCTGCGGCCGGAGCTGCTGCACCATGACGCCGGGTCAGATCGGCCAGATGCGCGCGGTCCCTGCCTCGGTCACGGCTGGCGGCATCGCGCGGTTCCTTGAAGGCCAGAAACACCGCCGTGCAAGGCGCGGTGATCCGGGGGGACGGCCGGGCGTGAAGCTCGTTCACAAGGGCATAGCGTTGGTCGTAGTCGGTCAAGTCCATGGCGTTTCTTTGGGCTGAGGACGAAGGGGCGTAGCCTATCCGTTGTTTTCGACTGCGCGGTCTACTTCATGCGAAATGTCAGGCTGCGCAGCCGTCCACTTTTCGCCTCTTGCGGGTGAATATCTTGTGGCCCGGTTGCGAGGAACATGCAACGATGATAAATTAATCCTATATTAACCTATTGTTTGATATATTCTGGAGGCCTCCATGAACGCCCCCTTGCGCCAGTCTGACCGCCTCGGGCGGCTGAC
>NZ_JAUNTN010000033.1 GCF_030538695.1 Paracoccus sp. (in: a-proteobacteria)
CATGTCGGTGCTCAGCAGCCGGTCGCGGTTCTTGGTGAAGACCGTCGGCACCCAGTGGACCTGTCCCGGTTCTGTTCCGGTCAGGTGCTCATGTTAGGCGGCCCTTTGTTCGAAGGCCACGGGTGATTTCCAGCCCAAGGCTGAGTGTTTGCGTTGCGGGTTGTAGAAGCCGTTGATGTATTCGAAAAGGGCGATCTCGACCTCTCGCCGGGTGTGCCAGTCGCGACGCCAGACCAGTTCGGCCTTTAGAGATTTGAAGAAGCTTTCGACGGCGGAGTTGTCATAGCAATTGCCCTTGCCGCTCATCGATACGCTGAACCCATGTCGGCGCAGAAGCTTCTGGTAATCATGGGCGCAGTATTGCGATCCACGATCCATATGGTGAATGCATCCTGGCGGCGGTTTGCGCAGGGCAATTGCCATGTTCAGCGCCCGGATCGCCAGGTCCTGCTTCATCCGGTTGCTGATCGCCCAACCCACAACGCGCCTTGAGAACAGGTCGATGATGACCGCCAGATAGACCCAGCCCTCGCGCGTCCAGAGTTGCCATTGTCGCGCCATTGGTCCGAGCGACAATGGCGACGGTGATGTCTCCGGCCCACTTCTGGTTTGGCCCACTCGCCGAAAAGTCCTGCTGCAGCAGGTTCAGCGCAATATTGAAAGCATGATCGCTGTCGGTCGTGCGCTTGAGCTTGCGGCTGCGGAGCACCTTGATGCCGTTCTGGCGCATCAGACGGCCAACGCGGCGCTGCCCGACGCGCAGGCCCCACTCGTTCAGTTCCTCGGTCATGCGCGGTCTGCCGTAGCTGCCCAAGCTCAGGCGGTGCTGATTGCGGATATGGGCCAAGATCACCATGTCGCGTCGCTGTCGGGGTGATGGTGGCCGCTGCCCCGCGTATCTTCACCCCCGACGTTGCCCTGTGCAGGGGAAAATATGTTCTCAAATTACTGGCGAGACAGAACTATTTCAGCGGTATGTTAGAGCATAGAAACAGCCCGCTACCCCTCACCCGACCCAAACACAATCACATCCGCCGTAGGGTTTTCGGCGTTTCGGTTCATCTCATCCAGCACCTTGGGCAGCAGCGTGGTGGCTTCGATTCCGGCGGGGGCTGCGGTTACGGTCAGCAGCGGGGCGGCGGTTCCAAGTGCGACCAGCAGATAGGGGGCTTCGTTATCCGCGGCCTGAATATTGATTGCAAAGCGGCCTTGCGGCTGGACTTGATCGGTCAGGTCGTACACCTCGCCATCCGGAGTGGCAATGAACAGCCACAGGCTCTGGTTTTGCCGCTGAACCTGACCTGCGATCTGAAAGCCGTGCCCGGTTGCCGTAATCTCGGCTGTCAGCGCAGGAGCGGGGGCGGGGCGGCCGGAAATCTCGCGCAGGAAATCGGCAATGGCGCATTGGGCCGGGCTGATCTGTTGGGCAATGAACGCCGGAACTGCGCCAAATTGCTGTGCATAGGCGGCCTCCAGCGCCCCGGTATCTGCTGGCTGCGAGGACAGCACCTCGATCATGCCCGCATTCGGCCCCTGCTCTGCGCGGCGGGCAAAGGTGCAGGACGACAGCGGCTGGCTGGCCAGAAAGCCTTCGCGCGTGGTCAGATCACGGGGGACCATTTCAGCGACCACTGTCTGAGGCTGTTCGGGTGCAGGTTCCGGCACCTCGCGCATCAGCCAAATGCCGACACCGGCGAGCAGCGACAAAACGGCGGCACCGGCAGTCAGCAAAGGCAACTTCGACTGTGTTCGCGCCGGGATCTCTTGCGGCACGGTCAGCTGCGTGATCCCGGCAAAGGGGCTTTCCGAGGCGGTGATGTCACCGGGCAGCAGGCTGGCAGTGATCGGTTTCCCCGTTAACAGCGATCCGGTTCCGGTGTGGTCTGTCGTATCGTCCTCTCCGCCCTTATCGCCCGGCCACAATGGCAGACGATATTGCGCAGGCATGGACATCGGATCGTCCAGCAACCGCAGCACGGCAGGCATATCCGGCACGCGATGCGCCGGATCAGGTTCCAGCATATATTGCAACAGCGGAAAGATTCGATGCGAGATCCCCGACAGATCCGGGATCGCCTGCCGCGCCGCCGAGGCCGAGATGACGCTTTCCCCCATGTTCAGCGGCTTGCCCCGCACCACCATCGCGATCAGCAGCCCAAGCCCGTAAACATCGGTCCATGGGCCGATTTCACCATCCCAATGGCCCAACTGCTCGGGGGCAATATATTTGAACTTGCCCGCGAAACGACCCTGAAGCCCGTCGCCAAATTCGGTCGAGCGGGCGATGCCAAAGTCGATCAGCACCGCTTCGGAAATATGATCGTCGCGCAGGATCACATTGTCGGGCGACAGGTCGCGGTGGGTAACGCCTCGGGCATGTGCCCGCGCCAGCCCCGCGGCCAGACGGCGCAGCAGTGCCAGCGCGGCATCGTCCGTCAGCGGTCCTTCTGATTTGACTTTGCTGCCTAAATGCGGGCCTTCGACGAATTCCATAATCAGGCAATAGCGGCCAAGCCCATGATCCATAACAAAGTTATGGTAACGCACGATGGCATCGTCACGCAGTTGCACCAGCACGCGTGCCTCGCGCTGGAACATGTCCAGAACGACCTCATCGCTTGCCAGCCCCGGCAGGATGACCTTGACCGCGACCGGATCGCCGGTGAACAGGTTTTCCGCCCGATACACCTCGCCCATACCGCCAGCGCTGATCTGCTCGATGATCCGGTAGTTGTTGTTAATCAGCGTGTCTCGCGGAACCGGACCTGACGCGGCGGGCTGCGTGGCGGCGATAACCGTTGCATCGGAAGGCGGCCTGGACGAAGGCACAAGCCGCGTCCGGTCGTCCGGGCTGTCCTGATCGCTCATGGCAGGCTGCAATCCACCACGATAATACTGACATTATCCTTTGCGCCGCGTTTCAGTGTCTCTTGCAACAGGTGATCGGCAATCTGCTGCGGCGGCACTGGCCCGGCCAGAATCGTGGCCAGTTCGTCATCCGACAAATGTTCCGTCAACCCGTCCGAGCAGAGCAGCAGCCGGTCTTGCGGCATGACCGTGCCGCCTGTGGTTTCCGGTTCCAGTTCAATGCCTGCGCCAACGGCCCGCGTGATGACATTCCGGTCAGGTCGGCTCCGAGCCTGTTCCTCGGTCAGATCGCCGCTTGCAATCAATTGCGCAACACGGCTGTGATCGCGGGTCAGCGGCGTCAGGTTGCCGCTCCTCCACAGATAGATCCGGCTATCCCCTGCCCAAATACAGGTCAGTTCACGACCATAAATCAGCAAGGTGGCCAATGTCGCCCCCATCACCGGCAACCCGCCAGCGGCGGCGTGGTCCTGAATGCGGCGATGCGCCCGATCCAGCCGCTCCAGCGCGCGGGCGCGCTGATCCTGCGCACTGACCGGAACACCGATCGAGGACAGTTCCTCGACGATCAGGCGGCTTGCAATATCACCTGCGTCATGGCCACCCATCCCGTCCGCGACGACCCACAGCCCCAGATCGGGGACGGCGGCGATGCTGTCTTCGTTATGTGTGCGAACACAGCCGGTATGCGTAACAGCCCCGGTCGAAAAGGTCAGGCTAGCGGCAGAGCCGGTCATGTTTCGTCCTTTGCCTCGGGGTTGGTCATCGGCGTGCCGCCTGCGATCAGCCAGCCCAGTTCCTGCGGTCCCGGCATCCCCTGACATGCCAGAACGCCCGCGCCGGGGCGGTCAGCGGGCTGAAACCACCAGTAACTGCGAACCGTCATTGCATGGGCATGGTCGGCAGCAGCCAGTTCGGCCAGCAGTTCTGGCGCATCGCGGGCCGCATTCATCGCCCAGAACACCGGCCAATCGGGCGTGCCTGTCGATGGCGCCGGCAGCGCCTGATGCAGCCGCTCGACGACATCGCGCGGCTCGAACCGTTCGGCCTGCTGCAAAGAGGTCGCGGCCAAAAGCGCCACCTCGTAGAAATCCTGCGTCGGTTCACTGATCGGAGAAGCCCCGCCTGCCTGCACCACCAGCAGCGGAAAGCGCCTGCCCGCCCGGTCGCGCGAAGGCAGCCAGACCCCGCGCAGCGCCGCCCCGCCCCCCAGAACCGCCGGGCCGATCCAGAACCGCAGCACCGGGCAGGCATCAAAGCGCGCCTGCCAGCCATCGGCCATCGCATCACGCCATTGGCCCAACACCGTCTGCGCCCAATCACCCAGATCGCGCGTTACCACACCGGGCAGGCCCGCCGCGATGAAATCACCGAAACCCGGATGCTTGCCCAGTATCCCCGCTGCACCGGGCGTCAGTTGATGCTCTGCGGACATTGG
This sequence comes from Paracoccus sp. (in: a-proteobacteria), assembly GCF_030538695.1. Classification (GTDB taxonomy): domain Bacteria; phylum Pseudomonadota; class Alphaproteobacteria; order Rhodobacterales; family Rhodobacteraceae; genus Paracoccus. The sequence continues at coordinate 4,307 of NZ_JAUNTN010000033.1, forward strand.
AAATCCCTGATCTCGGGCATGGTGAACGGGTTGGTGATCGCGTTGATGGTAAAGTCGAAGGTGATGTTGCGCCCGCCCAGAACAAAGGTCGCGCGCAGCACATCGCCGCGCTGTTCCTTGTAGCTGGCGGCGTTGATGAACTGCATGAAGGTCCAGGAACTGCCCTCAAAACGCAGCACCGATTCCCGTTCCAGCGGCGGCGACAGTTGCAGGATGGTGGACCGCCCAGCCCCCGGCCACAGAACCGTGCGCGACAATGATCCCGTCGCCGTTTGCACCACCGCATCATTGATCGCCAGAACCGCGCTTTCGACCGAGGGGTGGGCATCGACCTGGGCAATCGTGATCTCGACCGAGGGCTGGGTGCCGCCGCCTGCGAAAAAGGCGCGGCGGATGCGTTCGGCCCGCTCGAACTGCGCCAGCGTGGCGTTGGACATGCGGGCGGTGATTTCCTTGTCGGCGCGCCAGATCAGACCGGATGTGGTGCGTTCGACATAGGGTTCCAGAAACTCGGTGAAATAGCGGTCCATCTCGCCACCCGGTCCGAAAAAGCGCGAGAAATTGTCGATGGACAGGCTGCGTGAGGACGAGGCAAAGGGGTAAGAAGCCGCAATCGTATCGCGGCAGAAAAAGGTGATCCGGTCGGTCAGCGCGCGGTTCATCACCTCGATGGATGCCTCGGTCGCGCCGGAACGAAAATCACCCTCGGCCTTTGTGACCATGCGGGCCAGCGGGTCGGGCAGTTGCGAATTATACTGCGTCAGCGTGTTCAGCAGCGTCGGCAGCGCGGCGGCGGATTGATCCGGGTTATGCTCGGCCAGCCGCAGATTTTCCCAGACCGCACCCAGATTTCCCAGCAGGGTGTCGATGGGGCGACGGCCTGGATCCCCCTCGACCAGCACCTGCCATCCCTCAAAGGCGCGGGAAATCGCGTCGATGGGGGCGGTGATGCTGTTTGCGCCATCGCTGCTTGCCCCGCCGCCGCCAGCCCGCATCGGTGCAGGCACATTCTGCTGCGCCGCGTCTATCAGGATGCGCTGCACCCCCGAGGACCGCGACTGAATGCGCGAGGCAAGCTGCTGCCCCACCGCCCCCGCCACGCCGCCCGCGACACTGCCATCTGTCGCCGGTTCGTCGGTCATCCCGGCAAGCTGTTCATATTCGCGGCTCAGCCGGGTCTGGTCGGCCACGCCCTTGACCAGTTCCAGCAGGGGCGAACTGGTCGCCGATGCCGCCGTGCCAAGCGCCGCATATTGCGGCTTGTCGGCCACCATCGAGGTCAGTGTCAGGTTGTCCAGCACCCGGTTCCAGGCGGCGATGAAGTCACGCCGGTAACGGTCCATCAGGTCGCGGTCCAGACGTGCCAGCCGCCCCTCGATCTCGACCGAGCTGGCCAGATCGCCCAAGACCCACTGATCGCGGCGCAATTCGTCGCCGACGACGGCAAGCTGATCGTAGAAATAGCCCCAAAAGCCCTCGTAGGTGTAAAGCCCCGGCACGATCTGATCGGCCAGCGCAGTGCCGTCCTGCGTTGCCAGAACCTGCGCCGCCGCATTGCCGCCCGCGATCTCTTGCGCGTTCCAGTCCGGCAAGCCGGCTGCCGCCGCGCCGTCCTGAATGATCGCATAGGCCTGTTCGTCCAGCGGCAGTTGCGCAATCGCCGCCCGCGCGCGGTCCACCGTCGTCGCATCCAGATCGACCAACAGCGCGCGGGTGTCGCCCAGCGCCAGCATCGCGGCCAGATGCGCGCGCAATTGCTGGGCCATGTCCAGCCCGGTCAGGCCCGGATATTCCTGCCGCCAGCTTTGGTCGAACCAGGTCAGGATCGCCGCGTCATCGGTGGAATTACCCTGCCGCCCCAGCAGCAGATAGACCTTCAGCGCGCGATAGATCTGCGTCATCTCGCCCGAGGCGATGATCTGCGGCATCCGCTGTTCCAGATCGAGGATCAGCCGCGGGCGCAGCATCAGTTCCAGCGCATCGGCATAGGCATCAGTCGCCACCCGGTTCAGCCGGTCACGCTGGCCAAGGCCCAAGCCCTCCCAGACCGAAGGTGTCTGGCTGTCACCGTAACCCGCAGGCATCCCGGCCAGATCGTTCAGCAGCGGCACGATGGGGCGCAGATCGGTGTCGTCGATCACCTCGCGCGACAATTCATCCTGCGCGTTGCGGGAATAGGCGGCGATATGCGCCTCGGCGGTGCGGACCAGTTGCAGGTTCTTCCAATAGCTGTAACCGGCCGCGCCAATGCCCCCCACCGTCGCCAGTGCAATCGTCGTTACCGCAGCCGTGCGCAGCGCAAAGGCCCGGCGCACCGCCTTTTGGTCATGCGAGACCCAACCCTGTTCGGGAAAGATCACCCCGCGCAGCAGATCATGGATGAAAAAGCTTTTCCCGCGCCCGGACATGAAACCGGAATGGAACCCGCTGCCCGGCTGCGCCATCGCGCCCAGAACCTGATCGACCGGCGTGCCTTCCTGTGTGCCCGAAGTGAAATAAAACCCGCGCAAGATGGCGTTGGTCTTGTATCGCGTCGGCTCGAACACGCGGCGCAGAAAATCGCCCACATTGTCGCGCAAAAGGCCCATCTGCCCCGGCAGGCCAAAGATGGCGATGCGCGACACGCCGTCGGGTTCCTCGGACAAACGGTCAATGATCTCGTCCGACAGGCGCGAGACCAGCCGGTCGAACTCTGCCGGAACGGCCTCATGCGTGATGGCCTTGCGATCTTTGGTCTGGAAAGTAACACCCCAGACCAGTTTGCGCCGGTTCAGGCTGAAGCTGGCGAAATATTCACGGAAGCCAGCGATCAGATCGGCCTTGGTGAACATGACATAGACCGGAAAGTCGATCTTGAGCTGTTCATGCAGTTCCGCCAGACGCGCGCGCACGGTTTCGGCATGGCGGGCAAGGCTGGCCTCATCGCCATTCAGCATATCCTCGACCGAAAAGGACAGGATCACGCCGTTGATCGGCCGGTTCGGGCGGCTGCGTTTCAGCAGTGCAAGAAAGGCGTCCCAGCTTGCCTTGTCGGCCACCGCATCGCTGTCCTGCGTGGTATAGCGGCCTGCCGTGTCGATCAGCACGGCATCCTCGGCGAACCAGAAGTCCATGTTCCGCGTGCCGCCAAAGCCGGAAATCGCCTGATCCTGCGCCAGCGGGAAATCAAGGCCGGAATTGGCCAGCGCGGTCGTCTTGCCCGCGCCGGGCGGGCCGATAATAATATACCAAGGCAGATCATACAGGGTCGAGGCCCCGCGCGATTTCTTTAGAACCGCCAGCGCCTCCTGCATCTTTTCGGCCAGCGCGGCCCCGTCGCCTTCGGGGCGGGCGGGGATCAGCGCATCCTCGATCTGGCGCGCGGCACGAACGCGGCGGCGCCAGCGGATCAACACGATGAGCGTGAAGACAGCCAGAATGCCGCCGATGATGACCAGCCGCCAGAACACGGTGGTCAAGGGCGGCCAGCCAATCATCGGGCCACCGAACCAGATGACAAGGCACAGCAGCAGCAGGCCAAGGATCGTCACGCTCCACCGCAGCCAGCGGTGATCGCGCCAGCGCGGGCCGCGAAGGGATATGCCGAACAGCCTCACTGCGTATTCTCCGTCGATGCGGGCGCGTAGGACCCCTCGCGCGCCAGCAGAATTTCCACCCGGCGGTTGGCCGAGCGCCCTTCGTCCGTCGCGTTGTCGGCGACCGGATCATCCTCACCCCGGCCCTCGACCCGCACACGCGCCGGATCGGACAACAGCGGGGCCAGAACTCCGGCGACACTTTCGGCGCGGGCAGCGGAAAGCTGATAGTTGTCCTTGAACCGCCCCCGCCCGCTAAGCGGGACATTATCGGTATGGCCTTCGATCAGGATCGGGCCGCCCTCGTTGTCCAGCACCTCGGCGATGCGGGCGGCCAGATCGGCGAATTCGGGTTTGACCACAGCCGCGCCGGAATCGAACAGTTGCAGATTGCCGACCCGGATGGCGATGTAATTGCCCTTGGCCTCGACCCCGACCACCTGACCGGCGGCGATTTCACTGGCAAAGGCGCTACGCACACGATCAAGCTGCGGGATCGCGGCGACATAGGCTGCGCCGGGCGTCCGGTCGATCTGGATTACCGGCACATTGCGGTGCAGATCGCGCATCGCCTCGGCGGCGATGGCACCATCGCGGTTAATCAATGTGGCAAAGACAGCGAACACCGCCAACAGCGCCGCCGCCGCAACCCCCAGCAGCGCAGGCAGCGGAATGGCGGCGAAACGCCGCCCCCGGTCCTGCACCACGGGCGTCCACATCACCGATATATCCTCGTCGGGCCGGGGATGGATGCGGCGCAGCGTCTCATAGATGGCGCTGCGGATACGCGACAGTTCCGCTGCGCCGTTGGGCATGGTGCGAAACTGCCCCTCGAAGCCCAAGGACAGGCAGACCAGCATCAGTTCCAGCAGGTCATGGTTCTGCGCCGGGGCCTGCATGGCCTTTTCGGCCTCTTGAAAGAAGCCGACGCCGGAATCGCGCTTGTGAAAGAACCGCGCGACCATGGAATATTGCTGCCAGTTGCCCCGGTCACTGCCGGGCAGGTTCTGCACGATGTCATCGGCGGTGCCGGACAGCGCGTATTTCGCCACCAGAACCTGATGCTGGTTGACCCCGGCGGCCAGTGCCGTGCGCTCGAACCTGTCGATCTCGCGCGTGACATGATCCATCAGTGGCGCGGCCTGCATCTCGACCATGCCGGTGCGCAAACGCCCCAGCAGGATCAACAGGCTGGCCGCCGCCGCCAGCAAGGGGTTGGACGAGGCCGCCCGCCCCAGATCCCGCACTTGCAACGCCTGTTGCAGCGGAATGCGCGGCATAATCGGCGCTGACGGGGCAGGCTGTGCGCCAATATCGGGGAAAAAGCCACGGTCACCGTGATCCGCCCGCCCGATCTGTCGCGCATCGGGTATCGGCTGCGCGGGCGGCCATGCGCCCGGTATCGGGGCAGAGGCAGGTGGCGGACGCCCCAGCCATGTCTGCCCGTCATCCGTCAGGTTATCAAATGGCGAGCCAGACCCCGGCGAGGCAGGCGCACCGCTGCCCGCCCAAGGATCGCGGCCCTGTCTCTGTGGGGGAACGGGACGCCCCGACAAGGGGCGCGGTGTGGGGCCGCCAAAGACGGTTTTATCGTCGTCGTCGGACATCAGCCCCTCTCTGGCACGGCCCACAGATCCAGCTTCAGCCCCGGCCAGTCACCGGCGAAATGCATCCCGATGGCGGGCGCGGTCGAAAACTCGGCCCACAGCGGAGTGTTCTTTTCCAGCCGGAAATAGACGTTCGAGGACAGAACCCTGATCTGACGTGGCGGGTTCGGCAGATGGTGCAGGCCGACGCCGGGCAGGTTGTTGTTCACGATCTGCGCCATGCGGGTGTTCGGGCCGACCTTGCACAATTCGGGGAACTGGCTTTGCACCTGCGTCAGCGGCTTGGCGCTTTCAACCTCGATGATGAAGGTCGCCTCGCGGAACAGATTGCGGTCGGGCACCTCGGCCAGATAAGAGTTCTGCCGCACCTCTTTCAGCGGCAGGCGGATCGCCCGGCCCACATCGCGCGACAACAGCCGCTGAATATCGGCCACGATCTCGTTGAACGAGGCTTTGGGGTCGTCGTGGTCATAGGGTGGATAATCGGGCGCGTGGCGGTTGCTGCCGTCAAAGGTCGTCAGCTCGCCCGCCAGCCCGATCAGTGCGCCATACAGCGCCTCGGGGTGCAGGGCAAAGGTGCGGGACATATGGCGCAACACGCCAATATTGCGGTTCAGCGCCATCAGCATCAGGTAATCCGACGCCTGCAAGCCCCCGCCCGCCGACGGATCGGTGGCATAGCGGGCAAGGCTTTCCAGCCGCGCCTCGATCCAGCCGATCACGCGGGTCAGATAGCCAAGGATCTGCGGATGCGCGCCGATGACCAGCGCGGGCGGCGGCATGGTTTCATCCAGCGACACCACACCGTCGCGCACCTCGGCGATACGGGCCAGCCGCAGGTTCTGATAGCCGGGGCGCGGCGTCTTGCGGATCGCCAGTTCCAGCCGCGGCACGGCCAGTTCCAGCATCTGTTCACTGCGCAGGGACGAGGCGGTGTCGCTGACCGTCTGCGCCACGATGCCCCAGCGGGTGGTCGCACCCTCTTCCTCATAGGGCGAGACGTCGCGCATATTGGGCGACACATCGGGCAGCGTCAGCCACAGGAACTGGCCCGCCGCATCATCCGGCACCGGGGCGGGCACCGGCAATGGCCCGGTATCGGGCGCATTGAAGGGGGTGCCGTCGGGCATGATCCCCGAAACGGCCCGCAGCGCCAACATCCCCTGCTGCGCCCGGTCGCGGTCGATCGACAGTTCGGCCACGCCCCACGGATAGGGCGTAATCAGCCGCGTCCGGGCATGGACCAGATATTCGTGATAGCGGTCAGCCTGCTGCAAATGCTGGGGCTGCATGAACAGCCCCTCTTTCCACGCAACCTTGCTGAACCACGACATGCAGCATCGCCCCTTCTAACGTCAAATTCCAGTTCGGGCCAAAACCCGCCCCAAGCGCAACATCGCAACAAGCGACAAGACCTTCAAGTCCGGCCTAATCGCTTAGAATTGCCAGCGGACCTGCCCGGTTACACCAACACTGTCCAGCCCGTCACCGAACCGAGCGTCGATCCGCGAACTGGCACTGAACTGCCGCGCCCGCGCTCCACTGCCCAGAACCTTGACCCATGTCGCCCCGATGCTGATCTCGCCATAGGCACCCAGATTGTCCGACACCAACCGCTGTGGTTCGAAACTGGTATCGCTCTGATGCGAAAAGACCGAGACGGTCGGGTCAGCAAAGTCCTTATAATAGGTCGCAGTCAGATAAGTGCCGAGCGCCGATTCGTCCTGTGGGTGAGCAAAGGTCTTGGCCAGGGTCGCACCAGCAAAGCCAATCTTGCGGTTGCTGTCCTCGAAGGACAATTGATAGCCATCGGAAAAACTGATCCTGTCTGTAGACAGTTGCGACCATGCAAAACCCGCCGTGGGGATCAGCGCCCAACTGCTGTCTTCGCCAAAGGCAAAGCCATAGCTGACGGCCCCACTGAGTGTATGGGCCTTGTTATTGAACTTTGCATCCCGAAGGCCCAGCCCCTCGCCGCCGCCAATCGCCGTATTCGTCATGCTAAAGCGGGTATTTTCATAGCGATATTGCAGGTCAACCATCCAGTTCCCACGGGTTCCGGTCATATAGACGCCACCATAGGCCTGTGTGAAATCGGCACGGTTTATGCTGCTGATCTGATCTGTCACCTGTTGCGAAATACGCCCGTCGATCGTGTAAACCGGCTGAGAGGTCCGGCCCGTGTTGACCCCGCCAAGCACCCCAAATGCCGTGTTCCAGCCACCGTGCCGACCATCGAAACAGGCAACATCACCACCAAATTGCAAACCATAGTAATTGGCATTGATCCTGCTATCCACCTTGCTGACACCGTTGTCGGTCGCACCCGTTGCCGTCGCATGACCGCCTGTTGTCCGCCCCCAGATACCCGTCCCACAGGGATTTTCGTCATCCTGCACCGCAAGCCCGGTCACAAAGGGACTGGTCGGGCGATTCACCACGGATCCGATCAACGACTGCGTCAGCGCCACATTGCCGAAAATCGCGCCAATGGCCGGATTGGTCTGGCTGACCAGATCCAGGCTGCCCCCGGCCGCGGCTTGATCCAGTGAATAGACAATGCGTTCCGAGCTGGAAAAGTCGCTGGAATAGTCATAGGTAAAGGTGTTTTCAGCAGAAAAGGCGTCATCCACCTGAACCAGCGTAACACGGCTGTCAGACAGAGGGCGGCTGGCATCCACCCCATTCAGGATCAGCATCATATGTCCTTGGGCAGCGCCGCCGCTGACGACAATCTGATCCGATTCCATTTGTGCCAGATTTACGTCAAGCTGGTAATTACCCGTGCCTGACAGCGCTGCCACCGTCATTACGCCACTGACATCACCATCGCCCGACATGGACACTGTGCCGTTATTGACCAGTTCGCCACTGATCTGACCCGAACTGCCCCGCACCACGATCCGGCCATCATTCTGCGTATCGCTGTTCAGCACCCCGGCAAGGGTCAGCGCAGCGGTATTGGCAATCGTGGTGGCACCGGCTTGCAGGCTTTGCCCCGATACCACGGTAAAATCCTGCGCCAGCGACAAGGTGCCACCAATGTTCAGGCCATCCGCCGCATCCAGCGTGCCGGCGACCAGCGAGACATCGCCCGTCACCTGTCCGCCCAAGGCCGTATTCCCGCGCGCAACCAACGAACCCTCCAGCACGCCAACCTGTTCATAGCTGCCATAGCTGTCCAGATTGCCCCTGATGCGCCCGGCATTGGTCAGAGTCGCGCCAGCTTCGTTCAGCACCCCGCCCGAGGCGCTTAGCACCGTCGCATCGGCGATGGACATGGTTGCCGTATTGCCCGTATTCACGATGCCGCCCGTAACGGTCAGATCATCGGTGGTGGTCAGATTGCCTTGGTTGCGCAACCCGCCAGCAATGGTTCCCGCCAGATCCGCGGTGCCGCTGCTGGTCAGGTCGCCGCCAATGTCACCCGACCACGCCATCTGCCCGCTGTTGGTCAGATCGCCGGTAACGGTTCCCCCGCCGCTCAACGATCCGGCGTTGCTCAGATTGCCGGTCATCTGGCCATTCAGCAGGACAGTCGCCCCCGCCTGATTATCCAGAACAGAGGCCGTCAGACCGCCGGAAAGAACCATCTCGCCACCGCTCAGGTTCGTGGCGGAAGCGGCCTGAACCGCGCTGCCATCATCAACGGTCAGCACACCGCCGTTTTCCAGTGCGCCCACTCCGGCAAGCGCCCCCGAGGTGATGTTCATCGCCCCCAAGTTGGTGATGTCGTTGCCCCCCGCATCCAGCGAGGCTGATATGTTCACCGTCCCGTCTGCGGTATTGGTCAGATTGCCGCCAAGGCTGCTGTCGCGGGTATAGGTCAGACGCCCTTCGTTCAGGATATCGCCCAGCAGGTTGATGTCGGTGACGTCCGAACTGCTCTGCAACACAATCGAATCAGCCGAAATGGTCAGATTGCGCCCGCCGCTTTCGGTAATCGTGCCGCTGTTCGTAAACGTCCCACCCGTGACCGACAGCCGCACATCCTGCGTTGTGCTGGTCATGTCCAGACTGCCACGGTTGTTCATGTTCCCGGTGATGGCGGTGTCCCCGCTGATCTCGACCGAGCCTGCCCGCCGGTTCAGCACATTGCCAGCAATCCCGCCGCCTTGCAGCGCCAGCAAGCCGCCGTCATTTGAAACCGAGCCGTTCATCTGCCCGCCCGCCGTCAGCGTTACCGTGCCGCCTGCCGCGTTCGTCAGGTCGCTGTCCAAAGTTCCCGCGACATTCAGCGCATTGCGGTTCGTCGTGCTGTCCGCCGTCAGCGTATTACCCGCCGTGATATTCACCGTGCCGTCGTTCGTCACAGTCGTCGCGGTCAGATCACCACCGGTCGTCAAAGTGCCGCTGTTCTCAATCGCCCCGGTCGAGCCTGCCAGCGTGGCCGTGCCACTGTTTGTCAGGTCGCCGGTGATGGTCGCAGTGCCGGTCAGCGTGCCATCGTTCTGAACCGCCCCGTCAATCCGGCTGCCCGCCGTCAGCGTTACCGTGCCGCCTGCCGCGTTCGTCAGGTCGCTGTCCAAAGTTCCCGCGACATTCAGCGCATTGCGGTTCGTCGTGCTGTCCGCCGTCAGCGTATTACCCGCCGTGATATTCACCGTGCCGTCGTTCGTCACAGTCGTCGCGGTCAGATCACCACCGGTCGTCAAAGTGCCGCTGTTCTCAATCGCCCCGGTCGAGCCTGCCAGCGTGGCCGTGCCACTGTTTGTCAGGTCGCCGGTGATGGTCGCAGTGCCGGTCAGCGTGCCATCGTTCTGAACCGCCCCGTCAATCCGGCTGCCCGCCGTCAGCGTTACCGTGCCGCCTGCCGCGTTCGTCAGGTCGCCGGTCAGGGTGCCGCCAGTCAGATTTACGGTTGCCTCATTCGTCAGCTTGCCGGTCAGGTCTCCGGCAAGGGTCAGGGTGCCGCCATTGTTTGCGATGCTGTCCGCTGATACCTTTGCGCCATCGCTGATTGTCAGAATGTTTGTATTCGTCAGCGTAGCAATGTCTTGCATCTCGCCGCCAGACGCGACCTCAAGCCGACCATGGTTCGTTACATTAAAACCATCTGCGTCCAGCAGGGCCGTAACATTGGTCACACCGCCCGCTTCGTTGACCAGATCACCCGTCAGCACCAGATCGCCCGAGACGTTCAATTGCGCCCGGTTGGTGATCGCGCCCTCTAACCCGACCGTAGCGGTATCCACGGCGCTTCCCTGAAGGATCAGTTGATCCGCCGCCAGGGTCAGCCGTCCACCACCCGAACTGGTAATATTGCCGGAATGCGTCAGAGTATGCCCGGTCACATCCAACCGCGCGTCCGCCGTGCCGGTCACATCCAGCCTTCCGGCATTGGTCAGATTACCGGCGATGCGACTGTCGGATGCAATCTCGATCCGACTGCCTGCGCGGCTATTGACGGCACCCGTAACCGTGCCGCCATCCAGCGCCAGACGACCGCCGCTGTTATTGGTCAGCCCATCGGTCACCACCAGATCACCTGCAACGGAAACACGACCTCTGTTGGTGAATGTGCCGACCTCGACATTCAAAGAAGCACCCGAAGCGACATCCACCGTGTCGGTATTGGTCAGGCCGCCGCTGATGGTGCCGCTTCCTGACAGTGTGCCGTCGTTCTGAACCGCGCCGTTGATCTGACTGCCCGCCGTCAGCGTGACGGTGCCGCCCGCCGCATTTTCCAGATCGCTGGTTAATGTGCCAGCAACATTCAGCGCGCCGCTGTTGGTGGTGGCATTGGCGGTCAGCGTATTGCCTGCCGTCACATCCACCGTGCCGGTATTGGTCAGGTCACCGTTGATGCTGCCGCTTCCTGACAGCGTGCCGTCATTCTGAACCGCGCCGTCGATCTGGCTGCCCGCCGTCAGCGTGACCGCGCCACCCGCCGCATTTTCCAGATCGCTGACCAAATTCCCCATGACATTCAGTGCCGCGCTGTTCACTGTGCCGAACGGGTCGGTTGCCGTCAGCGTATGACCCGCCGCAACCCTGACGGTGCCGCCGTTAATATTCAACTTTTCGGTGGTCAGGTTGCCCGTAGTGATCAAGGTGCCCTGATTCTCGATCTGCCCGACCGAGCCGCTGATCCGCGCGTCACCCTGGTTATCCAGCGTCTGCCCGATCGCACCGCTGCCCGTCAGCACGCCACCGGATGCAACCATAACCGCGCCCTCGTGCTGACCATCCAGCTGGGCACGGCCTTCGATCTGCAAAGCTCCGGCGGTGGTGCCATCGCTGCGCAAGGTGGCACCGGATGCGACGGTCACCCCCTGCATATCCGCCTGTGCCCCGGTGAAATGCACGGTGCCATCGCCTGCAACGGTCAGTGTTCCGCCAAGGGTTGCCCCAACCTCAAGCACCAGATCGGCACCGGCATTCAGTTCCCATATATCGCTGCTGGTTCCGATCTGATCGCCGGTCAGGGTGAAATCGCCCGCCGTGACCTGCAACACACCGGGTCGGACAGTGCCGACAACCGTCAGCGTGACCGGGGTGGTATCCGCCGCTTGCAGGATGCCAGTGCCGCCTTGGGGAAGTGCGGCGTGATTCTGACCATTCGCATCGGACCAGATCTCATCCGACGCCGACCAGTCGCCGCTACCGGGGTCTACGACACCATTCGTCTTGTCCACATTGTCCAGATACATTTGCGACCAGGCAGGCGTCGGGGCCAAGGCCAGCGAGGCAGCGCCGATCAGCGCCGTGGTCAGCAACAGATAAGCACAAGAGGGACGGCGAATGATGAAACGGAAATCAGGGGTCATCGGAATACGCATACAATCACAGACAGACAGAACCAGACGCAGGGTGCGACGACCCTTCAATAAGCCGCTTTTGCACGGGCGAACAGCCATTCAAATTGTTCTGAACAATGATTCCAGATTTTCTTCGGCATTCTCGCAGCATGTTACCCCGAAATTACAACCGCAGATGATCCACTGCGGCAATGTATTCGCGTATAGCGGTGGGAATAACCGTTTCTGGCACGGCGAGTTGCCCCGTCGAGGCCACACGAGTCTGCATCTTGCGGTCAGCCCAGTTGTGCAGATCGGCGATGGAATAGTTGCGCAGGAACGGGTTGGCGTTCACCACCGCCGGACCCATGACCTGCAAGACCGACGCCTGCGGGCTGGCGCGCAGGGCCTGATCCGCCCCGGCAGGCCCAAGGAAATGCGCCAGATACAGCCGCCCCGGTGTGATCTGATGGCCGCGTGCGCGCAGGAAGGATTCGTTTTCCTGCGCCAGATGCCGGACCATCTGCCGTGACAGATCGGGGTCAAAGCGCAGGTTCAGCAGCGCGGCCCGGTCAAGGCTGGCGGTCAGATCGGGGCGATAGCTGCGCATCATCCGCAGCCATGTCGATTCGATGAACTGGCCCAGCCCGGTCGCGGTGGACAGCGGGTTGCGGGCGCGCGGGTTTCCGGCGCTTTCCACGGTGATGATCCGCGCCACCAGCAGTTCTGCCGCGTCCGAGCCGCGCACCTCGCCCACGCCACTAAGCAGCGGCATCGGGTCGATGGCCGCGCCATCGCTGATAAGCTGAAACACCAGACGACCCTGCGCGCCCACCGTGCCGATGGCGGTGCCCGCACGGATCGTGCCGCCCTGCGCGGCGCTGTCAGACAGCGCCCCCAGCCCGGCATAGCGCGACACCATGCCGTTGGGGTGGGTGATCTCGGCGCTGGTGCCATCCGTGCCGGGGCGCAACTGCCCATCGGCCACGGCCAGCACCGGCACACCCGCAGGGGCCGTCCATACGATACGCCCGCGCGCAGGATCATCGGCCCCATCCGGTGCTGGCGGCACAAAGCGCAGCGACAGCACCCCGGCAACCGGCGGCACCATCGCTGGCGGAACGCTGGCCGTCTGCGAGGGGGTAAAGCACTCGGCCCCTTCCGGGGCGGGCACGACATAGCACAGCCGGTCGCCATCCGGCCCGCTGATCCCGGCAAACAGGATCGCCGGGGGGGCGCCCGGTGCGGTTTCGGCAAAGATCAGCGTCAGCCGGTCCTCATCATCGGCCATCCGGTCCAGATCATGCACCCGCGCCATCATCGCAATCACATCGCCAGCGATTTCCGCAGACAGATCGTTGCGCAACGCGGTGGAATAGATCAGGTCCAGCAGGCGCTGACCGCCCGCGCCCTCGCGCCCCTGCAACTGTGCCAGCAAGGGCTGATCGACCCAGGCATCCGCCGCCGGAACCATCTGCCCCGCCGCCGACAGCGCGACCGAGGCCATCCAGCCATCCGGCCCGTAAAGCGTCATCTGCACGATGTCTTTCGCCGCACCGATCTGGCGATACCGCAGCGCCAGGACCGATCCGGCGCGCAGGTTGCCGTCATGCCCCGACGCCTCGTTCAGCCGTGCCGCCAGACGTGCGGCCTGCGCATGCTCGATCCCGTTGCTGACCAGCAGATCCTCGGTCGAAATATCCAGCGCAGCCTCAAGGATCATGTCGCGCCACAGGGGGTTGCGCAGCCCGGCATCACGCAGAAAGCTGACACTGCTGGTCATGCGCTGATCGGCCAGCGCCTCGGGCAGATCGAGACTGGCGGCATGGGCGGCAAACAGGCCCGAGCGGCCTCGCTCTGCCTGAAACAGCGCGAATTCCTCGCGGGTCGAGGGCAGGCTGGCGACCAGTTGACGGTCGGCGGGCACAAGGCGGCTGTCCAGCCGGGTCAGCATCCCGCGCCGCCCGATCAGGCGCGGGTCGCCCGCAAGCCCGGTCGGCACCGGCAGCTGCGAGACATCGCGCCGCGCCTCTTGCTCGGTCGGGGGCGGAATAATCAGCGGATCGCCGGGAATGTCGGTGAAGGTATCGGCACGCACCACCGGGGCAATGTCGAATTGCGATTCGACCTGAACCAGCGTCTGATCCAGATCGCCACCGCGCAGCCAGCCGATGTCGGGCAGGACATAGCGCCAGCCCAGCGCCACCACGACGCCAAGCGCGATGACACCCGCCCCCCACCGCAACCCCTGCGCCCGCACACGCCTGCGCCGCGCACCGCGGCCCATCTGCCGGAAACGCGGATCGACCGGCGGCGGCGTCATCAGCGGAACACCCCGGCCCCCATCAGCCCGCGTCCGATGCCCCTGCTGCTGCCTTGCTGAGCAGGCGCTTGTTCGGGTGCGGTTGTGGAGGCTGCGGCCGGGGCTGTCCGTCTGGCGGCCTCGGTCTGGCGCGTCGAGGCCGCCGGGTTACGGCTGGTCGTCCCGCCACTGCGCGAGACAGCAGGCGCGACAGGGGCGACGACGCGCTGTTCCGGGCAGGTCACATCGCTGCCACGCGCCACCGCGCGAAACAGGGCCAGATCAGGCGCGCTGCCTGCCTGCGCCGCGCCGCCCGCATCGACATATCGCGTCAACGCCGTTACAGAGCCGCGCCCCCAATCGCCGTCAATGCCGCCGGAATAGCAGTTCATCCGCGCCAGTTCGGTCTGAATAGCCGCGCCAACGCGGGGCGGGTCAGGGTCAAAGGCGCCCTGCATCAGCAACCGGTCGAACATACCCGCATCGCGCGCCCGGATCGCCTCGCGCTGCGGAAAGGGCACACCAAGCGGGCCACGTTCCGCCATCGTCATCAGCACGGCCAGATCACCCAGAATGACCGAAGGCCGGGGCAGATCAGCGCGCGGCGCGGCCGCCATCAGCGCAAGGCCCGACGTCCCCGGAGCCGCCGAAACGGGCGCAATGACGGTGCTTTGAGTGGACAATTCCTCAAGCGGAATGGCCGAGATGACCAGCCCGCCATCAGCCTGCGCCAGCCCCGCCCAAAGCCCAAAGGCCGGGACAAGCAGGGGATATGATCGAAGCGGGCGTCTCATTCTGTCACTGTGGCCGGGGCGTTACAAATACGGTCCATTCCGGCTGATCCTGTGTGTCAACCTCGATAAAGCGGGCATCCAGAAAGCCGCGCAGCAGGCAATCCTGCTGCTGGTCGATCTGGAACCGCCGGGTGGCAACACACATCGGAACCGCGCCGGACAGAACCTCATTACCGAAAACATCGGTCGCGAACAGGTAATAATACCGCGATTGCAACGGATCGCGCAGCAGATTGGCGCATTGATTGGGCGCGACCCGCCACCAGCCGCGCGTCACGAACTGATCGTCCTGCGGGGCGGCCAGCGCGACGTTCAGCACATCATAGGACTGGTTGCACATCCGCAGCCCCGCCATCGCGGCGGCAGGCATCACTCCGGCCAGCAGGGCAACAAGGATCAGGCGCATATTCTTAACATTCGCAATATCCGGCGATTGAGCATCTAGCCCATGAATGATAGATTTTGAACTGACCAAGGTGGATATGGCGATGAAAACCGTTTTGTTTGGCGCAACGGCACTGGCAACCGCAGCAGCGGCGCTGGCTTTTGCACAGTTTGCCGACCGTCCGACGAATATCCCGGCCGAGGCGGCGCTGATCCGGCCTGCTGTCGAACGGGTCGCCCCGAACACGCAGCCCGCACCGCCTGTCGCGCCCCTGCTGGCCGAACCGGCCCCGCAGACGCAACCAGCCCCCGACATCCCGGATGTGCCGGTCCCAACGGCAGCCGCTGCGGCCAAGCCGACTGCTGCCAATCCTGCGGCCAACCCCGCCGCGCCGGAACTGCTGGCCGCCTTTCCGCGCATGAACAGGAATGCCGACAACAGCCTTGGCCTGCTGCCCTATGCCGCCGCGCCCGATCCGGTCCCGCAGCAGACCGGCCTGTCGCAGCAGCCTGATTTCTACAATCTGCCCATGATCGGCGTTTATCGGTAAGGATTTCGATGTTTTCTTCACCCCGGCTTTGCCTCGCTGCGGCGCTGGCCTTGGTCACGCCTGCCCCTGCCTTCGCACAGGATACGAACAGTCCGGTTCTGATGCTGGAGCTGAATGCCGCCACCCCGACCGAAAATCAGGGCTGCCGCCTGACGATGGTGACGACCAGCCGGCTGGAACAGACACTGGAACGCGCGGCATGGCAGGTCGCCATTTTCGACAGCAACGGGATGGTGCAGGCGCTGCCGATTCTGGATTTCGGCACGCTTCTGGGTGGCAAGACCAAGGTTGCCATGTTCGAACTGCCGGGCACGGATTGCACAGCCATCGGGCGGATCGTCGTGAATGACGTTGCCGAATGCCGGGCACAAGACGGCACCGATCTGCGCGGCCAGTGCCTGACCGGGCTGGAAACCCAAAGCCGCAGCGACATTGATTTCGGTCTGTAAACGATGCTGTCCTCATTTCCGACCGACCTGCCAGCGATCAGCCTGGCCGTTTTTGTGGCGCTTGGGCTGCTGTCCGTGCTGACGGTGACGATTGCAATCTTCAAGATCATGCAATTCGCGCGCATGGGCGTCGGCCAGCATAAACTGGCGCAGGCGATCCTCGACGACTGGCTGAACGGCCGCCCGGACGAAGCGCAGCGCAAGGCCACCGCCAGCCACGCGGTTCTGCCCCGTGTGCTGTCTGCCACCATGTCCGGCCTGCGCGCCCGCCCCGCCGACCCCAGCTATTGCGAGGATCTGGCCCGGCAGGTGGCCTTGACGCAACTGATCCAGATGGGGTCGTGGATGCGGCTGCTGGATGCCGTGGTGCAGATGGCGCCGATGCTGGGTCTGCTGGGCACCGTGATCGGGATGATCGACGCCTTTGGCAACCTTGCGCTCAGCCAGGATATGGCCGATCCGCGCCTTCTGGCCTCGGGCATCTGGACGGCGCTGGCCACCACCGCCACCGGGCTGGCCATCGCGCTGGTCGCCTATTTCGTCGCCGCCTGGCTGGAAGGTCGGATCGAGCTTGAGCGGCAGTCGATGGAACTCGCCGTTTCGACCGCCATTCACGGACAGGTCGCCGTGCCTGCGGCCCGCTAAGCCGTGGCGCTGGCGCTGCAAACTTCGGAACCGCCGGAGGGGCTTGGCTTGCCCGCCCGGCCAATGCCGCGCGCCTTTCCGATGACGGCGATGGCGGACATGCTGTTTCAGCTGCTGATCTTCTTCATGCTGACGGCCAACTTGACGCCCTTTGCAATGCTGGATTTCCGCACTGGCCAACTGTCGGGTCGCGCCGATTCCGCGACCGAGGGAAGCACCCCCGCAGAACCCGCAATGGATGCGCGCCGCACAGCGATCTGGACGCTTGGCACCACCGGGCTGGTTTCGGGCGGGCAGCATTTCGCGCTGGATCAACTGCCCGCGCTGGCCGATGCACTGGCCGATCTGGGCACGCCGCATCTGCTGATCGTGCTGCGGCCCGATGTGCCGGTGCGCGACGTCATCTTGGTCCTTGAGGCGTTGCAATTGCGCGGCATCACTGCCGTTCAGATCGCCGACGGAGGCAGCACCGGATGAGCCTGAACCTGCCACCCCGTCCGGCCCGCCCCCGTGCCGAGGCTGCGCTGGCGATTATCAATATCGTGCTGCTGCTGGTGTTCTTTTTTCTGCTGTCGGGCCAAAACCGCCCCGTCCCTGCCGGTATTATCCTGCCCGAGACGGTCGCCTTGCCCGCTGGCACCCTGCCGCCCCTGACGCTGGAGCTGCACGGCGGCGGCGAATGGCGGATCGAAGGACAGGCCATCGCGCCCGAACTGCTGGGCGCTGCCCTGCCGCCGGGCGATGCGCCGGTGCATCTGGCAACCGACCGCGACCTGCCCGCAGGCGAGTTGATGCAGGCGCTGCGCAGCCCAGAACTGGCCGGACGGCAGATCCGCCTTGTCACACAGCGCGGTCAGGCGGGCGAATGATCGAGGGCGCGGGATGGGGCCGGGGCTGGCTGATCGCGGCAGGTCTGTCGGTTGCGCTGCACGGGGCCGCCGTGGCCGCGCTGATCTGGCAACCGGGACATTCCGCCAGCCCGCCCCCGCCTTTGGGTGAGTTGCGGCTGGATCTCGTCGGCCCCGCGCCAACCGATCAGACCAGCATGACGCAGCCCCTCACCTCGCTGAGCGAGGTCGAAGGGGAACAGGCGGCCCCGCCCTCGGACGATCCGCCGATGCCGGTTACCGATCTGCTTTTGACACCGACGACCGTCGGCAGCCTGGCCGTTGCCGGCACGCCGGTTTTGCCCGATCAAGCCGCCATACAGCCGGATGTTCCGCTTCCTGCGCTGGATGAGGACGCGCCGCCGCCTGACCCGCTGATCGCAGACCTGCTCGATCGTATCCGCCAGCGCCTGACCGAGCCATGCCTGCTGGCACTGCCGTCGCGCTTGGGCGAAGATCAGGTGCAGCTTAACGTCATGGCCGCCGATGACCGCCGGATTTCGCTGCTGATGCACGATCTGACGCAGGGCCTTGCCGCCGACATCACCGAACAGCCCACACTGCTGGACCGCCGCCAATGCCCGGCACTGGATTTTGCCCGCCGCGATCCGGGCTATCCACTGCCCGGCATTGCCCTGCAACTGGACGCGCAGGACATTGCGAGCGGCGGCAACCTGGGCGGCAGGCTGACCGGCACCGCAGGCTTTCACACGACACTGCTGTTGATCGACGACAACGGCGTGGTCCACGATCTGCGACGCTTTCTGGTCGGCTCGGTCGCCGGCAGCCGCTTCGACATCCCCATCGCCCGTGACGGCCAAGTGCGCGACACGCATCAGATCATTATGGCCCTCGCCACCCCGAACCGCCTGCAAACCATTCCCCGCCTGAACGGCACCAGCGCCGAGGATTTCTTTGCGGGAATTACACAGGAGGTCGGAGGGCAACTGCGGGTCGGCGTAGCAGCGGTTTATGTGCGATGAGTTTTTATTAAGGGCAAGATTAGGAAGTGTTTTCGATATAGGGGAATCTTTATGGTGGTATAGTTTTCAAAAATTGCAAGAAATATATGGTGACCTGCCACGGGATTTTTCCTTCATCTGCAACGAGAGTCCGGCCCAAGCAGAGGACGGAGCATGAAGCGAACGAGATACAGCGAGGAGCAGATCATCAGCATTTTGTCGGAGCATGATACTGGCGCGAGGTGTGCGGATCTGTGCCGAAAGCACGGCATGTCGGAAGGCACTTTTTATGCTTGGAAGACGAAGTATTCCGGGATGACGGTGTCCGAAGCCAAGCGTCTGAAGGTGCTTGATGAGTGAGCCCGTGAACACCATTGATGGTGTGGATGGCCCCATCAACGGCATCGCGTTGTGCCATGGTGGGTCTGTGAAAGCACGCAGCTGAGAGGAGCCATCCATGGAGCAACCTACCACTATCGGCCTCGATCTGGCCAAGAATGTCTTCCAAGTTCATGGAGTGGACCCAGAAGGTGCGGTCGTCTGCCGTCGTCAATTGCGGCGGTCGCAAGTTCTGGTGTTCTTTGCGCGGTTGAGACCTTGCCTTGTGGGCATGGAAGCCTGCGCCGGGGCTCATTACTGGGCGCGGGAGCTTGCATGCCTTGGCCATGAGGTCCGTGTCATGCCGCCCTCTTATGTCAAGCCCTACGTGAAGCGGGGTAAAACCGATGCCGTTGATGTCGAGGCGATTTGCGAAGCGGTGACACGCCCGACGATGCGTTTCGTGCCGGTGAAGTCGGCGGACCGGCAGGCGGCC
>NZ_JAUNTN010000012.1 GCF_030538695.1 Paracoccus sp. (in: a-proteobacteria)
TCGGGGCCTATATGAATCAGGGCCAGATCTGCATGTCCACCGAACGCATCGTCGTCATGGATCAGGTCGCGGATGCCTTTGTCGAAAAGCTGGCGGAAAAGGCCCGGTCGCTTGTCGCCGGAGACCCGGCTGCGGGTCAGACCCCGCTTGGCTCGGTGGTCGATCACGGCGCGGCGAAACGGCTGGGCGAACTGGTCGCCGACGCGACCGACAAGGGCGCGACCCTCGCCGCAGGCGGGCGCATCGAGGGCACGATCATGGACGCAACCTTGCTGGACAAGGTGACGCCCGCGATGCGGCTTTATGCCGAAGAATCCTTTGGCCCGGTCGTGACGGTCGTGCGCGCCGCATCCGAGGATGAGGCGATCAGGATTGCCAATGATACCGAATATGGGCTGTCGGCGGCGGTCTTCGGCGGCGACGTCACCCGCGCCCTCGCGGTCGCCCGCCGGATCGAAAGCGGCATCTGCCATGTGAACGGCCCGACCGTGCATGATGAGGCGCAGATGCCCTTTGGCGGCGTGAAAGCCTCGGGCTACGGGCGCTTTGGCGGCAAATGGGGCATTGATGAGTTCACCGAGCTGCGTTGGATCACGGTTCAGGACGGCTCGATCCATTATCCGATCTGATGCAGAAACATTCTTCGGGATAGGGCTGCCCCCAAAAGTGAGACGACGGCAAGTTAAGAGTTTCACCCACAAAGGCACAATTTACCTTTACCGATCACCCGTTTTGCCTCTGCCTATATTGGAACAGGCCAAAAAACCTGCTTGGCTGAACCATAGGCGGGAACCGCCCCACTGACACATGACTGACCCTATCCTTGAACATCAACCCTGACTTCGCCTTAGAGAATGCCCGTGAACTTTTGGGCACCATCACCTTTTAACAGCACTGCGGCCATTACATGTCCCACTCTGGAATCTCTATTGCAGCGTCAACAGCAGCGCCAAAGCTTCCCTAGAGAGAATAACCATATCCTCTAAGAGCCGTCCAACAAACGCACCATAGCATAAAACATCATAACAAAATGCAAACTCACGGCGCTCGAAAAAATAATCGCTTGAGATATTTTCCCAACGTTTATCCAACGTGAGCGAAACCCTGGACTAAAACTTGGCCTATTTGAGCGAGTTGGACAACGTGATCTGCGGTGGTGCTTCTCTGGTTGCACAACGCCAACTTTTAACCACCTACGCAACATGAGGATCGTCTTGATGAACTCATCATAACGCGTGATCACTCAGTAACAGCCAATCACGCGACACACCCGCCGGTTACTCATCGCGTGACCCGTTACCAAATACGCACACCTATCGTTTGCCAATGGACGTTGCTACTTTTTCTAAGTAGATATTTTCAACGCCGTATTGTCAAGCATCTAAACGGTCAACAGTTACTCTAGAGTCAGGGCTCACAACCAATGGATGACGGTCGCGGCGAGGGCGCAGGCCGAGAGGGACAGGATCGGGCATCGGTCGTATCGGGTTGCGATGCGGCGCCAGTCCTTCAGATGGGCGAACATATTCTCGATCTTGTGGCCCTGTCGGTAGAGGTCGGCGTCGTGCGAGATCGGGTCTTTCCTGCCGTTCCGGGACGGAATACACGGCGAAATCTCCATGTCGATCAGCGCCTTGCGGAACTAGTCGGCATCATAGCCCCGGTCTGCAAGCAGTGCCGCAGCCCGAGGAGTGGAGGACAGAAGTGCCCGCGCGCCGATGTAGTCCGAGGTCTGGCCGGCCGAGGAACATCCGGATCGGGCGGCCCTTCGCATCAGCCAGGACGTGCAGTTTCGAGTTCAGCCTACCCTTCGTGCGCCCGATCAGCCGTCCGCCCCCCTTTGAACCACGAGGCTCGACGCCGGCCGGTGCGCCTTCGCATGGGTCGCGTCGATTATCACGACCTCCGCCTCCTGCGCCTGTGCGGCCAGTTCGGTCATGATGGTGGCGAACACGCCCATCCGGCTCCACCGCTTCCAGCGGTTGTAGAGCATCTTCGGCGGGCTATAGGCCAAAAGCGCGTGCTTCCACATCAACCCATTGCGTTGGATGAAGATTATCCCGCTCAGCACCCGCCGGTCATCGACCCGAGGCTTGCCGCGGGACTTTGGGAAGAACGGCCGCAGCCGCTCCATCTGCTCGTCCGTCAACCAGTAAAGCTCGCTCATCATCCCTCCCACAGTTGCGAGCTTGAACCATCCCGCCTCTCCCCGCTCAAGCAGATTTATGGGTCCTGATCCTAGGTGGATCATTCCCCTCTTTGAGCCCCCCGGACACTTAGGTTCGCCGACACCCATACCACCATATTTGGTCGATCACTTATATATGATCGCATCACTGACGCCCCGCTTACGGCGTAGATCGGTAACTGAACCATCTGCCCCATCCTATTTTCAGGATGCTTGTGATTTGGCATTCGGCAAATCTATCGCACTTCATATCTGCTTTTTCAATTGACCCAAAATCTATTTCATACCAAATTAGACCGAGACCAATGTCAACCAACCAACACCCAAAAGAAAACAATATCCATACAGCATATTGTCATTAAGTGGCATGCTATCACTCCCATATTATAAAATCCATCAGACCAAAAACCCATACGAATTCTGATGCCCTGATCCGCTGTATCATAGACGATAGCGACGGCTTCGCGAAAACTGATGACATCATATGCCGTGACCCGCGTTCCTTTGGTGAACGAGTGCCTTTCTGTATCTGTGGCAGCCCATCGCTACGAATCGCCAAAGGCAGGCTGAACAACCAACAGCAACAGGGAAATTAATAACATATCCCACCTGCGCATATCCATTTCCGACCCCACAGCCAACTCACTTGTATATCTTTAATATTCAGAAAAAATATTTCTACCAAAACAATCTTAGCACTTGAAAACTTACCTGTCTGCATCGCTCTTGCCCCGCGCCACCGGATCGGGCAAACCTTCGCCACAACACCGAGGGGGAAGCCGGCATGTCGCACGGAAATCACCACGGCCATAGCCACGGCCCGCATGACCACGGCGGCCACAGCCACGCCATACCGCAAAGCGATACCGCGATTATCTGGGCCATCGCGGTCAATCTGATCCTGACCGTGGCACAGGTCGCTGGCGGGTTTTGGGCCGATTCCACCGCGCTGATCGCGGACGGGGTGCATAACCTGTCCGATGCGGGGGCGCTGATCCTTGCCTTTGGCGCCCGCCACCTTGCCCGCCGCCCGGCGACGCCCGCCTATTCCTTTGGCTGGGGCCGGGCCGAAATCATCGCGGCTTTTGTCAATTATATCAGCCTGATCCTGATTTCGGTCTGGCTGGTAGTCGAGGCCCTGACCCGCCTGAACAACCCGCCCGAAGTCGCAGGCGGCCTTGTCATGGGCCTTGCTGCACTGGCGCTGGTGATTGATCTGGTCACGGCGGCGCTGGTGTTCCGGGTGGCGCAGGAAAGCAGCAATATGCGGGCAGCCTTTCTGCATAACCTTGCCGATGCGGGGGTTTCAGTTGCAGTTATCATCGGCGGCGGGCTGATTTGGGCCTTTGGCTGGCATATGGCCGACCCGATCATCACCATTGGCATTTCAGCGGTCATTATCTGGCATGTTATGCAGGAAATCGGCCCGGTCTGGCGCAACATGATGCTGGCCGCCCCCCTGCATCTGGACCATGATGCGATCCGCGCCGAGATTCTTGCGCTGCCCGGCGTCACCGACCTGCACCACCTGCACCTGTGGCAGATCGACGAGCGCCGGGCTTCGGCACAAATGCACCTTGTTCTCTATGATCTGGCCGACGGCCCGGAGCTTTTGGTGCAGACCAAGCTGATTCTGGCCCGGCATGGCATCGACCATTCCACCATCCAGCTTGAATCAGACACGCATGGCTGCGCCGACAAGGCAGATCACACGCACTGAAAAGCCGCCTGCAATCCAATGCAGGCGGCGTTGTTCTTGCCCGAACATCCGTCAGATTGCGGGTGAATGGCCCTTGGCTTCCATGTCATAGGCGTCAAACATCCGCGCGATCATCCGGGTCAGCGGGCGTGCGGGTTCCGGGATGCGCAGACCATCCGCGTCGGCCTGAACCATCTCGCCAAAGCGTTCCACGACTGGCGCATAAAGCCCCGCCAACTGCTCTGCCGTCATGCCATAATCAGCAATCATTTCGGCATTCTGCACCTGAAAATCACACATCAGCGCCTCGATAATCCGCGCCCGCCAGCGGTCCTCGTCCGAGAACACATGCCCGCGCGTGGTCGAGAAATGCCCATCCCGCACCTTGCCGACATGGGCGCCAGTCGCGGGGGCGTTCTGCGCATAACCCTGCGGAAAGCGCGAGATGGACGAGGCGCCAAGCCCCACCAGCGCCACCGCCTGATCGTCGGTATAACCCTGAAAGTTCCGCCGCAGTCGCCCGGCTTTTTGCGCCACCGCCAGCCCGTCACCGGGCAGCGCGAAATGGTCGATGCCGATGGCGTCATAACCCGCATCAAGGAACAGCCGCTCGGCCACATTGAACAGGGCCAGACGGCTTTGCGGGTCGGGCAGCGCCTCGCCGGGGATCATCACCTGGCGCTTGGCCATCCAAGGCACATGCGCATAGCCGTAAAGCGCCACACGATCAGGGCGCAGGCTCAGCAGTTTCTCGACCGAGGCACTGATTCGTTCCGGTGTCTGATAGGGCAGGCCAAACAGGATGTCGGCATTCAGGCTGGCCACACCACGCGCGCGAATCATATCAGCGGCGGCGCGGGTGATCTCAAAGCTTTGGTCGCGGCCAATGACCTTTTGGATCTCGGGGTCGAAATCCTGAACGCCGATGCTGGCGCGGGTCAGCCCTGCATCTGCCAACGCATCCATGCGGGCATCGTCGATCTCGTTCGGGTCAATCTCGACGCTGAACTCGCCGCCATCCGCCAGCGGGAAAGCATCGAAAACCGCGCCCGCCACCTCGCGCATCAGATCCGGCGGCAGCATCGTCGGCGTGCCGCCGCCCCAATGCAGGCGCGACAGCGTAACCCCCGATGCCATATGGGATTTTAGCAACGCAATCTCGTCCAGCAGGGTCCGCGCATAGGCCCGCACCGGCTCATCGCTTTGGGTGCCTTGCGTGCGGCAGGCACAGAACCAGCACAATCTGCGGCAAAACGGCACATGCAGATAAAGCGAGATCGACCCGCCCGCCGGGATGGCGTGGACCCAATCCAGAAATTGCCCTTCGCCAACAACAGGTTTGAACTGCGTGGCGGGCGGATAAGACGTGTAGCGCGGCACACGGGCATCAAACAGCCCAAGCCGCATGAGTTGCGATTCATGCTTCATGCGCGTATCTATGCGGACAAACGCGCGAGATCACCTTGACACAAATCAACCCATATGAAGGCCAGCAACATGCTGTGCGGATCGGTGCCGAACCTTGCGCCGACTGCCCGGTGCGGTTCCGTGCGGTCTGCTCGGGCTGCGGCAAGGATGATCTGGACCGGCTGGAGGCCGCCAAGTTCACCCGCAGCTTTCAGGCCGGGCAGGTCATCGTCTGGGCTGGCGACCGGCTGGACTTCGTTGCCTCTATTCTGTCCGGCGCGGCCAGCATGACGCAAACGCTGGAGGACGGGCGCACGCAGATCGTCGGCCTGCTGCTGCCATCGGATTTCCTTGGCCGTCCGGGCCGGGACCGCACCCCCTACACCGTAACGGCCGTCAGCGACATTACCCTGTGCTGCTTCCGCCGCCGCCCGTTCGAATCGCTGCTGAGCGGCACCCCCGCGCTTGGCGGGCGGTTGCTGCAAATGACGCTGGACGAACTGGACGCCGCACGGGAATGGATGCTGATTCTTGGCCGCAAATCCGCGCGGGAAAAGATCGCCTCATTCCTCGCCATTCTTGCCCGGCGCGAAGCTGCCCGCCGCCGCACCACCCGGCTGGACGGGATCGAAATTGACTTGCCGCTGACCCGCGAAGCTATGGCCGATTATCTGGGCCTGACGCTGGAAACCGTCAGCCGCCAGATGTCTGGCCTGAAACGCGACGGGCTGATCACCCTGACCGGGCTGCGCCATGTCATTATTCCCGACTATGGCCTGCTGGTGGCCGAAGGCGGCGATGACGCCGACGGCGGCCCGCTGAGCTGACCGCCGCGCTTTCCTACGGGCAGATGCCTCCGGCGGGGATATTTTTTGACAAAAGATTAGGCGCGTTAACCCGATCTTAAGGGATGCTGCGCTATGGATGATTCGTGAACCATGCCATCTTTTGTCCCCAAATATCCCCGCCGGAGGCAGCCGAGATCAAAAACCAGACCACCGTCCGATCAATGCAGCGCCAGCACCGTTGCAACCTGCAAATTGCCAAAGCCATTAAAGCGGGTGTTGGTCGCCATGGAATAGGCACCGGCACCGTGGAACAGGATGTAATCCCCCTCGGCCAGATCACCAGGCAGCGGAATTTCTCCCGGCAGGCGGTCCACCGAATCGCAGGTCGGGCCAAAGATCACCCGCGGGACGGCTTCGCCCTGACGCGGGCGGCCCTGCGGGTCCAGCACCTCGATGCGGGACAGATTGCCAACCAGCGGGATTTCCGACAGAGCGCCATAAACGCCATCGTTCAGGAAGATGTTTTCCCCATCGCGCAGCCCTTTAATGCGGGCAATCAGCGTGAAAGCGTCGGCACAAAGGCCCCGGCCCGGTTCGCAGACCAGCGCGGGGGCGTCGGCACCAAAGACCTCGGTCGTGGTGGTGCCGATCAGGGCAAAGATGGCTTCCAGATCGGGTTCAACCTCGGTCACACGATGCGAGGGGAAGCCGCCGCCGACGTTCAGCCGTTCCGCCCGCAGGCCCGCCATGTCGCAGATGTCGCGGGCGGTGCGGATATAGGTTTCCCACGCGGCCGGATCGACGCATTGCGTGCCGGGGTGAAAGGTCAGCGAGGGCCGATAGCCCGCCTTGGCCACCCGTGCCAGCAGTTCCGCCGCCAGTTCCGGCGCGGCCCCGAACTTTGACCCGAAATCATAGATCGCCCCCATCACCGGCAGCTTGAAGCGCGGCGAAATCTCGGACCCTTCGGGGATCGCGCCGATCAGCTTGTCCAGCTCGGAATGACTGTCCACGGAATAGCTGGTGACGCCCGCCGCCGCGGCATGGGCGATTTCCTCGGCCCCGCGCACGGGGTTGTGGTAATGCCGCGCGGCTGCGGGTGCGATGCGCCCGATCAGGTCGATTTCTGCGGGTGAGGCCACATCAAACCCCGTGACCCCGGCGGCGATGAGGCTCTGGATCAGCGCCGCATCCGGGTTCGACTTGACGGCATAGGTCACAAGCCCCGGAAAGCCGTCGATGAACCGCCGCGCCGTTTCCTGCAACACGGTCGGCGCAAAGGCGATGACCGGATCAAGGGGGGCCATTTCGGCCACGATCTCGGCGGGGTTCTTCCAGACGGTTCGGGTTTGTCCCATGCGCGTGTCCTTTATGCATACGGGGATAGGAACGAGAATGCGGCATATGGGTTCCATTTTCACCGATGGAAATGGTGGATTTATGACAAACTATCGTTATTATGACGATAACTTCGTTATATCGGGGAAATCATGGACGATCTGGACCGCGCCATCGTCAGCCTGCTGTCTCAGGACGCGCGATTGTCGCTGGCGGTGCTGTCGCGGCGGCTGAAGGTCGCACGCTCGACCCTGCAAGCCCGGCTGGAACGGTTGGAAAGTAACGGCACCATTGCCGGCTATACCCTGCGGCTGGGACCGGGCGGGCGGGCGGTGCAAATCCGCGCCTCGGTGCTGCTGTCGATCGAGCCACGCGCCCTTGCGCCGCTTTTGTCCCGCCTGCGCGCCATCCCAGAGGTCGAACGGGTGAACACCACATCCGGCCGCGTCGATCTGCTGGTGCTGGTGCGGGCGCCCTCGACCGAATTGCTGGATGCGGCGCTGGACCAGATCGGCAATATCCCCGGCGTGAAGTCCAGCGAAAGCCTGATCCACCTGTCCACAAGGCTGGACCGTTCGACCGAATCCTAGCGACTATGCGTGATTTCTGCTATCAAAGGGCCAGCGAAAGGAACATTCCATGGCCCAAGGCACCCCCTTCTGGTATGAGCTGAACACCACGGACCCCGATCAGGCGGGTGCCTTTTATGCCCGCGTTCTGGATTGGCAGGTGATCAATGCGGGAATGCCCGGCTTCGATTACCGGCTGGCGCAGTCGGGCGACGTTCCGGTTGCAGGGCTGGCCCCGACCAGCGACATGCCGCATTGGTTGATCTGCTTTGCCGTGGATGATTGCGCGGCCACCTGCCGGGCGATGCAGGCGGATGGCGCAAAGCTGTTGGCCGGGCCGGATGAGGTTCCCGGCACCGGGTATTATACCGTTCTGGCTGATCCACAGGGCGCATATTTTGGCCTTTTGCAACCCGACCTGTCCGCCATGACCCCCGAGGAGATCGCGGAATCCGGCAGCGCTTTTGACCCGCAAACGCCGGGGCATGGTCATTGGCATGAACTGATGTCCAGCGACCCCGCCGCCGGACTGGCCTTTTACGCCAAGCACTTTGGCTGGACCAAGGGCGCGGCGCTGGATATGGGCGAGATGGGCCTTTATCAGCTTTTCCGCCATGATGGTGCGGATATTGGCGGCCTCATGGGGCTGGCCGGTGCGCCCGGTTCTTATTGGTTGCCCTATTTCGGTGTGACGAACATCAACGCCGCCGCCACGCGGATCGCTGAGGCCGGTGGCAAGATCCAGCTTGCCCCGCGCGAGGTGCCGGGCGGCGCCTGGATCACCATTGCCCAAGACCCGCAGGGCGCATGGTTTGCCATCATCGGCCCGCAGATGGGCTAACGGCGCTTGGCCTTGCCCTGCGCTTGGGGTAAATCGGCGGCAAGCCAAAAGGATGCCGCTATGACCATGGATAAAAGTTTCGACGCCACCAGTGCCGAGGCCCGCATCAGTGCCGCGTGGGAACGCACCAATGCCTTTGCCGCCGGGGCCAATGCCAAACGCGCCGAAACCTTCACCGTGATGATCCCGCCGCCGAACGTCACCGGCAGCCTGCATATCGGCCACGCGCTGAACAACACCTTACAGGATATTCTGGTGCGCTGGCACCGGATGCGGGGGTTCGATACGTTGTGGCAGCCGGGTCAGGACCATGCGGGCATCGCCACGCAGATGGTCGTGGAACGCCAGATGGCCGAACGGGGCGAGCCGAACCGCCGCGACATCGGACGCGAGGCGTTTCTGGAAAAAGTCTGGTCGTGGAAACAGGAATCCGGCGGCACGATCATCAACCAGTTGAAACGGCTGGGGGCATCCTGCGACTGGTCACGCAATGCGTTCACCATGTCCGGCGCACCCGGCGCGCCCGAGGGCGAAGGTGGCAATTTCCACGACGCCGTGATCCGGGTCTTTGTCGATCTGTATAACAAAGGCATCATCTATCGCGGCAAGCGGCTGGTGAACTGGGACCCGCATTTTGAAACCGCCATTTCCGATCTCGAGGTCGAAAACCGCGAGACCCCCGGCCACATGTGGCACTTCAAATACCCGCTGGCGGGCGGCGAAACCTATGAATATGTCGAGCGCGACGCGGATGGTAACGTCACCCTGCGCGAAACCCGCGACTATATCAGCATCGCCACCACCCGCCCCGAAACCATGCTGGGCGATGGCGCGGTGGCCGTTCACCCGGGTGATGCGCGCTATGCGCCGATTGTCGGTAAGCTGGTGGAAATTCCTGTCGGTCCCAAGGAACACCGCCGCCTGATCCCGATCATTACCGATGAATACCCGGACCCCGATTTCGGCTCGGGCGCGGTCAAGATCACCGGGGCGCATGATTTCAACGACTATGCCGTGGCGATCCGCAACAAGATTCCGCT
Organism: Paracoccus sp. (in: a-proteobacteria); assembly: GCF_030538695.1. Classification (GTDB taxonomy): domain Bacteria; phylum Pseudomonadota; class Alphaproteobacteria; order Rhodobacterales; family Rhodobacteraceae; genus Paracoccus. The sequence continues at coordinate 9,871 of NZ_JAUNTN010000012.1, forward strand.
TTATGCGCTGCTGGATACCAAGGGCGCGATGCGCAGCGACGGGCTGTCCTATGCCGAAAGCGCAGCGATTGCGTCCCGCGCGGCGCAGGGCGAGGACGTGGGCGATGTCTCGACCGTGAACCTTGTCCCCGAGGATCTGCGCGGGCTGGATCGCTATGAGGCACGCCAGCGGGTGATCGACCAGATCAACGCAGACAAGCTGGCCGTCACCTATCTGCACAAGGACATCGACAAGGAAACCGGTGCCGAGCATCTGGAACGCCGCCCGCTGGTCGATGCGAAACCGATCATGCAGCCCTTTGGCGACCGCTCGGGCGTGGTGATCGAGCCGATGCTGACCGATCAGTGGTTCGTCGATACGCAACGCATCGTCGGCCCGGCGCTGGAGGCCGTCCGCGACGGCCGCACCGAGATTCTGCCGGAGCAGCACAAAAAGGTGTATTTCAACTGGCTGGAAAATATCGAGCCGTGGACGATTTCCCGCCAGCTTTGGTGGGGCCATCAGATCCCGGTCTGGTATGGGCTGGACCTGCGCATCGACAGCTTCACCGATGACGAGGGCGACGGCGCGCTGGATGAGGTGGAACTGTTCGGTCTGCTGGCTGATGGTATCGTCCATACCGGCGAACGCCAGCATTGCGCAGCCAGTTTCGACGATGTGACGCAGCTTTTCCGCGACGATAACGCCAGCCTGCCGCAACCCCTGGAAATCAGCCGCATCATCGAGGTTGCCGACCGCGACGAGGCCATCGAGACGCTGGCCCGTGCGCTGGCCGATTACAACCTGTCGCAAGACCCGACGCATCTGGTCTATCCCGTCTGGCGCGACCCGGATGTGCTGGATACCTGGTTTTCGTCGGGCCTCTGGCCGCTGGGAACGCTGGGTTGGCCGAATAATACGCCGGAACTACAACGCTATTTCCCGACCGATGTTCTGGTCACGGGCTTCGACATTATCTTCTTCTGGGTCGCCCGGATGATGATGATGCAGCTTGAGGTGGCGGGCGACGTGCCGTTCCGCACGGTTTACGTTCACGGGCTGGTGCGCGACGAAAAAGGCGCGAAAATGTCGAAATCCAAGGGGAACGTGATTGATCCCCTGACCCTGATCGACGATTTCGGGGCCGACGCGCTGCGCTTTACCCTGGCCAGCATGGCCGCCATGGGCCGCGACCCGAAACTGGGGCCGAAGCATGTCGAGGGCAACCGGAACTTCGTCACGAAAATCTGGAACGCCACCCGCTTTGCCGAGATGAACGGCGTGCGCGGCGGCGGCGCGCGGCCCAATCCGCAGCATACCGTGAACCGCTGGATCATTGGCGAGGTCGCACGGATTCGCATGGCAACAGATGAGGCGCTGGCCACCTATCGGTTCAACGACGCGGCGACGGGGCTATATGCCTTTGTCTGGGGCAAGGTCTGCGATTGGTATGTCGAGTTTGCCAAGCCCTTGTTTGACGGCAATTATGCCGATGAGACCCGCGCCACGATGGGCTGGGTGCTGGATCAGTGCTACACCCTGCTGCACCCGATCATGCCGTTCGTGACCGAGGAACTCTGGTCCCTGACCGGCGACCGTGCGGGGATGCTGGTTCATGGCAACTGGCCGGAATACGGTGCGGAATTGATTAACGCCGACGCGGACCGGGAAATGAACTGGGTCATCACGCTGATTGAATCGGTGCGCTCGGCCCGTGCGCAGATGGGCGTTCCGGCGGGCGCAAAACTGGACCTGATCGTGACCGAGGCAGACGCAGCGGCGCGACAGGCGCTTGCCGCCAATGCCCCGCTGATCGAACGGCTGGCCCGCGTGAACACCCCCGTCGATGGCACGGCGGGCAAGGGCATGATTGCAGTTGCCGCCTCGGGCGCGTCCTTTGCCCTGCCCATCGGTGAGGTGATCGACGTGGCTGCGGAAACCGCGCGGCTGGAAAAAGCTGCGGCCAAGGCGGAAAAAGACGCAGGCGGCTTGCGCGGGCGACTGTCGAACCCGCGCTTTGTCGAAAACGCCGATGCCGAGGTAATCGAGGAAACACAGGCCAAGCTGACCGCGCTGGACGAGGACATCGCCCGACTGCGGGCGGCCTTGGCGCAACTGGCGGCGATGTAAGAAAGGGGGCTTGCGCCCCCTTTGCCTCCGGCGGGGATATTTGGGGACAAAAGATACGGCCATCTTTTGTCCATAAATATCCTGGGGGGAGTCCGAAGGACGGGGGGCAAAGCCCCCCTGCCCCGGTTCAGTTCAGACGATTGCCGGTTTCTGCATCGAACAGATGGATCGCCTCATGCGGGGCGTCGAGGCGCAGCACTTCGCTTGTCGCCACATCTGACGGCAGGGTGACGGTCAGCAATTCACCACCGACCCGGCCATGCACCAGCTTTTGCGCACCGAGTTCCTCAACCGCTTCGACCCGCAGCTCGATCTGGCCGGTCGGCGTGATATGCAGATCTTCGGGTCGGATGCCGATTTGTCCGGCATGAGCACTGCCGGGCAGGTGCGGCACGGCACTGGCGGGGATCAGGTTCATTGCCGGGCTGCCGATAAAACCGGCGACAAAGGCAGATGCCGGGCGGCGATAGACCTCCAGCGGTGTGCCGATCTGTTCGACCCGGCCAGCCGACAGCACCACCAGCCGGTCGGCCAGTGTCATCGCCTCTAACTGATCGTGGGTGACATAGATCGAGGTCGTGCCAAGCCGCTTTTGCAGCGCCTTGATCTCCAGCCGCATGGTCACGCGCAGCTTGGCGTCGAGGTTGGACAGCGGCTCATCGAACAGAAAGGCTGCCGGCTCGCGCACAATGGCGCGGCCCATGGCGACGCGCTGGCGCTGGCCGCCGGACAGGGCGCGGGGCTTGCGATCAAGGAATGGCCCGATTTGCAGGATGGCGGCGGCTTCATCAACGCGGCGGTCAATCTCGGCCTTGGGGGTGCGGCGGTTTTTCAGACCATAGGCAAGATTCTGGCGCACCGTCATATGCGGGTAAAGCGCATAGTTCTGGAACACCATCGCAATGTCGCGGTCGGCGGGTTCCACCTCGTTCACCACGCGCCCGCCGATGCTGACCGTGCCTTCGGTGATGCTTTCCAGCCCGGCAATCATCCGCAGCAGCGTCGATTTCCCACAACCCGAGGGACCAACCAGCACGATGAACTCGCCATCCGCGATGTCGATATTCACATCGCCAATCGCCCGCGTGCCGCCGGGATAGACCTTGCCTACGCTATCAATGGTAATCTGCGCCATTATTTCTCAGTCTCCACAAGGCCCTTGACGAACAGCCGCTGCATGAAAATCACCACCAGCAGCGGCGGCAGCATGGCCAGGACGGCGGTCGCCATGACCAGATGCCATTGCGGCAGCCCATCCACGGCAGCAGCCATGCGCTTGATACCCGCAACGATGGTGTAATATTTCGGATCGGTGGTAATCAGCAGCGGCCACAGATACTGGTTCCAGCCATAGATAAACATGATGACGAACAGCGCCGCGATATTGGTGCGCGACAGCGGCATCAGAATGTCCCAGAAGAACTTCATCGGGCCTGCGCCGTCGATGCGGGCGGCCTCGGTCAGTTCGTCCGGCATGGTCAGAAAGACCTGCCGGAACAGGAAGGTCGCGGTGGCGCTGGCAATCAGCGGAATGGCCAGCCCGGCATAGCTGTTCAGCATCCCCAAATCGGCCACCACCTTAAAGGTCGGCATGATCCGCACCTCGACCGGCAGCATCAGGGTAACGAAGATGCACCAGAATGCGAACATCCGGAAGGGAAAGCGGAAATAGACGATGGCAAAAGCCGACAGGATCGAAATGGCGATCTTGCCGAAGGCGATGGCCAGCGCCATGAACAGGCTGTTCAGCATCATCGGCCCGACGGGCGGGGTGCCGCTGGTGGACAGGCCGCCGTCCAGCATCCGGCTGTAATTCTCGACCAGATGCGGGCCGGGCCACATCGGCACGGTGCCGGACATGAAGCTGGTGCCGGTATGGGTCGAGGCGACCAGCGCCACCCAGACCGGCAGCGCCACGATGGCCACGCCAAAAATCAGCACCAGATGCGCCAGAAATTGCAGCAGGGGGCGATGTTCGACCATCAGTAAGCCACCTTTTTCTCGATCCAGCGGAATTGCGCCACGGTCAGAGCAATGACAATCAGCATCAGGATCACCGATTGCGCGGCGCTGGACCCCAGATTGTTGCCGATCACGCCGTCATACCAGACCTTGTAAACCATGATATTCGTTGCCTGCGCCGGGCCGCCCTGCGTGGTGGCGTCGATCACGCCAAAGGTTTCAAACATCGCATAGACGATATTCACCACCATCAGGAAGAACGTCGTGGGCGACAGCAGCGGCAGGGTAATGGTGAAGAACCGCTTGACCGGCCCCGCCCCATCGATGGCCGCAGCCTCGCGCAGCGCGGCGGGAATGGATTGCAGACCGGCGACGAAGAACAGGAAGTTATAGCTGATCCGGCTCCATGCGCTTGCAATGACCACCAGCGTCATGGCGTCACCTTTGTCGCTGATGTGGTTCCAGTCATAGCCGACCGAACGCAGGATATAGGGCAGAATCCCCACGGTCGGGTTAAAGATGAACCACCACATGATCCCCGCCACCGCTGGCGCGACCGCATAGGGCCAGACCAGCAGCGTGGTATAACCGCGCGCGGTGCGGATCATCCGATCCACCGCCAGCGCCATCAGCAGGGCAAAACTCATCGACAGCAGCGTGACCAGCACCGCGAAAATTGCCGTCACCTTGATCGAGTTCAGATATTCAGGACTGCGCAGCAGCGCCCAATAATTGTCCAGCCCAACGAATGTCACCCGCAGGCCAAAGGCATCCTGTTGCAGAAAACTTTGCCAGATCGCCTGCCCGGCCGGCCACAGAAAGAATACCGCCGTAATGGCAAGCTGCGGGAACAGCAGCAGCCATGGCAAAAGCTGGTTGTTAAAGGTGATGCGTTTCATGGCGTGCTTTCGGCAGAGGCGTCAGGGCAGCGTGAGAGGTTCAACGGCAAAGCCGGGCCGCTGTAATCACGCGGCCCGGCCCTTGTCAATTCAGCGACTTATTTGTTCTGCGCTTCGAACTCGGTGATCAACTTGTTGCCGCGTTCCACAACGCCATCCAGCGCGCCTTGCGCGTCCTTGGAACCGGACAGCATCGCCTCGAACTCTTCGTCGATGATGTTGCGGATCTGGACATAGTTGCCGAAACGCAGGCCCTTGGAATTGGCGGTCGGCTCGTTCAGCGTGATCTGACGCAGACCGGTATCGGCGCCGGGGTTTTCAGCAAAGAACGGGGCCTGCGCCTCGGCGGCCGCCTGCGTGATCGGCAGATAGCCCGAGAAGGACGCCCAATCCGCCTGCACCTCGGGCGAGGACAGATATTCGAAGAACTTGGCCGCACCGGCATATTCCTCGGCCGGACGACCTTGCAGCACCCACAGGGTCGCGCCGCCAATGATGCTGTTCTGAGGCGCACCCTCGACATCATCATAATAGGGCAGCATCCCGAAGCCGACCTCGAAATCCTTGGCGTTGGCCAGAACACCCGCGCGGCTGGCGGACGAGTTCATAATCATCGCACATTCCTGCGAATAGAACAGCGGGGGCGCGTTGTCGCCGCCCACCGGGCCGCCATATTTGAACACGCCTTCGTCAGCCCAACGCTTCAGGTTGCCCCAATGCTTGACCTGCACCGGACCGTTCACGGTCAGCCGGGCACCAAGCCCGCCAAAGCCGTTTTCCTCGGTGCCAATCGGCTGGTTGTGCCAGGCGCTGAAGTTCTCGGTCTGAATCCACGACACCCAGCCGGTGGTGAAACCACAGCTTGCCGCACCGGATTCCTTGATCTTCTTGCTGAACTCCTCCATTTCGGCCCAGGTTTTGGGCGGCGTGTTCGGGTCCAGTCCAGCTTTTTCAAAGACGTTCTTGTTGTAATACAGGATCGGGGTCGAGCTGTTGAACGGCATCGACAGCATGTTCCCGGCGGTGTCGGTGTAATAGCCCACAACAGCCGACAGATAGCCCTGCGGATCAAATGCCACGCCCTGTTCCTGCATCAGTTCGTAAACCGGCTTGATCGCGCCCTTGGCGGCCATCATAGTGCCGGTGCCGACCTCGAACACCTGCACGATGGCAGGCTGCTGATTGGCGCGGAAAGCGGCAATCGCGGCGGTCATGGTTTCCGGGTAAGTGCCTTTGAACGTCGGGACGATGTTATATTCGTCCTGGCTTTCATTGAAGCCCTTGGTGATTTCTTCCAGCTTGGCGCCAAGCTCGCCACCCATGGCGTGCCACCACTGGATGTCGGTCTTGGCCTGCGCGGCCGTCAGCGAAGCGATCAGCGCAATGGCCGAGGTCGCGAAAAAGCGGGTCATATCTGTCCTCCCATCGGGGTTGGAATTGCCGGGCAGGTCTGACCCGGCAATGCAACAATTCCGCGACAGTATTGTGACAGTTTTATGACAAATCAACCCCGCTTTTAGTGGCTGTTTTCGCTGGCTTTTCCCGGCATCACCAATGCCAGAACAGGCGAAATCACGAATTGCGCCAGCGGGATCAGGATTATCCCCAGAATCAGACCGAAGATCCCGTCAAAAAACGCCGTGACCGCCCAATTCACCAGCCCCGGAGCCGAAGGCACCGCATGGGCCGCGGCTTCGGCCATGTCGTGAATCCACTGATAGGGCTGGTGCATCCCCAGCTCATGCAGCCCGTGAATGACGATATTGCCGCCAACCCAGATCATCGCAGCGGTGCCAACCACGGTCAGCACTTTCATAAACCCCGGCATCACATGCACGATCCCGCGCCCCAGCGCCGCCGTCGGGCCGGTTTCGCGCCGCGCCAGATGCAGGCCGAAATCATCCGCTTTGACGATCAGCGCGACGAACCCATAGACGGCAACCGTGATCGCCACCGCAACCACAAACAGGATCAGCGCCTTCATCCACAGCGAATCATTGGTCGGGATAGTGGCCAGCGCGATGGTCATAATCTCGGCTGACAGGATGAAATCGGTCTTGATCGCGCCCTTGACGCGGGCTTCCTCTAGGCTGACCTCATCACCGACCACCTGCAAATGCGGGCCGTCATCGTGATGCGGAACCAGCGCATGATAGACTTTTTCCGCGCCCTCAAAGCACAGATAGGCCCCGCCCAGCATCAGCAGCGGCGAAATGATCCAAGGCGCAAAAGCCGACAGCAGCAGCGCCACCGGCAACAGAATGACGATCTTGTTGAACAGCGAGCCTCGGGCGATTTTCAGGACGATCGGCACCTCTCGCGCGGCGGAAAACCCATGCACATATTTCGGCGTCACCGCGGCATCGTCGATCACCGCCCCGGCCGCCTTGGCCCCGGCCTTGGCCGCCTGCCCCGCCACATCGTCAATCGAGGCCGCCGCCACTTTGGCGATCCCCGCCACGTCATCCAACAGCGCCAGCAAACCGCTCATGCTCTGATCTCCTTGAATTGGAACGCAGGGAAACGCGAAACCCGCGCTTTTGTTCCCAAGGCCCGCGCAGATAACGGATCGGTCCCGCCTCGCCTATCCCCAAACCTATGACGCCACGTCACATCCCCATAACGCCGTCGCAATGCAAAACTGAACCGTGTGGGGCAAGACGCCCCGGCAAACCATCAGGGAGGAAATGATGGGCGCTTTTGATTACAAGGATTATACCACCGCCGAGGCCGCCGATCTGGCCGCCCTGTCGCATCAGCTTGCAATCTATTCCGCGACCAAAAGTTTCGCGGGCATCCCGACCGGCGAGGCACTGGAGGGGCTGCAAAAGCTGATCGGTGAAGGCACGCTGACCGGCTCGCCCATTGATATGTCGCTGCCCGCCACATGGTCCGAGATCGACCCGCTGTCCCTCGGCATCCCCGCCGCCCATATCGACCGTGACGGCTATGTGATGATGGAAAGCCCGATCTATGGCTTTGCCCAGTCCGGCCCGCAACTGCTGCTGCTGGAAGAGCGCGACGCGGCGGGCAATGTGGTGCGTCTGTCGGTATCCTTTACCGCCACCAATTCGCTGTTGGACGTGTTGGACTATACGCAGCTTAACACCGGCGAGATGGCCGAATCCATGATCCCGGTGCTGGAGGCGCTGCGCGATTATGCGCAATCGCTGGGCCTGACCGGGGATGACGTGCTGGTGACGGGTTACAGCCTTGGCGCGGGTTACGCCAATATCATGGCGCGTTTCGCAGATACACTGGCGGATGGGTTCTTCGCGGATGCGGATTATGTCGCCCATGCCGTTCCGGTGATCTATGACGACCCCGACCGGGTACTGAACATCGGCTATGAAAACGACGTGGTTCACCGCGCGGCGGGCGATCATGCCACCATTGCCGAGGCAATCGCTGCCGCCGATCCGTTCCTGTCCAACCCGGACACGAATTACGCCACCAGCACCGACAATCTCGTGATCTTTGACGGTTCCTACAGCGTGGCGGCGATCAGTCTTGCGGTCGATTCGCTGCTGAACATTGCCGGGTCGTGGTGGGCGCATATCGGCGGCGTCGCAACCGATGCCATCCGCCGCATCGGCGATTCCCGCTTTTATGAGTTCACCGAGCGCGACAGCGTGATGATTGTGTCGAACCTTGGCGCGGATCTGCGCTGGAACACATGGGTCGAGGACAAGGCCGCACCAACCTCGGATCATTTTGGCGCACCGGCCTTTATCATCGGCACGCAGTATAACGACCTGCTGGGCGACGGGCGCGGGAATGACTGGATCGACGCCGGCGCGGGCGATGACCGCATCCGCGTCAGCAGCGGCTATAACCGCGTGGACGGCGGCGAAGGTTATGACACCCTGCGCGTGCAGGGCCGCCCCGAGGATCACAGCGCCTATCGCCTCTCGGACGGCACGCTGGTGATCGTCGGCAAGGACGGCGTGACGCTGGCCGAGAATATCGAGGACATCGAATTCGCCTATCGCGGTTTCCTGGGGATTGAAACCGTGGCGGATTATTCTATCCATCACGACCGGCTGGAGGATGACCGCTGGAGCCTGTTCGAATGGCGCGATCACGACCTGCGCTTCGGCAAGGCGACCGAAGGCACCGGCGGCAATGACGTGCTGACCGGCAAGGTCGTGTTCGGCATGGCCGGTGATGATCTGATCCGAGGCACGGCGGGCGCGGACCTGCTGATCGGCGGCGAGGGCGCGGACACCATCCGCGGCGGCGCGGGCGCGGACCGCATCTATGGCGGCGAGCATGACGACTGGCTTTACGCTGAAAGCAATGGCGACCGGCTGAACGGCGGGCATGGCGATGATGTGTTCGTCTTTGTGCAGGGCCTGACCGGCAGCGTCGTGGTCGAGGACTTCAACGCCGCCGCTAATGAATCCGACCGCCTGCTGATCGAGGGGCTGAGTGACGCTGACGCCCTGCTGGCCAGCGCGCGACAGGACGGCAACGACGTGGTGCTGCGCCATGACGGGTTCACCCTGCGGCTGGAACATACCGATCTGGCGGATCTTTCGGCCTCGGATTTCCTGCTGGCCTGACGCTTTGGCCGCGCGGCACTGAAATTGCCGCGCGGCTTGCCTTGCGCCGCCCGCCCGAATCCGGCATCACTTCGCGGATAAGGGAAAGGGCTGTGCCATGGCGGATCTGGATCAAAACGCGAAACCGACCGAAGACATTGATCTGCGCGAGGTGTTCGGCCTCGACAGCGACATGAAGGTCAAGGGCTTTGCCGAGCGCACCGCCCGCGTCCCCGAGCTGGACCCGACCTATAAGTTCGATCCCGACACGACCTTGGCGATTCTGGCGGGTTTTGCCTATAATCGCCGGGTGATGATCCAGGGCTATCACGGCACCGGCAAATCAACCCATATCGAACAGGTGGCGGCACGGCTGAACTGGCCCTGCGTGCGGGTGAACCTTGACAGCCATGTGTCGCGCATCGACCTGATCGGCAAGGACGCAATCCGGCTGGTGGATGGCAAGCAAGTCACCGAGTTTCATGAGGGTATACTGCCGTGGGCGCTGCGCAACCCCACCGCGATCGTGTTCGACGAATACGACGCAGGCCGCGCCGATGTGATGTTCGTGATCCAGCGCGTGCTGGAGGCGGATGGCAAGCTGACCCTGCTGGATCAGAACGAAGTCATCACGCCCAACAAATATTTCCGCATGTTCGCTACCGCCAACACCGTCGGGCTTGGCGATACCACCGGCCTTTATCACGGCACCCAGCAGATCAACCAGGGCCAGATGGACCGCTGGTCGCTGGTCGCCACGCTGAACTATCTGTCGCATGATGCCGAAGTGAACATCGTGCTGTCCAAGGTCCCGCATTACAACACCGCGCAGGGCCGCGACCAGATTGCCCGCATGGTGACGGTGGCCGACCTGACCCGCACCGCTTTCATGCAGGGCGACCTGTCCACCGTCATGTCGCCGCGCACGGTCATCGCATGGGCGCAGAACGCGGAAATCTTCCGCAACATCGGCTATGCCTTCCGCCTGACCTTCCTGAACAAATGCGACGAGTTGGAACGCCAGACCGTCGCCGAGTTCTATCAACGCCTGTTCGACGAGGAACTGCCTGAAAGCGTGGTTGCCAAGGCGGGGTGACGCGCCGGGTTCTGCTTGAGCGTTCTGGTTTTGGCGGGGTGCGTGCCATACGCGCTTACGCCAGAAGCCGCCGAACGAACCGCCGCCTGAACAGACGGCGCAGGTCCATGACCGTGGCACGGTGCGGCAGTTGGCGGTATCGTCGCAAACATGACCGGCTGTCAGATGTAAATATGCCCAGGCACAGCCGTTCTTGCGCAAAAGCCCGTTCCGTGACAGCTTGTCTTCCAGCGCCCTCACCTGCTGAACCGTCATGCACCACGTTTCACGCGTCCTGATCGCCTTGCTGGCCACCACCCTGCTGACTACCGCCCCCGCCTTGGCCGAGCGGGTCCGCCTGAACATCATCGAGGCAGAACGCGCAGCCGAGACATTCACCAACGGCCGCAGCATCCTTGTGACGCTGGACCCGGAAAGCGCGTCCCTGCTCACCGAGGTGGCAAACAACAATATCGGCGGGCAGATTACCCTTTATCTGGATGGTGAAGTGATCCTTCAGCCGCATATCCAGACCCGCCTTGCGACCCCGGTGGACAGGTTCGAGATCAACGTCCTTTTTTCCGCAAACCCCAAACAGCTTGCCCAACGCCTGCGCGGCGCCGATGCCGTGCTTGAACTGGATGTGCCAGAGAAAGCCCCCCAATGAAGCACCTGCCCCTGCTGACCGCCCTTGCCCTTGCACCCGCCGCCGCCTTGGCGCAGGTGCCGGACATTTCGCAGGTGCTGTCTGCCGTGCAGGTGGAACTGGACGACACCTATATCGGGCAGGAACGCGCCGTTCTGGTGCAGGCCGATGATGCCGGGGCTGACCTGTATATCTTTGCGGGCGTGCCGGATGACCGCGCCGGGGAATTGATCCTGCATGTGCCGGATCTGGTGTTTTCGGGACAAATGGCCGGGCAGACGCCTTGGCTGGAACAGGCCGAAAACGGCAGCCTGCTGCTGCACGCCGAACAGATCGGCATTGGCCGCACATTTTGGGAACGCACCCTGACCATTGCGCAGCGTGACGGTGCGATCGTTGTTGCAGGCTCGACCTATTCATCATTGGACAGGCTCAGCGCCAGCACGATTGATTGCGGCTGGAACCTGCTGACTGGCAAATGGGTGCTGGACTGGTCCGACCAGAACCCCGACACCGGGGAAAGCCGCGACGGATCAGATTCCGGCGTGGACAAGCAGCACATCACGCTGGCCGAAATGGGCGGGCAGAACAACGACAGTCTGTTCAAACATTGCCAGCATAAAAACACACTGATGGACTGACGCCCTCCGCCACGGCGGAAGAACCGTCTTGCCCATAGGTGCTGCAAAAGCCACGAATCACCGTCATCTTGCAAGATTTCTGCGTAAAGCGGACAGATGCGCCCGCGCCGCTTCTGGACCCCGCCAGCGGAAAGGGGCATGGTGCCTTCTGACGATCTGACAGCGCGAATGACCCGATGAACAAATCCGACAACCCCGCCGATCCGTTCAAGAAGGCTCTGTCCGAGGCCACCCGCGCCATTGCCGGCGACCGCGAGTTGAACGTGACCTATACCGCCGATCCTTCGGGACTGGCGGGAGATACGATGCGCCTGCCACAGATCAGCCGCCGTCTGAGCGCCGACGAAATCCGGCTGGCGCGGGGAACAGCGGATGCGCTGGCCTTTCGGATGCGCCACCATGATGCCGGGACGCATGGCCGCTATCTGCCCGGCGGCGAAATCGCGCGTGAGCTTTACGAGGCGCTGGAAACCGCCCGCGTCGAGGCGATGGGTGGGCGCGAAATGCCCGGTGCCCTGACCAATATCGACGCAAGGATCGAGGCCGACGCACAGCGCAAGGGCTATGCACAGGTTCGCGCCGCATCCGAGGTGCCGCTGGCCGTCGCGGCGGGCTGGATGCTGCGCCAACTGGCCACCGGCCGCCCGTTGCCGCCAGCCGCGCAGCATATCGTGGACCTATGGGCGCCCTTCATTCAGGACAGGGCCGAGGCCACGCTGGAATCGCTGAAAGCCGCCACCGGCGATCAGGCTGCCTTTGCCCGGCTGGCCCGGCAGGCGATTGCCGACCTTGGCTATGGCGACCAGCTTGGCGACGATCCCGACGCCGATGCCAGCGATGAGGCCGACGAGGACAGCCAGCCCGAACCCGAGGCGGGCGACAACCAGTCCCGCGACGAGCAGGACAGCGAACAGTCCGAATCCAGCCCCGAACGCGCGCAGGAACAGACGCAGGACGAGCGGCAGGCTTCCGTCAGTCAGGACGACCTGTCCGAAGATGAAATGTCGGACGAGGGCGAAATGTCCGAAACCGATGAACCGCAAGAGCTGCCCCCGCCCATCAGCGAGGCCAGCGCCGATTACCGCGTCTTTACCACCGAGTTCGACGAGGAAATCAGCGCCGCCGATCTGGCCGACCCGGCAGAGCTGGAACGGCTGCGGGCCTATCTGGACAAGCAGCTTGACCCGCTGCGCGGCGCCGTCAGCCGCCTTGCCAACAAGCTGCAACGCCGCCTTCAGGCCCAGCAGAACCGCAGTTGGGAGTTCGACAAGGAAGAAGGCGTGCTGGACGCCGGACGCCTTGCCCGCGTGGTGGCGAACCCGACGACGCCGCTGTCGTTCAAGGTCGAAAAGGATACCGAGTTCCGCGACACCGTGGTGACGCTGCTGATCGACAATTCCGGCTCGATGCGCGGTCGCCCGATCAGCATTGCCGCGATCTGCGCCGACGTGCTGGCCCGCACGCTGGAACGGTGCAGCGTCAAGGTGGAGATCCTCGGTTTTACGACGCGGGCATGGAAGGGGGGCCAGTCGCGCGAAAAATGGCTGGCCGCACATCGCCCCGCCGCGCCCGGCCGCCTGAACGACCTGCGCCATATCGTCTATAAGCCCGCCGATGCGCCCTGGCGGCGGGTGCGCCCGAACCTTGGCCTGATGATGAAAGAGGGGCTGCTGAAAGAAAACATCGACGGCGAGGCGCTGGAATGGGCGCATCGCCGCATGGTCAAACGCAGCGAGGCGCGCAAGATCCTGATGGTCATTTCCGACGGTGCGCCGGTCGATGACAGCACCCTTTCGGTGAACCCGGCCAGCTTTCTGGAACGCCACCTGCGCGACGTGATCGCCATGATCGAGCGCCGCAAACAGGTCGAATTGCTGGCCATCGGCATCGGCCATGACGTGACCCGCTATTACCAGCGGGCGGTGACGATCACCGATGTGGAACAGCTTGGCGGGGCGATGACCGAGCAGCTTGCCGCCCTGTTCGACGCCGACCCGCGCAAACGCGCGCGCGTGCTTGGCATGGCGAATGTGAAACGCGCTGTCTGATAAGAGGCTATCATGTTTGGGTTTTTGAAACGTCTGTTCGGCGGGGCGGATACGCCTGCGACGCCATCGCGCAGCATCGAAATCACCGCTGCCGACCTGCAATCCGCCGATACGCTTGGCCCGAAACTGGCACTGCTGGCGCAGGCGCGGGCGGGCGTGACCAGCGCCGAATATGACCCGGCGCGGCAAGTGCTGCTGATCGCGCAGGACAATGGCTTTCAGGCCAATATCGCACTGGATAATGCGCTGTCCGCGCTGCGCGGGCGCGATGCGCAGGGGCAGGCGGATTACATCGACAACCTGCTGACCCCGGTTCACAGCACCGAAACCACGGCCACCCGCTTGCTGCCGGTGCTGAAATCCGCTGATTTCCTTGCCAACGCCCGCACCCAACTGCGCGATATGGGCGTGCCTGACACCGAAATCACCGACAACTGGCACCGCGAGGTCGCACCGGGGCTGATCCTGCTGCTGGCGCAGGACAGCCCGCAGCAAATCCGGCTGCTGATGCCGGATGATGTAACAGAACTTGGGCAGGACGATGCTGCGCTGCTGAAACAGGCGGTCGATAACCTGTCGCTTTACGCGCAAGAGGTCGGGATCAATCTGGCCGAGCAGCCCTCGGGCGCGGTGCATCAGGTGCAGATGGACGAAAACTACGATGCCAGCCTGTTCTTTGCCGATCATTTCTGGTCTGCCGTGGCCGAGGATATGCAGGCCACCCGTCTGGCAGCCCTGTTCGCCGCACGGAATCTGGTGATGGTCGGCGATGCCGGCCGCCCCGAAGCTGTCGCAGAACTGCGCCAGATCGGCACCGCCCTGCCCGCAGACCTGCCCTATGCCATCGCACCGGGCCAGCTTTACCAATGGCAGGGTCAGGGCTGGACCGTCCTGCCCGCAACTTTACACTGACCAAAGGCCCCCATGTTTCAAAGTTTCGACCAGACCAGCACCCCCGCGGCCCATCTGCCCCGGCTGGAGGCCCTGCGCCATGAGTTGACCCGGCGCGGGCTGGATGGGTTCATCATCCCCCGCGCCGACGCGCATCAGGGCGAATATGTCGCCCCTGCCGATGCACGGCTGGCCTGGCTGACCGGCTTTACCGGCAGCGCAGGCTTTGCCATCGTGACGCAAGACCGCGCCGGGGTGTTCATCGACGGGCGCTACCGCGTGCAGGTCAAGGCCGAAACCGACCCTTCGGCGTTCCAGCCGGTGCCATGGCCGGAAACTAAACCCGCCGACTGGCTGGCAGAAGCCCTGCCGAACGGCGGGCGCGTGGGTTTCGACCCGTGGCTGCACACGCATCAGGATATTTCCGCGCTGGAAACCGCGCTGGAGGCGCAAAACATCGCGCTTGTGGCCGAGCCTGCCAACCCGGTCGATGCGATCTGGCCCGACCGCCCTGCCCCTCCCGTCGGGCTGGCGCGGCTGCACCCGGATGCGCTGGCGGGGGCCTCGGCTGCGGAAAAGCGCGACCGCATCGCCGCCGATCTGCGTCAGGCCGGACAGGCCGCCGCTGTGCTGACCTTGCCCGATTCGATTGCGTGGCTGCTGAACATTCGCGGGGCCGACATCCCGCGCAACCCGATCCTGCAAGCCTTCGCCGTGATCGAGGACAACGCCCGCGTCACCCTGTTCACCGACCCGGCCAAGTTCAGCCCCGAGGTTCGCGCCGCCCTTGGCAATCAGGTCACGATCCTGCCCGGCGACGGCTTCACCCCCGCTCTGGCCGCGCTGAGCGGCCCGGTGCGCGTTGACCCGGCCAGCGCCCCGCAGCAAGTGTTTCACCTGCTGGAACAGGTCGGCACCGCGATCAGCAAGGCCCCCGACCCGGTGATCTTGCCGAAAACCTGCAAGACCCCTGCGGAAATCAAAGGGATGCAAGACGCCCATGCCCGCGACAGTGTGGCCATGGTGCGGCTTCTGGCATGGCTGGACCGGCAACCAGCAGGCAGCCTGACCGAGATCGACGTGGTGCAACGGCTGGAGGCCCTGCGGGCGGAACAGGGGATTGCAGACATCAGCTTTGACACCATCTGCGGGACCGGCCCGAACGGGGCCATCGTGCATTATCGCGTGTCCAGGGCCAGCAACCGCCAGATTGCCGAAGGCGACCTGCTGTTGCTTGATTCCGGCGGGCAGTATGCAGACGGCACCACCGACATCACCCGCACCATCGCTATCGGCACCGTAGACCCGGCGGTGCGCGCGCCCTTTACCCGCGTGCTGCAAGGCATGATCGGCATTAGCCGCCTGCGCTTTCCACAAGGGCTGGCGGGGCGCGACATCGACGCGATTGCCCGCGCACCGCTGTGGATGGCGGGGCAGGATTACGACCACGGCACCGGCCACGGCGTCGGCGCGGCGCTCTGCGTTCACGAAGGCCCGGCGCGGATCAGCCGCGTTTCAGAAATCCCGCTGGCCCCCGGCATGATCCTGTCGAACGAGCCGGGCTATTACCGCGAAGGAGCCTTTGGTATCCGGCTGGAAAACCTGATCGTCACCGTTCAGGCCGAAGCAGAGCCGGGCCGCAAGATGCTCGGTTTCCAGACCCTGACCTTTGCCCCCATTGACCGCCGCCTGATCGACGCGGCGGCACTGTCACGGGACGAGCGCGACTGGCTGAACGCCTATCATGCGGATTGCCGCGCACGCATCGCGCCGCATCTGGATCAGGCCGATGCAGCATGGCTGGAGCAAGCGACGGCGGCCCTGTGATGGGCGTGTCGGGGCGGCGAATACGGCAGCGCCGCCCCTGACACATGACGGCCCCAGAGAACCCCAAGTGACAGACCCCCAAACGACACGGGCAACCGCTTTTGCCCCGTTACCGCAGCTTGCGCCCGACAGATCAGCGCACCGCTGAGGTCAGAGGACGGCACCGCATGGCAAGAGCGTAAACGGCGCGGTTAACACGCGCCGCCGCCCCGTTGCGGCTTGGACAATCAGCCCACACCGCAGATCACCCTTCGCGACCTGCCCGACATCCGCATCCCGGAATCCGGGCGCGGATCACCTTGCCAGCTTACATCATCCCCGGCACGACCAGATCCGGCGGCCGGTGGCCGTCGGCAAATGTCTTGATATTGATGATAACTTTTTCACCCATTTCAGTGCGGCCCTCGACCGTGGCGCTGCCCATATGCGGCAGCAAGACGACATTGGGCAGTTCGCGCAGGCGCGGGTTGATCTCATGCCCATGCTCGAACACATCCAGCCCCGCGCCCGCGATTTCGCCCGCCCGCAGCATCCGGGTCAGGGCGTTTTCGTCGATCACCTCGCCACGCGACGTGTTCACCACCACCGCCGAAGGTTTCAGCAGCTTCAGCCGCCGCGCGTTCAGCAGGTGAAAGGTGCTTGGTGTATGCGGGGCGTTCACGCTGATAATATCCATACGCGCCAGCATTTGATCCAGACTTTCCCAATAGGTCGCCTGCAACTCATCCTCGATCTCGGGGCGCAGGCGCTTGCGGTTGTGGTAATGCACCTGCATCCCGAAGGCCGCCGCACGGCGGGCCACCGCCTGCCCGATCCGGCCCATGCCCAAAATCCCCAAACACCGCCCACCGACGCGCCCGCCAAGATGCGAGGTCGGAGACCAGCCCTGCCAGCGCCCGGCCTGCATCTCGGCCAGCCCCTCGGGGATGCGCCGGGTCACGGCCAGAATCAGCGCCATTGTCATGTCAGCCGTATCCTCGGTCACGACATCCGGGGTGTTGCTGACCAGAACCCCGCGCTGGCGGGCGCTGGCCACGTCGATATGATCGACCCCGGCACCGAAATTGGCGATCAGCTTTAACCGCTCACCCGCCTGCGCCAGCATGTTTGCGTCGATCTGATCTGTCACGGTCGGCACCAGCACATCGCAATCACGCATCATCGCCACCAGTTCATCGCGCGACAGTTTGCGATCATCGTCGCGCAAAACCACATCGAACAGCTCTTTCATGCGCGTTTCGACCGCCTCAGGCAGACGGCGGGTCACACAAACGCGCAGGCGCTGGCGGGGGTTTATGGCGGGCATGGCATCCTCCTCTTCCATTCGGGGGCGGTTTTATGGCAAACTGCCCGCTGCAAGGGGCAGGCACAAGACCCCGTTTGGACGCAGGATAGCAGATGACCCACCGTTTCCGCTTTATCGCGGTGCTGGCGCTTGCGCTGGTGATATTCGGCCCCACCGCAGGGGCGCAGACATTGACCGTGACCGAGGATCAGATGGACGAGGCCCGCCGGATTCTGGCGGAACAACAGCCCATGACCCGACAGGGCGACCAACCCGACCCCAGCCGTGGCCCGATCACCAACCTGCCGCTGCCGCGCTATGTCAGCCTGAAAGGGTCAGAAGGCAACGCCCGGCGTGGTCCCAGCCTGTCACATCGCATCGACTGGGTGTTTCGCCATTCCGGGATGCCCTTGCAGGTGATCGCAGAGTTCGGCCATTGGCGGCGCGTCATCGATCAGGATGGGCAAGGCGGCTGGGTGCATTACGCCCTGTTGTCAGGTGTGCGCACCGTGGTCGTAACCACCGATATGGCCGACCTGTATTCCCGCCCCCGCGATGGCGCCAGCGTCATTGCCCGCGCCGAAGCGGGCGCCGTCATGCGCCTTGGCGAGTGCCAGCCCGAGTTCTGCCGCGTCTCTGGCAGCGGCGAGTCAGGGTGGATGCGCAAGACGACCATCTGGGGCGTGGACATGGACGAGATCCGCAAGTGACCAGCCCCTTGGCGCGGCCCCGGCTGGCACCACGCCTTGAGGCCGGCCGGAGCCACACCACGGCAACCACAACAGCAGCCAAAGCCCGGTCAGCAAGCCGAAAATCTGCATAAATCCCCCATGTTGCCCAAAAGAATCACTCTTGTTCGGGCAACATGGCAGGAAAACCTTCACAAAAGCCTAACGCCGAACATTTTTCTGTCCGATCAGGCCAGCCCGCGACCTTTCAGCAGCGGCCCGACCCCCGGCATTGCGCCCCGGAACCGCAGCCACAGCTCATCCGCCGGGGCCGCGCCGCCTTGCGACAGGATTGTGGCACGCAGGCGTTCAGACGTGGCAGGATCGAAAATATCGCCGCTTTCCTCGAAGGCCGCGAAAGCATCGGCGTCCATCACCTCGGACCACATATAGCTGTAATAGCCCGCCGAATAACCATCACTGGAAAAAGCATGTGCAAAATGCGGCGTGGCGTGGCGCATCGGCACGGCGGCAGGTGCATCCAGCGCGGTCAGGACGGCATCCGTCGCGGCCATCGCATCCGCTGCGGGCGCACCGCGATGCAAGGCCAGATCGACCAGCGCCGATTGCAGATATTCCAGCGTCGCAAAGCCCGCATCAGCCTTGCCCGCCGCCAGCATCTTGTCGCGCAGATCGGCTGACAGGGTCGCACCCGTCTCTGTATGGCGGGCATGTGCGTCCAGAACCTCGGGCTGTTCAGCCCAATGTTCCAACAACTGACTGGGCAGCTCGACGAAATCCCGCGCAACGGAAGTGCCTGAAATCGAAGGATATGTCACATCAGACAACATCTGATGCAGGGCGTGGCCAAACTCGTGAAACAAGGTGCGCACATCGTCCCAGCCCAACAGCGCCGCTGCACCTGCCTCGGCGGGCGGGGTGAAATTGCACACATTCACCACGATCGGCTGCTGCCCCGCGCCCATGCCATGCTGCGATTGCAGCGCTGAACACCACGCGCCCGACCGCTTGCCCGACCGCGCGAAATAATCGCCCAAAAATACCGCGATTTGCTGGCCGTCGCGCAGCACCCGCCAAGCCCGCACATCAGGGTACCACAAGGGGGCCTCGAACGGCTCCACGCTCAGGCCGAACAGGCGATGCGCCACGTCAAACACCGCGCCCAGCATCGCATCCAGCGAGAAATAGGGGCGCAGCCCGGCCTCGTCCAACTGATGCGCGGCGGCCCGGCGACGGGCGGCATAGTGGCGCCAGTCCCACGCCTGAACGCCGTCATTCACACCATCATCGCGGGCCAGATCCTCCAGCGCGGCCTGATCTGCCGCCACACGGGCGCGGGCCGGGGTCCAGACCTGTTCCAGCAAATCCTGAACCCGCTCGGCGCTGCCCGCCATCTCGGTTTCCAGCTTGAAAGCGGCGAAATCCGCATAGCCCAGCATCCGGGCGCGTTCATGGCGCAGGGCCAGAATCTCGGCAATCAGCGGGCGATTGTCGGTTTCCGCCCCGCCTGCGCCCGCACCTGAGCCGCGCGCGGCCCATGCCTCTTGCCCGGCGCGGCGCAGATCGCGGCGGGTGGATTGTTCCAGAAACGGCACAATCAGGCTGCGGTTCAGCGTCAGCACCTGCCCCGGCAGGCCCCGGTCCCGTGCGGCGGCCTGCATATCCGCGACCAGCGCAGGCGACAGCCCCGCCAGCCCGTCATCCGGGATCGGCATGAGGAAATCGCGTTCATCCCGCAGGACATTCTGCGAAAACGCCGTATAGAGCGCCGCCAGCCGTTGCATGATCGCGGACAGCCGGTCGCGCCCCACAGCGTCCAGTCCCGCACCCGAGCGCCGCAGCCCGCGCAGCGCCAGTTCCGCAATGCGCAGATCCTGCCCGGTCAGCCCGCCCTGATCCAGCACCGCCTGAACCCGCACAAACAGACGTGGGTCGCTGCCGATTTTGGCCCCATGCGCAGCCAGTTTCGGGGCGAGGTCACGCTGCAACGCCTCTCGGGCCGGGTTGGAATCCACGGCAGACAGGGTGAAAAACACCGCCGCCACGCGGTCCAGCGCCTCATCTGCGGTTTCCATCGCCGCAATGGTATTGGCGAAACTGGCGGGTTCGGGATTGGTGGCAATTGCCTCCCATGCGGCCTCGGATTCCGCCAGCGCGGCAGTAAAGGCCGGGGCAAAATCAGCATCGGAAATCAGGTCGAAACGCGGCAGGCCCTGAGGGCCGCTCCAATGGGTCAGTTCGCGGTTCATGGGTGGTCCTTTCCACAGACGGGACAGTTCGGGTTTCGGGTCAGGCGCATCAGCCGGGTTTGCGTCTGAAGCCCGTCGAAAATCAGCATCCGCCCGCGCAGGTCACGCCCCGCGCCGGTCAGGGTCTTGATTGCCTCCAGCGCCATCAGGCTGCCGATCACACCGGGCAAGGCACCGATCACCCCGGCTTCGGCGCAAGGCAAAACGGTGCCGGGCGCGGGGGCCTGAGGGAAAATGCAGGCCATGCAGGGGGCATCGCGGGCAGGATCATAGAGCGTGACCTGCCCCTCCCATTGCGCCATAGCCCCGGCCAGCAGCGGCACGCGGGCAGCCACGCAGGCGGCGTTGATCGCCGCGCGCCCGGCGAAACTGTCGGTGCCGTCGATCACCAGATCAAAGCCCGAAAGGAAATCCACATCGCCCGCCCCGATCCGGCGCGGCAAGGGCGTCACGGTGATGTCGGGGTTCAGCGCCGCCAGCCGTGCCGCCCCCGCCTGCGCCTTGGGCTGGCCGGTCTGATCGGTCTGGAACAAAATCTGGCGTTGCAGGTTCGACAGGCTGACCGCATCATCATCGGCCAGCGTGATCCGCCCCACCCCCGCCGCCGCCAGATACAGCGCCACGGGTGAACCAAGCCCTCCCGCGCCAATCACCAGCACCTGCGCCCGTTTCAGCGCCCGCTGCCCCTGCCCGCCGATTTCGCGCAGGGTGATATGGCGGGCATAGCGGTCCAGCTCGGTATCTGTCAGTCGCGCATCAGGGTCAAAGCCCGTCGGGGCAACCGCAGGCAGCGGGATCGCATGGCGATGCGCCAGCCCGATCAGCAGGCGATATCCCACCAGCAGCGCCCCTGCGCCGCCAAGCACCAACCACAGCCGCAAATCGCCGCCTTGGGCCGCAATCACGCCGCCCACAGCCGCCCACAGCCCGGTCAGCGCCGCCAGCCGCATGGGCAGCCGCCAGCCCAACAGGCCCGACCCGATCCACAGCGCCAACAGTGCAAGCAGAACCAGCAGGACCATGCCTCACCCCCGCCCGGTCGAGCCAAACCCGCCCGCGCCCCGCGCCGTCTGGTCCAGCGCCCCGACCAGATCGAACCCGGCCGGCACCACCGGGGCGACAACCATCTGCGCGATCCGCTCGCCATGGGTGACGGTGAAGGGCTGGTCGCCAAGGTTGATCAGCACCACCCCGACCGGGCCGCGATAGTCGCTGTCGATGGTGCCGGGCGTGTTCAGCACCGTAACCCCATGTTTCAGCGCCAGACCGCTGCGCGGACGGACCTGCACCTCATATCCCGCCGGAATCGCCATGCGCAGCCCGGTCGGGACCAGCGCCCGTGCGCCGGGGGCCAGCACCACCGGCCCATCGGGCAGTTGCGCCCGTATATCGGCCCCTGCAGCGCCTGCGGTGGCATATTCGGGCAAGCCAATCGCCGGATCGGCCCAATCTTCGCGCTGAATCAAAATCTGAACCATGGCGGCATCCTTGAACATGAAAACGGGCCGCGCAAGGGCGGCCCGCATCGCAACCGAATCGCTGGCGCAGGTTTAGCGCGGCGCGATCATCATCACCATCTGGCGGCCTTCCAGCTTGGGCATGGATTCGACCTTTCCGGCCTCGCCCACGTCGTCCTTGACGCGGTTCAGCAGATCGACGCCAAGATCCTGGTGCGCCATCTCGCGGCCACGAAAACGTAGGGTGACTTTCACCTTATCGCCATCCTCAAGAAAGCGCATGACGTTGCGCATCTTGACTTCGTAATCATGGGTATCAGTCCCCGGACGGAACTTCACCTCTTTGATTTCGATGATTTTTTGCTTTTTGCGGGCCTCGGCTTCGCGCTTTTGCTGTTCGTATTTGAACTTGCCAAGGTCCATGATCTTGCACACGGGCGGGGTGGCGTTGGGCGAGATTTCGACCAGATCCAGCCCTGCCTCAATCGCCATCTCCAGCCCACGGGCGGGCGAGACGACGCCGACGTTTTCCCCTTCGGGACCAATCAGGCGAATTTCAGCAACACGGATGCGTTCATTGACGCGCGGGCCGGTGTCACGGGTCGGCGGCGCGTGGTGGGGTCTGCGGGCTATGGCGTTACTCCTTTTATAGCCGGTGCTTTAAGCTGGAATAAAATACGCGCTTATACTCGGATTTTCAACCGCCAAGCCGCAGGCAAAACGGCTTTTCGCCGGGGCGCGGGCGTGGCATAGAGCAGGCAACCGTAATAACAGACCCGTTCCAATGCTGAAACGCGCCGCCCTGATCCTGCCTTTGCTGATTGCTGCCATGGCGGCAGGCTGGTGGCTGGCCGGAGGCGACATGACCCGGCTGCGGGCGCTGTTGCCCTTCCTGCCTGCGCAGACGGCCCCCGACATCCGCGCGGATGAGCCACGCCCTCTGCCCCGGCCTGCACCACCCGCGCCGCCAGAACCTTCGCCTGCGGAACCCTCGCCTGCGGAACAGGCGGCTGCAGCCGCCGATGCCGCCATCCGCGCCAGCGATGCCGCCCCCGCGCAGGTCACGCCGCCCGCCCCGGCCGCAACCGGCGATGCCGCCGCAGATCGCGCACAGGACGCCGCCGAAGCCGCCATTGCCGAAGCCAACCGCAGCGCCGTTTCCGCCGCGCAATCGGTGGCAGCGGCAACCACGCCCCGAGGCTTCGATCCCGCGCCGCTTTTGGCCCGCATCAATGCCGCCGATCTGCCCGAAGCGCAAAAACAGATCCTGACGACGCTGCTGGACACCGCCGCCAGCGATCCCGCCCGCCTGCCCGCCGCCCTGACCCGCATCGAGGAAATGCTGCAATGACCCATCCCGCGCTGAACGCATGGCTGAACAGCAACCCCGAAGTGCTGGCCAAAGGGCCGCTGGCCATCCTGCTGTTTGAAGATGAGGTCGAGACCATCTCGACGCTGGATCACCACCTGCGCAACGGTTTCCGCCACATTCTTGCGCTGTCGCCGCAACCGCTGGACATCCCCGAAACGCTGCAAGCCAAGGTCACGAACCTGCAATATGACACCCGCCGCCCGGCGTCTCATGTCGATGCGATCAATGCGATCAACGACGCCGTGCCTGCCGGAACGTGGTTGTTTTATGCCTATAACGCCGAATATCTGTTCTTTCCCTTTTCGGAAACGCGGACCGTGGGCGAGATGCTGACCTTTCACACCGAGGAACGCCGCCCGGCGATGCTGGCCTATGTGGTGGACCTTTACGCCCGCGACCTGACCGCCGCCCCCGATGCCGTCAGCCTGACCGATGCCATGTTCGACCGCACCGGCTATTTCGCGCTGGGCCGCAAGAACCATGACGGTCACGACATGGAACGCCAGCTTGATTTCTTTGGCGGCCTGCGCTGGCGGTTCGAGGAATACCTGCCCGTTGACCGCCGCCGCATCGACCGCATCGCGCTGTTCCGCAGCGCCAAGGGACTGCGGGTGACGCCGGATCACCGCTTCAGCATCGAAGAATACAACACCTATGCCTGCCCCTGGCACCACAACCTGACCGCTGCGATTGCATCGTTCCGGGTGGCCAAGGCGCTGGTGCGCAACCCCGGTTCGCGTGACGAGATCAGCGATTTCACCTGGCGCAACGCACATCCGTTCCGCTGGAACGCGCATCAGCTTATGGAACTTGGCCTGATGGAGCCGGGCCAGTGGTTCTGAGAGAAAGGGCGGGGAAAACCCGCCCTTTGGCTTTTATTGCGCCGCTTTTTCGGCGGCCTCTGCCTCGGTCCGCGCCTTGACCTGCGCGGCCTGCCAATCGGCGATCGGCTTGAACGGGCCGTATTTGTGCTGCTCAGCGGGGAAATCACCGGCCCATGGCGCAAAGGGCATATCCGGGGCCTTGCGCAGCAGGTCAGGGAAATCATTCTCCATCCCCGCCTTGCTGCCCCGCGGCAATGAGGACAGATAGGCCGCCACATCATAAGCCTGATCTTCGTCCAGTTGCCGCGCGGTATAATCCGCCCCTTGCGGCATATTGTTCAGGATAAAGCGGTAAGCCATCAGCACGCGATACATGCCCGCGCCGTCGTTATAGCTGTCATCCCCCATGACCGCCGGGTAAAGATAGCCTTGTGCATCACCCGCCTCGCCGTTGCGCTGACCCAAACCATCTTCACCATGACAGACGGCGCATTGCTCGTCATAGACCAGCTTGCCCGCGACAGGATCGGCGGCGCGGTCAGGTGCGGCGACGCGCTCGACACCCGATCCCTTGACCGTCGCACCGACCGGAATCCCGCGCGACAGGAAATGGATATAGGCCGTAAACCCGCGCATTTCCGGGCTGTCCAGCGGCAGAGGCTTCCCCGCCATCGACCGCTCCATGCAGCCGTTCACACGTTCCTCGACCGATTGCAGCGTATTCTCTCGCGCACGATATTGCGGGAATACGGCCGTAACCCCGGTCCATGGCATCGCATAGGGCTTGGTGGCATTGTCCTGATGGCAACTGGTGCAGGCCAGATTGTTCCCGGCATAGCGCATCGCCGGGTCTGCGACCTCGGGGCCGATATGGGCGTAAGTCTCGGTCGCAAGCTGAAAGCCATAGCGCACCAGCCGCCCATAATCATCATCGGGCAGATCGTCGATATTGCCGGTTTGCCAGGTGGTCAGATCAACCTCCGGCGCGTCCTGCGCCAGCCCCGCAACGGGGGCAAGAATCAATGCCGCCGCACATAGGCAGGGCGAAGATATGGAACGAAGCGACATGGTTTTCCCTCTTTGGCTGGACAATCGTCTGGCATAGGCGGCGGCACAATCAGCACTACACATTCACATTATAGCATGAATATGCCTATAAAGCATGATACAGATCAAACCCCTGCAGGTTCCGCGCCCTTGCGCGAACGCAGGCCCGAATGTTAGACGCAAGGTCAACATCACATTTGGCAGAGCGCCGGTCTCTGCCCCGAAGGACAAAGCAGGCCAAGCCATGACCGCCATGACCAAGACTTCCTTTAACCGTGACGATCTGCTGGCCTGCGCCCGTGGCGAACTGTTCGGCCCCGGCAATGCGCAACTGCCCGAACCGCCGATGCTGATGATGGACCGCATCACCGATATTTCGCAGGATGGCGGGCTGCACGGCAAGGGGCATGTCGTGGCCGAATTCGACATCAACCCGGACCTGTGGTTCTTTCCCTGCCATTTCCCCGGCAACCCGATCATGCCCGGCTGTCTTGGCCTTGACGGGCTGTGGCAACTGACCGGGTTCAACCTTGGCTGGCGCGGCTGGACCGGGCGCGGCTATGCGCTTGGCGTGGGCGAGGTCAAGCTGACCGGCATGGTCCGCCCCGACCGCAAGATGCTGACCTATAAGGTGGATTTCACCAAGGCCGTGCAGACCCGCCGCCTGACCATGGGTGTGGCCGATGGCATCGTCGAAGCCGATGGCGAGGTGATCTATCAGGTCAAGGACATGAAAGTGGCGCTGTCGGAAAGCTGACACCTGCCGCCGGGCATAAGGGGCCGGATTGCGCATCAGACTTGTGCCAAACCCGCCCTGCCACTAACTTTCGAACAGGCCCTAAAGGGGCAAACTCAGGCAAAGGAAACTGCCATGCGTCGCGTTGTCATCACCGGGTTGGGGGTCGTCTCGCCCATCGGCAATAATGCTGCCGAGGTCACGGAAAGCCTGCGCGCGGGGCGCTCGGGCATCGTTTTTGCCCCGGAATATGCCGAAAAAGGCTTCCGCAGTCAGGTTCACGGAATGCCGCAGATCGTGCTGGAAGACCACATCGACAAGCGCGACCTGCGCTTCATGGGACCGGGCGCAGCCTATAATTTCATCGCCATGGAACAGGCGATCAAGGACAGCGGGCTTGACGGAACCGACGTGTCCAACCCGCGCACCGGGCTGATCATGGGGTCGGGCGGGCCGTCCACCAGCAACTTTTTCAACGCGCATCAGATCGTGATTGAAAAGGGTGCGCCGAAACGCATGGGGCCGTTTATGGTGACGCGCTGCATGTCCTCGACCAACAGCGCCTGTCTGGCCACGCCGTTCAAGATCAAGGGCGTGAACTATTCCATCACCTCGGCCTGTTCGACCAGCGCCCATTGCATCGGCAATGGCGTGGAACAGATCCAGATGGGCAAGCAGGACATCGTATTCGCCGGCGGCGGCGAGGAACTGGACTGGACCCTTTCCTGCCTGTTCGATGCCATGGGCGCCATGTCGTCGAAATACAACGACACGCCGGAAACCGCATCGCGCCCCTATGACACAACCCGCGACGGGTTCGTGATCGCAGGCGGCGGCGGGGTCGTCGTGCTGGAGGAACTGTCGCACGCGCTGGCGCGTGGCGCGAAAATCTATGCCGAAGTGACCGGCTATGGCGCGACCTCGGACGGTTACGACATGGTTGCGCCCTCGGGCGAGGGCGGCGAACGCGCGATGCGTCTGGCGCTGGACACCCTGCCCGAAGGTCGGGCGATCAGCTATATCAACGCGCATGGCACCTCGACCCCGGTGGGTGACTTGGGCGAGGTTCAGGCCATCCGCCGCATCTTTGGCGAAGGCGCGACGCCGCCCATCGCCTCGACCAAATCGCTGACCGGCCACAGCCTTGGCGCGACCGGCGTGCATGAGGCGATTTATTCGCTGCTGATGATGGAAAACGGTTTCATTGCCGCATCGGCCAATGTCACCGAACTGGACCCCGACCTGAAGCCCGAAGAAATTGCGACCAGCCGCGTCGATGGCGTCGAGTTCGATTCGATCATGTCGAACAGCTTTGGCTTTGGCGGGACCAATGCTTCGCTGGTCATGTCAAAATACCGGGGTTGAAGATGTTGTTAAAAGGTAAACGTGGCCTGGTGATGGGGGTGGCGAATGACCGCTCGATCGCCTGGGGTATTGCCAAGGCGCTGGCCGATCAGGGCGCGGAACTGGCCTTTTCCTATCAGGGCGAGGCTTTCGGCAAACGGGTCGAACCGCTGGCCGCCGCTGCCGGGTCGGATTTCCTTCTGGATGTGGATGTGACCGATGATGCATCGCTGGATGCGGCTTTCGGCGCGATCAAGGAACGCTGGGGGCGGCTGGATTTCGTCGTTCACGCCATCGCTTTCAGCAACAAGGACGAGCTGACCGGCCGGTTCATGGACACCAGCCGCACGAACTTCAAACACAGCCTTGAGATTTCCTGCTATTCCCTGATCGAGGTTGCCCGCCGTGCGCACCCGCTGATGGCAGAAGGCGGCTCGATCCTGACCCTGACCTATGGCGGCTCGAACCGGGTGACGCCGTTCTATAACGTCATGGGCGTGGCCAAGGCGGCGCTGGAATCGGCGGTGCGTTATCTGGCCAATGATCTTGGCCCGGACGGGATCCGCGTGAACGCGATTTCGCCGGGGCCGATGAAAACCCTTGCCGGGGCAGCCATCGGCGGCGCACGCAAGACCTTTCGCCATACCGAGGCGAACGCGCCGCTGCGCGCCAATGCCACGCTGGAGGCCATCGGCGGCACGGCCGTCTGGTTGACCAGCGACTGGGGCGCCTGCACCACCGGCGAGGTGGTGATGGTGGACGGCGGCTATCACGTCCTTGGGATGCCACAGAGCGAGAACCTGTAACGCAGGACCGGGGCTCTGCCCCGGACCCCGGGATATTTAGGGACAAAAGATGGCACGCTTCTTCAATGCAGATGACGGGGCGCGGATCGCTTATGACGATCAGGGCGCGGGCTTGCCGGTTCTGTGCCTTGCCGGGCTGACCCGAACCATGGCCGATTTCGACTATCTTGCGCCGCATCTGGAGGGCGTGCGGCTGATCCGCATGGATTATCGCGGGCGCGGCCAGTCGGAACACACCGGCGGCGCGACCTATACCGTCCCGCGAGAGGCCCGCGATGTGGTGAACCTGCTGGATCATCTTGGGCTGGACCGGGTGGCGGTGCTTGGAACCTCTCGGGGCGGGCTGATCGGGTTGTTCATGGCGGCGACCGCGCGGGACCGGATGTCGGGTCTGTGCCTGAACGATGTCGGCCCGGTAATCCAGCGTGACGGGCTGGTGCGGATTTTCGACTATATCGGGCGCACCCCCTCGGGCCGGACGCTGGAGGAGGTGGCGCAACGGATGGCCGCTGCGAACCCCGGTTTCAGCAATGTGCCAGAGGGCCGCTGGCTGGAGGACGCCCGCCGCCATTTCGTGCAGACGCCCGAAGGGGTCAGGATCAACTATGACCCGGCGCTGCGCGATGCGTTTATCGCGGCTTTTGATGGTGAGGTGCCCGACCTTTGGCCCCTGTGGGACGCCACCGCCGGGATGCCGGTCGCGTTGATCCGGGGGGCGAACTCGGACCTGCTCGCGCCCGAGGCCGCGCAGGAAATGGCCCGTCGCCGCCCCGATCTGATCTTGGCCGAGGTGCCGGGCCGGGCGCATATCCCCTGGCTCGACGAGGCCGAGTCACTGGCGGCGATCCGCGACTGGCTAACAGCAATCCGGGCCAATTGACCCGCCTGCGCGACAATGGCAACCTGACTGGAAAGTATAAGCTGGACCCCGCTTTGAAACTGACGCTGCGACTGCTGATTACCGTCTGGATCCTGCTTGGCGCGGCCATGCTGGGACCACGACCGGATTTCACGCCCGCGCCGTCACATTCCAGTATCTCGGTTCTTGAGCTTGGCCAGAAGGCCATCGAAGCCCGCAGCCTGAACCTGCGCCTTTCCCTTGCCCGCTGGGACGGGGACAGCGGCCCGGCAATCCTGCCTGACTGGCCTGTTCCGATACAGCAAAGCCCGGCCCCGCGCCGTGTGGCGGCTCTGCCATTGCAACCGCGCGCCGGGCCTCTGGCCTTTGTGCGACCGCTGACACGAGGCCCGCCCCTGAACGTCTGACGCAAGCGCCCGGCTTGCCGGGCATGTGACGGATCAAACTCAGGACAAACCTATGAAACCTCAGAACTTTCGCCCGGATGTCGCGCATCCGGTTCCGCCCTTTGGCATGACCCCGGCAGCCGCCGGGCAGGTGCAGATGCCGGCGCAGCCGGTCACGCCCGCCACCAGCACCTGCCGCGATTGCGGAACCAGTATCCCGACCAGCGAAACGCAATGCGCCCTTTGCGCCCGCAAAGAGGGCAGCGGTAGCACCGGCGCAACCACGGCGCTGCATTGGCTGCTGTTTCTGGCGACCATGACCGCGCTGCTTGGCGGCGGCTGGATGCTGCAACATATGTGATCGCAACTTGTGACGCCGCGCATGGGCGGTTACTTTGCCTGCGAAGCAAAGGGCCGCCCATGACAACGCAATTCCTGATCCTGACGATGCCGCGCAGCGGGTCTTATCACCTGTCATCGCTGCTGGACAGCGCCCCGGACATCACTTGCTATGGCGAGGTTTTCAAGGATCAGCGGATCGAGCTGCCCAAGGATATTCTGCACACGCTGAACCTTGCACCGCAGCAGGTGGCGCAGCGCAATGCTGACCCGATGGGCTTTCTGGACCGGTTGACCAAGGCGACCGCCACCCCGATCATGGGGTTCAAAGAGTTCCCCGCCCGGCTGCTGCCGCTTGGACTATGGGGCAGGCTGGTCGCATCACCCGACTGGCGCAAGATCATGCTGCATCGCAACATCCTGCGCCGCTATCTGTCGCTGTTGCGGGCGCGGGAAAGCGGACATTATACCCGCCGCAAGGCGCAGGCCGATGCAATCCCGGTCGAGGATCGCCGGGTGCATTTCGACGCCGCAGAGTTTGCCGAGTTCGCCGGCCGGCAACAAAACTTTATCAATCGCTGCACCCGGCTGGCCCAAAACCCCGATGCCGGTCAGGTGATGCAGGTGGATTACGCAGATCTGTCTGCCCCCCAAACCCTGCACCGGATGCTGACCTTTCTGGGATCAGACGCGGACGCGGACAAGCTGCGTTCGGAGTATCTGCCCCAAACCCGGCCCGATACGCGACTGGCCGATATGGTTCAGAACTATGACGAGATGGTTGCGGCGCTGAACGACACCGGGATGCAGGAGGTCTTGGCCAATGCAGAAAAACCCGGTTCCTGACCGCCATTCGGCCTTTTATGAGACGCAAGACGACAGCCTGATCGACTATGAAATCAGCACCTCGCTTGGTTTTCCAGCGCGGCGGGTCACAACCGACAACCGGGTGCCGGTCGTTGCGGCGATCGGCTCGGCCCATACGTTCGGGCGGTTTGCGGCGCGGCCTTGGCCCCGGCTGTTGGGGGATGAATACGGGATACCCACGCTGAACATCGGTGCAGGCGGCAAGCCGCCGGCCTTTTTCCACCAGCACCCGGCCATCATGGCAGAGGTCAACAAGGCGCAGGTGGCGGTGGTGCAATGCCCCTCGGCGCGATTCCTGATCCGCCGCGCGGCCCGCACCGTGGCGCGGTTCCGCACCCGCTATGCCCCGCAACTGCTGGAACTGGCCGATGGCTGGCCGCAGCCCACGCGGCTGATCCAGACCATTCAGCGCCGCATTTCTGCCAGCGTGGCCGAGGCCGTGCTGGTCCGCACCCGCGCCCTGTATATCACCGAAATGACCACGCTGGCGCAGGCGATTACCGTGCCCAAGCTGCTGTTCTATTTCTCATCCACCCCGCCCGAAGCGAAACAGCCGACCACCGATGCGCGGGGCGAGGATCAGTTGGGGGGCTTTCCCGGCCTTGTCGATGGCCCGACACTGGCCGCCGTGGCGGCAGCGTTTGACGACCTGCTGATCGTGCAAAGCGACACCGACCTGCCCGAAGCGATGGGCGGCGGCGCAGATGTAACCATGCCCAGTTTTGGCCGCGACGGGATGAACCATTACTACCCCTCGCAAGAGATGCACCATCAGGCCGCCGAGGCCGTTGCGGAACGGCTGCACAGCCGCTTTGGCCTGCCGGTGCGTCCCGTGCCGCGACCTCTGACCAATGCGCAACTGCTGCCGCAGGGGTTGATGCCGCTGTTGCCCGCACCCGCGCTGCGCCTGACCGCTCCGGTTACGGCGCAAATCCGGCGGCTGCCCTATGCCACGCTGGACGGGCAGCGCGATTGCCAGATCAGCTTCGAGGCGGCGGCGGAAATCGGCAAGGGTTTTGCCTCGTGGCTCATGCGGCGCGGGGCGCTGGCCCCCCGGCTGATCATCTGCCCGCCGCTGACATGGCTGACCCTGACACCGTTTGCCGAGGAGCGTGACCAGCCCGGCTTTACCGAGGCGCTGGATGCGTTGGCCGATATGGAACCCGACCTGCTGGACCCGATGCTTGCCCCCTACGCGCGGATCATGGCCGATGCCGCCCGGCTGGCAGAGGCCCTGCCCGCCCTGCCGCTCACCGATCTGCGGCTGGAGGGCGACCGGCTGACACAGCACGACAGCGCGCCCTCGGGCCAGCCTGCGCCGGACGCGCCCGCGCCTGGCTGGCTGGCGGCGCATCCGGTCAGCCGCGCCTATCACGACCTGCTGACGCGGCGCTTGTGGGTCAGGGGATAATCTCGAACCGGGTCACATCGACCATGCCGCAATCGGTGATCTTCAGCGCCGGGATCACCGGCAGCGCCAGAAAAGCCAGTTGCAGGAACGGTTCGGCCAGCACCACCCCAAGCGAAGCCGCCGCCGCCCGCAGATCATGCAGACGGTCACGCACGGTTTCGAACGGCTCAAGGCTCATCAGGCCCGCAACTGGCAGCGGCAGCTCCGCCAGCACCTTGCCGTCCCGCACCACGACAAAGCCGCCCTCGATTTCCGACAGCCGGTTCGCGGCCAGTGCCATATCCGCGTAATCCGCCCCCACGGCGACAATATTGTGGTGGTCATGGCAAACGGTCGAGGCAATCGCCCCCGCCTGCAACCCAAAGCCGCGCACGAAACCCGTGGCGATATTGCCGTTCTTGCCGTGCCGCTCGATCACCGCAATGCGGATCAGGTCACGGGCAGGATCGGGGCGCTTGTCGCCATCCTCGGGCGGGATGTCGATGCGCAGGTGTTCCGTGATGATCTTGCCTTCGATAATGCCGATCACATCGGTGTCCACGCAGTTGCCACCCGCCCGGAAATCCGCCGCCACCACCTGCGGTGCCTTGACCGAGGCCCGCCCCACCGGCGCCAGCGCCCCCCGCGCCGCGAAAGCCGCCGCATCCGCCACCCGGCCTGCGCAGATCACCAGCGCCGGGCGGCAGCTTTCCAGCGCATCAACCGCAACAATATCGGCCCGCTTACCCGGCGCAATCTGGCCACGATCCTTAAGCCCGAACGCCTCAGCCGCCGACAGCGAGGCCGCGCGATAGGCCGCCAGCGGCGAACAGCCCCGTGCGATCAGGCTGCGGATCATGTGATCGAGATGGCCTTCCTCGGCAATGTCCAGCGGGTTCCGGTCGTCGGTGCAAAGACAGATATAGGCCGAGGCCGCATCCGTCAGCACCGGGGCAAGCGCCGCCAGATCCTTGGACACCGAGCCTTCACGGATCAGCACCCGCAACCCCTTGGCCAGCTTCTCGCGGGCCTCATCCGCCGTCGTCGCTTCATGCTCGGTGCGGATACCGGCGGCAATATAGGCGTTCAGATCACACCCCGAAAGCTGCGGCGCATGGCCGTCGATATGGCCGCCCGCGAACAGCCGCAGCTTGGCCATCAACGCCGGATCGCGGGCAATCACGCCGGGATAGTTCATCATCTCGGCCAGCCCGATACCGCTGGCATGTCCCATCAGCGGGGCCAGATCGGCGGTCTCGATCCGCGCCCCGGCGGTCTCCATATGGGTCGAAGGCACGCATGACGACAGTTGCACCCGCAGGTCCATCAGCGTCAGACGGCTGGCATCCTGAAACCAGCGGATACCGTTCACACCGATCACATTGGCGATTTCATGCGGATCACAAATCGCGGTGGTCACGCCATGCGGGGTCACGCAGCGATCGAACTCCAGCGGGGTGACAAGGCTGCTTTCGACATGCAGATGCGTGTCGATAAAGCCCGGCACCAGCATCAGGCCGCTGACATCAATCACCCGCGCGGCATCATAATCCGCACCGATACCGACGATAGTTTCCCCGCAAATCGCCACATCGCCGGGGATCAGCGCCCCGGTGACGACATCGAACACCTGCCCGCCGCGCAGGACCAGATCAGCGGGCGCATCCCCCCGCCCCTGCGCAATACGGCGTGCCAGATCGTCCATGATGCCCCGCTGTGCTGTTGGCCGAGCATAGCGGCTTGCGCCCCCCGGCAGCAACGGCAATCATGCCGCCAGCCAAAGGATGACCGCATGACCCTGCCTTTTTCCGACCACCAGATTGCCGTTCCCGGCGGCACCGTCTTTCTGCGCGACTGGCCGGGCCGGGACGATCTGCCGCCGGTTCTGCTGCTGCATGATTCGCTGGGTGCGGTCGCCTTGTGGCGCGACTTTCCCGCGCGACTTGCACAGGCGACAGAGCGGCGGGTGCTGGCTTATGACCGGCTTGGCTTTGGCCAATCGACCCCGCTGCAAGATCGCCCGGCGCTGGACTTCATCGCCGCCGAGGCCCGCAGCACTATCCCCGCACTGACCGAGGCGCTGGCGCTGGATCGTTTCGTGATCTGCGGTCACAGCGTTGGCGGCGGCATGGCGGTGGAAACGGCCGCACAGCATCCTGACCATGTGGCGGCGCTGATAACCATTGCCGCGCAGGCGATGGTCGAGGATTGCACCCGCGAGGGCGTCCTGACCGCCCGCAAACTGTTCGCCTCACCCGCCGCACTGGCGCAGTTGGAACGGTATCACGGCGACAAGGCCCGCTGGGTGCTGGATGCCTGGACCGAAATCTGGCCGGACCCGGCTTTCGCGGATTGGTCCCTGCGCGACGTATTGCCCCGCGTCACCTGCCCCACACTGGCGCTGCATGGTGAAAACGATGAATACGCCTCGTCTCGCCAGCCACAGATGATCGCGGAACTGACCCATGGCCGGCTGCAAATCCTGCCCCGAACCGGCCATGTCCCGCACCGCGAATCCCCCGACCTGCTGATCGAGGCAATCTGCGCCTTTTTGGTCAGCCTGCGCTAAGCAAGATCGGCCAATCGCAGGGATCAGCTCAAAACATTCGAAAATCGGGAGTGATGGTGCCCGGAGGCGGATTCGAACCACCGACACGCGGATTTTCAATCCGCTGCTCTACCAACTGAGCTATCCGGGCATCTGGTCTTGCGACCGTGGAGGGCTGATTAGCCCAAGGCGGCGGGCCTGTCCAGCCCTGTTCTGGAAAATTATTCCTCATCCGGGGCGGTCGGCTGCACGGCCTCGCCCGGAATGACGTAATCGCCGCGCAACCAGCGGGCAAGGTCCACATCGGCACAGCGTTTGCTGCAAAACGGGCGGTATTCCGGCGCGGTCGGCTTGTTGCAAACCGGGCAGTTCGTCTGGCGGCTCATCCCCGGCCCGCCAGTCGCGTCAGCGGCACGCGGTCACGCTTGCGGGTCATCTCGAACAAGCCCATCGCCGTCCAGCCGACCACTGTCAGCGCGCCACCTTCGGGGCGGGCGGCCGAGCGGATCACCTGTTCGATGGTGCCGCGGTCGCGCTTGGACACCGGGGCGAAATCAATCACCACCTGCCCGCCAAGCCCGCGCAACCGCAACTGGCGCGGCAGGTCGCGGGCCAGCGCGATATTGGCCTTTAGCGCCGCAGCGGGCGAGGTATCGCTGCCGGTGTTCACATCGACGCAGATCGCGGCACGGGTCGGTTCGATATAGGCAAAGGCCCCCTGCCCAAGATCAAGGCGCGGGTCCAGAAGCGCGTCGATTGCATCCAGCGCACCCGTCTGTTCAAAGGCTTGCGGACCATCTTCGAACAGATCAGGGGCCGGGTCGGACCAGTCCTGCCACGCGGTTTCCGCAGGCTCGGGCGCATCCAGCAGGGTTTCGGGACCGCCCGACAGATCAGCGGCAAGCTGGCGGGCCAGTTCCAGCAGCGGGACCAGTTCTTCGGTCAGCGCCTCTGACCCCGCCCCGGCGGCAGCACTGCGGATGATGATGCCGGGATCACCCTCGGCCAACAGCGGGCGCAGCGCCCCGGTCAGCTCGTCCCGCAGTTCGGGATCTTTGATGCTGCGCGAGACATTCACCCCCGGCGCGCCGATGCTGACGATCCCCAACCGCCCGCGCAGCAAAATCCGGTCGCTGACAGGGACGGCCTTGCCATCCTCGGCAATGCCCGACACCTGCACCAGCAACACTTGCCCCTGACGCAAGCCGGATTTGGTGCGCAAAAACCCACTCTGCCCCTCGGGCAAGCGCAGAAAGACGCCGCCCTGCCCTTTCACCAGCCGGTCCACCACCGCGCGGCACACGGTTCCCGGCGGCAGCGGTGCCACCGCCGCGGGCGAGATTTCCAACTCGATCAACTGGCGATCCTGAAACAGCGCCGCAGCCGGATGGCCGCGCCAGTCTCCGATGACGACCTGTTTCATGGTGTTCCTTTCAGCCCGGCGGCGGCCAGAAGCGTGGCGGTTTCAGCCAGAGGCAGGCCGACAATCGCGGTAAACGAACCGCTGATCCACGGGATAAACACGGCGGCAGCCCCCTGAATCCCATAGGCCCCAGCCTTGCCCTGCCATTCGCCGCTGTCCAGATAAGCGTCGATCTGCGCGTCCCGCAACTGTGCGAAACGCACGGTCGAACCCACCACACGCAGCCGCAGCGCATTGTCATCCAGCACCGCGACCGAGGTCAGCACCTGATGTCGCCGCCCCGACATCAGCCGCAGAAAGCGCCCGGCCTCGTCCCGGTCGGCAGGTTTGCCAAGGATACGGCGCCCAAGCGCAACGACCGTATCGCCCGCAAGAACCACCTCCCCGGCGGCGCGGGGGATGGCACGGGCCTTTTCTTCGGCCATGCGAGCCGCATAGGGGCGCGGCAATTCGCCCTTGCGCGGGGTTTCGTCAATATCGGCAGGGGTGATACGATCCGGCGCATAGCCGATCTGCGCCAGCAACTCACGCCGACGCGGGCTGGCCGAAGCCAGAACAAGAGCGGGCCGGGACATCGCCGCCCCGGTCTTATTTGAAGCGGTAATTGATCCGCCCCTTGGTCAGATCATAGGTGTTCATTTCCACCTGAACCTTGTCGCCGGCCAGAACACGGATGCGGTTCTTACGCATCTTGCCTGCCATATGTGCGATGATCTCATGGCCGTTTTCCAGCTCGACCTTGAACGTCGCATTCGGCAGGAGTTCCTTTACGACGCCGGGAAATTCGAGCATTTCTTCCTTGGCCATGGTCACTCCAGTTGTTTCATTCGCGGATTGCGAACCGCGCCGATATGCGCCCAATCCCGCATATTTTCAAGCCCCGACCACGATTCGCCTTATCCCACCCCCAAATCCAGCGCGAGCGGGGCAGCCATGTCACCTGCGCGGAAGGCATCGGGCAGGTCCAGATCGTTGATCGGCGGCTCGGGCAGCGGGGCCAGATCTTCGGGTTCAGAAGCGGCAGGCCCGGCCGCAGCGACCGGCGGCGCATCATCCCTTTGCGGCGACAGAACCGCCGTTTCAGGGCGCAGGCGCAGCGCATGGCAGCCCTCGATTTCACCCAGCCGGGCCAGCGCCAGAAGCTGCCCCGTGCCGGTTTCAAGACGCACATTCTCGACCGCACCGGGCGTCAGCGAGATGGTCGAACCGGGCGTCAGCCGCCGCAATTCGCCCAGACTCATCTGCCGCCGGGCCAGAATCGCCCGCAGCGGCACCGGCGCTTGCTGTGCCACATCGCGCAGATTGGGGCGCAGTTCCGGCACCTCCTCCGCCACGGCCCCTTCCCGCGGCAAAGCGAGGACCGCCCCCGCCACCTCACGCCCCTGCGGAATAACCAGCAGGATCGAGCCGTCACGCTGGCCACCACCGCCCAAGCGCAGCTTCAGATGCAGGCTTTGATAGGCCCCCTCCTCCAGCATCAGGGACAGGGGGCGCGGATCATCGACATAGCTGGCGTAATGCCAGCCCTGAAACCCCGTCACGGCAGACAGATCCTGAAAGGCAAACCCCAGTTCCAGCAGCAGACGCGAGACGAAATCCGAACATAATGCCGCATCGGTGCGGGTCGCGCGGCGCGGTTCCGGGGGGCGGGTCGTGACCTTGCCCATAGCCTGCATCTCGATCACCGAGGCGACCACCGCCGGGCAAATCGCCATTGCCCCAACCGCATCCGAGCCGGACTGCAACGCCCCCAACAGCGACCGTTCAGGAATCAGTTCCGGTAATTCGGATGGTGCCACGGTATCCAGCACCACACTTTCGACAAAAACCGGCAATCGGGACGCCTTGTGCGCCGCCTTTGCCACCGCTTCCGCCGCCGCACGTTCGGGGTTGCGCGGCGGGGCCGGGCGCGGCGCTGGCGGCCCGCCAGCCGCCAGCCGGGACTGCGCCCGCGCGGCATCGCGGGCATCAATCATTGCCGCCAGCACACCTGTATTGTGAGTTTTCCGTTCCGTCATCGCCATCGAATCGCCCTTTGCTTTGGGCAATCTGGCAAAGAAAGGTTGAGAAACCGTTTACCCGGCCAAAGAAATCCCGCGCCGTCCGGCAAGGTCGGTCACGAATTGCCACGCCACCCGGCCCGAGCGGGAACCGCGCGTGGCCTGCCATTCGATTGCCTCGGCACGCAGGGTTTCATCATCAATTTCAATGCCATAAGCATCGCAATAGCCGCGGATCATCGCCAGGTATTCGTCCTGCGAGCAGGGATGGAACCCCAACCAAAGCCCGAAACGATCCGAGAGTGAAACTTTTTCCTCAACCGCCTCGGCCGGGTTGATCGCCGTCGAGCGTTCGTTCTCGATCATGTCACGCGGCATCAGGTGGCGGCGATTCGAGGTTGCGTAAAGCACCACATTTTCAGGCCGCCCGGAAATCCCGCCGTCCAGAACGGCCTTCAGCGACTTATACTGCGCATCATCATGGCTGAAGGACAAGTCATCCGCGAACAGGATAAATCGCTGATCCGAACGCCCCAAAACCGCCAGCAGACGGCCCACGCTGTCCAGATCCTCACGCGCGATTTCGACCAGAACGACGGGCAGGCCCTCGGCCAGCGCGGCGGCGTGAACGGCCTTGACCAGCGAGGATTTCCCCATCCCCCGCGCCCCCCAAAGCAGCGCGTTATTCGCCGCATGGCCGCGCCCGAATTGCAGCGTATTGGCCAGCAGCGTGTCGCGCGCGCGGTCCACCCCCACCAGCCGCGCCAGATCGACCCGCGCCACCCGCGCCACCGGCTCCAGCCGGTCGGGATCGGGCTGCCAGACATAGGCCTGCGCCTCGGTGAAATCGGGGGCGGGGATAGGGCGCGGCGACATGCGTTCCAGCGCCTCGGCAATACGGATCAGCGCGTCAGTCATTCTTCGTCCTCGACCCAAAGACCCTCGGCCCGCAGCCGTGCCTCACGCTTGCGCTCGATCCGGCGGACAAGCTGAATCGAGACCTCATAAAGCCCGTAAATCACTGTAAACAGAACCACCTGGCTGATGACATCGGGGGGCGTCACCACCGCCGCCAGAACCATGATTCCCAGAATCGCATATTTCCGCACCGAAGCCAGCCCGTCCGACGACACCAGCCCTGCCTTGCCCAGCAGCGTCAGCGCGACAGGCAACTGAAATGACAGGCCAAAGGCCATGATGAACTTGGTCGTCAGCGCCAGATATTCCTGCATCGACCCCTGAAATGCGATGCCCGCGATGCGCCCGGTTTCCGTCACCTCGG
Source organism: Paracoccus sp. (in: a-proteobacteria) (assembly GCF_030538695.1). Classification (GTDB taxonomy): domain Bacteria; phylum Pseudomonadota; class Alphaproteobacteria; order Rhodobacterales; family Rhodobacteraceae; genus Paracoccus. Next base: position 49,417 of record NZ_JAUNTN010000012.1, read on the forward strand.
CGCTGGTCGCAACCACCGGGGCCTGCTGAAATCCGAGGAAGAAATTATAGGCCATCGGCAGGATGACGTAATAGGCAAAGCTGGCACCCAGCAGGAACATCAGCGGCGAGGCCAGCAGGAACGGCAAGAACGCCTGTTTCTCGCTGCGGTAAAGCCCCGGCGCGATGAACCGCCACAACTGGAAACCGATGATCGGAAAGGCCAGAATGAAGCCGCCGAAAAAGCTGATGTTGATGGCGGTGAAAAAGCCCTCTTGCAGCTTGATGATCTGCAACTGACAGCTTTGGCCGCGCGCCGCCAGCGCGTTACAGATCGGCTGGGTCAGGAAATTATAGACCGGCTGCCAGAAGGCATAGCAGATCACCATTGCCACAACAAAAGCCAGCACCGACCAGATCAGGCGGGTGCGCAATTCGGCCAGATGCTCGATCAGCGGAGCCGAGCTGTTGTCGATCTCATCTGCGGCCATCAGTCGTCTTTCGTGTCAGAGCGGCGCACCGCACGCAATTGGCGCTGGCCGGGAACCGGGGCGGCGGCCTCGGTCGGCTGCGAAGGTGCCGCTGGCGCCTCGGGGGCCGCCGGGTCCGGGGTCGCGGCCTTGGCGGTCGGCACCTTGGGTTCCCATTTCTCGAACTTGTCGGCAGCGCGGTCCAGCGCATCCAGCCCCAGATTGCGCTTGCTGGTCAGGTCTTTCATATCCCGCAGCGTTCCGGCGGCATCATTCAGCCCGCTGGATTTGGCAGCATCCTCCATGGCGGATGAGAACTCTCGGGCCATGGCCCGCGCCCGCGCGGTAAAGCGGCCCAGCGCGTGAAACAGGCGCGGCAGGTCTTTCGGCCCGACGACGATCAGCGCAACCACGCCGATCAGCAGCAGCTCGCTCCAGCCGATGTCAAACATGGGCGCTTACAGCTTGTCTTTATCCGCAGGCGTCACATCGCGCAGCGCGGCATCAGCGCGGGCGCGGGCGTCGGCGGCATCGCGCTCGATCTGTGCTTTTTCCTCGGCGGCGGTGCGCTCCAGCTCCTCCGAACCGTCTTTGATACCTTTTTTGAAGGAACTGATGCCCTTGCCGACTTCGCCCATCAGCGAGCTGACTTTGCCGCGCCCAAACAGGACCAGCACGACAACTGCGATCAGAAGAAGGCCGGGAAGGCCGATATTGTTCAGCATGATAAGCTCCACTTGCCGGGAAAACCCCGGATTACCGCAATATTTATGTGCTGCGGGCGGCGATTGCAAAGGCGATTTCGCCGCAGCACCCATATGATCCGGTCACGACCCCGGCAACACAGTCTTGGCCTTTGCCCGTCACCCTGCGATACAGGCACATCTTTTCACGGGTGCCGCATGGATTTCGCCTTTCTGATTACCGCCTTTGTCACCCTGTTCGTGATTATCGACCCGATCGGGCTGGCACCGCTGTATATCGCGCTGACCCATCACATGACGCCGGAAAAGCGGCGCAAGACCGGCATCCGGGCGCTGGCCGTGGCAGCGGTGCTGCTGACGCTGTTTGCGCTGGCGGGCGACGCGATTCTGGCCGGGATCGGGATTTCCCTGCCCGCCTTCCGCATCGCGGGCGGGGTGCTGCTGTTCCTGACCGCGCTGGACATGCTGTTCGAGCGGCGCAGCAAGCGGCGCGAGGATCAGGCCGGGGATCAGGCGGGCGAGGATCACGATGACGACGATCCGTCGGTGTTTCCGCTGGCCACGCCGCTGCTGGCCGGGCCGGGGGCGCTGGCGACGATGATCCTGCTGACCGGGCAGGGTCAGGGCTGGCTGCATATGGTCTCGGTTCTGGCGGTGATGCTGGTGGTGCTGGCCTCGGCCGGGCTGCTGTTCGTCGCCGCCGTGCCGCTGGCGCGGATGCTTGGCCCGACCGGGGTGCGGGTGGTGACGCGGCTTTTGGGGATGCTCTTGGCGGCGCTGTCAATCCAGTTCATCATTGACGGGTTGAAAGGTGCGGGGCTGGCCTGATGGATATAAGCTGGATGAATGTCGCCTATCTGGTGCTGCTGCTGATCGCGGTCGGCGGGTTTCTGGTGGTCGAGTTCCAGACCCGCCCCGGCAAGACCGTCCGCCAGCTTGCCGCATGGGTGCTGATCTTTGTCGGCGCCATCGCTGCGGCGGGGCTGTGGCAGCAGGTCAGCCAAACCGTCGCTCCGCAGGCCATATTCACCGGCGACCGGATCGAGATTCCGCTGGGCAATGACGGCCACTACCATCTGACGGCTGAAATCAACGGCAGCCCGATCAGCTTTATCATCGACACCGGCGCATCAGGTCTGGCATTGGGCCAGCAAGACGCCCGCCGCGCCGGGCTTAACCCGGACAGCCTCGGCTATATCGGGCAGGCCCGCACCGCCAACGGGATCACGGCCACCGCGCCCGTCACGCTGCAAACCGTCCGCATCGGAGAGGTCGAGGACCGTGCTGTTCCCGCCAGCGTCGTGCAGGGCATGGACCAAGGGTCACTGATGGGCATGTCCTATCTGTCCAACTTTGCCCGGATCACCTTTGAAAACAACCGTCTGATCATGGAGCGTTAAGGTTAACGCGGCCCTTGGGGGGGCGTTAACCTTCATATTGCCGCCACTTGGCGTTGGCCGGTGCCGTTAATCTTAACGCTGGCGCATGAGCCGCAGCGTTGGCTCTCAATCATTACCCTTCACGCTCATGCGGGCGCTCAACCTGTCGTTAGCCTCAATGCACCCGATGGGACGACCCTAACACCGACGCCATATCCCTGGACATTGGCACACCAGCTCTGACGCTGACAGCATCGCGCTAACCTTGGTGCTACCGCTGGCCAGAGGCGGATTTCTTTTCCCAGCGGCCGCCATCTTCGGCCCAGTATTCCGCCGCAATGCCAGCGCCGGTCAGTTCGCGCCACTGATCCCGCGCCCGCTGAACGGCGGCGGGGTTGTTGCCGTCGAAAATAATGCAGACCCGCTCGGCCCCGGTGCAATCGCTGGCAGAGACCTCAGCGCCCTCGACCGCCATCAGGCAGGCAACCGGGCCGGCCTCTTGCCCCTCGATGGTCAGCAGAACCGGCTGGCGCGCATCATGGGGGCCGCCTGCCAGACCATGCGGCAGGAAACCATCCCCCTGCCACAAGACCTGATCCAGCCGCTCGGCCAGATCGCGGGACCGCGCCCGCAATTCCACCCGCCAGCCCGCCTGACGCGCCTTGCCGATCAGTTGCGGCAAAAGCGCCTCGGCGGGCGAGCGCGTCAGGTGATAGAACAGCGCCGCGCCCATCAGGCGGTGCGGGTCTTGCCAGCCTTCCGCCCGGCCTTCTGCTCACCCTTCTGCCCGGGCTTGTCTGCCTTGGCGATACGGGTTTTCGCGGCTTTGGGGGCCACCGGATCGGTCTTGCGGGCCTTGGCGGGCGCAGTCTCGTAACGATCACGGATCAGCCGGTCCAGCGTCATCACACCCCAGCCGGTCGCACCTTTCGGGGCCAGATCCGTGGCGGCAGGCGGCAGCGTCACACCGGCAATGTCGATATGCGCCCATGCCTGACCCGGCTTGATGAACCGTTGCAGGAATTGCGCCGCCGTGATGGCCCCTGCCGGACGCCCGGCGGTGTTCTTCATATCAGCCAGCCGCGAATCAATCAGCTTGTCATAGCCCGCCCCCAGCGGCAGCCGCCAGGCACCTTCGCCCTCGGCCCCGGCGGCGTTCAGGATCGCCCCGGCCAGCGCGTCATCATTGGCAAAGAACCCGGCATTGTCATGGCCCAGCGCGATAATCATCGCCCCGGTCAGCGTCGCCAGATCAATCACCGCCGCAGGCGCAAAACGGTCCTGCGCATACCAAAGCACATCGGCCAGAACCAAGCGGCCTTCGGCATCGGTGTTGTTCACCTCGATCGTGTCGCCCTTCATCGACTTCACGATGTCGCCGGGACGCTGCGCCCGACCATCGGGCATGTTCTCGACCAGACCGACCACGCCGACGACATTCGCCTTGGCCCGGCGCAGGGCCAGCGTGCGCATGACGCCCGACACGACGCCCGCGCCGCCCATGTCCATGGTCATTTCCTCCATCCCCGCCGAAGGCTTGATGGAAATGCCGCCGGTGTCGAACACCACGCCCTTGCCGACCAGCGCCAGCGGGGCCTCTTTGCCGCCGCCGTTCCAGCGCATCACCACGACCTTGGACGGGCTTTCCGACCCCTGCCCCACACCCAGCAGCGCACGCATCCCCAGCTTGGCGAGGTCTTTCTCCTCCAGCACCTCGACCTCAAGACCCAGCTCACGCATGGCCAGCAGGCGGTCGGCAAAGTCGGTCGTGGTCAGGACGTTGGCCGGTTCATTCACCAGATCGCGGGTAAAGAACACGCCTTCGGCCACCGCCGCAGCCGCGCCAGCCTCTCGGGCAAGCGCCTCAGGATCGGCGGCAATGAATGTCACGCTGGCCCGAGCGGGCTTTTTCTTGTCCGCTTCCGGCTGGGTCTTATAGGCGTTGAAATCATAGGCCCGCAGGGCAATCCCAAGCGCCACGTCACCCGCCGCGCGGGTCTTGCCCGCCAGCACCGCCATATGCGCCCCGGCCAAAGCGGCACCGATGGCCCCGCCTGCCTTGCGGGCCTCTGCCACCCCGGCATCACGGGGCAGCTTGACCAGCAACAGCCGTTCGGCCTCCAGCCCGGCGGGGAAGGCCAGTTCCAGCGCCTGCCCCGGTTTCAGCTTGCTCCAGGCATCCGAGGCAATCGCCCGTTCCGCCGCTTTTTTCGCCGCCCCCGGCAGACCCGCCGCAGGCTTGTCACTATCGACCAGAACCGCGATCCGGCCCTTATGTGCGGCCAGATCGGCAGAATCAGAGAAGCGAATCTCAACGGGTTGGGTCATGGCGGCGCTCCTTGTGGCTGAATTGACCGGCAAAGGCTAACGCAGGCGAAAACCAAACGCCAGCCGGGCTTTCCGAACGCGGCAACAGAGGGTAAGCAAGACGGAACGACCATGGGGACGCCCTTGCCATTCATCGACCGCTATATCTGCTCGCGCTTGTTCAGCCTGTTTGGCTTTTTCGCGCTGGTGCTGGTGTCCGTCTATTGGATCAACCGGGCCGTATCGCTGTTCGAGCAGCTTTTGTCCGATGGCCAGACCGCGCTGGTGGTGCTGGAGTTTACCGCCCTGACCCTGCCGGTGGTGATCGGCCACGTCCTGCCAGTGGCCGGTTTCGCAGCCGCCGCCTATGCGATTCAGAAGCTGTCGGGCGATTCCGAACTGGTGGCGATGCAGGCGGCGGGCATGTCCCCCTGGCGGCTGGCGCGTCCGGTGCTGGTCTTTGGCCTGCTGGTCGGGCTGATGGTGGCGGTGCTGGTCAATGCGCTGGTGCCGATGTCGCGCACCCGGCTGGCCGAACGGCAGAACGAGATCGCGGAAAACGTCACCGCGCAATTCCTGCGCCCCGGCAGCTTTCAGTATCCGGCCAATGGGGTGACGCTGTTCATCCGCGCGATTGCCGATGACGGACGGCTGCTGGACGTATTTATCGAGGACGGCCGTAACCCCGCATCGCAAGTCACCTACACCGCCGAGGAAGCCCTGCTTCAGCGCACTGACACCGGGCCACGGCTGGTGATGATGCGCGGCATGGCGCAACGGCTGGACCGTCCGGGCAACGCCCCGCCGCGCCTGTCGGTGACGCGCTTTGCTGATCTGACCTATGACCTTGGGGCGATGCTGAACCGCGCCACTGGCGGCGGGCGCGACCTGCGCGGCTATTCCACCTGGCGACTGCTGAGCGGCGACCCCACAATGCTGGAGGCCACCGGCGCCACCCCTGCGCAGGCCCGCGTCGAGGGGCATGAGCGTCTGTCCCGGCCGCTGCTGGCCCCGGTTGCGGTGATGTTGGGCTTTTCCATGCTGATGCTTGGCAGCTTTTCCCGCTTTGGCATGTGGCGGCAGATGACCGCTGCTGTTGTCGCGCTGATCCTGCTGTATCTGGCCGATAATGCCGCCGCCAGCATGGCCGGGCGTGATCCTTCGCGCTTTGCGGTGCTGTATCTGCCTGCGGTTGCCGGGGCGCTGATCGCGGCGCTGGTCTTGTGGCAGGCTGCCCGCCCGAAAGGCTGCCCGAAATGATCCTGCCCGGCTATATCGCCCGTCGCTTTTTGCGCATGTTCCTGATCGTGTCAGGGGCTTTCATCGCCATCCTGTTCCTGCTGGATCTGGTCGAACAGATCCGCCGCTTTTCCGGTCAGGGCATCGGGCTGGCCGAGGCCGCCGGCCTGTCGGCGCTGAACATCGCTGGGGCATTTTATGCCATCATGCCGCTGGTCACGGTGCTGGCGGCAATCGCGCTGTTCATCGGGCTGGCCCGCAGTTCGGAACTGGTGGCGATCCGCGCTTCGGGCCGTTCGGCGCTGCGGTTTCTGGTGGCCCCGACCGTCACCGCCTTTCTGATCGGGCTGGCGGCGGTTGCGGTTCTGAACCCCTTTGTCGCCGCCAGTTCGAAACGCTATGACGAGGCCATAACACGGGTCCGGGCCGAGGGCGCACAGACGATCTCGGTCGGTCAGGGCGCAGTCTGGCTGCGGCAATCGCTGCCGCCGGAAACCAGCGACGACGGGCGCGACCAGACCAGCGGCGGGCAGGTCGTGATCCGCGCTGACCGCGCCAGCCCGGATGCAACGACGCTGTATGACGCGACCTTCATCGTCTTTTCCGCCGAACAAGGCCCGCTGCGGCGGCTGGAGGCCCGGCAGGCCGTCCTGCAACGCGGCAGTTGGGTGCTGACCGATGTCAAGCAATGGCTGTTGGCCGCTGAAAACCCCGAGGTCGAGGCTGCGCTGCATACCGAAATCACCCTGCCGTCAGACCTGACCGCCGACCGCATCCGCGACAGTTTCGGCCAGCCAGATGCGGTGCCGATCTGGCAACTGCCCAGCTTTATACGCGGGCTGGAGCAGGCAGGCTTTTCGGCACAACGCCATCAGGTCTGGTTCCAGATGGAACTGGCCCGGCCTTTCCTGATGGCCGCAATGGTGCTGGTGGCTGCGGTCTTTACCCTGCGCCACCTGCGCGGGCGCAATGTGGGCATCCCGGTGCTGCTGGCCTTTGGCTGCGGCATTGCGGTATTCTTTCTGCGCAATATGGCGCAGGTTTTGGGCGATAACGGGCAGGTCACGGCCATCATGGCGGCCTGGACGCCGCCGCTGGTCGCCGCGCTGGCCGCGCTGGCGGCGATCCTGCAACAAGAGGACGGATGATGAGCAGCAACCCCGCCAAGCGCCTGATTCTGGCCTCTGCCCTGTCGTTGCTCAGCCTGCCCGCGCTGGCACAACAGGAACCGCTGGTCGCACCGGAACCCTCGACCCGGCCCGGCCCGGCGCTGGCCCCGACCCTGCGGCCCGGCATTTTCAGCGCTGCCGATGGCACCGCGTTGTCCACACGGCCAGTTTCGGTCCGCAATATCCGGGTTCCCGCCCCCGCGCAGATCGACACGCAAGGCAGCGCCGCGACGCTGCTGGCCGATTCGGTGCGGCTGTCAGGCGGCAATGACATCACCGCCGAAGGTGATGTGGTGATCTGGTATCAGGGCGCGCGGCTGGTCGCCCGGCGCATCTTCGTCGATGGTCAGACCGGCGAAATGGAAATCACCGGCCCGGTTCATCTGACCCAGCCCGGCAAGGCCGGAACCGCCGATGAAACCACGCTGATTGCGGATCACGCACAACTTTCGGCAGATCTGAAAACCGGCATCCTGCGCGGTGCGCGCATGGTCATGGCGCGCGAATTGCAAATGGCCGCACAAGAGGCCACCCGCACCGAAGGCGGGCGCATCACCACGCTGAACCGGGTGGTTGCCTCGTCCTGCCAGATTTGCGCCGATGATCCCACGCCGCTCTGGGAAATCCGCGCCCGCAGCATCACCCATGACGCCGAAACCCGGCAGTTGCGGTTTGACCGCCCGCAGTTCCGCGCCTTTGGTGTGCCGGTGCTGTCGCTGCCATGGCTGACCGCCCCCGATCCCACCGTTGACCGGATGAGCGGCTTTCTGCGGCCTCGCATCCGCACCACCTCGAAACTGGGGTTCGGGATCAAACAGCCATATTTCCTGACGCTTGGCGACCATGCCGACCTGACCATCACGCCCTATCTGTCAGCCAGCCGCACCCGGACGCTGGATCTCAGCTATCGGCAGGCGTTCTGGAATGGTCAAATGCAGATCGACGGGGCCTATACCCGCGACGACATCCTGCCCGGCGAATCGCGCGGCTATCTGTTCGGAGCGGGCGAATGGCTGCTGCCCGGCGGCTATACGCTGGGGGTGCAGGTCCAGAACGCCAGCGACCGCGCCTATCTGCTGGATTACGACATCACCGACGCCGACCGGCTGTGGTCCGGGGTGACGCTGGACCGCGTGACCCGCCAGCGGCTGTTCTGGGGCCGCGTTGGCCGCTATGAAACCCTGCGCGACGGCGAGGATCAGGCCACGCTGCCCTCGCTGGTGGGGGATGCCGAATGGCTGCGCCGGTTCCAGCCGGGCCGCATTGGCGGCGAGGCGCTGCTGAGCTGGTCGCTGCACAGCCACCGCCGCGACAGCGATCAGGACATCATCGGCTCGGATATGTCACGCGCATCTGTCGGGCTGGACTGGCGCCGGACCGAAGTGCTGCCCGGCGGTCTGGTCGGTGCGGCAATGGCGGGGTTTGACGCCGACCTGTATCAGATCCGCCAGAACAGCCAGTATGACCGCACCGTGACCCGTGCCTTTCCCTATGTCGGGGCGGAATTGCGCTGGCCGCTGATTTCCTCGGGGCAGCGCGCGACCTTCATGCTGGAACCTGTGATGCAGGTGATCTGGTCGCGCCACGACCCACGCGATGTGCCGAACGAGGATTCCCGCCTGCTGGAGTTCGACGAAGGCAACCTGCTCGCGCTGGACCGCTCGCCCGGCTATGACCGGCGCGAAGGCGGGCTGCGGACCAATCTCGGGGTGACATGGACCCGGATCGACCCCTCGGGCTATAGCCTTGGGCTGACTACGGGCCGCGTGTTCCGCAGCAGCGACCGCGACGGGCTGGGGCTTTACGGGCCGCTGTCAGGGTCGCGCTCGGACTGGCTGGTGGCGGCGAATTATTCTGACAATCGGGGGTTGGCGGTATCGAACCGCACCCTGTTCGACGATGATTTCAAGATCAGCCGCAACGAATTGCGCCTTGGCCTGATGCGCCCCGACCGGGAATTGTCACTGGGCTATCTGTGGATCCGTGAGGACGCCGACGAAACCCGCCTGACCAGCGTATCGGAACTGTCACTGGATGGTGGCTGGCAGATCGCGGAAGGCTGGTGGGCCAGCGCCGCGACCCGCTATGATTTCGAACTGGACCGCGCCGCCCGCGCCGAAATCGGGGTGGCATGGCGCAACGAATGTGTGTCGCTGGAGGCATCCCTGCGCCGCCGGTTCACCTCATCCGACCAGATCAGCCCGGAAACCGATTTTGGTCTGACCGTGCAATTGGGCGGCTTTGGTCAAAGCGCCAGCACCGGCAAAGGCACCGCCGCCCGACGGCAATGCTTGCGTTAAGGTTAACCGACCGGGAAGGTAAACCGACCGGGAAGGCTGACTGGCCGGGTTAACCTTACCTGACGCTAGGTTAACCCCAATTGGAACCGAGTTGGCCTTACCAGACGGGCGTCAAGGTTAGCATGCCGGTGAGGGGGTTGCCGCGAGGATTTGCGGCCGATTTCGGACCGCCCTGCGATTAACCTTGAACGGTAGGGTTCGCCTTAGCTGACGGGCGCTCGGGTAGCTTCCCTGCGAGGCCAGATACTTGTATTAGCCTTAACCCCATTAACCTTAATGGTCCATCCCGCAGTCCATAGTGCCCCTGACATATATCTGGGAAGACCCGATGCAGGACGGGTCACTTGCGCTCAGCTTAAGCATGGGGCGCTTGGACAACGCCAACTTCAGCAGGGTGAAACCTTAATGGCCGCTAACGAGAGTTAACGACCACTTGGGATGCCCCTTTGAGGCCAGGCACCTGTATTAACCTTAACCCGGTTCACCTTAGCGGATCACCCAGTCGCCTTTGATCGGGCGGGCGAACCACGCCAGAACCGCGATCATGCAGACCTCGATCGAGACCGACCAATAGATGTGGCCCAAAAACTCGCTCCACAATTCAAACCCGTTCAGGTTCCACAGCCAGCCGGTCTTGCCCTCGGCATAGGCCGGATTGCGGAAATCCAACAGCGGGATCAGGAACCCATGCATCACCACGGTAATGATGATCCCGTAAAGCGCCCCGAACCACAGCCGGATTTTCGGCCAATACATCGAACCGACCACATAAACGAAGGCAAAGGCAAAGCTGAACAGCCAGTGATACAGCGTCACCGCCCCCAGCACGGACACACCCTGATAGGTGTAATCCAGCGAATGTTGGTTGAAGCCCAGCCAGCCCAGCCAGGCGTCGATATGCGCACCGGGGGGCGAGATTTCACCCGGCATCCGCGGCGGCATGTTCACCTCGGACCCCCATTTCACCAGCGAGCTGAAGAACCCGCCAACCAGCGTCACCCAGATGATGACCTGACGATTCAATTTGCTTTGCCACACAACAGTCATTCCTTTTGCGCAAGGAAGGCCCATTTTTCCGGGCCATTTCAGACGATTCGGCAACCCGATACGTCATATTACCATAGGTTAGCGCAAACATGCCGCATATTCTCTGATGTGGGTCAATTTTTGCACAATATCGTGCCGTATCAGAAAGCGGTTCACCATTGCCGCGCGGGGCGTTAATGTCGCCGCAAAGCCCGTCATGGGCATAAGGATAAGGACCGTTCCATGCGGCATCTTGCATTTACGCTGGCTCTTGCCATGGCCCCGGTGACAATGCCGGTGCTGACCAGCCCGGCGCTGGCGCAACAGGGGCAGTTCGCGCCCGTCGTCTATGTCAATAACGCAGCCGTCACCCGGTTCGAGCTGGACCAGCGCCTGCGCTTCATGCAGGTGCTTGGAATGCCCGGTGCCGATACCGCCACCGCTGAGGCGGAATTGATTAACGACCGCCTGAAGATGCAGGCCGCCGAGACGCTTGGCCTGACCGTCAGCGATGAAAGCCTTGACGCCGGGCTGGCCGAGTTTGCGGGCCGCGCGGGCATGTCCACGGATCAATTCATCGCCGCCCTTGCCGGTGCAGGGGTCGAACGCGAAACCTACCGTGATTTCGTCCGCGCCGGGGTGGTCTGGCGCGAGGTCGTCCGGCGGCAGATCGTGCCGCAGGTGCGGGTCTCGGAATCCGAGGTCGATCAGGTGATGAAGCGCGATCTGGAAACTCCGGTGCTGAACGCCGTCCTGCTGGCGGAACTGGTGATCCCTGCGCCGCCGGGCCAAGAGGCTGCCGCCCGCGCGCGTGCAGAACAGATCATTGCCAGCACCCGTTCGGAAGCCGATTTCACCGCTGCTGCGCGGCGCTATTCAGCGACGCCTTCGGCCAGCAACGGTGGGCGTCTGCCGTGGATGGATCTGGACAATATGCCGCCCTCGCTGCGTCCGATCGTGCTGGCGCTGCGTCCCGGTCAGGTCACGCAGCCGCTGACCGTGCCTGGCGCGGTGGTGCTGTTCTATCTGCGCGACACGCGCGGCAGCGTCCGCCCCGGTGCGCGCGAACAGGTGCTGGATTACCTGACCCTGCCGATGGCTTCGGCTGCCGAGGCTGCGCAGTTTTCCGCCCCGCTGACCGGCTGCGCCGATCTTTACGTCGCCGCTCGTGGCCTGCCCTTGCAGGAACAAAGCGGGCTGCGTCAGGGCCAGATTCCGGCGGATATTGGCCTTGCGCTGGCGAAGCTGGACGAGAACGAATCGACCGTTATCAACCGCGGTATCTCGGCCGAACTGGTGATGCTCTGCCGCCGGGTTCCGGCCCTGCTGGCCAACCAGACCCCGGATGTGCCAACCACCGCGCAGGCCCCTGATGGGGTCGAGGCCGCGACCGCCGCCCCTGCTGACGGGCTGCCGCAGCGGGCCGCCGTGAGCGATCAGGTCTTTAACGCCCGGATCAACAGCATGGCCGAAGCCTATCTGGCCGAGCTTCGTGCCAATGCCATCATGCGCCGTCCGTGAAATGCCGCCGGTCCTGCTGACCTGCGGCGACCCTGCCGGGATCGGGCCGGAGCTGGCGGCCAAGGCTTATGGTTGCGGCGTCCCTTTTGTCTGGATTGGCGACCCGCGCCATCTGCCCCCCGGCACCCATTGGACCGAGGTGCAAAGTCCGCTTGACCCGCTGCCTCCGGCATTGCCCGTGCTGCGCCACGATTTTCCCGCGCCGGTCACGCCGGGCCAGCCGGACGGGCGCAACGCGCAGGCGGTGATTGACGTGATTGCCCGCGCGGTGGCGCTGGTCACGGCGGGGCAGGGTGCCGCCATTTGCACCGCGCCAATTGCCAAACATGTGCTGAAATCCGGCGCCGGTTTCGCGTTTCCCGGCCATACCGAATATCTGGCCCATCTTGGCGGCGATGCGGATGTGGCGATGATGCTGGCCTCGACCACGGTGCAGCCGCCCTGCCGCGTGGTTCCGGCGACCATTCACATTGCGCTGCAAGACGTGCCGCAGGCACTGACCCCCGATGCGCTGAGCCGTGCCATCCGCATCACCCATGCCGCGCTGATCCGCGATTTCGGCATTGCCGTGCCGCGTCTGGCGGTGGCGGGTCTGAACCCTCATGCCGGTGAAAACGGCGCGATGGGGCGTCAGGAAATTGACTGGATCGCGCCGCTTCTGGACGATCTGCGGGCCGAGGGGATGGACATTCGCGGCCCGCTGCCCGCTGACACGATGTTCCATGCATCCGCTCGCGCGGGCTATGATGCGGCCATCTGCGCCTATCACGATCAGGCCCTTATCCCGATGAAAACACTTGATTTCGAGGGGGGCGTGAATGTCACCCTTGGCCTGCCCTTCATTCGCACCTCGCCCGATCACGGCACCGCTTTCGACATCGCCGGGCAGGGCCGCGCCAGCCCCGCCAGCCTGATCGCCGCGCTGCGCATGGCACGCGACATGGCCGAGGCCCGAAAGGCCCACGCATGAGCCAGATCGACGGCCTGCCCCCCCTGCGCGAGGTTATCGCGGAACACGAGCTAAGCGCGAAAAAGCAGCTTGGTCAGAACTTTCTGCTGGATCTGAACCTGACGGCCCGCATCGCGCGGGTGGCGGGGGATCTGTCGGAATGTGATGTGCTGGAGATCGGCCCCGGCCCCGGCGGGCTGACCCGTGGCCTGCTGGCCGAAGGCGCGCGCCGGGTGCTGGCCATTGAAAAGGACGCCCGTTGCCTGCCCGCGCTGGCGCAGATCAGCGCCGCCTATCCCGGACGGCTGACCGTGATCGAAGGCGATGCGCTGCATATCGACCCGCTGGCGCATCTGACGCCGCCGATTCGGATTTGCGCCAACCTGCCCTATAATGTCGGAACCGAATTGCTGGTGCGCTGGCTGACGCCGCCCGCATGGCCGCCCTTCTGGCAATCGCTGACGCTGATGTTCCAGAAAGAGGTCGCGCAGCGGATCACCGCGCAGCCGGGCAGCAAAGCCTATGGGCGGCTGGCGGTGCTGGCGCAATGGCGGGCCGATGCGCGGATTGCGCTGACCCTGCCGCCGCAGGCTTTCACTCCTGCGCCCAAGGTTGAATCGGCGGTGGTTCATCTGACCGCCCTGCCGCAGCCACGCTTTCCTGCCGATGCCGCCACGCTGTCGCGGGTCACAGCGGCGGCCTTTAACCAGCGTCGCAAGATGTTGCGCGCCAGCCTGCGCGGGCTGCATCCGCAGATCGAGGACATGCTGACCGCATCCGGCATCCCGCCCACCGCGCGGGCTGAGGAAATCGGGCTGGAAGGTTTCTGCACACTCGCCCGCGCCTTGCAGGCCGCAAAAAGCTAAACGTCCCGGCGCAGGATCAGCGCCTTGCCACCCCAGCCGATACGGGCGCGGGTGACGGGGGCAAAGCCTTCCGCGTGATACAGCGCCAAGGCCGCGTGGTTCGCCGGGCGCAGCTCAACCCGAAGGCCGGGATAGCCCTGCGCGGCGGCCTCATACAGCGCGGCGTGCAGCAAGGCACGGGCGATGCCCTGCCGTCGTGCAAAGGGGGCGACGGCCAACCCGTCGAGGACCAGATCACCACTGACCGGCCCACCGCGCCACAGGTGCAGCGCCCATGCCGCTGGCTGGCCCGCGATGTGGCGCAACCGGGCAGGCGGCAGAATCACTGCCCCGCCTTCTGCGCCACGCAGGCCCGCGCAGCCCAGCACCGCACCATCCGCCGCCAGCGCCACCAGCACCCGCCCGGACTGCAAGCCGCGCCGAACCAGCGCCCGCCCGGCGCGGTCAGGGATCATCCGCCCCATCTCGGGGCGCAGCACATGCGCCCAATACAGCCCGGCCACCGCCTTGCGCTGTCCCGCAAAGCCACGCGCAATCCGGGGCTTGCCCCCGGTCATCAAAGCCTTAACCTGCGTAGGTTGCATCAGGATGCCTTTCATCATGCCCGACCATTTGCCTAATTCTGCCACCGCCCGGCAAGAGCGCCGCGCCATTCGTGCGCTGGCCCGCAGCCCGGCGGACAGCTTCTGGCACGGGATCACCTCGACCCTGCCGCTGTTGCTGGTGATCGTGCCGTTCGGGGTGCTGTTCGGCGTGACCTCGATCGAGGCCGGGCTGACGCTGGCACAGACCATGGGCTTTACCACGCTGGTGCTGGCCGGGGCCTCGCAATTCACCGCCGTGCAACTGCTGTCGGATCAGGTGCCGTTACTGCTGGTGATCCTGTCGGGGCTGGCCGTGAACCTGCGCATGGCAATGTATTCGGCCAGCATGGTGCCTTGGATCGGCGCGGCCAGCCGGGCGCAAAAGGCTGGTGTCGCCTATACGCTGATCGACCAGAGCTATGCCTCGTCCATGATCTACTATCAGGCCAATCCGCGCCTGAACCTGTCGCAAAGGCTGGCCTATTTCGCGGGAACGGCGGTCTGCATGTGCGGGCCGTGGGTGCTGGCGACACTGGCCGGAGCGCTGTTCGGGCGGGCAATTCCACCGGGGTTGGCGCTGGATTTTGCGGTGCCGATCACCTTTTTGGCGATGATCGGGCCGGGGCTGGTGTCAGCGGCGCATGTGGCGGCCTTTGCGACCTCGGTGCTGCTGGCTTTGGCGCTGACATGGCTGCCTGCGGGGCTTGGCTTGCTGATCGCCGCACCGCTGGCCATGGCCGCAGGTGCGTGGACCGAGGCACGAACCGAGCGCCGCAAGCTGCGGGAAGGCCGGCCATGACGCGCGAGGCTTGGGAAATCTGGCTGGTGATTGCGGTGCTTGGCGCGGGAACATTCGCGCTGCGCTATTCGTTTTTGGGCGCCATCGGCAACCGCCCGCTGCCGCAATGGGCGCAGCGGTTGCTGCGTTATACCGCCGTTGCGGTGCTGCCGGGGCTGGTCGCGCCGCTGGTGCTTTGGCCGCAGGCGACGGGAGGGCAGCCCGACCCCGCCCGCCTGTCCGCCGCGGCCGCCACGCTGGCGGTGGGTGTCGCCACCCGCAGCACGCTGGCCGCCATCCTTGCCGGGGCGGCCACACTGTTTGGAATGTTGTGGCTGTTGGGCTGACCCCCGCTTAGCGCGAGGGCACCTCGTTCGGGCGGGCATAGCCTTCACGATAGCCGACAAGCTGGCCGTGCTGACGCAGCAGCACATCATGGCGGTTGTCGGGGTCGCCATCCTCATGCCGCTTGCTTTGCACATTCGGCAGGGTCAGGAACCAGGCCCGCAGCTTGTTCGGGTCAAAAGTGCTTGGCGCGCCCTCGAACCCCGGCACTTTGCGCAGCACATTCCCGGTGCCGACCGCACAGAAACTTTTGTTCACCGCGCCGTTTTCTTCTGCCGCCCGGATGGCCGCATCGGCAACCTCGCGGCTGACATAGACGGTATCTTCGGCCACCCAATAGGTCTGGCGGGCGTGATAGTCGATGTAGAAGTTTTTGAAATTATCGGTGATGCCATACATCACATCATGCCGTTCGGGGATTGCCGGATGCACCCAGCTACCTGCCGGATCGAACATCACCCGCTGGCTGCCGTTGATCATCAGACCGGAATGCCCGCCTTGCCCGCGCGGAATCCCAATCACGGTGAACAGGGTGATCGAAGGAGGCTCATCCGAAACATACCGCGCCCGGCGCACCTCATCATCGGTGGCCCAGACGTTATCCGCGCCGCAGGCCGCAAGGCCGACGCACAGCGCCAGCGCCGTCATGACTGCTCGAAGCATTTTATTCCCTTATATTCAGGCGTTGGACAGGGCCATGAAGATCAGAACCAGCACAATCGCCGCCGCAAACCATGCCCAAAAGCGGACAAAGCCATAAAAGGTGCGCTGCTGTTCGGCAATATCCATGCTGCCGGGAACATGGTCGGGGGTCTGGTGATCGCTGGCCATGGCCGTCCCTCATTGGTGTTGATGCGTTATGGATAGCGCAAACCGGCCTGCCTGTCACCAATCCGATGCGGATGTGGTAAAACCCGCGTTAACCCGCCTGCCAGATGATACCGCCCTGCGCGTTGCGCCCTGCTTCATGCACCCGGCTCTGATGGCGCAGGTGGTTGACGTGGCCCACGGCCTCGACCAGCGCCAGCCCGTATTCACCCGCGCCGATCTGGCGGCGATACAGCACGTCAAAGCAATCCGCCGCCGTCCGTGGCTGCGCGGCCAGCGATTGCGCCAGCCGGTCCAGCGCGTTCAGGTGGTTGTCGCGCATCTGCCGCAGCCGCAGTGGCAGGCCGGTAAACGGCAAGTGATGCCCCGGCAGCACAAGCTGACCGGGCCGCGCATGGGCGGCCAACCGGTTGCAACTGTCCAGCCAGTCGCCCACCGGATCAGCGAAAGGCTCGGTCGGGTAAACCCCAAGGTTGGGTGAAATCCGGGGCAAAAGCTGGTCGCCACCGATCACCAGCCCGTCATCGGACCAAAGGGTGATCTGTTCCGGCGCATGGCCGTCGCCCATATGCACCTGCCAGTCGCGGCCCGCCATGCGCAGGCTGTCGCCTTGCGCCAGGCGGCGATACCCCAGCGGCAGCGGATGCACCACATCGGCAAAGTTAAAGGGCCGCTCGGTCTGGCGCAGGGCCAACAGGTCCGGGGGCATCCCGGCCTCGCGCCAGAAGGCCACCTGCTCGGACGTGGGTCGGTCCTGCACATCCAGAACCAGCATCCGCGCCATCAGCCAGGCGGTGCGGCTGGTCCAGAGGTCAGCCCCCTGCGCCTGAAACCAGCCGGCAAGGCCGATATGATCGGGGTGATGATGGGTCGCAATCACCCGGCCCACGCGCCGCCCGGCCAAAGGCCCCGCCAGCGCCGCCTGCCAGATCGCCCGGCCACGTTGCGAATCAAAGCCAGTGTCAATGATGGTCCAGCCCCCGCCCTGCGCGGCATCCTCGGCCAGCGCATAGACATTGACGTGATCCAGCTTCATCGGCAGCGGCAGCCGCAGCCAAAGGACACCGGGGGCGAGTTCCACCGCCTCCCCCTCGGCCGGAGCCTCGGGGAAGGGGTGGTCGATAGGATCGGTCATGCGCCAGTGGTGAAGGTGCTGTCTGGCAGCGCCTCCAGATCGGCCACCCCTGCGGCCGCGGCGGCCAGCTCGGCCTCCAGACGCGGCAGAATCCGGGTGATATAGATGCGGGCCAGCGTAACCTGAGCATCTGTCCCGGCCAGTGCGGCCCGCAGATGCGCGGATGCACCCAGCAGACAGGCAAAACTGTTCAGGAACGGCACCGCGCCCGCGAAACGATCAGCATTGCCCTGATCCAGCAGCCGGGCAATGCCGTCGCGCATCGCCTCACCCGCGTTCCAGACAGCACCCGCCAGCTCCGGTTGCGTCGCCTGCGCGGCTTTGGCCCCCTCCATCACCTCGTCGATCAGGCGCAGAGCGGCATCGCCGCCGTCCATCATCTTGCGCCCGACCAGATCCATGGACTGAATCCCGTTGGTGCCTTCGTAAATGGCGGTGATGCGCACGTCGCGCAGATGCTGCGCCGCGCCGGTTTCCTCGATAAAGCCCATGCCGCCATGCACCTGCACGCCCATATCGGCCACGCGGATACCCACATCGGTGCCGTAAGCCTTGGCAATCGGTGTCAGCAGCGCACCCCGCGCCACCCACTCGGCATTGCCGGTCGCCTTGGCCATGTCCAGCGCCACCGCGCAGGCCAGCCCGATGGCACGGGCGGCAAAGACCTCGGCCCGGCCCTCGGCCAGCATCCGGCGCACATCAGGGTGGCGGATGATCGGGCCGAACTGCTGGCGGTCAGTGGCATATTCGGCAGCCTTTTGCAGCGCCGCCTCGGCCACGCCGACGCCCTGCATCCCGACCGCAAGCCGGGCGTTGTTCATCATGGTGAACATCGCCGCCATGCCCTTGTGTTCCTGACCGATCAGCCAGCCCTTTGCCCCCTCAAAGGACAGAACACAGGTCGGGCTGCCATGAATACCCAGCTTGTGCTCAAGGCTGACGGTGCGCACCGCGTTACGCTCACCGGGGTTGCCATCGGCATCGGGCAGGTATTTCGGCACCATGAACAGGCTGATGCCTTTGACCCCCGGCCCGCCCTCGGGCAGACGCGCCAGCACCAGATGGCAGGTGTTGCTGTTCACGTCGCTGTCGCCCCAGGTGATAAAGATCTTTTGCCCGGTGATGCGGAAGGTGCCGTCGTCGGCCCGTTCGGCCTTTGTCACCAGCGCGCCGACATCGCTGCCCGCGCCCGGTTCGGTCAGGTTCATGGTGCCGTTCCATTCACCCGAAACCAGCTTGGGAATATACAGTTCCTTGATCCAGTCCTCGGCATGATGTTCCAGCGCCTCGATCTGGCCCTGCGTCAGCAGCGGGTTCAGTTGCAGCGACAGGTTGGCGCCCGCGAACATCTCGGCCACGGCCATATTCACCGCCTGAGGCAAGCCGCCACCGCCATATTCCGGGTCCGCCGTCAGTCCGATCCAGCCGCCTTCGGCAATCGCCGCGAAACCCTTGTCAAAACCGGGCGAGGACCGCAGCACACCATTTTCCAGCCGCGCCGGGGTCAGATCGCCATTGCGGTTCAGCGGGGCCAGAACATCGGTGGCGACCTTGCCAGCCTCGGTCAGAATGGCGTCCACCGTGTCGGCATCGGCCTCGGCAAACAGCTCGGTTCCGGCCACGCGCGGCAGATCAACGACATTGTGCAGGATAAAACGAATCTGATCGGCAGGCGCTTGATATGGCATGACTTCCCCCTTGGCACCCCGGCAACGCGGGGCTATCTGACCTTTTGACTGACACGATGGCGCATCCACGTTCAAGCGGCAATCGGAACACAACGTCATTCTAAGGGCAAAACAATGGCGAAAACCCGGATACTGAGCGCCGATTCCGGTGGAATATCGCAGGCAGCAGAGCTGCTGCGCGCCGGAAGTCTGGTCGCCATTCCAACCGAAACGGTTTACGGCCTTGCCGCCGATGCCCGCAACGATCACGCTGTTGCCGGGATTTTCGCGGCCAAGGGCCGCCCCACGTTCAACCCCCTGATCGTCCACCTGCCGGATCCGACCGAGGCCGCGCGCATTGCCCATTTGCCCGCCCCGGCCGAGGCGCTGGCCCGCGCCTTCTGGCCCGGTGCGCTGACGCTGGTGCTGCCTCTGCGCCCGGATGCCGGGATCAGCCCACTGGTGACGGCGGGCGGCGATACGGTGGCGCTGCGGGTTCCGGCGCATCCGGTGGCGCAGGCGTTGTTGCGGCAGACCGGGCCGCTGGCCGCGCCCTCGGCCAATCCGTCGGGGCGCATCAGCGCCTCGACCGCGGCGCATGTGCTGGACGGGCTGGACGGGCGTATCGCTGCCGTGCTGGACGCCGGACCCTGTGCGGTCGGGCTGGAATCAACGATCATCGGCTGGCGTGAAGGCCACGCGACGCTGCTGCGTCCCGGCGGGATCAGCTCTGACGCCATCGAGGCGATCTCTGGCCCGCTGGACCGCCCGCAGATTAACGCCGGTGCCGATGCCCGCCCCGATGCGCCGGGACAGTTGACCAGCCACTACGCCCCGCGCCAGCCTTTGCGTATGGGCGCAACCACCGCGCATGAGGGCGAAATCCTGATCGGCTTTGGTCCCGGCCCGGCGGATATGAACCTGTCGCCCTCTGGCAATCTGGTTGAGGCCGCCGCCAACCTTTTCGCCACCCTGCACCGCGCCGATGCCATGGGCCGTCCGATCGCCGTCACCCCGATCCCCGACACCGGCCTTGGTCTGGCCATCAACGACCGCCTGCGCCGCGCCGCCGCACCGCGTTAGGGTTAATGGATGGCAAGCGGGGCGCCACCGTAATTACGCGATCAGCACCAAGCGTAATTCAACACCAGCAAGCCCGATCAAGCGATCCTTACCAACGTCAAGGTTAATCCTGTTAAGGTTAACGGCTGGCGTAACCGATCCTAAACCAATCCCAAGCCGATCTCATACCTGATTGGCCTCAGACGCTTAACCACCTTCAGCAACGCGGCATATATCGTTGTGTTCAGGTTAACGTAAGCCTGCAAGAAATACCCGGACAGGAACCAAAGCAACCTTTGAGAACGGTGCCCGCAAGCAAAAGAACACGCCCCGCAGCGACATCAAGGTGAACGACCGGCAAGAAGGTGAACGACTGACGATAGATGCCTCACCGGCCTCCATGGCCTATCGGCTGCCACCGATAAAACCACTACGTTAAGGCTAACCATCCGATTAAGCCCATTAAGGTTAACCATAGCCCAAAGAGACCCGCGCCCCAGCCTCAGGCCCGCCCTGCGGCCGGCGACAACAATGCCGGGTCAATCCCCAAGAACCGCAGCGCCTGCGCCCATTTTGCGGCATGATCCCCGCCGAACACCAGCGTTTCATCATAGGGCGCAGCCATCCAGCCGTTCGCCAGAAACTCGGCTTCCAACTGCCCCGGCCCCCATCCAGCATAGCCCAGCGCCAACAGCGCCGGGGCCGGATCGGGGTCACGGGCCAGTTCCCGCAGCACGTCCAGAGTCGCACTCATGGCCACGCCGGGGACGATCTCGGGTGCATCGCTGCCGCTGATATGGTGCAGAACAAAGCCACGCCCGGTTTCAACCGGACCACCAAAATGGACCGGGACCGGGGCGACCTCTGCACCGTGGTCGATCTGCAACTGATCCAACAGCTCGACAAACCCCGGCCGGGGCAAGGGCCGGTTCACGATCAGCCCCATTGCGCCATCCGCACCATGCGCGCAAATCAGCACCAGCGACTGCGCGAAACGCGGGTCGTTCATGCCCGGCATGGCAATCAGGATCTGGCCTGTCAGGTCTTGGCTTGCGCTCATCGGGGCCTCCTTTGTTTCCAAGATCATGCTTTCCGGGACATGGTGCAAGCGGCGCTTGCAAAATTGTGACTTTGCCCATGGCACCACACGGTCTAGACCGGCAGCATGAAACATCTTGCCGCCCTGCTGATCGCCCTGCCCCTGAGCGCCTTTGCGCAGGATTTGCCGCCCGGCGTGGCCTCGGCCCGGCTGCTGCCCGGCTGGATGGATCAGGACGGCAGCCGCGTGACCGCGCTGGAACTGAACCTGAAACCGGGCTGGAAAACCTATTGGAAATCACCGGGCGAGACCGGCATCCCCCCTGTCTTCGACTGGGCCAGCACGATACAGGCCGAATATCTGTGGCCCGCGCCCGAGATCATCGACAGCGGCGGCGAGCGCACCCTCGGTTTCCACGATGCACTGATCCTGCCGATCCGCTTGCAGGGCGCGGGTGACGGGCCGCTGACGACCAGCGTTGATCTTGGCGTCTGCGAGGACATCTGCGTCCCCGTGCATCTGGAGCTGACCACGGGTGCGGCGGGCCAGTCTGACCCGCTGATTCTTGCGGCACTGGATCGCGCACCAGAAGCGGCAGAGGGGCTGACCTGCCAGATCACCCCCGCAGCAGACGGGCTGGCGATTTCGGCCAGCCTGCCCTCCGATATGATCGCGGAAAGCGCCGCATTCACCACAGATGACACCGGCATCTGGATCTCGACCGCCGATCTGGCACAGGATGGTGGCACCGCCATCGCAAAGGCCGAGATGCTGGACGCCACCGGCAAGCCCTTTGATCTGGACCCGGCGCAGGTCACGCTGACCCTGATCGCCCCTGACCGCAGCATCGAGGCCCGTTGTTAAGGTGACTGCCTTAGCGAAATCAAGGTTAACAGATCAGGCCGGTTAAGGTTAATGCGTCCAGCCTGTTAAGGTTAACGCGTTAAACCGGCGGCAGATCCAGCCGCGCAGCCACCGCCAACAGGTCAGCCCAAGCCTCGCGTTTGGCGATAGCGGTGCGCAGCAGATAGGCCGGGTGCGTCATCGGCAGGGCGGGTTTCCCGAATGCCTCGGTCCAGTTGCCGCGCAGTTTCAGGATCCCCTCACGCCCCAAAGCCGCCTTGCAGGGCGTATTGCCCATCAGCACAATCACATCCGGATCCGCCAGTTCGATATGCCGCCGCACAAACGGCAGCGACAACGCAATTTCTGCATCGGTCGGACGGCGGTTGCCGGGTGGATGCCACGCCAGAACATTGGTGATATAGGCGGCGCGTTCCGCATCTGGGCTGTGCCGGTCCAGCCCGATGGCAGCCAGCATCCGGTCCAGCAACTGCCCAGCCCGGCCGACGAAAGGTTTGCCCTGCGCATCCTCGTCATTGCCCGGCGCTTCACCCAAAATCAGCAGCCGCGCCTTGGGGTTGCCGTCGCTGAACACAAAGTTCAGCGCACCTTTTTTCAGCTCGATCCCGTCAAAACCCTGCTGCAATTCGGCCAGCTCCGGCAGGCTTTGCGCACGGGCCGCCAAGGCCATGGCCTCTGCCATAACGGCGGCCCGGTCGGGTTCATCGGGCTGCGCAGGCTTGGCCGCAGGCGGCGGTGCCGCAACAGCAGGCGCAACCGGCGCAGGACGCTGCGCCTCCTCGAAACGATCCTGCGGACTGTCCAGAATCGCCTCATCGACGCCGAACTCGGCCTGCCATTCCAGCAAAGCCAGCGCCGCCGCGCCATCCAGCGCCAGTCCCCGCCATGTCGGATCGCCATTCATATGACAGGCTTAGGCAAAGCCGCGCCTTGCCGCAAGCGCACGCATTTGCGATAGGTGGTGCGCTGCCGAATAAAAGGGGGACATGATGACTTTCCGCGCCCGTCACCTGCTGGGGATCGAACCCCTGACCCCGCCCGAGATCACCACCCTGCTGGATCTGGCCGAATCCTATGTCGATCTGAACCGCCGCACGGTGAAACATTCCGATGCGCTGGAAGGGATGACGCAGATCAATATGTTCTTCGAGAACTCAACCCGCACCCAGTCCAGCTTCGAGCTGGCAGGCAAGCGGCTTGGGGCCGATGTGATGAATATGTCGATGCAGACCAGCAGCGTTAAAAAGGGCGAAACCCTGATCGACACCGCACTGACCCTGAACGCCATGCACCCCGACCTGCTGGTGGTGCGCCACCCCGAATCGGGCGCGGTCAACCTGCTGGCGGAAAAAGTGAATTGCGCGGTGCTGAACGCCGGTGACGGCCGCCACGAACACCCAACGCAGGCGCTGCTGGATGCGCTGACCATCCGCCGCGCCAAGGGTCGCCTGCACCGGCTGACCGTGGCGATCTGCGGCGATATTGCCCATTCCCGCGTGGCCCGCTCGAACCTGATCCTGCTGGGCAAGATGGAAAACCGGGTGCGTCTGGTCGGGCCATCCACGCTGATGCCTTCGGGCGCTGCCGATCTTGGCGTCGAGGTCTATGAGGACATGCGTGAAGGGCTGAAAGACGCCGATGTGGTGATGATGCTGCGCCTTCAGCGCGAGCGGATGGACGGCGGCTTCATCCCGTCCGAGCGGGAATATTTCCACCGCTGGGGGCTGGATGCCGAAAAGCTGGCACTGGCGAAACCCGATGCCATCGTCATGCACCCCGGACCGATGAACCGGGGCGTAGAGATCGACGGCACCATCGCGGACGACATCAACCGCAGCGCGATTCAGGATCAGGTGGAAATGGGGGTCGCCGTGCGCATGGCCGCCATGGACCTGCTGGCCCGCAACCTGCGTGCCGAACGCGGCCGCGCCGCAGCCGATGGCACCTATGTCTGACCCCACCCTGCCCCCCTTGTTACCCGGCGAAACCATCATCACCCGCGTCCGCGTCACCCCTGCCGGAATGCTGCGCGGCGGGCTGATCGCCACCGGCATCTTCGCGGTGATTATTCTGGCGCTGCAATGGCTTGGACCGACCGGGCTGTCACTGGGGCAATATCTGTTCACCCTCTGCGGTTTTGCTGCGGTCTTTGCCGCCGTCAGTTGGCTGTTCGACCGGGGGCGCGCATGGGTGCTGACCGACCAGCGCATCATTGACCGCAAAGGTCGGGCGCTGATCCTGTCGTCGGATATGTCGATGCGGCCCTTTGTCAACGGTTTCCGCCTGCGCGACCGCAAGGGCGGGCGCATGGCAATCCGCTCGATCCCCGATCCCGGCGGATTCGCGGCGCAGGTGCGGGCGCAGGCCATCGCCCGGACCGAAGCCGAAGTCACCGCCCTGCTGGCCGCAGCAAAAGAGAGGCACAATGGCTGAACTGACCGAGCGCGAATGGCGGGCGATCCTAGAACCGGGAGAACAGATCATCTGGCAAGGCGCACCGGAAGGCGCCCGCCTGCCCAAAGGCGAAGCCCGCTTTGCGTGGATGTTCGGTGGCCTGTTCGCCGCAGTCGGCGGGCTGTTTTTCCTCATCGGCGTAGCGACGACGGCCTCCGAACCAATGCTGCGGATCATTTTTACCGGGCTTGGCGGGATCTGTCTGAGCATCGGGCTGGCCGCCATGATCCTGCCGCGCATCCTGTTTCAGCGCAGGATAGCGCGAACCCGCTATGCGCTGACCAATCGCCGGGCATTGATCCTGGAACAGAAGATCATCTCATTCCGTATCACCCCCGACATGGAAATCGACTTTCAGCCGGGCAACCCGCCCGCGATCTGGTTCGGAACCGAGGAAACCAGTTTGGTCATCAACAATCGTCCAGTGATCCGTGACATCGGCTTCGCCGCCGTGCCAAATGCGCCCGAACTGGTCGAGCTGATCCGCGACATGCAGGCCAAAATGACAGGACAAGCGCCCCATGCAGGATAACGCCCCCGCCTATCGTGACCGCCTGCCCGCTCCCGTCGCCCCCGAAGGCGAGGTCGCACGGGCAAGTTTTGCCCCCGACCGCGCCCGTTACCTGCGCGATTACATGACCTTGGCCGCCATCGGCGGCAGCGCGGTGGTGCTGGTCCTGCTGCTGCTTGGCAAGGCCGACCAGCTTTGGGCGGGCATCCTTGGCACCAGCGCCGCGCTGATCCTGCGCGGCGGCTGGATGTATGCCGACACCATGGCGATGCGCTGGCTGCTGACCGACCGCTCGCTGATCGGTCCGGGCCAGCAGGTGATCGCACTGGCCGACATCGCCTCGGTCCGCGCCTTCATGGGCGATGTGCATGTCACCACCAAAGCCGGGCGCAAGATGCTGCTGAAACACCTTGCAGACCCGCAAGCCGCCGCAAGCCGGATCGAGGCCAGCAGATGAACACCGAAACCGCCGGCTGGTCCGGCATCCTCGACGATGGCGAAACGATCCTCTGGCAAGGCCGCCCGTCCAGCCGGTTCCGCCTGACCCTGGCCGACCTCAAGCCCGCACGACAGGGCCTGATGATGACCCTGTTCGCGGTGGTCTGGCTTTCGATGGCGATGCGTGCGCCGGGGATCTTCTGGCTGTTCGGCCTGCCGTTTCTGTTGATGGGGCTGTGGCAGATCGCCAAGCCGCTGCTGCTGCCCACGCTGCTGCGCCAATATAGCTTTTACACGCTCACCAACCGCCGCGCCTTTATCGCCACCGACGCGCCGTTTTTAGGCCGCAACCTGCGCTCATTCCCCATTACCGCCGACACCCGGCTGGATTTTATGGACAACGAGCCGGGTTCCATCCTGTTTGCCGATGACCGGCTGGCAGGGCTGACCATGCCCGGCCCGGATGGCATCCGCCGGGTCGGTTTCCAGATGATTCCCGACGCCCGCAGGGTGTATGGGCTGATGCGACAGATCCAGACAAAGGAACTGACCCGATGATCCTGCATTTCGACAATGCCCGCCTGATCGACCCCGAGGCCGGAACCGCTGATCCCGGCAGCCTGACCATAGCCGAAGGGCTGATCGTCGCCCGTGATGAGGCCGCGCCCGAGGGGACGGAACGCATCGACTGTCGCGGCGCCTGCCTTGCGCCGGGGCTGGTTGATTGGGGCGTCAAGATCGGAGAGCCGGGCGAGCGTCACAAGGAATCCTATCGCAGCGCGGGCCTTGCCGCCGCTGCCGGGGGGGTCACGACCATGATCGTGCGCCCCGACACGATCCCGCCGCTGGACGACCCCGAAACGCTGGAGTTTGCCGCCCGCCGGGCCGAGGGCATCCCGGTCCGCATCCGCCATATGTCGGCACTGACCAAAGGCCGCGAAGGCCGTGAAATGGTCGAGATGGGCTTTCTGCATGACGCGGGCGCGGTGGCTTTTACCGATGGCGTCCGCACGCTGCCTGACGCCAAGCTGATGGGCCGCTGCATGACCTATGCCCGCGGCGTTGGCGCGCTGATCGTCGGCCATCCGCAGGAACCCGCGCTGTCCAAAGGCGCGGCGGCAACCAGCGGCAAGTTCGCCTCTCTCTACGGGATTCCCGCGGTATCCCCCATGGCCGAAGTCATGGGGCTGGACCGCGATCTGGCGCTGGTGGCGATGACCGGGGCGCGGTATCATGCCGACCAGATCACCATTGCCGCCAGCCTGCCCACACTGCGCCGCGCCCGGCAGGCGGGGCTGGATGTAACGGCGGGCATCTCGATCCACCATCTGACGCTGAACGAATATGACGTCGGCGGCTATCGCAGCTTTTTCCGCTTTACCCCGCCCTTGCGGGCCGAGGATGACCGCATGGCGATGGTGCAAGCGATTGCCGATGGAGACATCGACGTGATCGCATCGTTCCACACCCCGCAGGACGAGGAATCCAAGCGCCTGCCGTTTGAATCCGCCGCCCCCGGTGCGGTCGGGCTGCAAACCCTGCTGCCGGCGGCGCTGCGGCTGTATCATCAGGGCGGGCTGAGCCTGCCGCAGCTTTGGCGGGCCATGGCGTTGAACCCGGCGCAGCGGCTGGGTCTGCCACAAGGCCGCCTGTCCATCGGCGCGCCTGCCGATCTGGTGCTGTTCGACCCGGACGCGCCCTTTGTCCTTGACCGCTTCAGCCTGCTGTCGAAATCCAAGAATACCCCCTTTGACGGCGCCCGGATGCAAGGCCGGGTGCGCGGCACCTGGGTCGGCGGCCAGCAGGTCTATGACCCCAAGCAAGAGGTCCCCCATGCCTGATTTTACCTCTGCCCCCGGCCTGCTGATTCTGTGGGCGGCCATCGGATATCTTCTTGGCTCGATCCCTTTCGGGCTGGTTATCAGCCGGGTGCTTGGCCTTGGCGACCTGCGCCAGATCGGGTCAGGCAATATCGGCGCAACCAACGTCCTGCGCACCGGCAACAAGCCCGCCGCGCTGGCAACCCTGCTGCTGGATTCGGGCAAAGGCGCCATTGCCGTGCTGCTGGCCCGTGCGCTGGCCGGCGAGGATGCCGCCATCCTTGCCGGTGCCGCCGCCTTTCTGGGCCATTGCTTTCCGGTCTGGTTGCAGTTCAAGGGCGGCAAAGGCGTTGCCACCTTTCTTGGCACGCTGATCGCGCTGCACTGGCCGCTGGGGCTGGCCGCCTGCGCGGTCTGGCTGGTGACGGCACTGGTCAGCCGGATCAGCTCACTGTCGGCGCTGGTCGCGGCCTGCCTGTCCGCTCCGCTGGCATGGGCGATGGGACGGCCCGATCTGATCGCCGCCTGCCTGTTCATGGCGGCGCTGATCCTGTGGCGGCACAAGGCCAATATCCAGCGCCTGATCGCCGGGACCGAGCCGAAAATCGGTCGCAAAAGCTGACCCATCATAACGGGCCATATCGTCGGCGGGTCGCATAGGCCCGCTGTCGCGCCACCGCGCGGCCCCACAACCGCAGTCCCACGGCCCCCAACACCACCAGCCACAACCCGAACAGCAGGCCCAAGCCCATCAGCCCGGCCCGCGCCGGTGCAAGCCCGAAACCCAAAAGCACGGCCGCAAGAAACCCCGCCAGTCCCATTCCGAGCAGCCGTTCGATTCGTCCGATGATCGCTGACAGCATAACCGCCCCCATTCCGCATGGGACCGGCTTAACAGCGAAATCCTAAGATCAGGTTAATCTCAGTAGGAATATTCGCCATAAATCCGGTTCAGATCACCGGCCCATTCGCCGTGATATTTCGCCAGAAGCTCATCTGCCGGGACCATGCCGGTATCGACGCTTTCGCGCAGAGCGTTCAGGAAATGCACCTCATCGGGGACCAGTCCGCCCGCACCGGGGCGCGCCCGCGCTTTCAGACCTGTCTCTGCAATATCAAGAACTTGCCCGGCCAGATCACGCATCTTGATCGCGCCGACCTGTCCCGCCAGCGCATCGCGCCCGGCCACATGGCGCAGGCTGTCACGGGTTTCGGCATCCCAGCCTTTGACCAGATCCCAGGCCGCATCCAGCGCCCCCTGATCATAGAGCAGCCCGACCCATAGCGCAGGCAAGGCGCAAAGCCGCCGCCAGGGGCCACCATCGGCGCCGCGCATTTCGATATATTTCTTGACCCGCGCTTCGGGGAACACGGTTGTCATGTGATCCGCCCAATCCGAAAGCGTCGGCACCTCGCCCGGCAGCGCAGGCAGGCGACCGTTCAGGAAATCGCGGAAGCTCTGCCCCAACGCATTGATATACTTGCCGTCCCGATAGACAAAATACATAGGAACATCAAGCACATAGTCCACCCACCGCTCATAACCGAAACCGTCCTCGAACACGAAAGGCAGCATCCCCGTCCGCGCCGCGTCAAGGTTCTGCCAGATATGCGCACGCCATGATTTCATGCCATTCGGCTTGCCGTCCAGAAAGGGCGAATTGGCAAACAGCGCCGTCGCCACCGGCTGCAAAGCCAGCGCAACGCGCAATTTCTGTACCATGTCGGCTTCGGACGCAAAGTCCAGATTCACCTGAACCGTGCAGGTGCGATACATCATCTGGGTGCCAAGCGTGCCAACCGTCTGCATATAGGGGGTCATCAGCGCGTAACGCCCCTTGGGCATCATCGGCATCTGATCCTGCGTCCAGATCGGCGCGGCCCCAAGGCCAATAAACCCGGCGCCGATACGCTCGGCCACCTCGCGCACCTCGGCAAGATGCTGGTTTACCTCATCGCAGGTCTGGTGGATGGTTTCCAACGGTGCGCCTGACAGCTCAAGCTGGCCGCCGGGTTCAAGGCTGACATTCGCACCGTTGCGGGTCAGGCCGATCAGCTTGCCACCCTCGCGCAGCTCGGACCAGCCAAAGCGGTCGCGCAGCCCCTCCAGCATCGTCAGGATCGAGCGTTCCCCGTCATAAGGCAGCGGCAGCAGGCTGTCGGTGCAGTAGCCGAACTTTTCATGCTCGGTGCCGATGCGCCAGTCCGCGCGTGGCTTTTCGCCGCTTTCGACATAGCCCGCAAGCTGGTCACGATGCTCGATCGGGCCGCCGCCCTGCTGAGGAATGGACATAACGGCCCCCATATTGTGCTGCGTGACAGGTGGAGGCCCGTGCCGGAACTGTCAAGCCGTTCCGGCGTCACGTTGCCAAATGGTCTGAACCGCCAGATCACGCCGCGCCAGCGCCGCAGAGGCCGCGCCCATGCTGAACCCCGGCAGCGCGGTGAAAGCGTCGGGCAGCGTCTCGGCCCCCTTGGCGGCGACCGGGACCAGCAGCGCCTCATCCCGCGTTTTCAGCCGCCAGTAAGGTTGCCCGTTCAGGCGCAGCAGGCGAAGCTCGGTCAGATCGCGCAGCGCCACCTGTCCGCCCAACGTCCGCGCCCCGAAATAGCGCAGCGCGCCCTCATCCACCTCGACCAGCCCCGGCGCATCCACCGGACGCTGAAACGCCCGCCGCCGCAAGGCAAAGCCGCCCCATGCCAGCGCGACAAAGACGACCACCGCTCCAAAGGGCAGCAGCACCCAGCCACCCAGCAAGATCAGCCACAACCCGAACAATCCCAGCAACAGGGCTGCGCCGGGTTCAATCCATGGTTTCAGTTCTGGCCGTATCATCTTTGATCCATCGGGTTGCCCGCCTGATATGGGATCAGCCGCAGCACGGTTTCAAGCGCCCATGCAAATTGGGCAACATTGCAACACCTGCCGCGGGTGCCTATCTGCCAAAGATGCGCGATACACGTTTGCCCCCTGTCTTTTGGGTCATCATCCTGACATGCTGCCTGTTCGAAGCGGTGGCGATGCTTTGGCCGGATCTCGCGGATCAGGCGCTGTTATGGGGTGGGTTCTGGCCGCAGCTTTTCCATGGTGTGCGCGGGGTCTATCCGGGCCAGATCGCCGGAATGTTCGTAACTTATGGGTTTCTGCACGCGGGCTGGCTGCATCTTGGCATGAACATGCTGTCACTGGCGGTTCTGATCCGGGCGATGCGACCCGGTTTCAGCACCGGGCAATTGCTGCTGATCTATGCGCTGTCGCAGATCGCCGCCGCCGGGCTGTTTGCGGTGATGCTGCCCGATGGCGGGCCAATGATCGGCGCATCGGGTGCGGTATTCGGGCTGGCAGGGGCGCTGTTCGGCTTTGCCTTTACCCGCGCCCGCCGGTTGCATCTGCCGATGGATCAGATCGCACGGTCGGCGGCCCTGCTGGTGCTGATAAACCTTGGCCTGACGCTGGTCCTGCCGGGAATCGCGTGGCAGGCGCATCTTGGCGGGGCCTTGGCCGGGCTGGCGCTTGGGGCGCTGATGGCCAGAGGTTAAACCTCTGGCACCAGAATGTCGCGCTTGCCGATGTGGTTGGCGGCACCGACAATGCCTTGTTCTTCCATCATATCGACCAGCCGGGCGGCCTTGTTATAGCCGATGGCCAGCCGCCGCTGGATATAGCTGGTCGAGCATTTCCGCTCTTTGGCGACGATCGCAACCGCCTGATCATAGAGCGCGTCATCGCCATCACCACCGGACCCCAGCCCCAGCACCGCGTCGATACCGTTGGCCTTATCGTCATCCGGGCCTTCCAGCACACCGGATTTGTAAGACGGCGGGCCAAAGGATTTCAGATAGCTGACGATTTCCTCGACCTCCTCATCGCTGACGAAGGGACCGTGAACGCGGGTGATCTTGCCGCCGCCCGCCATATAGAGCATGTCGCCCTGCCCCAACAGTTGCTCGGCCCCCTGCTCGCTGAGAATGGTGCGCGAATCAATCTTGGACGTAACCTGAAAGCTGATCCGGGTCGGAAAGTTCGACTTGATCGTGCCGGTGATCACATCCACCGAAGGCCGCTGCGTGGCCATGATAAGGTGAATACCCGACGCCCGCGCCATCTGCGCAAGCCGTTGAATACACGCCTCGATTTCCTTGCCCGCAACCATCATCAGATCGGCCATCTCATCGACGACAACGACGATATAGGGGAAGGTCTCGGGCTGGAACTCCTCGGTTTCAAAGATCGGCTCGCCGGTGTCCTCGTCAAAGCCGGTCTGGACGGTGCGCTTGAACATCTCGGATTTGGCCAGCGCCTCGCGGACACGGGCGTTATAGCCCTCGATGTTGCGCACGCCCATCTTGGACATGCGACGATAACGGTCCTCCATCTCGCCGACCAGCCATTTCAGCGCCACCACGGCCTTTTTCGGGTCGGTCACAACCGGCGACAGCAGATGCGGAATACCATCATAGACCGACAGTTCCAGAATCTTGGGATCAATCATAATCAGCCGGCATTCATCCGGCGTCAGCTTATACAGCAGCGACAGGATCATGGTGTTGATCGCCACCGATTTCCCCGAGCCGGTGGTCCCGGCGATCAGCAAGTGAGGCATTTTCGCAAGGTTCGCCACCACCGGCTCGCCGCCAATGTCCTTGCCCAGCGCCAGGGGCAGCGGCATCCGCGTATCGCCAAAGGCCGAGGCCGCAAGGATTTCCCGCAGCGCCACTTTCTCGCGGTTCTGGTTGGGCAGTTCGATGCCGATAACCGTGCGCCCCGGCACCGTGCTGACCCGCGCCGACAGCGCCGACATGGACCGCGCAATATCATCGGACAGGCCAATGACGCGGCTGGCCTTCAGCCCCGGCGCGGGTTCCAGCTCATACAGCGTCACCACCGGGCCGGGATGCACCTCGGTGATGCGGCCCTTGACGCCGTAATCATCCAGCACCGCCTCCAGCATCCGGGCGTTCTCGGTCAACGCCTCCTGGCTCAGCGGCGCGCGGGTGCTGGTATCAGCGGATGCCAGCAGCGCCAGCGGCGGGCGCTCATACCCGCCAGAGGTCTCGCTGAACAGTTGCGGCTGCGCCTCGGCACGCGCCTGACGCGAGGGGGCGGCAGCTTTCGCGGGCGGCACGACGGTGCGCTGCGTATCCGCGCCAAATGGCTCGGGCTGCGCGATACCGCCGGTCAGACGGCTGGTGATGGATTTCAGCACCGACTGGCGCGGTTCGGCCATGTGGTTCTCGACCGCCTCATGCACGCGCGCGCTGATCGCCTCGGGGTCATAATCATCGTCTGCATAGTTGGTCTCAGGCTCAACCAGCTCGGGTTCAGGGTTGAAATCCGTAACCGGCAGGCGGGCGTTTTTCAGCCCCGGCAGGTTCAGGCGCGACGGCGCAGCGGTGGCGGGCAGATCATCCAGCGCAGCGGCTTCGGCCTTGGCGGCGCGGCGCTCGGCCACGCGGGAGCGCAGGCCCGTCACCGCCCCGACCGAGGCAACGGCGCCCCGCCCCAAGGCCCGGCGTGCCAGCATGGATGCCGTCGCCAGACCATTGCGCAGGAACCGCGCGATGGCCTGCAACTCGATCCGGTCAAAGCCCAGCACAAAGGCCCCAAAGGCCAGCGCCAGCGCGGCAAAGCCCAGCGCCGTCAGCTTCAGCCCGAAACCGATCGGAAAGGGCAGGATGTTCAGCACCGCGCCCATAATCATGTCACCGAAATGACCGCCAAGACCATAGGTCTGCGCCCAGCCGGCAGGCGGCAGCATCGAGGTCGCATAGACCGACAGCACCGCAACCCAGATCGGCAGGAACGCCCCGCGCATGATCCGGTCCTCGCCCCGGTGCAGCATCAGCCGCAGGCCCCAGACCAAAGCCCCCACGACCAGCCCATAGGCCCCAAGCCCGGCAATCATCATCAACGGCGAGGCGATATAGGCCCCGATCCGCCCCAGAAGATTCGTCGCCGGCTGATCCGTTGCCGCCAGAAAGCTGGGATCGTCGGGGGAATAGCTGACCAGCAGCATCGCCAGCAGCGCCGCCACCACGATCAGCCCGGCCCCTGCCAGTTCCTTGACCCGGCGTTCAAGCGCGGCCTGCGTGTTCTGGTCGAACAGCGGATCACGATGTTTGGCGTGCAAGCTGGCCATGCGTCAAACCTCTGGATACAAACAATTCTTCAGCGCAATCAGCGCCTGTTCAGTTTGCGGCGCCGGATCGACCAGCGCCACGCGGATATAGGCCGCGCCGGGGTTTTCGCCCCCCACATCGCGCGACAGATAGGCACCGGGCAGAACCTGAATCCCGGTTTCCGCCCACAGTTTTTTCGCGGCTTCCTCGCCATCAGGAACCGGCAGCCACAGGAAAAAGCCCCCGGCAGGCGGGACATAGCCCGGCACATTGCCGAAAATGCGGTCAGCAATGGCGTATTTTTCAGCATAAAGGGCGCGGTTGGCAATGACGTGATCCTCGTCGCCCCAGGCACGTTCGCTGACCCGCTGGTTCGGCAGCGGAATAGGCGCGCCGGAATAGCTGCGCAGCCGCCGCATCGCCGCAATCTGCGCCGCACCACCCGCCGCAAAGCCCGAACGCAGCCCCGGCAGGTTCGACCGTTTCGACAGCGAGTTGAACATCACCACCCGATCCGCCAGCCCCATCCGCGCCGCGACCGCCAGCGCCGAGGGCGGCGGGGTGTCGCGGTAGATCTCGGAATAACATTCATCGGAAAAGATCAGGAAATCGTGCTGTTCCGCCAGCGCGACCAGTTGTTCCAGATAATCCGTATCCGCCACGCTGCCCTGCGGATTGGCGGGGGAACACAGATAGGCAATCGCCACCCGGTCCAGCATCGCCGCATCCAGAGCCGCATAATCGGGCAGGAAACCCGTCTGCGGCCCGGCAGGCACGAAAACCGCATCCGCATCCACGGCGGCGGCGGCAACGGCATAGACCTGATAAAACGGGTTCGGGATCAGAATGGCCGGGCGCTGGCCGTTCTTGCGTTCCGGGCATAACGCCAGCGCGGCGTTGAACAGCCCTTCGCGCGTGCCGTTCAGCGTGACGATACGTTCAGCGGGAACATCCAGCCCGTGACGGTGCGCCAGCCAGCCGCTGATCGCCGCCAGCAGTTCAGGCGTGCCCTCGTTTGGCGGGTATTTCGACAGTTCCGGCAGCGCCCCAGCCATCACCGGCCCCACCCATTCGGGAAAGGCGTGACGCGGTTCACCAATGGTCATGCGCAGAGGTTCGCCGCCCGGAACGATGTCCGCAAGCAGCGCCCGCAAGCGCGGAAACGCATATTCCGGCAGGTTCGCAAACCGCTCGGGGGAAACCATAACTGCCTCGCTTTCGGGGTCTTTGCCCCGTTAATTACCGGCAGAATAGCGAAGCCCGTTGGAATCGTCCAGCACGCAGCCGTGATTTGCACCGTTTTTTCCGTGATCCGGGCGATCAGCCGCGCAAAGCGGCCTCGATCCCCGCCGCCACGCGCAGCAGCGCCCGGTCGCCACCGGCCCGGCCAAGCGCCATCAGCCCACAGCCCGGATGCCCCGTGGGGATGGTCACGGCGGGCAGGCCCAGCATATTGCCGATCCGGGTATTGCGCAGCGCCAGCAGGTTCTCGGTCGCAAAGAAATCCTCATCCGCCAGCAACCGCGCCGTATCCGGCGGCAGGATCGGCGCGGTCGGCAGGATCACCGCATCAAACCCCGCCACCGCCTGCGCCCAATCCGCACGGGCGCGATCCAGCGCCTGCCACGCCGCGACATGATCCGCCGCCAGCACCGTGCCGCCAGACCGGAACCGGGTCAGGATACGATCATACATCAGTTCCGGCGCGGCCTCGATCTGGTCTTTCCAGATGCCATAAGCCTCGGGCGCAATCAGCAGCGGCGACAGGTCCATTGCCCGCGCAACCGCATCGGGCGCACCATGACTGACCGCAGCACCGGCGCGGGCCAGCCGGTCCACCGCATCCTGAAACGCCGCCACTGGCCCTTCACGCGCACCGTCAAAAGGCACCCCGTCCAGCACCATCAGCCGCAGCCCGCCCGGAACAGCATCCCGCAGGTCCACCTCTGCATCGCCCGTCAGCACCGCAAACAGGGCCGCACAATCCTCGACATTGCGGGCCAGAGGGCCTGCCACATCAAAATGCGGGGCCAAGGGGACCACGCCCTTACCCGAAACCGCCCCATGCGTCGGCTTGAACCCGACCAGATCGTTCCAGGCCGAGGGCAGCCGGATCGACCCGCCCGTGTCGCTGCCAATCGCCGCCGCCGCCAGCCCCAGCGCGACCGAAACCGCCGCGCCGCTGGACGACCCACCCGGCGCTAACGCCGCATCCAGCGCGTTGGGCGGTGTCGCGGTCATCGGGTTCAGACCAAGGCCGCTGAAGGCCAGCTCGGTCATGTGGGTTTTCCCGACCGAAACCAGCCCGATGCTTTCCGCATTGCGCAGAACCTCGGCATCCACAACCGGCTTGCGCCCCGCCAACAGGCGGCTGCCAGCCTCGGTCGGCTGGCCGGCCATGTCGATATTGTCCTTCCAACTGATTGCCACCCCGTCCAGCAGCCCGCGCCGCAACCCGGCCCGCGCCCGGTCATGCGCCGCCACGGCCTGATCGCGGGCGCGCTCAGGCAGCACTTGCGTATAGATCCGGTTGGCATAGGGGTTGCGGGCAATCGCATCCAGATAGGCTTCGACCTGCGATACCGTGTCCAACAGCCCCGCCATGATCGCGCGCCCCTGTTCCACCGCGCCCGCCTTCAGCCAATCCATGATCGCCCCCTTGGTTGCCTGCGCCACGCTAGCGCGGGCCGTGGGGCGCGTCCATGCCATCAATGCCGCATGGACTTTTGCCGCCCGCCGGGGCAATGCTGCGACCATGACACATAATTTCGACGTTATCATCGCAGGCGGGGGGCTGAATGGCCCGGCATTGGGGCTGGCTTTGGCGCAGGCCGGGCTGCGGGTGGCAATTGTCGATGCGCAACCTGCCCGCGACCGCGCGGGCGATGCCTTTGACGGCCGCGCCTATGCGCTGGCGCTGGCTTCTCAGCGGCTGCTGGCGGCGCTTGGGCTGTGGCGTGATCTGGCCGCGAAAGCGCAGGAAATCCGCAAGGTTCAGGCCGAGGACGGCCATGCAGGCAGCGGCCCCGGCCCCTTTGGCCTGCATTTCGACGGTGCCGAGATCGAGGAAACCCGCGTCGGCTATATGCTGGAGGACCGCCACCTTTACCGCGCCCTGCTGGCAGCGATGCAGGCCGCGCCGGGGCTGACCCATATTCCCGAAACTCAGGTCACGGGGCAGGAAACCGCCCCCGGTGGCATCCGCGTCACCCTATCCGATGGGCGCAGCCTGACGGCGGCGCTGCTGGTGGGGGCAGATGGGCGGCGTTCGGGCGTGGCCGAGCGGGCAGGTATCCGCCGCACGGGTTGGGATTACGGCCAAACCGCGCTGGTCGCCGCGCTGGACCATGAATTGCCACATAACGGCACCGCATATCAGTTCTTTATGCCATCCGGCCCGCTGGCGATTCTGCCCTTGCCGGAAAACCGCAGCTCGATCGTCTGGTCCGTCCGGCGCGATGAGGCCGCTTTTATCGCCGCCCTGCCCGATGACGCCTTCCTTGATACGCTGCGCCCGCGCTTTGGCGATTTTCTGGGACCGATCACACTGGCCGGGCCACGGTTCAGCTATCCGCTGAACCTGACGCTGGCGAACAGCTATATCGCGGATCGGGTGGCGCTGGTGGGGGATGCGGCGCATGGGGTGCATCCTATCGCCGGGCAAGGGCTGAACCTTGGGCTGCGCGATGTGGCGGCGCTGGCGGAATCCGTTGTGGACGCCCACCGGCGCGGCGAGGACATTGGCTTTGCCACCACGCTGGACCGTTATCAGGGCTGGCGGCGGTTCGACGCGACCACGCTGGCGCTTGGCATGGATACGGTCAACAGATTGTTTTCAAACGACAACCCCCTTCTGCGCGCGGCACGAGGGCTGGGCATGGGCATGGTCGATGCCATCCCGCCGCTGCGCCGCCGCTTTATGCGGCAGGCGGCGGGGCTGACGCTGGACCCGATGCCCCGACTGATGACCGGCAAGCCGCTTTGAGCGCCGTTAATCGGCCTTGATCTGCCGCGCCTCGCTGACCAGCATGATCGGGATGCCCTCTCGGATGGGGAAAGCCAGCCCGGCGGCCTCGGACAGCAACTCCTGACGGGCGGCGTCATAGCGCAGGGTCGTATGCGTTACCGGGCAAACCAGCGCCTCAAGCATGTGGCGGTCATAGCCGGGGGACGCGGCTTCGGGCAGGTCGGTGGCTTGGGTCATTGCAGGGTCTCCTCTCCGTCGCTGCGCAGGTCATATTCGATCAGCCC
The DNA here is from genome assembly GCF_030538695.1 of Paracoccus sp. (in: a-proteobacteria). Lineage (GTDB taxonomy): Bacteria > Pseudomonadota > Alphaproteobacteria > Rhodobacterales > Rhodobacteraceae > Paracoccus. The sequence goes on from NZ_JAUNTN010000012.1 coordinate 87,221, forward strand.
GGCCAGCAAAGCACGACGCTCGGCCAGCGTCGCGGCTTCTAGCAGCGCCTGTTTTTCCTCGGGCGGCAAAGGCAAAAGCTGCGACAGGGCGTTAATCAGAACCTCATCCGCCGCGCCGCTCAGGGCTTGCCAGTCGGTCGTCAGCTCATGTTCGGCCATATATTGCCCCAGCCGTTTCAGGAAGGGCTCACGGTCAAAATCGCGGTCCTGTTCCTCGGGGCCTTTGTCGGCGTCAAAGCCGGACCAGTCCACCTGACCGCGCAGATAGGGGGCGAAGCCCTCCTGCGCCTCGATCAGCCGGAACCGCGACACCGCCCGCAGCGAGATCATCAAACGCCCGTCATCCTCCTCGGAAAAGGCCACGATCCGCCCGCCTGTGCCGACCCGTGCCAACCCGTCACCAAGCGGCTGGATCATGCCCAGCATCCGGTCAGGGGTTTTCAGAACATCCTCGATCATCTGCAAATAGCGGGGTTCAAAGATGTGCAGCGGCAGATGCCCACGCGGCAGCAACACCGCGCCGGGCAAAGGGAACAGCGGCAACGCCGCTGGCAGGTCGAACCCCCGCGCCATTACGCAAAGATCAGCGAGGACAGCCGCCGCCGCCCCTTTTGCTGAATCGGATCGGTCGGGCCAAGCGCGTCGAAAATGGTGATAAGCTGTTCCTTGAACGCGCCGTCCTGCCAGTCGCGGTCGCGGCGGAACCCCTCCAGCAGTTGATCGACGGCCTGTTCGACCTGTCCGGCGGCGTGCAGGGCGCGGGCATAATCCAGCCGCGCGGCATGGTCCGTCGGGTCAGCCTCGACCCGCGCTTGCAGATCGCCCAAAGGCCCGGCCTCGGCAGCCTGTTTTGCCAGCGCAAGCTGCGCACGGGCAGCCTCAACCGGCGCTGCACCCGTAATCGCGGCAGGCACCTGCGCCAGCGCCGCATCGGCCTGATCGACGGCCCCGGCAGCCAGATGCGCACGGATCAGCCCACCCCATGCCTGCGGGTTTTCGGGTTCCTCTCCCAAAATCGCAGCGAAGGTTTCGGCAGCATCATCCGCCGCGCCTTCGGTCAGCATGGCCTCGGCAGCCTCCAACGCGGCACCAAGCCCGCCATCATCGCCACCCAAAGCGACCAGCTTTTCCACGAATTTCTTGATTTCAGACGGCGGAACCGCACCCTGAAACGCATCAACGGGCTGGCCCTGAAAGAACGCATAGACCGTCGGGATCGACTGAACCCGCAACTGCGCGGCGATCATCTGGTTCTGGTCCACATCGACCTTGGCCATGAACACCCGGCCCTTGGCCTTTGTCACCTCGGCCTCCAGCGCGGGGCCGAGCGTTTTACAAGGCCCACACCAGGGTGCCCAAAAATCGACAATCACCGGCTGCGTCATCGACCGCTCGATCACCTCGGCCATGAAATCGGCCTCGGTCACGTCCTTGATAAAATCGGCGGGGTTGGCAGCGGCTTCGCTTCCTTGCAGCAGCATTGCTGGATGCTCCGTTAAATCACATTTGCGCCTAATATGGGCGCTCAGCGGGCCGGTGGGAAGGGGTCAGCCCGCCGCAAACATCCTGCCTTACGATCCGGGCAGCAGCGGCCCCAACCACGGAGCTCAATCAGACGTCCAGATCAAACCGCGCAAACACCGGCACATGGTCGCTTGGGCCTTCCCAGCCGCGCACCGGGCGCAGGATGCGGCTGTCATGGCCTGCATTGGCGATGTCGGGCGTGGCCCAGATGTGATCCAGCCGCCGTCCCTTATCCGCCGCATCCCAGTCGCGGGCGCGATAGGACCACCACGAATAGAGCTTGCCCTCGGGAATATCCTTACGGGTCACATCGACCCAGCCGCCCGCGTCCTGTGCTGCGCCAAGGTGTTCAACCTCGACCGGGGTGTGGCTGACGATCTTCAGCAGGGCCTTGTGGTTCCAGACGTCATCTTCGCGCGGGGCGATGTTCAGATCACCCACCATGATCGCACGTTCGGGCCGGTCAGCATGGAACACGTCACGCATCTCGGTCAGGAAATCCAGCTTTTGCCCGAACTTCTCATTCACCTCGCGGTCGGGAATATCGCCGCCAGCGGGGACATAGAAATTATGGATCACCACGCCGTTTTCCAGCCGCGCCGCGACGTGGCGGGCATGGCCAAGGCCGGCATAATCCCGGTCGCCCGCATCCTCGATCGGCAGGCGCGACAGGATCGCAACGCCATTGTAGCCCTTTTGCCCCCGCGCCACCATCCAGCGATAGCCAAGCGCGGCAAAAGCCTCATGCGGGATTTTCTCGACCGGGGATTTACATTCCTGGAGGCACAGCACATCCGGCGCTTCCTCGCGCAGCAGCCGTTCCACCAGCCCCTGCCGCAGCCGGACCGAGTTGATATTCCATGTCGCCAGCGAAAACATCCGCACCCCCTTTGTTGCCCCCGACATAACCCGGCAGCGGGCAAAGAAAAACCCCGGCGCAAGCCGGGGCCAGTCAAGACAGGGAGGGATGTGGCCGCATCCACCGGCCACTGGGTTTCAGCCCATTAACCCCCACCGCCCGGCGTGGTTCCGGGCTAATGTGACATTTTTATGCAACCAGCCGATAACCGCCCGATTCCGTCACCAGCAGACGCGCATTCGAGGGGTCCGGCTCGATCTTCTGGCGCAGACGGTAGATGTGGGTTTCCAGCGTATGCGTGGTCACGCCCGCATTATAGCCCCAGACCTCATGCAGCAGCGTATCACGCGGCACGACCCCATCCTGCGCCCGATACAGGAACTTGAGGATGTTCGTTTCCTTTTCGGTCAGCCGGATCTTGCGCTCTTTTGCGTCGATCAGCAGCTTCATCGAAGGTTTGAACGTATATGGCCCAAGCTGGAAAATCGCATCCTCGGACTGCTCATGCGTGCGCAATTGGGCGCGCAGCCGGGCCAGCAGAACCGGGAACTTGAACGGCTTGGTGATGTAATCATTCGCACCACTGTCCAGCCCCAGAATGGTGTCGGCATCGCTGTCATGGCCGGTCAGCATCACGATGGGGCATTTCACGCCCTGCTTGCGCAGCCGTTTGCACAGCTCGCGCCCGTCGGTGTCAGGCAGGCCCACATCCAGCACCACCAGATCGAAAATCTGGCCCTTGGCCTTTTCGACGGCATCGGCACCGGAACCGGCCTCGAACACGTCGAAATCTTCGGTTGCCACAAGCTGCTCGGCCAAGGCTTCGCGCAGGTCGTCCTCATCATCGACCAGAAGGATCTTTTTCAAACCGGGCATATCTTGCCTCCTTTGACTGCTTTGGGCGAAGGTGATAGCCGACGGCGCAGCCTGCAAGCGTGCGGTGCGAAACTGCAAAAAACCTCACGCGAAGGTGTCAGAAGCGGGGCAAATGTTTCAGTTTGTTACAAAATGGGGCGACGTATGACCGGGTTGTTGCCGACATTGACCGAGGAAATCGCCCGCGCCCGCGCCGATCTGCGCATCGGCCTGCCGGTGCGGCTGGTCACGCCGGGCGGAACATGGCTGGCGACAGCGGTGGAATCGCTGACGCCGGACCGGCTGGCGGCGCTGACTGCAACCGGGCCGCTGGTCATGGCAATCACCGCCCAAAGGGCAGAGGTGCTGAAAACCGCTGCTTATGACGGCGACCTGCTGCGCCTGCACGCGCGGCCCGATCTGCGCTGGCTGCGGGCCATGGCGGATCCGGCGCAGGATCTGGACTATCCGCTGAAAACCCCGCTTCAGCCGATTCGTGATGGCGACCCGCTGCCCGCCCGCGCCGCGATTGCGCTGGCGAAATCGGCACAGCTTCTGCCTGCCGTGCTGCTCACCCCAGCGCCGGACACGCCTGGCCTGACCACGCTGGACGCCGCCCTGACCCTGCCGGAATTGACCCGAGCGGCGCAGTTCCACCCCATCGCCGCCGCCAGCCTGCCCATTGCCGCGTCCGAGGCCACCCGCCTGCATGTCTATCGTCCCGATGATGGTGGAACCGAGCATTACGCCATTGAAATTGCCAGCCCCGACCGAGATGCCCCGGTGCTGACCCGGCTGCATTCCGCCTGTTTCACCGGCGACGTGCTTGGCAGCCTAAAATGCGACTGCGGCCCGCAGCTTCACGCCGCGATTGACGCCATGGCGCAGGCGGGCGGCGGGGTGCTGCTGTATCTGAATCAGGAGGGCCGCGGCATCGGGCTGGCCAATAAAATGCGCGCCTATAGCCTGCAAAATCAGGGCTTCGATACGGTCGAGGCCAACCACCGCCTTGGTTTTCAGGACGACGAGCGCGACTTTCGCATCGGCGCGGCGCTGCTGGCAGAGCTGGGGATCAACTGCGTGCGCCTGCTGACCAATAACCCGCGCAAGATCGCCATGCTGCAATCGCAGGGGATCGAGGTCACGGAACGGGTGCCGCTGATCGTGGACCGCAACCGCCACAACGCCGCCTATCTGGCGGTCAAGGCGGCAAAATCGGGGCATCTGCTATGATCCTGACGCCGCAAGGGCTGCTGGCCTTTGGCCGCCGCCTGCCGTGCAGCATCGGGCGCGGCGGCATCAGCACGGACAAGTGCGAAGGCGACGGGGCCACCCCCGCCGGACGGTTGCGGATCATCGGCACCCTGTATCGCCCCGACCGGCTGGCGCAGCCCGCACCTTGGGCGCGGCCCATCGGACCGTCTGACCTGTGGTGCGACGAATCAGGGCATCCCGCCTATAACAGCCCGGTGCGTGTGCCCTTTGACGCCAGCCATGAAAAGCTGCGCCGCGCCGACCCGCTTTATGACATCATCCTGCTGACCGACTGGAACATCCCGGCGCAGCCCGGCAAAGGCTCGGCCATTTTCCTGCACCAATGGCGGCGGCCCGGCTGGCCCACGGCGGGCTGCATCGCCTTTGCCCGCGCCGATCTGATCTGGCTGGCCGCCCGCGCCGCGCCGGGAACCGGGTTGTTCGTCCCGGCTTCTTCTTCACCCAAATATCCAAATCAACGCCGCCAGCAGGACGACCGCTTTCAGGTGTAATCCCGCGCCCCGAAAATCGCACTGCCAACGCGGACAAAGGTGGCACCCTCGGCAATGGCGGCTTCAAAATCCGCGCTCATGCCCATGGACAGGTCAGGCAAGCCGTGAACCTCGGCCATCTGGCGCAACTGGCGGAAATGCGGCACCGGGTCGGCCCCGTCGGGCGGAATACACATCAGCCCGCGCGGGCGCAGGCCGCTGTCACGGACCTGCCGCATGAAGCCATCCAGATCAGCGGGCGAAATCCCGGCCTTTTGCGCTTCCGCCCCGGTGTTTACCTGCACGAACAGGTCCGGGCAGCGCCCTGCCTGATCCGCCAGCCGCGCCAGCTTGGCCAACAGCGATTCGCGGTCCAGCGTGTGAATGGCGTCGAACAGATCGAACGCCAGCTTGGCTTTGTTCGTTTGCAGCGGCCCGATCATATGCACCGAAACGCCGGGATATTCTGCCCGCCAACCGGGCCATTTGCCCTGCGTTTCCTGCACATAATTCTCGCCAAAGACACGCTGCCCGGCATCCAGCACCGCCCGCACCCGGTCGGTGGGCTGCACCTTGCTGACGGCGATCAGGGTCACGCCGTCTGGCGTGCGCCCGGCGGCGGCTGTGGCCCCGGCAATGCGGGTTTTGATCTGTTCCAGTCCCATGCGCCCAAAATCCCAAAAGAAAAGGGCGGACACAAGGCCCGCCCTTTCCCGATAAAGGTTACGTTCGATCAGAAGTCGAAACGAACACCCATGTCGGCGCGCACGTTTTTGTCGTAGCCGCGCTCAATCCCACCGGCCAGCATCGCGCCGCCCAGATCATAGTCAGCACCGATACCGTAAGCGGTGTCAGAGGCTTTAACGCCCAGATAGCCGTTGTTCAGCGTGGTGCCGTTGTCAGCGTCGTTGGTGGCGACATAGCCGCGAACGATGGTGCCCGGAGCAACTTCGTAGTTGCCATACAGGGTGAAGGTCTGACCACGGTCAGCAGCAGCGCCGGTGCCGTAACCGCCGTTGTCGTTCCAGTTCAGACCAACGGTGCCAAGATCGTTGAACTTGTAAGCCACGCCCAGGAAATACTGGTCGTTGCCGTCAAAGCCAGCACCATCGGTGACAGCGGCACCGGCAAAGGTCCACTCGTTGTATTTGTAGGTCAGCGACAGGGCCAGTTCTTCTTTCTGACCAGCCAGGTTTTCGACGTCGGCACGACCGCGCTGATCCGGGTCGATGTAGGACAGACGGCCGGTGAAGTCAGCGAACTTGTATTCAGCCGCGATGCCCAGACGGTCTTTGTTGTCGTAGGGGCTGGATTCATAGCCAAAGAACTCACCGCTCGGGTTACCGAACGAACGACGCTGGATGCCCACTTCCGAACCATACATCAGGTCCGAATCGTCGAAAGCCGAGCCGACGTTACCAACGGTCACTTTCAGACCGTTCGAGCGAACCCAGATGTTACCAGCGTTCAGCGCACCAGCCTCGCCGCGCGAGCTGCTGCCCTGATCCCACTGAAGACGGAAGCGCGCACCGAAATCAACGTCCTGATCGGTGGAGCGCGTCGCGTCGATGTTCATGCGCAGACGGCCGAAAACCTGGGTCTTGTTTTCCGCGTCCGCGAAGTCGCCGCGGCGTTCCTGATAGTCGATACCGGTCCGGGCATAGCCCGAGATGGACACTTCAGCGGCAGCAACGCCGGCCGACAGAACCAGCGCGGTGGTCGCAAAAAGAACCTTTTTCATGGTGTTTCCCTCTTGTCTCTGGTCTTGCCCAGCCGGAACAATCCGGCGGGAATACGGCAGTTGTCACGCTTTCGAGAGGGCATTGCAACGGAATCAGCCCTGCCTTTTGGTCAAGGCCCGCCGCCTGATGCATAAGGGTCACACCCGGCTTTGCGGCCTGTATAGAATCATGCAGGAATCTGCATGTCGGCCCTGTTGACGGGAAATACTTGTGACGGGCGCATATTCCGGGCTAAACCCATGCGGACGGAACAAGCCTTTGGAACCATCACCATGACGCACCGCCCGATTCTTGCCCTGACGCTGATTGCGGCGCTGGCCGCCTGTGGCGGCGACCGCGCCACCCCCACCACCCAGCAAGAGGAACGGCGCACGACCATCTGGGATGTGTTCAACAACAACAGCAATCCCAATGACACCGTGGCGGTGAACAAATACCTGTGGAACGCCAGCCTTGAGGTGCTGAACTTTCTGCCGGTGCAGACCGTGGACCCGTTCACCGGCGTGATCGTGACCGGATACGGCACCCCGCCGGGCGGCGGGCGGTCCTATCGCGCCACCATCAAGATCAGCGACCCGGCGCTGGATGCACGCTCTCTGAACCTCGTGCTGCAAGGGCCGGGTGGCAGCAACGTGTCCGCCGATACCGTCCGCGCGGTCGAGGACGCGATCCTGACCCGCGCCCGTCAGTTGCGGGTGCGCGACGGCGGGCTGTAACTCTGGACGCCCATTGCGCGGGCCTGTAAACGGCGGGGACACGCCCACCGCAGAAAGGCCCGCCCCATGACCTATGATCCCGCAAACAGCGAAGCCCGCTGGCAACAGGCATGGGACGAGCGCGGCACATTTCGCGCCATCCGCGACGACCGCCCCAAATATTATGTGCTGGAGATGTTCCCCTATCCGTCCGGGCGCATCCATATGGGCCATGTGCGCAACTATACCATGGGCGACGTGGTGGCGCGGTTCAAACGCGCGCAGGGGTTTTCCGTGCTGCACCCGATGGGCTGGGATGCTTTCGGGATGCCCGCCGAAAACGCCGCGATGGAACAGGGCGGCCATCCGCGCGACTGGACCTATGCCAATATCGCCACGATGCGCGATCAGCTGAAACCGCTGGGCCTGTCGATCGACTGGTCGCGCGAGTTCGCCACCTGCGACACCGATTACGTCAAGCAACAGCAGACCATGTTCCTTGATATGCTGGAGGCCGGGCTGGTCTATCGCAAATCCGCTCAGGTCAACTGGGACCCGGTCGATATGACCGTGCTGGCGAATGAACAGGTGATCGACGGCAAGGGCTGGCGCTCGGGTGCTGCGGTCGAGCGGCGCGAGCTGACGCAGTGGTTCTTCCGCATCAGCGACTATTCCGAAGAACTGCTGGAGGCGCTGGACGGGCTGAAAGGCTGGCCGGAAAAGGTCCGGCTGATGCAGGCCAACTGGATCGGCAAATCGCGCGGGCTGCAATTCCGCTTCCAGATGGACGGCACCGATCCGGTCGAGGTCTATACCACCCGCCCCGACACGCTGATGGGCGCGTCTTTCGTGGCGATCAGCCCGGATCACCCGATTGCGAAATCACTGGCCGACCGCCCCGAAGTCGCCGCCTTTATCGAGGAATGTCGCAAGGGTGGCACCACCGAAGAAGCCATCGAGACCGCCGAAAAGCTGGGCTTCGACACCGGCCTGACCGTGCGGCACCCGCTGGACCCGGACTGGCACCTGCCGGTGTGGATCGCCAATTTCGTGCTGATGGATTACGGCACCGGCGCGATTTTCGGCAGCCCCGCCCATGATGAACGTGACCACGAATTCGCAACCAAATACGGGCTGCCGATCCGGGCGACGTTCGGCCCCTTGGGCAGCACGCAGGAACAGGCCGATGCGCTGGTGGCGGATGCGCCCTATGTGCCGCTGAAATCCGAAACCGTGACCTATGTGCGTGGCTTTGCCGGCGCGGCGGATCAGACCGGCGATGCAGCTGTGGCAGCCGCGATCACTCTGGCCGAACAACAAGGCTGGGGCGAGGGCGTGACCAAGTTCCGCCTGCGCGACTGGGGCATTTCGCGGCAACGCTATTGGGGCTGTCCGATTCCGGTCGTCCATTGCGAGAGCTGCGGCACCGTCCCCGAAAGCCGCGAGAACCTGCCCGTCGCGCTGCCTCTGGATGTCAGCTTCGACCAACCCGGCAACCCGCTGGACCGCCACCCGACCTGGCGCGAGACCACCTGCCCGAAATGCGGCGGCCCGGCGCGGCGCGAAACCGATACGATGGACACATTCGTGGATTCGTCGTGGTATTATGCGCGGTTCACCAACCCTCATGCCGCAACGCCCACCGACCGGGCCGATGCGGATTACTGGATGAACGTGGACCAGTATATCGGCGGCATCGAACATGCGATTCTGCACCTGCTCTATTCCCGGTTCTTTGCCCGCGCGATGGTGAAAACCGGCCATCTGCCGGAAACGGCGTGTGAGCCGTTCGACGCGCTGTTCACGCAGGGCATGGTCACGCATGAAATCTACCAGACCCGCGATGACCGGGGCCGCCCGGTCTATCACCTGCCCGAAGATGTGACCAGAATATCGTTGCCTGACGGGAACGTGGTGGCAGTGCTCAATGCAGCTTTGGATAATGAAAAGTTCGAAAAGAACTTTGCAAAATGGGAGCATTCCGATGGGTTTGATGGAGACCGGTCCATCCAAGGGAAAGCTCTCCTTGCTTGGAATTTGGATATAGGCGTCGTCGAGATCATCCCTTCGGCCAAAATGTCGAAATCCAAGAAGAACGTGGTCGATCCGGTCAATATCGTTTCCAGCTTCGGGGCGGATACCGCACGCTGGTTCATGCTGTCCGACAGCCCGCCCGAACGCGATGTGGAATGGACCGCATCCGGTGCCGAGGCGGCTGCCAAGTTTCTCGCCCGCCTGCATCGTCTGGCCGAGGACACCCGCCCCGACCATGACGACCCCGAGCTGACCCGCGCCGCCCATCGCGCCATTGCGGATGTGACAGCGGCCATCGAAGGGTTCGCCTTTAACAAGGCGGTGGCGAAACTTTACGAGCTGGCCAATGCCATCGGCAAGTCCTCTGCCGGGGGTGCGCCGCGCCATACCGTTCTGCGCATCACCGCGCAGCTTATGGCCCCGATGGTGCCGCATCTGGCCGAGGACATCTGGCAACTGGCGGGCGGCGAAGGGCTGGTTGTGGATGCGCCCTGGCCCAAACCCGACCCGGCGCTGCTGGAAAGCGATTCGGTCACGCTGCCCATCCAGATCAACGGCAAGCGCCGGGCGGAAATCACCGTGCCAAAAGATATGCCGAAACAGGACATCGAAGCTCTGGTGCTGGCCGATGAAACCGTGCAACGCTTCCTTGAGGGCACAAGCCCCAAGAAGCTGATCGTGGTGCCGGGGCGGATCGTCAATGTCGTTGCGTGATCTTATGCTGAACCGCCGTGTGGCGCTGGCCGGGCTGCTGGCGCTGGCGGGCTGCGGCTTTACCCCGGTCTATGGGCCGGGCGGCGTCGGCAATGCGCTGTTCGGCCAGATCGAGACCCGCGCCCCGCAAACCGCCGAGGATTTCGCCTTTGACCGCCGCATCACCGAGCGGCTTGGCACCGTGACCACCCCGCGATTCGCGCTGAATTACGACCTGAGGATTGCCTCGGTCGGGCAGGCGATCACGGCGGATGAGGTCACGACCCGCTATGCGCTGAATGGCACCGCCGCCTTTGCGCTGCGCGACCCGGCGGGCGCGACCGTGGCACAGGGCGAGGTCAGCAGCTTCACCTCTTATTCCGCCACCGGCACCCCGGTTGCCACCACCGCCGCAGAACGCGATGCGCGGGAACGGCTGGCACGGATGCTGGCCGATCAGGTGGTGACGCAACTTCTGGCCTCGGCCGCGCGATGATCCTGAAGGGCGCGGAAATCGCCCGCTATCTGGCGCGGCCCGACCCGACCCGCCCGGCCCTGCTGATCTATGGTCAGGACGCGATGCGGGTGGCGCTGAAACGCGCCGAAGCGGTCAAGGCCCTGACCGGCGAAAACGCCGAAGAAGAAATGCGCCTGACCCGCCTTGCCGGGGGCGATCTGCGCAAAGACGCCGCCAGCCTGCTGGATGAGGTCAAGGCCGTGGGGTTTTTCCCCGGCCCGCGCGTGGTGCTGGTCGAGGACACCCCCGACGGCGCCGCCCCCGCCATCGCTGCGGCGCTGGAGGCATGGGCCTCGGGCGATGCGGTGATCGTGGTCACGGCAGGGGCGCTTGGCAAATCCAGTGCCCTGCGCAAGCTGTTCGAGGGTCACAAGCAGGCCGTCACCGCCCCCATCTATGACGACCCGCCCGGCGAGGACGAGATCCGCCGCTGGCTGGCTGATGCCGGTCTGCGCGAGATTCCCGGCCCTGCGATGGCTGACCTGATCGCCCTGTCCCGCGCCCTCGACCCCGGCGATTTTCGCCAGACGGTCGAGAAAATCGCCCTGTATAAATACGGCGGCGACCAGCCGCTGACTGGCGCGGAAATTGCCGCGCTGGCACCTGCGACGATTGATGCGGAACTGGATAGCCTGATCGAAGCCGTGGCGGATGGCGACCCGGCCCGCTTTGGCCGGCTGATGCGGCGGATCGAATCGCAGGGGTTGGCCCCCGTCACCATCGCCATTGCCGCGCTGCGCCATTTTCGCGCCCTGCACGCAGCCTCGGCTGATCCGCAAGGCGCAGGCGCGGGCCTGTCCAAGCTGCGCCCGCCGGTCTTTGGCCCGCGCCGCGACCGCATGGCCCGTCAGGCAGGGGTATGGGGGATGCTGCGGCTGGAAGATGCGCTGCAACATCTGGTGGAAACCGATCTGGCGCTGCGTTCATCCACCCCTGCGCCGCAGATGGCGCTGGTCGAACGCGCCCTGATCCGGCTGACCATGATGGCCAAGCGCCGATGAGCGACGCTCTGGTGATCGGTGCCGGGCCTGCCGGATTGATGGCAGCCGAGGTCATGGCCCGCGCCGGTCTGCGTGTGGTCGTGACAGAATCGCAGCCGACCCCGGCGCGAAAGTTTCTGATGGCCGGAAAATCCGGGCTGAACCTGACCAAAGCCGAACCCGGCGTTACGTTTGCGGCGCGGGTTGCAGGGGGGCTGTCTGCCCCCCGTCCTGCGGACTCCCCCCGAGGATATTTGACGACAAAAGATATACAGGCGCTGGTCGCGGATTTCGGACCTGCGCAGGTGGCGGATTGGGCAGAAGGGCTTGGGGTCACGCTGTTCCAAGGCTCCACCGGGCGGGTGTTTCCGGTCGGGATGAAGGCTTCGCCGCTGCTGCGGGCGTGGCTGGCGCGGCTGGCGGGGACCGGGGTGGTGCTGCACAGCCGCTGGCGCTGGACCGGGTTTCAGGGCGCGGGGTTTGCCTTTGACACGCCAGAGGGGGCGCAGGTTCTGACCCCGCGCGTGGCGGTTCTGGCGCTTGGCGGGGCAAGCTGGCCGCGTCTTGGCTCGGATGCCGCATGGGTGCCGTGGCTGACGGCGGCAGGGGTGCGGGTCAACCCGTTCCGGCCCGCGAATATGGGCTTTGCCGTCGATTGGTCGCCGCAGATGGCCCGGCATTTCGGGGCCGCCGTCAAGGGTGTGGCGCTGTCCGCCGGAGGGCTGGCCAGCCGGGGCGAATGGGTCATCACCGCCAAAGGGATCGAAGGCGGCGGGATCTATGAGGTCGCCGCCGCGCTGCGTGACGGCGCAGCGGGTATGGTCGATCTGGCCCCGGATCTGGACATGGCCGCGCTGGCGGCACGGCTGGCGCGGCCACGCGGCAAGCTGTCCCTGGGTAACTGGCTGCGGCGGGTGTTTGGCGATCCGGTGCGGGCGGCGCTGCTGATGGAATGGGGGCGGCCTCTGCCCGCCGATCCGGCGGCGCTGGCGGCGCGGGCCAAGGCGCTGCCGCTGCGTCACGCCGGGCCGTTCGGGCTGGAGCGGGCGATTTCCAGCGCGGGTGGCATTGCCCTGTCCGCGCTGACCCCGGAACTGGAACTGATCGCCCGGCCCGGCACCTTCGCGGCAGGCGAAATGCTGGATTGGGAAGCCCCGACCGGCGGCTATCTGCTGACCACCTGTCTGGCGCTTGGCCGTGCGGCAGGGCTGGCGGCGGCGCGGTCCTTTAGCCGCCAGCCAGATCCACCTTCCGGTTAAGGTGCCTCTGCCGTGGCTTCGGCCTGTTCCACCGTTTCTGCGGCCCCGGATACATCCCCGGCACAGCCCTCAGGTGGGGTCAGCAGCCCATGACCGAACACGTCATCACGGCCTTCGGTCCCCAGGTCGCGGGCGTTTTGGCGCAGCTTGTGGCGCAGAGCTGCGGGGGTCAGCGTGGCATCATCAGCCAGCATCACCGCCGCCGCCGCCGTCACAAAGGGCGCCGCAAAAGAAGTGCCGGTTTTGGTCCGCGCCCCGCTGATTGAGGCTGCCGTCCACACATCCACCCCCGGCGCGGCAATGTCGATATGCGCCCCGCGATTGGCGCGGCGATAAACCTCGCCCCGGCGGTCAACCGCCGTCACCCCGATCACCGGCCCATATGCGGCAGGATAGACCGGCGGCGCTTTCGGCCCGCCATTGCCACCCGCTGCAATCATCGCGACACCGGCTTCGTTCAGTGCCGCAACCTTATCCGCCAACAGCAGATTATCCGGCCCGGCCAGCGACAGGTTCACCACCTGCACCTGCTGGGTCTGCAACCAGTCCAGCGCCTCGACCAGTGCAAAGGCGTCAGCGCGCTCATCCTGACCGCCACGATGGAACGCATCCACCGCGAACAGCGACACCCCCGGCACCAGACCGGGCGAGCGCGTGTCAGAGGCCCCGACCAGCAGCGACGCCACCGCCGTGCCGTGGATCGCACCCGAAGGCTGCGCATCGGTTTCCAGCTTATGCAGGGTCAGATTGGCCCCTTTCAGCGCAGCATGGTCGCTGTTCAGGCCCGAATCAATCATGCCGACCCGCACCCCCGGCGCATTGCATGTGGCAGGCCAGTCGATCATCTGCCGGGCCGGGCAATCTGCGCCTTTACAGGCTGCCGCCGATTCGGCGCGGTAGTAATGGTTGAAATCCGCCCGCACACCGGCATCGCCACCAGCCTGACGCACCCGGTCGCGGGCGGCCTCCAATGCCAGCGCCCGTGGCTTGCGCAAACGATGCACCTGCCCCCCGCCCGATAAGGACACCTGCCGCAACGGGCTGAAGCCCTCGGTCTCCAGCGCGGCCAGCGCCTCGGGGGTCAGGTCACGGGCAATCACCTCATCGGGCGCATATTGCGGCGGTGGCGGGGCCGGACGGCTTGGGGCTGCGGCACGGCGCACGGTCCGGGCGGGCTGACGCACCGTCCGGGCGGGCTGACGCACCGTCCGCTGGGGCTGCACCCGGCGAATCAGCCGCTGAACATCGTTCCGGTCGCCGCTACGGTCGTCGTCATCATCGTCGTCATCGTCGTCATCCGCCCATGCGGCACTGACCGCATAGCCCTGATCCAGACGCCAATCTGACGCCACCGCCAGCGTAAAGACAACAAACACCAGCACTATCCTGCCAAACAGCCGCGAAAGCATCGTCTTTTCCTTCTTGGTTAACTGGACATATTACGGATAACCCGCCACATTATTCCCGAAACCGCAGAATATGGACAGGTGCAATGCCCCCCGAGTTTTCCGAGGAGCTGATCCGGCTGCTGCCCAACCTGCGCCGCTTTGCGCTGTCTTTGGCGCGGCGGGCTGACGTGGCGGATGATCTGGTGCAAACAACGGTCGAAAAGGCGCTGGCGAACTGGGCCAGCTTTGACACCGAAACCCGGATGGAGCCGTGGCTGTTCCGCATCTTGCGCAACGCCTTTATCGACCTGACCCGCCGCGACCGCACCCGCGGCACCGGCATTGAGGTCAGCGAATCCCCCGAAATCCTGCCCCATGATTCCCGCCCCGCGATGGAGGCCCGCCTGATGCTGCAATCCGCGCAAGCTGCGATGCTGGAGTTGCCCGAAGAACAGCGCGAAGTCCTGCATCTGGTCTGTATCGAGGAACTGTCCTATGCCGATACCGCCGAGGCTTTGGGCATCCCGAAAGGCACAGTCATGAGCCGCCTGTCCCGCGCCCGGCTGGCCTTGGCAGAAAAATTGGGAATAAACTGACGCGCCGGGCGTAAGCCTTGCGAAAGCGGTGAACAGGGTGGTTCGGATGCAGATTAACGATGAAGTCTTGATGGCCTTCGCGGATGGCGAACTTGACGTGGCAGAGGCCGCGCAAGTTGCGCAGGCCGTGGCCGGTGATCCGGCGCTGGCGGCGCGGGTTGATCTGTTCCGACAGACGCGGGCGGCGTTACAGGCCGCGCCCGAGGCATCACCCAAGGATCAGGCGCTGACGGATATGATCCGGGCGACGCAGGCACAGGCGCAGGACAGCCGGGCGGCTGACCCGCTGGCCGATCAGATCCGGGCCGCAGCGGCGGCAGCGACCACCGCGCATCTGGCCGGGCGTGACCCGCAGATCGCCGCGAACCGCAGCCTGCCGACCCCGGCCAATCGCAACTGGGCGCCTCTGGCGGTGGCGGCCTCGCTGGTTCTGGCGCTCGGCATCGGCTGGCTGGCCGGGCCTTGGGGGAACGCCCCCACGCCGGGGCTGGAACCGACCGTCATTGCGGCGCTGAACAGCCTGCCTTCAGGGGAAAGCACCGGCGACGTCACCGCAATCGCCAGCTTTCGCACCGCTGACGGCACGCTTTGCCGCGAATATGAGACCGCAGCCGAAATCGCTGTCGCCTGCCGCGCAGGCAGCACTTGGGAAAACCGTTTCGCTGCCGCGCAGGTCGATTCGCCGGATTACGTTCCCGCCTCGGGCGAAGGTAATGTGGACGACTTTCTGGCCAGCATCGGCGCTGGCGAGCCGCTGACCACGGCGGATGAGCAATCCGCGCTGGCAACGCTGAACTGATCGTCTGAACGCTTTGGGCAGGGCCGCTCGCCGGCCCCGTGCCGCCTCTGGCGGCTTCGTTGCGGGGCTGTGGCTGCAACCTTGCGTGACGCACCCGTTGCAGGAAAGTTTCCAGCGCCGGGAATAAGCGGCGCAGCACGGCGTAAGCATGACAGTTTGATGAAGGACAACTGCCATGACCAGCACAACCGGCCCCCGCCAGATCACCCTGACCCTGCCCGCCCCACGCAGCCTGCTGGCACTGGGGCTGGCCGCCGGGATTGTTGCGGGCGGGCTGGCCCTGCCGGGGTTGGAACGTCCTGGCCAGTTGTCGCTGATCGCGGTCGGGCTGGCGATGGTCGGCTGGATCTTTACCCGCCTGCCGGAATCGCTGGTGGCGCTGGCCGTCGTGCTGGCTCTGGTCGCGGGCGGCGTGTTGGGCGAGACTGAGCTGTTCGGCGCTTTGGGCAGCGAGCTGGTCTGGCTGCTGCTGGCGGCTTTCGTGATTGCCGCCGTGCTGAAGGACGCGCGGCTGACCGAACGGCTGGTTGCGCCGCTGGCCGCGCGCGGGCCACGTTTCAGGCCATTCGCCTTTATGCTGACGCTGGCGATTGCGGCAACGGCTTTTGTGCTGCCCTCGACTTCGGGACGGGCCGCGCTGCTGATGCCGGTGTTTCTGGCGCTGGCCGGGGCGCTGCCGGACCGGCGGCTGGTTCGGCCGCTGGCGCTGATCTTTCCCACCGTGATCCTTTTGTCGGCGGGGGCCTCGCTGATCGGGGCGGGTGCGCATCTGCTGGCCGCCGAGGCGATCCGCAGCGCCACCGGCCTGCGTCTGGGCTATCTGGACTGGGCGCTGCTGGGCCTGCCCTTTGCGCTGCTGAGCAGCCTTGCCGGAACGGCGCTGATCCTGTGGCTGTTCGTGCCGCGCGACTTGCGCCGCGCCCGGATCAGCGCGCCGGAACAGGCCCCGGCGGACCCTGCGCTGACCGCCCGTCAGCGCCGCATCGGGCTGGTGCTGGCCACGCTGGTGGCGCTGTGGCTGAGCGCCCCCTGGCACGGAATCGGCATGGCGATGGTCGCGTTGATCGGGGCGATGGTCTTGCTGACCAAACCCTTTACCCCGCGCAAGACCAAAGAGATGTTCCGCGCCGTCGATGTCGAGTTGCTGCTGTATATGGCCGCCACCGTGCTGCTGGCGCAGGCGATGACCAAGACCGGGGCTGACCGCTGGCTGGCTGGGCAGGCGCTGGCGGCTCTGCCTGCGTCCCTGTCGGGCAACCTGCCGGTGATCGCGGTGATCCTGTCAGCGATTGCGGTGACGGCGCATTTGTTCGTGACCTCACGTTCGGCGCGGGCGGCGGTGCTGATCCCTGCGGTGGCGCTGCCGCTGGCCGGGTTCGGGCATGATGCGGCGCTGATGATCCTGATTGCGGTCATGGGGACCGGCTTTTGCCAGACGATGATGGCTTCGGCCAAGCCGGTGGCGATCTTTGCCAATGCCGAGGCCGAAACCTTTGACCAGCGCGACCTGTTCCGGCTGGCCTTGCCGCTGATGCCGGTGGTCTGGCTGCTGCTGACCGGCTTTGCGCTGACGGTCTGGCCCGCACAACTGGCCGGGATGCGTGGCGAGGTCGCCACCCCGGTGGCAGAAACCCAGCTTGCCGAAACGCTGCCTGTGCCGGGCGCAATTCAGCCGCAAGCCCCTGCCATGGTCAGCGCGACCCCGGTTATCGCAGCCCCGGTTATCGCTGCCCCGGCCCTTGCGCTGACGGAAAGCGCCCGGCCCGCGCCACGCCCGACGATCCGCAGCGCCGCCGTTACCGGCCCGGCCAACGCCAGCCCGTCCAACACCAGCACGGCCAAGGCCCCTGCCCCCACGCGCCGGGCCACGACCCCGCGCCGCGCCGCGCAACCCGCAAACCTGCGCCAGCTTCAGCGCGACATCAACCGCGCCGCCCGGCCCTTTGGCCTGCGCGTTACCCTGCGCTAACCGCGCATCACCGGCAGACCCGCCAGCGCATCCCGCAGGCGGGCCATGTCTTGGGGCGGCATATCGCACAGGATCAGCCCTTCGGCCTGATTCCAGCCGCCCCTTCCGGCGATCAGCACCCGGTCAGAGTCCAGCGGCACGGGAACCCCGACACCGTAACAGCGCAAGCACATGGGCGTAGGCATGGGCGTGAACGCGGAAAACTCGGCCACGCTGATCACATCGGGGTGCGCACCATCCACAGCCCCCAATTCCAACCCATATTCAGCCGCAGCGTGACCCTGCCGAAACCCTGCCGACATAAAATCGTCACATTTTTCCCCACCGCACGGGAATAAGCCCTGACCCGCAGCGTAAGCCTTCCAATCAGATTGGAAAGGAAAAACCCATGTCTCTCACCTTGCTGATCGCGCCTTCGGGCTTCAAGGAATCGCTGTCGGTCAATGACGTGACCCACGCCATTTCCGAAGGCGTCCTGCAAGCGATGCCCGATGCGCAAATCCTGTCCGCGCCGATGGTGGATGGTGGCGAAGGCACCACCGAAGCCCTGATCGCCGCGACCAATGGCCGCCTGATCCCCGCAACCGTGACCGGCCCGGTCGGCGACCCGGTGGCCAGCTTCTGGGGCCTGATGGGCGACGGCGAAACCGCCGTGATCGAGATGGCCGCCGCCGCTGGCCTGTCGCTGGTGCCGCGCGACCGCCGCAACCCGATGCTGACCACCAGCCGGGGCGTGGGCGAGCTGATCCTCAGGGCGCTGGATCATGGCGTCAAGCGCATCCTGATCGGCTGCGGTGACAGCGGCATCAATGACGGCGGCGCGGGCATGGCGCAGGCGCTTGGGGCGCGGCTGCTGGACGCCAACGGGCGCGACCTGCCCGCAGGTGGCGGCGCGCTGGTGCATCTGGCCCGCATCGACATGGCCGGGCTGGACCCGCGGCTGAAGCGGGTGCAGATCGACGCCGCCGTGAACTGGCACAACATGCTGCTGGGGGAAAAGGGCGTCGCCCGCGTCTTTGGCCCGCAAAAGGGCGCAACGCCGGGGCAGGTTCAGGTGCTGGAAGCCGGGCTGGAAACCTATGCCGCGCTGATCCGCGCCGAAACCGGCATCGACCTTGGCGCCGCTCAGGGCGCAGGCGCCTCGGGCGGGCTTGGCGCCGGGCTGATTGCCTTCGCCGGTGCAACGCTGCATCCGCGCTTTGATATTGTCCTGCAATATCTGGATTTTGACGCACTGCTGGGGCGGGCCGATCTGGTCATTACGGCAGAAGGCTCGCTGGACGGTCAATCGCCCTATGGCAAAGTCCCCTGCGAGGTCTCGCGCCGCGCCGCCGCGCTGAATATCCCAACGGTCGCGCTGGCCGGGACCATCGGCAAAGGGGCCAGCCTGACCTTTGACCACGGGATTGCGGCCTTCGCCTCAATCGTCAAGCGGCCCTGCTCGCTGGAGGAAGCCATCGCCAAGGGGGACAAGCTGCTGCGCCGCGCCGCCGAAGACGCCATGCGCATGATGCAGGTCGGCTTGCGACTGGCAGCGCGGGCCTGAGAAGGGCCTGAAGGCATAAAATAGCGGGCGGCGGGAATAGATCCGCCGCCCGCGCGTATTCAGGGCAGATGATGAAACAGAAAGGAAATCATCATGTTCCGCAAAATCGCCCTTGCAGGGATTTTGGCTGCCATCGCAGGCACCGCCTCGGCCCAAAGCCTTGAACGTCAGATCTATAACCAATTGCGCGCACAAGGTTACACCAATATCGAAATCGAGCGTGACGATGGCAAGATCGAGGTCGAAGCCCGCCGCCGTGGCGTGGAAATCGAGCGCGTTTACAGCGCCCGCACCGGCCGCCTGCTGAAACAGGAAATCGACCGCGACGATGACGACCGCCGCCGGGTCAGCCGCCGCGACCGCGACGACGACCGCAAGAACGCCCGGCGCGGCAAGCGTGACGAACACAAGGCGCGAAAGGGTGGCAACCGCCGCGATGACCGCCGCCGTGACCGGGAAGATGACGACGACGATTGATCCTGTCGGCCCGTTATCACCCTGTCGGCCCCTGTCTTTTCAGACAGGGGTCTTGACGTTATTTTCCGTGCCGCTTGAGGCTGCGCGGCTTTGTGCCTATGCTGCGCGGGATGAAAACAGGGGGATAACATGACGAAACTTGTTTCGCGGCTGACCGCCGGCACAGCTTTGGCGCTGGCCCTGTCGCTGACCGCCGCCAATGCCGAGACCCTGCGCTGGGCGCGCAGCGCCGATGCGCTGACCATGGATCCGCACGCACAGAACGAAGGCCCCACGCTGACGCTGCTGCACAATGTCTATGAAACGCTGCTGGGCCGCGACACCGACGGCACGCTGACCCCGCGCCTGGCGACCGAATGGGCGGTGGACCCGGAAGACCCCTCGGTTTGGGTGTTCAAGCTGCGCGAAGGCGTCAAGTTCCACGATGGTGCCGATTTCACCGCCGAAGACGTGGTGTTCTCGCTGAACCGCGCCAAGGCCGAAACCTCCGACTTCAAGGCGCTGCACGCCGCCGTGGCCAGCGTCGAGGCTGACGGCGATTACACCGTCCGCGTCAAGATGAACGGCCCCGCGCCGATCTATCCGCAGAACCTGACCAACACGTTCATGGTCGATAAGGGCTGGACCGAGGCGAACAACGTCGTCGCCCCGCAGAACTTTGCCGCCGGTGAGGATAACTTTGCCGTCCGCAACACCAACGGCACCGGGCCTTACAAACTGGTCAGCCGCGACCCCGAGGTGCGCACCGTCCTGACCCATTTCGACGGGCATTGGGACGAAACGCCGCCGGTGACGGACATCGTTTACACCCCGATCAAAGAGGCCGCGACCCGCGTTGCCGCCCTGCTGTCGGGCGAGGTGGACTTTGTGCAGGACGTGCCGGTTCAGGACATTCAGCGTCTGGAAACCACCGACAGCGTGACCGTGACCACCGGGCCGGAAAACCGTTCGATCTATTTCGCCTATGACATGGGTTCGGACAAGCTGCGCTCGGGCGATACGCAGGAAAACCCGTTCAAGAAGCCCGAGGTGCGCGAAGCCTTCTGGCTGGCGCTGGATCGTGACGCGATTAAAACCGTTGTGATGCGCGGCCAGTCTGATCCGTCGGGTGTCGCGGTGCCGCCCTTCGTGAACGGCTGGACCGAGGAACTGAACGCCTATGCCGCCCCCGATTACGACCGGGCCAAGGAATTGCTGGCCGAGGCGGGCTATCCCAACGGGTTCAGTCTGGACCTGCATTGCCCGAACGACCGCTATCTGAATGACGAGGCGATCTGTCAGGCTTATGTCGGGATGCTGGGCCGCATCGGCGTGCGCGCCAATCTGGTGGCACAAAACCGCAGCCTGCATTTCCCCGCGGTCCAGAACGGCGAGGCTGATTTCTTCCTGATGGGCTGGGGCGTGCCGCCGTTTGACAGCCAGTATGTGTTCGACTTCCTGATCCACAGCAAAACCGACGATTTGGGCGGCTGGAACGCCTCGAACTATTCCGATGCGGATGTGGATGCGAAAATCGACTCACTGTCCTCGGACGTGGACGAACAGCACCGCAACAACACCATCAACGAGATCTGGAACAAGGTTCAGGAAGATCGCGTGTTGCTGAACGTGCATAATCAGGTGCTGGCCTATGCGACCCGCAAGGGCGTGAACATCGCCGTCCACCCGGAAAACCAGCCGCGTATTCCGACGGTTTCTTTCGACTAAAACCTGAACCCAGGCTGAACGGGGCCGCCGCCGTGCGGCCCCCTTTCTGATCCGAGGCATCCATGCTTGCATTTACCATCCGGCGGCTGGCGCAATCCGTTCTGGTCATGCTGGCCGTCGCGCTGGTGGCCTTTGCGCTGTTCCGGTTCGTGGGCGACCCCGTTGCCACCATGCTGGGACAAGAGGCATCCGCCGCCGACCGCGCCGCGCTGCGTGACCAGTTGGGGCTGAACGATCCGTTCGTCGTGCAGTTCTGGAACTTTATCACCCGCGCCGTGCAGGGTGATTTCGGCGTGTCCTATCGCCTGCGCGAACCCGTTTTGCCTCTGATCCTGTCGCGCCTGCCCGCCACACTGGAACTGGCGCTGGTTTCGGGGACGGCGGCGTTCATCGGCGGGGTGGGGCTTGGGATCTACACCGCGCTGCGCCGCAAGGGCTGGCTGTCGAACCTGATTATGACGGTTTCGCTGATCGGGGTGTCACTGCCTACATTCCTGATCGGTGTGCTGCTGATCTGGATTTTCGCGGTGGAGCTGAAATGGCTGCCGTCCTTTGGGCGGGGCGAGACCGTGCGCCTTGGCTGGTGGACGACCGGGTTTCTGACGCCATCGGGGCGGGCCTCGCTGATCCTGCCGGCGATTACGCTGGGCCTGTATCAGATGACGCTGATCATGCGTCTGGTCCGGGCCGAGATGCTGGAGGTGCTGCGTGCCGATTACATCAAATTCGCCCGCGCACGGGGGCTGTCGCAACGCGCGATCCATTTCGGCCATGCGCTGAAAAACACGCTGGTGCCGGTCATCACCATTACGGGCCTGCAACTTGGGTCGATCATTGCCTTTTCGATCATCACCGAAACCGTGTTCCAATGGCCCGGCGTCGGTGCGCTGTTCATCAACTCGGTTCAGGCGGTGGATGTGCCGGTCATGGCGGCCTACCTTATGATGATCGCGCTGGTGTTCGTTGTCATCAACCTGATCGTTGACATGCTGTATTACGCCGTCGATCCGCGCCTGCGCGCGGACCGGGGCGCGGCGCATTAAGGGGGTGCCGATGTCTCAATCCCGCCTTTCCCGCATGTGGGACAGCGATGTGATGTGGTCGTTCCGGCATTCGCCAATGGCCATCGTGGCGGCGCTGGTCGCCGTGGTCATTATTCTGGCCGCCGCACTGGCACCATGGGTCGCGCCACATAACCCGTTCGATCCGGCCAGCCTGAACCTGATGGACGGCTTCAGCCGCCCGATGCAGCCGAATGACTTTACCGGCAACACCTATATCATGGGGACCGACAATCAGGGCCGCGATATTCTGTCCACCATCCTCTATGGCGCGCGAATTTCGCTGTTTGTCGGCTTTGCGGCGGTGGGCTTTGCAATGGTGCTGGGCATCACGCTGGGTCTGATCGCCGGATTCCGCGGCGGCTGGGTCGATAATCTGCTGATGCGGATTGCCGATGTGCAGCTATCCTTTCCCTCGATCCTGATTGCGCTGCTGATCTTTGGCATTGCGCGGGGGTTCATCCCACCCGCGATGCGCGACCAGATGGCGATCTGGGTGCTGATCGTGTCCATCGGCCTGTCGGATTGGGTGCAATTTGCCCGCGTCGTGCGCGGCGCGACCATGGTCGAAAAGAACAAGGAATATATTCAGGCCGCCCGCGTCATCGGCGTTCACCCGGCGCGGATCGCGGTCACGCATATCCTGCCCAACGTCATGGGGCCGGTGCTGGTCATCGCCACCATCGGCCTTGCGCTGGCGATCATCGCCGAGGCCACGCTGTCCTTCCTTGGCGTCGGCGTGCCGCCGACCCAGCCGTCACTGGGAACGCTGATCCGTGTTGGCCAGCAATATCTGTTCTCGGGCGAGTGGTGGATCTTGCTGTTCCCGGCCCTGACACTTCTGGCGCTGTCGCTGTCGGTCAACCTGCTCGGCGACTGGCTGCGCGATGCCCTGAACCCGAGGTTGCGCTGATGGCTGAACCGCTTCTTTCCGTCCGCGATCTGGTGGTCGAATTTCC
Organism: Paracoccus sp. (in: a-proteobacteria); assembly: GCF_030538695.1. GTDB lineage: Bacteria > Pseudomonadota > Alphaproteobacteria > Rhodobacterales > Rhodobacteraceae > Paracoccus. Next base: position 110,626 of record NZ_JAUNTN010000012.1, read on the forward strand.
GACCCGGCGCGGTATCTTGCGGGCGCTGGATGGCGTCAGCTTTGACATTGCACCGGGCGAAGTCCTTGGCGTTGTCGGCGAATCCGGTGCGGGCAAATCGCTGACCGGCGCGGCAATCATCGGGTTGCTGGAACCGCCGGGCCGCATCGCGGGCGGAGAAATCCGCCTGAACGGCGCGCGTATCGACAACCTGACGCCCGAGGCGATGCGCAAGCTGCGCGGTCGCCGCATTGGCATGGTGTTCCAAGACCCGCTGACCAGCCTCAATCCGCTTTACACCGTCGCGCGGCAATTGACCGAAACCATCCGCACCCATCTGCCCGTTGGCGCGGCTGAGGCGCGGGCGCGGGCGATTGCTCTGCTGGATCGTGTCGGCATCCCGGCGGCGGCGCGACGGATCGACGATTACCCGCACCACTTTTCCGGCGGAATGCGGCAACGGGTGGTGATCGCGCTGGCCTTGGCTGCCGAACCCGAACTGGTCATCGCGGATGAGCCGACCACCGCGCTGGACGTGTCGGTTCAGGCGCAGATCATCGACTTGCTGAAAGAGGTGACGGCAGAACGCGGCGCCGGGGTCATGCTGATCACGCATGATATGGGCGTGATCGCGGAAACCGCCGACCGCGTGGCGGTTCTCTATGCCGGGCGGATCGCGGAAATCGGCCCGGTCCATGACGTGATCGAACGCCCCGAACATCCCTATACGCGCGGGCTGATGGGCTCGATCCCGACGCTGGCGCAGGAATCCGACCGTCTGGTGCAAATCCCCGGCGCGATGCCGCGCCTGAACGCGATTCCGCCCGGTTGCGCCTTTAACCCGCGCTGTGACCGGGTGATGGACCGTTGCCGCATGGACCGGCCCGATCTGCTGGAACGCGGCGCAGGGCGCAAGGTTGCCTGCTGGCTGTATGACGAGGTATCCCATGGATAAACCGCTGTTGCAGGTGCAGGGCCTGACCCGCCGGTTCGACGTGTCCAAACCCTGGCTGAACCGTGTGCTGGAACGCGAGGACCGCGCCTTTCTGACCGCCGCCGCCGATGTGTCGTTCGAGATCAGCAAGGGCGAAACCTTTGCTTTGGTCGGTGAATCCGGCTCGGGTAAATCGACGATTGCGAAAATGCTGGTCGGGCTGGTCAAGGCAAGCTCTGGTCGCATCCTGTTCGATGGCAACGACCTGACCGCCGCCAGCCCCGGTGAGATGCGCCGCTTGCGCAGCCGGTTCCAGATGATCTTTCAAGACCCTTTCGCCAGTCTGAACCCGCGCTGGCGCGTCGGGCGGATCATTGCGGAACCGATGCGCACCTTTGGCACCGCCCACGGGGCCGAGATCGGGCGCGAGGTCGCGCGGCTGCTGGAAACCGTCGGCCTGTCGGCGGCAGATGCGGCGAAATACCCGCATGAGTTCAGCGGCGGCCAGCGTCAACGGATCGCCATCGCCCGTGCCCTGTCCTCGCGCCCCGAATTCATCGTCTGCGATGAACCCACTTCGGCGCTGGATGTGTCGGTTCAGGCCCAAATCCTGAATCTGATGCGTGATTTGCAGGACGAACTGGGCCTGACCTATCTGTTCATCAGCCACGATCTGTCGGTTGTGCGCCACATGGCCAGCCGGATTGGCGTGCTGTATCTGGGCCGCCTGGTCGAGGTTTCGGGCGGCAAGGAACTGTTCCGTGCGCCGCAGCACCCCTATACGCGGATGCTGCTGGATGCGGTGCCTGATCTGGCCATGTCGGGCCAGCGCCGCACCCCGGTCACGGGCGAGATCCCCAACCCCATCGACCCGCCATCCGGCTGTGCGTTCCACCCGCGCTGTCCGTTGGTCATGGACCGCTGCCGGGTCGAATCGCCGCCGCAGGTTGCCACACCGGGCGGCATGTCGGCCTGTTTCGCCGCGCCGCTGACATAAGATTTATGTCAAACAGGAAATCCGAGGCGCTCAGTTGATCCGCACTGACGCCCAGCACTTGCACATGCGTCATATCGCCAATGATAATCTCGGCCCCGGCTTCACCATCTGAAATCAACAGATCGCTGAAGCCAACCTCGATTTTGGTATTGGCGATCAGAATTTTGTCAATGCCGATTTCAAAATCGACGATCTGATCCGTGCCGTTATTCGCGCTGTAAAGGAAAATAAACTGATCGCTGCCGGTTCCACCGATCAGCCGGTCATCTCCCGCATCTCCGCGCAGTTTATCATCACCCTTGCCGCCAATCAGCGTATTATTCCCCGAACCGCCATACAAAAGATCATCTCCGGCCATACCGTCAATCAGATCATTCCCGGCGTTTCCAGTGATTGTGTCTCGGAAATTATCAGAATTAAAGCCTTTGATCGTGTCGTTTCCAGAGTTGCCCCAGATTTGCCCTAAATCGCCCCCAGGCTCAACATGCTCACCAATGGTAGAAACATCAATAATTCCCGCACCCTGAATGACCTGCCCCCCTTTGTTCCCTCGTTTATAACGAGAGTCTGCGGGTTTTATTTT
>NZ_JAUNTN010000034.1 GCF_030538695.1 Paracoccus sp. (in: a-proteobacteria)
ACCTTCATGTTCTTGGATTTCTTCTGGATCAGCGTTTGCGTGGCCAGAACATGCTCGACCTCGGATGTGCCGATGCCATGGGCCAGCGCGCCGAACGCGCCATGGGTGGCGGTGTGGCTGTCGCCGCAAACCACGGTCATGCCGGGCAGGGTCCAGCCCTGTTCCGGGCCGACGATGTGGACGATGCCCTGACGAATATCGCTCATCGGATAGTAATTCAGCCCAAACTCACGCGCGTTCTTGTCCAGTTCCGCGACCTGAATCCGGCCTTCGGGGTTTTCGATGCCGTTCACGCGGTCGGCGGTGGTCGGCACGTTATGGTCAGGCACGGCGATGGTGCGTTCCGGGTGGCGGACCTTGCGGCCCGACATGCGCAGCCCTTCGAACGCCTGCGGGCTGGTGACTTCATGGACCAGATGGCGGTCGATATACAAAACGCAGGTGCCGTCGTCCTGACGGTCAACCACATGAGCGTCGAAAATCTTGTCGTAAAGCGTGCGGGGGGTAGTGCCGGTCATGGCTGGACTTTCTGATTTGTCTTGCGGAATCATTCGTGACAGGTGCGCGGATATGCGCGGCAACCCGTCAGGCGCGGGCAGTCACGGAGAGGCTTTCGCCGTAAAAGCGTCCCGGCAGCCGGGCGCGGTCGTGAATGTCGAAATAGATCATGCCCGCCTTTTTACGCCTGAGACCGCAATGTGACAAGACGGCAATCGGCACCCCGTCGCCAAGGGTCATTGAGAAAACTGCAATCCATGCTACATTAGGCAGGCCCATGCGCCGGGGGCTGACCGGCGCGCCTGATCCAGAGGTATCCCCCTGTCTGCCCCCGAATCGTCCCCGACGACCCCGACCCCCGCTGTCGATTCCCAGAAATTGCTGGCCGCCGTTCTGGCCTCGCTTGACGATGACAAGGCCGAAGATGTGGTCGCCATCGACCTGCGCGGGCGTTCGTCCATGGCGGATCATATGGTGATTGCCTCGGGGCGCAATGCCCGGCAGGTAGCTGCCATGTCCGAAAAACTAGCCGAGCGGGTCAAGGCGCTGACCGGCAACCCGGTGCGGATCGAGGGGAAAGATCAGGGCGACTGGGTGCTGATCGACACCGACGACGTGATCGTTCACGTCTTCCGCCCCGAGGTGCGCGAGTTCTACCAGCTTGAAAAGATGTGGATGGAACCCGACGCGCTGGCCGAATTGCGGCGTCAGTCGCTGACGACCTGATGCGGCTGGTCATTGCGGCGGTCGGTCGCCTGCGCGGCGGGCCAGAGGCCGCGCTGATTGCGGATTATCTTGACCGCTTCACCAAGACCGGCCGCGCCCTTGGTCTGCCCAGGCCCGAGCTGATCGAGCTGGACGACCGCAAGGCGCAGGGCATGGCGGCCGAGGCCGCGCTGATTGCCCGCGCCATTCCCGAAGGTGCCGCTTTGGTCGTGCTGGACGAACGCGGCAGTCAGCCGACCTCGCCCGAGTTCGCGGTCTGCATTGCAGGCTGGCGCGATCAGGCCCGCGATATATGTTTCGTGATTGGCGGTGCGGACGGGATCGACCCGGCCCTGCGTGACCGCGCCGATCTGGCGATCAGCTTTGGCCGTATGGTCTGGCCGCATATGCTGGCCCGCGTGATGCTGACCGAACAGCTTTACCGCGCCGCGACGATCCTTGCGGGCGGGCCGTATCACCGGGTTTAGGCCCGCGCCAGCCTTGCGGGTTACGGGGCAGGGGCGTAAAACCATGCTGAACACATCCAAGAGGCCCGCCATGTCCGACCGCAACCCTGTCATGCTGTGCATCCTTGATGGCTGGGGTATCTCGGACCGGCCCGAGACCAGCGCCCCGGATCAGGCCGACACCCCCAATTTCGACCGGATCTGGCGCGATTGCCCGCACGCGACGCTGACCACCTTTGGTCGTGATGTCGGCCTGCCGACCGGGCAGATGGGCAATTCCGAGGTGGGTCACACCAATATCGGCGCGGGCCGGGTGGTGGCGATGGACCTGGGCCAGATCGACCTGGCGATCGAGGATGGCAGCTTTTATCAGAACCCCGCGCTGGCGCAGTTTTGCGGCGATCTGGCCAGCACCGGCGGCGTGGCGCATCTGATCGGGCTGGTCTCGGACGGGGGGGTGCATGGGCACCTGACGCATATCATCGCCGCTGTGAACCACATCGCCCGGCAGGGAATCCCGGTTGTCGTCCATGCCGTTACCGACGGGCGCGATGTGGCACCGGATTCCGGCGCGGGCTTTATTGCCGCTCTGCAAGCGGCCCTGCCCGAAGGTGCGCGTATCGGCACCGTCACCGGGCGTTATTACGCCATGGACCGCGACCACCGCTGGGAACGGGTCGGCGTGGCCTATATGGCCATGGTGCGCGGTCAGGGCGAATATGCGGCAGCGGATGCGGCGGCTGCGGTCAGCGCGGCCTATACCCGCGGCGAGACGGATGAGTTCATCAAGCCCACGGTGATCGGTGACTATGCCGGGGCGCGTGATGGCGACGGGGTGTTCTGCCTGAACTTCCGTGCCGACCGCGCGCGTGAGATTCTGGCGGCGCTGGGTCAACCTGATTTCACCGGCTTTGACACCGGGCCACGCCCGAAATGGGCGGCGATGCTGGGCATGGTCGATTATTCCGAACAGCATAACCATTATATGACCGCCGCTTTCCCGAAAAAGCAGGTGGTGAATACGCTGGGCGCATGGGTTGCGCAGCATGGTTTGCGCCAGTTCCGTCTGGCCGAGACCGAGAAATACCCTCATGTCACCTTTTTCCTGAATGGCGGCAAGGAAACCCCGGAACCGGGCGAGGATCGTTTCATGCCCGCCAGTCCCAAGGTGGCGACCTATGACCTGCAACCCGAGATGGCCGCGCCTGAGGTGACGGAACGGCTGGTTGCCGCGATCCGGGCGCGTTACGACCTGATCGTGGTGAACTTTGCCAACCCCGATATGGTTGGCCACACCGGCAGCCTGCCTGCCGCGATCCGGGCGGTCGAGGCGGTGGATGCGGGCCTTGGCGCTGCGCTGGATGCGCTGGCGGAGGAGGGCGGCGCAGCGGTGATTATCGCGGACCATGGCAATTGCGAAACCATGGTGGACCCGGCAACAGGCGGGCCGCACACCAGTCACACCACGAACCCGGTGCCGGTGATCGTGGTTGGCGGGCCTGCGGGCGCGCGCCTGCGTGACGGGCGGCTGGCCGATGTCGCGCCCACGGTGCTGGCGTTGATGGGCCTTGACCTGCCGCCGGAAATGACCGGCACTTCGCTGATCGAGCGGGCCTGATGCGGCTTTCTGCCCTGTTTCTGGCCGCCGTTCTGGCGCTGACGCCTGTTGCCCGCGCGGATGAGATCACCGATGCTGGCCGCGAGGCTGCCGCCGCTGCGCAGCAGTTGCGCGACGCGATTGCGCAGATCGACACCGCGCTGACCGCTGACGATCAGGTGGTGGCGCTGACCCGGATGATCCGTGCCTATGAACAGGGTCTTGGCGCGTTGCGGGACGGGTTGCGCCGTGCCTCGATCCGCGAGGCCGAGATCCGGGCCGAGTTCGACGCCCGCCGCGACACGCTGGGCCGGATGCTTGGGGTGATGGTGGCGATGCAGCGCAGCCCGGAAACCACGCTGCTGCTGCACCCATCCGGGCCGCAGGCGACGGCGGAATCGGGGATGGTGATGACCTCGGTCGCGCCCGCGCTGCAAGCGCAGGCCGAGGCGATGCGCAGCCGTCTGGAGGAGATCAGCCGCGTGCGGGCGCTGCAGGAAGCCGCTGCCAACACGCTGGCGCAGGGGCTTGGGCAGGCGCAGGAGGCCCGCCGTCTGCTGGCCAGCGCGGTCAGCGACCGTTCGCATATGCCAGCGCGTTTTGGGTCTGAACCTGCCGAGATCGAGGTTCTGCGCGCCAGCGCCACCAGCCTGGAACAATTCGCGCAAGGTATCGCCGGGATCGAGGATGACGTTGGCCCGCCGATGGCGGATTTCGAGGGTGCACAAGGCAGCCTGCGGATGCCGGTCATGGGCAGCGTGCTGCGCGGCTATGACCAGCCCGACGCAGCGGGCGTGCGCCGTCCCGGCATGGTGATTGCCACCGCCCCCGCCGCGCTGGTCACAACGCCTTGGCCTGCCACGATCCGCTATCGCGGGCCGCTGCTGGATTATGGCAATGTGATGATCGTCGAACCCGCGCGGGGCTATCTGCTGGTTTTTGCCGGTATGGCGCAGGTCTTTGGCGAGGTGGGCGACGTGCTGAAATCGGGCGAACCCATCGGGCTGATGGGCGGGACCGAGGCCCCGGCGCAAGAGTTCGGCGTGAACTTCATCGTGAACGCCGCGCAGGGTGGGGATGCAGGCCGCACCGAAACCCTATATGTAGAATTACGACAAGGTAACAATACGCTGGACCCCGCCGATTGGTTCGTGATGAATCCCATCGTCGAGGCGGCCACCCCGGAACCGCAGGACTAGGACCAAGAGGCAGGCATGAAAAAGACAGTTTTTGCAGGGGTTGGCGGCGTGGTCGCCGGGCTTTTGCTGACCACCCAACTGGCCGGGCCGCTGGTCGCCCAACAGGCCGACCGGAATGCTTCGGTCTATGAGCAGCTTGACCTGTTCGGCAATGTGTTCGAGCGCGTCCGCAGCGATTACGTCGAGCAGGTGGACGACAAGAAGCTGATCGAGGCGGCGATCAACGGGATGCTGACCTCGCTTGACCCCCATTCCAGCTTCATGTCCGGCAATGATTATGAGGACATGCAGACGCAGACCCGTGGCAGCTTTGGCGGCCTTGGGATCGAGGTCGGGATGGAAGATGGGCTGGTCAAGGTGATCTCGCCCATGGACGACACCCCGGCGGATAAGGCCGGGATCAAATCCGGCGATATTATCAGCCATGTGGATGGGGAATCGCTGCTGGGTCTTGGGCTGGATGAGGCCGTGGACAAGATGCGCGGCCCGGTCGGTTCGGAAATCACCGTGACCATTCTGCGGCAGGGAGAGCAGGAACCTTTTGATGTCACCATGACCCGCGACACGATCAAGCTGACGGTCGTGCGGTCGCGCGTGATCGGGCATACGGTGGTGCTGCGGGTAGCGACCTTCAACGACGAGACCATGAATGCGCTGCAATCCGAAATGACCAAGGCGGTTCAGGAAGCGGGCGGTATGGATCAGGTCACGGGCTTTGTCATCGACCTGCGCAACAATCCCGGCGGGCTGCTGAATCAGGCGATTGGTGTATCCGATGCGTTTCTGGACAAGGGCGAGATCGTCTCGACACGCGGCCGCAAGCCCGAAGAAAGCGAACGCTGGAACGCGGAAGCTGGCGATCTGGCGCAGGGCAAGCCGATGGTGGTGCTGATTAACGGCGGCTCTGCCAGCGCATCCGAAATCGTGACCGGCGCCTTGCAGGATCACCGCCGCGCCATTGTGGTGGGCGAGAAATCCTTTGGCAAAGGCTCGGTCCAGACGGTGATGCCGGTGACGCAGGACAGCGCCATTCGCCTGACCACGGCACGCTATTACACGCCCTCGGGCCGCTCGATTCAGGCGCTTGGGATTCAGCCTGATATTGTGGTGGCGCAACCCCCGGCCAAGCCTGCCGCGGATGAGGCCGACAAGCCGCGCTCAGCTTCCAGCTTTGCCCGGTCCGAGGCCAGCCTGCGCGGGGCGCTGGGCAATGACATCTCGGACGATGAGCGCAAGCAGATCGAGGATGAGGCCAAAGAGGCCGAGGAAACCGCAAAGCTGCGTGAAGAAGATTACCAGCTTGCCTATGCGGTCGATGTGCTGAAGGGCCTGTCGGTGATGGAGGTGGACACTTCGGCGCTGACCGGCGGGATGCGCACCGACACCGCACCCGCCGCCGAAGCCCCGACTGAGGGGAGCAACTGATGGCGGATGACAAGCGCAAAGGCCCCGGCGGGTTGCCCTATCGCCCCTGCGCGGGGGTGGTGCTGATCGACCGGGGCGGCATGGTTTTCGCCGGGCAGCGGTTGGATAATGCCGCCGACGCCTGGCAAATGCCGCAGGGCGGGATCGACAAGGGCGAAGCCCCGCGCGAAGCTGCGGTGCGTGAGCTTGGCGAAGAAACCGGCGTGACCCCTGATCTGGTCGAGATCATCGCCAAAACCGAAGGCTGGATCTATTACGACCTGCCCGAAGATCTGGCTGGCAAGATGTGGAAGGGCAAATACGGTGGCCAGCGGCAACGCTGGTTCCTGATGCGCTATCACGGCACCGATGCGCAGATCAACATTCAGACCGAACACCCCGAGTTTCGCCATTGGCAATGGATGCGGGCCGATGAACTGGTGGAAAAGATCGTGCCGTTCAAGCGCGCGGTTTATGAACAGGTGTTTGCCGAGTTCCGCGAATATCTGGCCTGACCGGCTGAAAGCCCGACCATAATCAAAAGGCCGCCCGTTTCGGGGCGGCCTTGTTTTTGGGGCGGGTGCCTGGTCAGCCGCGCAATTGCCCCAGCAGGATCGAGGTCGGATAGCCGTCCGGCGTCACCCCGATAGACCGTTGATAGCGCGAGACGGCCTCCATCGTGCCGGAACCGAACAGCCCGTCGATTTCGCCGTCATAGAAGCCCTTGGCCTTCAGGCGCTGCTGGATTTCCTGCCGCTCGGCGGTGGTCAGCGGGCGGTCGCTGCGCGGCCAGGGCGACTGGATGCCGCTGCGGCCCGCGATGCGCTCACCCAGATAGCTGACGCCAAGCGCATAGTTGTCGCTGTTGTTATAGCGCAGGATCGAACGGAAATTATCCCCGATCAGGAAGGCCGGGCCGCGTGCGCCAGCCGGCATGATGATTGAGGAATTGCCCGCCGGAATCCGCCCGCCGCCAATCGCCCGCACCCCTTGCGAGGTCCATGCGCTTGCCGATTTGCGGGTGCCTTTGCCGATCTGACCCATGTTGAAATTGGCGGGCAGGGCGACCTCGGTTCCCCATGTCTGGCCGCGCTGCCAGCCGTTACGGGCCAGATAAGCCGCGGTCGAGGCCAGCGAATCGGTCGGGTCATCCGACCAGATGTCGCGGCGGCCATCGCCGTTCCAGTCCACGGCATATTCAAGGAAGGACGTCGGCATGAACTGCGTATGCCCCATCGCGCCAGCCCATGAGCCGACCAGATGCGCCGGATCGGTGTCGCCCGCCTGAAGGATTTTCAGCGCGGCGATTAACTGGTTCTGGAACATCTCGCCCCGGCGGCCATCATAGGCCAGTGTGGTCAGCGAGGGGATAAGCTGCATCTTGCCCCGGTTCGCGCCAAAGTTGGATTCCATGCCCCAGACGGCCAGCACGATTTCCTTCGGCACGCCGTAACGGGCCTCAATCGCGTTCAGGGTGCGACCGTGGGTGGCCAGCATCTGCCGTCCGGTCTGGATGCGCGAATCCGATACGGCGCTGTCCAGATACAGCCAGACCGGGCGCGAGAACTCGGCCTGGCGGCGGTCCAGACGGATCACCTCGGGGTTGTAACGTGCCAGCGCCATGGCCCGGTCATAGGTGGATGCGCTGATGCCAGCGGCCAGCGCGCGCGGGCGGAAGGATTGCACGAACCGCTGCAAACCGGCCTCATCGCCGGGGGCTGCTGCGGGGATCGGGGCGACCTCGACCGGGCCGAGGCTGCCGGTGCCGCCGCCCCGGATCATCGGGCCGCCACAAGCGGCAACAATTGCGATCAGCGCGGCGGAGGTCGCAAGGCGAAGGGGAAGTCTGCTCATCATCTGGCCTGTTCGTTAACTGCGTTTATCGTTTTTCCGGCAGTTTAGCGCAGGTTTGGCCAGATGGACAGGGCCTACGAATCGCCCTTTTCGTCATCCGCGAAAAACGGCTGTATCTGCGCAACGATCACGGCATTTTCCGTCAGCGCCCGGTCCATCAGCCCGCGTTCCTCGTCGGGGATCACATGCCCCTCGGCTTCGCGTTCCGCCAGGGTGCCATAGCCTGTCACATCCAGCGGTGCCAGACCCGCATCCTTCAGGATTGCCACGGTTTCGCGCACCGCCTCGGCCTCGTCCCGGCCAGAGGCATAGCAGACCAGCCCGGCCCCGGTCGCGCCTTCGGGCAGGCCGTCATCGGCCTTGCGCCCGACCTGAACCAGCAATGTGTAAACCTGCGCCGCCATGTTTCATTCCTTCGTGCCTGAATTGTGCAAGGTATCTGGCCGCAGCCATCAGGACGCAAGCTGAAACCGGGCGGCCCGATCAGAACCGCCCGGCGTGGGTCGTATCTGTCCGGTGGCAGGCTTATTCGCAGCCCGTGCCGCCAGCCGCCTGACGTCGCAGATGTAGTTGCCGGAACGGCCCGTTGCATGAGCGAAGGGCAGGGCTGCACGTTTGAAATCCGGTTGGGTGTATAGTTTGCGGCGGCATTCTCTGTCGCAATTCCGGCCGTGGTCACGACCTCAGCAGCCGCGCCTTGAAGATCGGGGCGGATTTCTATATGTTCAGGCTTTGCATTTTCCCGGTGACACGCCCATGACCGCCCCCATCACGCAAGACGTGCTGACGATCCCGCGCAAGCTGCCCGAAACCGGCCGCGTGAATCTGGTTGGCCTGACCCGCCCGCAGCTTCGCGCTGCGCTGATCGAGGCCGGGACGCCGGAAAAGCAGGCCAAGATGCGCGAAGGCCAGATCTGGCAGTGGTTGTATCACTGGGGGGTGCGCGATTTCGCCGCCATGACCAATCTGGCCAAGGATTACCGCGCCATGCTGGCTGAGCGGTTCGAGATTGCTTTGCCCGAGATCGTGACCCGGCAGGTCAGCGCCGACGGCACCCGCAAATATCTGCTGCGTATCGCGGGCGGCCATGAGGTCGAGGCAGTCTATATCCCCGAGGAAAGCCGGGGGACGCTGTGCATTTCGTCTCAGGTCGGCTGCACGCTGACATGCAGTTTCTGCCACACCGGCACGCAAAAGCTGGTGCGCAACCTGACCGCCGGGGAAATCGTCGGGCAGGTGATGGTGGCGCGGGATGACTTGGGCGAGTGGCCGCAGCCCGGCGTGCCCAAGGACGAAACCCGTCTGGTCAGCAATGTCGTGCTGATGGGCATGGGCGAGCCGCTGTATAATTTTGAATCGGTGCGCGATGCCATGCAGGTGGTCATGGATGGCGAAGGCATCAGCCTGTCGCGCCGCCGCATCACCCTGTCCACCAGCGGCGTGGTGCCGGAAATCGCCCGCACGGCGCAGGAAATCGGCTGCCTGCTGGCGGTGTCTTTCCATGCGACCACCGACGAGGTGCGCGACCGGCTGGTTCCCGTGAACAAGAAATGGAACATTGCCACGCTGCTTGACGCGCTGCGGGACTATCCCCGGCTGTCCAACAGCGAGCGGATCACCTTTGAATATGTGATGCTGGACGGGGTGAATGACAGCGACGAGGACGCCCGCCGTCTGGTCCGCCTGATTCGCGGGATTCCGGCCAAGATCAACCTGATCCCGTTCAATGAATGGCCCGGCGCGCCCTATAAACGCTCGTCATGGGAGCGGATCGAGGCTTTTGCTGACATCGTTTACAAGGCCGGTTACGCCAGCCCCATCCGCACCCCGCGCGGCGAGGACATCATGGCTGCCTGTGGCCAGCTTAAATCCGCGACCGAACGGGGCCGTAAATCCCGCGCCGAAATCGCTGCCGAAGCCGGGGTCTGAGCCAGCCTGAGCTGCTGCGAAGGGAACAAGGCATGGCCAGCTTGCACGGCCAGACTGTCCTTGTTGTCGGGGGATTAGCACGGGCTTCTGCTGTCGAGGGAACCAACGTCATCGCTACCGATATTGACGCCCTATCCGGCGGCAGCTTTGGTTGCTTTGATGTTGCAGCTGAATCTGATTGGCCGACAATCGCCCGGTATGTGCAGCAATCTGGCGTTCAGGTAAACAATGCCGATATGGCCCGGGCTGAATTGGCGATTGCTGGCAGTATCCTTGCCGGGGGCTAGGCGCGCGGAAAGGGGTGCCATGTTCCGGTGATCTGGCCGTTTTCCATCAGGTGCAAGGCGGGGAAGTCCTGAATGACGGCTTCTGATTGTGTCGGGCGCAGGATGATCCAGTCCGGCGCGGTCCCGCGATGCGCAAAGCCCTGCTGGTTCGAGCTTTGGCCGTGGAAGGGCGCATGGCCAAGCCCCTCTGGCCAGACCGGGCGGGCCAGCCATTTGCCGCTGTGGGTAAAGGCCAGCCGGGGGCGAATAATCCCGAGGCGACGCAGCAGCGCCGACAGGCGCGGGTGGCCGGGCAGGCTGTGCCGCACGTCTTTCAGCACCGGCGCGGCGATCCAGAGCGCCGGGCGCAATGCCATATTGCAGGGTTGGTCAAAGCCGCAGGGTTTGACCAGCGCGGAACCGATGGTGATTTCATTGCCCGGCCCATTCGGGGGCAGGGTCATGGCGGTCTGGCTGCCGCCAGTGTTGATGATGCCATGCGGCAGCACGGCGCGAAACCCGGCCAGCAGCCGCATCGCGCGGGCTTGCGCGGGGGCGCCACCACCCAGCCAGCGCGGCAGCCCGGCCGTATGGACCTCATAGCCCATCAGCCCGCGCGGGGTCAGGCCGGGCAGACGCGCCGCCGACAGTTCCGCCGGGGTGCCGAAACCGCCACGGCCAAGGCCGATGTCCACCTCATAGGCCACCGGCAGGTCGCGGCCCAAATCCGTTGCCAGCCGCGCATAATCGGCCGCCCGTGCGGCGCTGTCGATCAGCCATGTGACCCGATCCGCGCGGGGGTGATCGCGCAGGAACGCCGCCGCGTCGCCGGTCAGGGCAGGCTTGCCCATCAGCACATCGGCGTCGGGAAAGCGGTCCAGAACCTGTGCCGTCAGCCCAAGATGAAAGGACATCACCGCCCGCGTGCCGAGCCCGGTCATCGCCGCATCCAGCAATTCGGGTGCGGCCAGTGATTTATCCGCCAGCCGCAGCGCATAGCCCGCAGGCAAGCCTGCCCGAAGTGCCGCGATATTGGCCCGCAGCACGGACAGGTCCAGCACCAGCGCGGGTCGGAACACCTCCGCCGCCTCCAGCGCCGGGCCGATCTGTGCCGGGGTCATAGCCCCAGCAGCCTGCGCATATAGGGGGTCAGCAGCTTGCCCTGCGGGTCAAGGTGGCGGCGGGCCTCGATCGCGGTGTCCCAATGCGGGTAAAGCGAGCGCAAATCCCCGGCTGTCAGATTGTGCAGCTTGCCCCAATGCGGGCGACCATCATAGGCCAGAAAGATCGGCTGGATTGCGTCCAGCAGGGGCTGGAAATCCTGCCCGGCCTCGTGATGCACGGCGATGGAAACCGATTCGCGGCCATAGAAGGGCGACAGGAACAGGTCATCCGCCGCGACGGTGCGAATCTCCATCGGGAAATAGATATTGGGGAAAGAGGTCTCGATCACCCGCACGACTTCGGTCAGCACTTCTGCACCGACTTCGACCGGGACATGCCATTCCGATTCGTTAAAGCGCATCCCGTCGCGGGATGTTGGATAGGCGCGGTGCCAGTCCTCGGTAAAGCGTTCCTCGGCATGGCTGCGCAGCAAAACCCCGGTCAGCCAGTTGCGGAACCGTGGTGTCCAGCCCATCATGCGGGCCATCATCCGCAACTGGCGCAGCCCGGTTTCGTCCCGGTCGCGCGGACGGGCGACCAGCGCCATATCGCTGGCCAGCGATTCCAGCCCCAGCGCCATGCCGCTGTGGGGGATATAGTAAAATTCGGTATTGCGGGCCGAGGTCATGCGGGCATCGAAATCATCCAGCAGGTCGCCAAGACCAATCACAAAACGCCGCCGCGCCAGCCGATAAGGCGTCACCGTGTGCAGAGTCGCCTGCGTCACGATCCCGCCGGTGCCAAGGCTGACGGCCATGGCGCGGAACAGGGCTTCATCGCTGGCGCGGGTCAGGTCGTGTGCCTGCCCCTGCGTGTCGATCAGGCGCAGCGCATCCAACATTCCAGAGTAACAGGGAAAGGCCGCCCCGGTGCCATGGGTCGCGGTGGCCAGCGCCCCGCCAAGGCGCTGCCCGTCCACATCGCCCATATTGGCCAACGCATGTCCCATATCATGCATGGCGGCGGTCATATCGCGCAGGACCATCCCCGCGCCGACCTGCACCGCATCGTTGCGCCCCGGCACCGGCTGCACCCCGGTTATCCCATCCAGTTGCAGCATGGTGCCATATGTCACCGCCAGCGGCGAAAAGCTGTGTCCCGAGCCAATGGCACGGATCGGCCCATCCGAATCACGCAGCAGATCCGCAAGCTGGTTTTCGTCCTGAATACTGACGACACGATCTGGCCGCGCCTTTTGCATGCCAGACCAGTTGGTCCAGATCGTCATGTCATTCCCCCCCTTGCTTGCAAGCAAGCACCTCTCTGTTGCTGTAGTATTCAGCAAACATCTTACAACGCAATAGGTTAACAAATCGCCTGCATCATTTCTGATGCCAGACGTTTCAACCTCAGGCTGTTTTGGGGGCCGGAAGCTGTGTCAGGGGCAATCCGGCTGGAAATCGTCGATGATCGCTACGGCTTCTTCCGCGGTTTCAACAAACTGGATCGGGTCCAGATCTTCGTCCGAGATCACCCCGGCTTCGGCCAGTGCCTGCCAGTTGATGATTTTGTCCCAGAAATCCCGCCCGAACAGGATGAACGGCACACGCCGCATCCGGCGGGTCTGGATCAGGGTCAGAGTCTCGAACATCTCGTCCAATGTACCGAAACCGCCGGGGAACACGGTCACGGCATGGGCGCGCATCAGGAAATGCATCTTGCGCACCGCGAAATAGTGAAAGTTGAACGACAGGTCCGGGGTGACATATTCATTCGGGGCCTGTTCATGCGGCAGCACGATGCCAAGGCCGATGGAATGGCCGCCCGCCTCATGGGCGCCCTTGTTCCCTGCCTCCATCACGCCGGGGCCGCCGCCGGTGCAGATCACGAAATCGCGGCCATAGCTGGCCATGCTGCGTTCGGTCATAACCTTGGCGAAACGCTCGGCCTCGGTGTAATATTGCGACAGATCGGCCAGTGTTTGCGTACGGGCGCTGTCGCGCTTGTCGGGTGCCGGAATCCGCGCACCGCCAAACATCACCACGGTGGACCGGATGCCGCGTTCGTCCATAATCAGTTGCGGCTTCAGCAGCTCCAGTTGCAGCCGAACCGGGCGCAGTTCCGACCGCAGCAGGAAATCCGGGTCGGCAAAAGCCAGGCGATAGGCCGGAGCGCGGGTCTGTGGCGTATCGGGGATGTCGCGGGCTTCGCGGGCGTCCTCGCGGCTGTCACGAAAGGCGTGGCTGCGGCTGTCGTCTTTGCTCATGAAAAATCCCTGTTGTCGTGGCTGCATTGCGCGCCGGGTCATCTGTGCTTTATAGCCCTTGTCTGACAGTTTCCACCCGATGAAAGAGGCACCGACATGACCAACGCCGCGCTTGAAGCCGCCATCGAGGCCGCATGGGAGGCCCGCGACTCGATCACCCCCACCACCAAAGGCGAGGCCCGCGACGCTATCGAGGCCACGCTGGAGGCGCTGGACAGCGGCAGCCTGCGTGTTGCCGAAAAGCGCGGGGCCGACTGGCATGTGAACCAATGGGCGAAAAAAGCCGTTCTGCTGGGATTTCGCATCAAGGATATGGAACTGCACGCTGGCGGCCCGCAGGGCGGCGGCTGGTGGGACAAGGTGGACAGCAAATTCGCCAGCTGGGGGGAAAGCCGCTGGCGCGATGCCGGGTTCCGCGCCGTGCCGAACGCCGTTGTGCGCCGCAGCGCCTTTATCGCCAAGGGCGTGGTGCTGATGCCATCCTTCGTGAACCTTGGTGCCTATGTTGACGAAGGCACGATGGTGGACACCTGGGCCACCGTTGGCTCCTGCGCGCAGATCGGCAAGAACGTCCACCTGTCCGGCGGCGTCGGCATCGGCGGCGTGCTGGAGCCGATGCAGGCCAACCCGACCATCATCGAGGACAACTGCTTCATCGGCGCCCGGTCCGAGGTGGTCGAGGGTGTGATCGTCCGTGAAGGCTCGGTGCTTGGCATGGGCGTTTATCTGGGCCAATCGACCAAGATTCTGGACCGTGATACCGGCGAAGTCTTTTATGGCGAAGTTCCCGCCGGTTCGGTGGTCGTATCCGGTTCGATGCCATCGAAAAACGGCGTGCATCTGTATTGCGCGGTGATCGTGAAACGGGTGGATGCAAAGACCCGCGCGAAAACCTCGATCAACGAATTGCTGCGCGACTGAAACGAAAAGGGGGGCTGCACGCCCCCCTCTCATTATCTTTTGTCCATAAATATCCATGCAACAGCGGGGCCAGAACCCCGCCTGCCGGTTATTTGCAATTGTCGCGGGCTTTGTTCGTCGCGGCGGTGATCCCCGACAGGCTGAACGTATCCACGGTCTGCGTCCCACGCGCCGAACGTCCGGTAACGGTCGCGGACGACCCGGCGCGAAGTGCGGCGATCAGGCGCTGGTCATCCGAGGGGCTGCCAGCCCAGGCATTTTCGCCTTGGGTGAACAGGCTGAACTTGTTGCCGCCAATATCGACCTCGACCGTCGAATCAGGGGCAAAGGGGTAGCCGCCGGTAAAGGATACTTCACCGTTCGAACCGGACCGATAGGAAACATACAGCCGGATGTCCCCGCGCTGCACCTCGACCGTCTGGCCGCCGCGTGTGTTGCGGCTCGATTTCGGCGGCGAAACCGCCCAGCATTCCTTGGGGTTATCTGCACCGAATACGGTCCAGTCGCCCTCGGTCGCAACGACATTGGTTGAAACTTGCGCCACCGCAGGCCCCGTCAGCCCGGCGGCGACGGTGGCGGCGATGATCGCTCCGCGCAGCGTCATATGTGTCATGCTCTGGTCTCCTGCCACTTGTCCCGGTTGACCGGGCTATGGGTGCTTTTGGTGGTCTTTTCCACCATACGGCGGCAGGATAGACCAGATTCGATGCAGGAAAAAAGTCCTGCAAGCAGAAAATCGCATATTTGTCAGAAGGAATTATGCATGGCGGCGGTCGATCTGGTTCAGCTTTGGCGCGGCGGGCTGCTGGAAAGCACCCATCAGGGGCATGTGGTGGTGGCCGATGCCAAGGGGATCGTGGCGGCCTGGGGCGACCCGGAAACGGTGATTTTCCCGCGTTCTTCGTGCAAAATGATGCAGGCGTTGCCGCTGATTGAATCGGGCGCGGCGGATGCGGCGGGGCTTGGCGCGGATCGTCTGGCGCTGGCCTGCGCCAGCCATCAGGGTGCGGCATTGCACCGCGATGCGGTGGCGCGATGGCTGGGGGATCTGGGGCTTGGCGAAGCCGATCTGCGCTGTGGCGCTCACATGCCGCGCGATAAGGACGAGGCGAAGCGCCTGACCTGTTCTGACGAATCACCCTGTCAGTTGCATAACAACTGTTCGGGCAAGCACGCTGGTTTCCTGACCCTGAACCGGCACCTGAAGGGGGATGCGGATTACCACCTGATCGACCATCCGGTGCAGCGGGCCGTCAAAGAGGCCTTCGAGGAGGTCACGGCGGAAACCAGTCCCGGTTACGGTATCGACGGCTGTTCGGCCCCCAATTTCGCAACCTCGGTTGCCGGGCTGGCCCGCGCGATGGCCGCTTTTGCCAACCCGCAGGCGGCGGGGATCGGTGGCGTCCGGGCGCAGGCCATGACGCGGTTAACGCAGGCGATGGTGACCCATCCCGATCTGGTTGCGGGCGAGGGGCGGGCCTGCACCAAACTGATGCGTGCCGCCAAGGGGCAGGCTGCCGTCAAGACCGGGGCCGAGGCGGTTTTCGTCGGGATTCTGCCGCAAAAGGGCCTTGGGATTGCGCTGAAAATCTCTGACGGCGGCACCCGCGGGTCCGAGGCCGCGATTACTGCGCTGCTGGCGCATCTGGGGGTGCTGAACCCTGCCGATCCGCTGGTGACGGAATATGCCCATGCGCCGCAAGTGAACTGGAACGGGATAAATACCGGAGAATTGCGCCTCGCCCCCGGTTTTCCGGGGTGATTCGTCATGCCTCTGTTGCATAAGACTGGTTAATGTAACCTGGCCGCAACGTCCCCTGCGCGGTGCTTGAATGTTCAGGGCGTCCCGGTGGCAGACGGGGCGCCCGTTTTACAACAGTTGCCAGAGCAGCCGCAGCGCCAGCGCGATTGAGGTCACAACCAGCAGCGGTTTTATCAGCCGTGCGCCCACCCGCATCGCCAGCCGCGCGCCCAGCATGGCCCCCGCGATCTGCGCCACGCCCATCGCCAGCCCCAGCAGCCACAGCGGTTGGCCCACCAGCGCAAAGGCGATCAGCGCCCCAAGGTTCGACGCAAAGTTCAGCAATTTCGTATGCGCGGTCGCCTTGAGGATGCCATATCCGGCAAGGGTCACAAACCCCAGCATATAGAACGCCCCGGCCCCCGGTCCCAGCAGCCCGTCGTAAAAGCCGATCAGCGGCACCGCCGTCAGCGTAAAAGCGGCGGGGGTGATTCGTTCGGCCCGGTCCATATCGTTCAGGCCGGGTTTCAGCGCGAAAAACGCGGCAATCCCGATCAGCAGCACCGGCAGCAGCCAGCGCAGCCAGCCGGTTGGCAGCACCGTCACCAGCGCCGCGCCGATCAGCCCGCCCGCAAAGGCAATCGCCGCCGCCTTTTTCTGCCGGTTCAGGTTCACATGGCCGCTGCGGGCATAGGACACCGCCGCCGTCGCCGCGCCAAAGACGCCCTGCACCTTGTTCGTGGCCAGCGCCTGCGCGGGCGGCACCCCGGCCAGCATCAGCACCGGCAGGGTAATCAGCCCGCCTCCGCCCGCGATAGCATCGACGAAGCCCGCCGCAAAGCCGGTAAGGATCAGCAGAATGACGATTTCGGTCGCAAGCTCGAACATAGGGCTTGATCCCGCGCAGGCGTGGCGCTGTAAAGGGGGCATGGATATGATGGCGCGACTTTCTTTGACCCTGCCCGTGGTGCAAGCGCCCATGGCCGGGGTTTCGACCCCTGCGCTGGCGGCAGCGGTCAGCAATGCGGGCGGACTGGGCAGCCTTGGGTTGGGGGCGATGGATGCTGCGGGGGCGGCGGCGGTCATCGCGCAAACCCGTGCGCTGACCAACCGGCCCTTTGGCGTAAACCTGTTCTGTCACGCGCCGCATCGCCATGATCCGGCCCGTGAAGCCGCTTGGCTGGAGCGGCTGGCCCCGCATTTCCGGGCCCTGGGGGCCGAGCCGCCCAAGGCGCTGCGCAGCCTCTATACCAGCCTGCTGCTGGATACCGACATGCAGGATGTGCTGCGCCAGACGCGGCCTGCGGCTATCAGCTTTCACTTTGGTCTGCCGCCCCAGCATGTGATCGACGATCTGCGCAGCACCGGTGCGGTGCTGCTGGCGACGGCGACCAACCGGGCAGAGGCCGAAACCATCCGTGCCACTGGTCTGGACGGGATCGTGGCGCAGGGCTGGCAAGCAGGCGGGCATCGCGGCTGTTTTGACCCTTTTGCGCCGGATCAGCGGTTAACCACGCTGGACCTGCTGGCGGAACTGCGCCCCATCGGGTTGCCGCTGATTGCGGCGGGCGGGATCATGTCGGCGGCAGATGCCCGCGCGGCGCTGGATGCAGGGGCGGCGCTGGTGCAATGTGGAACCGCCTTTTTGGCCTGCCCCGAGGCATCGACCACCCCGGCCCATCGCGCCCGGCTGGCGCAGGGGGATGGCGAAACGGTGATGCAGAAATCCATCTCGGGGCGGCCTGCCCGTAGCCTGACCAATCTGTTCACCGAACTGGACGCCGATGTGACACTGGCGGAGCTGCCCGATTATCCGTTGCCCTATGATGCGGGCAAGGCGCTGAACGCGGCAGGGCTGGCTGCGGGGCAGGCGGGCTATGGCGCCTTTTGGGCCGGAACTGGCGCAGCGCAGGTGCAGGCCCGACCAGCGGCGGGTATTGCGCGGGACATTGGCGCAGCGGCGGCGGTCAGTCGCGGCTGAACTCGTCCTCGCCATAGCCTTGCAGATACAGCAGCGCGGTCAGGTCGCCGTGATTGATGCGGAACTGTGCCTGTTCGGCCACCACCGGCTTGGCGTGCAGCGCAACCCCGGTTCCGGCCAGTTGCAGCATCCCGAGGTCATTCGCCCCATCACCCACCGCAATCGCATCCGCAGGCGTCACGCCAAGCCGGGTGGCGATCTCGTTCAGCGCCGTGACCTTGGCATCGCGGCCAAGGATCGGCAGCCCGACCTTGCCAGTCAGCACCTCGCCATCGCTCAGCAACGTATTGGCGCGGTGTTCGTCAAAGCCCAAACTCGCAGCAATCACGCTGGTGAAATCGGTAAAGCCGCCCGAAACCAGCGCCGTATAGGCACCTTGCGCCCGCATCGTTGCGACCAGCTTATGCGCGCCGGGGGCAAGGGTGATGCGGGTTTCCAGCACCTCGGCAATGGTGCTGACCGGCAGCCCGGCCAGCAGGCCCACACGCTCGTTCAGGGCGGATTCGAAATCCAGCTCTCCGTTCATCGCCCGCGCGGTAATCGCCGCCACCCGGTCGCCCACGCCCGCATGGTCCGCCAACTCGTCAATGCACTCCTGAAGGATCATGGTGCTGTCCATATCGGCAATCAGGATGGACTTGACCCGGCCTTCGGTCGGCTGGATGCAGAGATCAAAACCCAGCTTTTGCATATCGGCCCAGCGGGTCCAGAAATCGCCCGGCTGCACCTGCACCGGAAACTCGGCCGCGACGCCGGGGTTCAGCCAGATCACATGACCGCCGTCCCAGGCGCGAACAAGGGTTTCGACATGATCCGGGGTCAGATCGGCACGGGTGGGGGCGGCAAGCAGCGAAACGGTAAACATAGGTGGCATCCTGTCATTCGTTGGCGCAGAGGTAGCCGAAAGGCGGCAGTTGCGCCAGATGCGGGCAGGTTGATTCCACAGCGCAGACTGCACATATTCGGTGCGTTCTTGTCACGAGGTTGCCCATGTCTCTCGCCCGCCGCCGCCATGACGCCGCCCGGATGAAAGCCCGCGCCCGGAAAATCTATGACTATGATACCAAGGCCAAACTGGCGAATCATCTTGCCGTCTGTTCCTGCTGGATGTGCGGCAACCCCCGCCGCCATCTGGGCGAAGTCACGATGCAAGAGCGCAAGGCCCCCAAGGCCTGGGATTGGGAATCATGCGCGCATATCAGGCAGGACCACTAACGCCTGCGCTTTGGGGTGGCTCAATTTAAGTTTGAAAATTTTTACCTCACGGTCTTGTGAGCGGGGGGGGGGATAATGTCATTGCACATAACTCGGAAGGACAGTGTTTATGAACGACTTCAGATACATGCGCATGGCAGAGAACGATCAGGGATGGGAACGTCCCCATGGTGGACGGAAGGGGGGCGAAGATGGCTATGTCGGAACGCAGAGCATTGGATATGAAGATTGGAACTTTTCCAGGGATCTTTGGAAAGATGGGCGCTATCATCTTTACTTGAGGCAAACGCCGAAAGACTTCGAGGATGGGGTGCCGGTTAACTTTGTTCTTGGGGCGTATGCCAGCGGGGTGTCATACGTTGTCGGGTTCGCTGAGAATGCGGTCCATGGGGTTTCAGAGCTGCCGGATTCCGTTGTGAAAAGACGTGCTGAGGAAATATTCGCGCTGAATGAAGGCGGCGATCTTGGTGAAGGTTTTGCAGGTAAAAGTGTCAATGAATTGGCTCGCATCTTAAAGTGGGATGCCCGCGAGTTCAAGGTTTCGGTTGCCCCTGGCGATCTGCATGTTCTGGTGCAACCTGTTCCTATGTCCGAAGAAATATATAAGGTTTCGATGCCTGGGTATCGTGTGCTCTCTATGGAGGAAGACGCATATAATGCTCTAAAAAGCCAGTTGCTTTCAGGGGATATAAGGAGCTCTGTCGAAAGTATTGAGGAAGTAAGTTTTCCAGAAGACGCGCTTGTCGAAAGATGGCACCAATCGCGTGAGCGTAACAGAGCGGTTGTCGATCAGGCAAAGTCACAATTTATTAAGAAAAATAAACGGCTTTTTTGTGAGGTTTGCGGATTTGAACCGGAAAATTATTTCGGATCAAAGGAAATGCGCAATCGTATTATCGAGGCGCATCATGATGTGGCGCTTTCCGACAAAAGCACACCGGGAAAACAAAGGTGTCTGACCTGAGAATGCTCTGTCCGACCTGTCATCGCGCAATTCATGCTATCAGGCCATGGCTGACAGTTGAAGAACTCAAGGAAAGGCTGCGTTAAGACCTGATTTCTTGGTGCTGTCCGGGTGGCAGATATGTTTCCAACTTAGAGCCGCTGGCAGTGCTGGCGGCTCTAAGTAAAGGGGCGGCGGTCATCATACCCCTTTAGATACCCTCTTGCGGTTTCGTGCCGGGTTCAGTATGGGCGGTTTCGGGACACCCTGCCCCAACGCAGGGCCATATAGCTGGAAGGCTAGTTTATGACCGATACGACGATCCCGGCTGCGCGCCCGGCCAATCCGCGCTTTTCGTCTGGCCCTTGCGCCAAAATCCCCAATTTTTCGCTGGATATGCTTGCCGACGCGCCGCTTGGCCGTTCGCATCGTGCCGCCGTTGGCAAGGCCAAGCTGGCCGAAGCCATTGATCTGACCCGCGCGGTTCTGGGCGTTCCCGCCGATTACCGCATCGGCATCGTTCCGGCATCCGATACCGGCGCTGTGGAAATGGCGCTGTGGTCCCTGCTCGGGGCGCGTGGTGTCGAGATGCTGGCTTGGGAATCGTTTGGTTCCGGCTGGGTCACGGATGTGGTCAAGCAGCTCAAGCTGGACGCGACCGTTCGCGAGGCCGCTTATGGCGAGATCGTCGATTTCGCGCAGGTCGATTTCGACAAGGATGTGGTGTTCACCTGGAACGGCACCACCAGCGGCGTGCGGCTGCCGAATGGCGATGCGATCCCGGCGGATCGCGCGGGTCTGACCATCTGTGATGCGACCAGTGCGGCCTTTGCGATGGACCTGCCGTGGGACAAGCTGGATGTGGTGACGTTCAGCTGGCAGAAGGTGCTGGGTGGCGAGGGTGCGCATGGTATCCTGATCCTGTCGCCCCGCGCGGTCGAGCGGCTGGAAACCTATGTTCCGGCATGGCCGCTGCCCAAGATTTTCCGCATGACCAAAGGCGGCAAGCTGATCGAGGGGATTTTCAAGGGCGAAACCATCAATACCCCGTCCATGCTGGCGGTCGAAGATTATATTGTCGCGCTGAAATGGGCGCAGGCCATCGGTGGCCAGCCGGGGCTGATCGCGCGGGCTAATGCCAATGCGCAGGCGATCTGGGATTTCTGCGCTGCCCGTGACTGGATTGCCAATCTGGCGGTGGACCCGGCGACGGCCTCGACCACCAGCGTTTGCCTCAAGTTTACCGACGCGCGCATCAAGGACGGCGCGGCTTTCGCCAAGGCCGTGGCCAAGCGGCTGGAGAAGGAAGGCGTGGGGCTGGATCTTGGTGCCTATCGTGACGCGCCCGCCGGACTGCGGATCTGGTGTGGCTCGACCGTGGAGCTGGCCGATGTTCAGGCGCTGCTGCCCTGGATCGAATGGGCGTTCAACGCGGAAATCGCGGCGCAAGCGTGAATGTTCGCAGCGGGGGCTTTGCCCCCGCACCCCCAGGATATTTTCAGACAAAAGATGCCGCCATCTGTGGCAAAGGAGCATGGAATGCCCAAGGTTCTCGTTTCCGACAAACTTTCCGAAACCGCCGTTCAGATCTTTCGTGATCGCGGGGTCGAGGTCGATTATCTGCCCGATCTGGGCAAGGATAAGGACAAGCTGGCCGAGGTGATCGGTCAATATGATGGGCTGGCGATCCGCTCGGCCACCAAAGTCACGGACAAGCTGCTGGAATCCGCCACGAACCTGAAGGTCGTGGGCCGCGCCGGGATCGGGGTCGATAATGTCGATATTCCGGCGGCCAGCAAGAAAGGCGTGATCGTGATGAACACGCCCTTTGGCAACAGCGTGACCACCGCCGAACACGCCATCGCGCTGATGTTCGCCGTCGCGCGGCAACTGCCGGAGGCCAGCGTCTCGACCCATGCCGGGAAGTGGGAAAAGAACCGTTTCATGGGGGTTGAGGTCTTTAACAAGACGCTTGGCCTGATCGGTGCCGGGAATATCGGTTCGATCGTCGCGGATCGGGCGCTGGGTCTGAAGATGAAGGTTCTGGCCTATGACCCGTTCCTGTCCGAAGAACGCGCCAAGGAAATCGGCGTGAAAAAGGTCGAGCTGGACGAACTGCTGGCCAAGGCCGATTTCATCACCATGCACGTTCCGCTGACCGACAAGACCCGCAACATCCTGT
>NZ_JAUNTN010000013.1 GCF_030538695.1 Paracoccus sp. (in: a-proteobacteria)
GGGACGAAAATTACCGCACCGTGTTCGAGGAAGGGAAGAACCGCGTTCACCCCTTTGTCGTGCCTAAGCTGATGAATAACGCCGCCGCCAGCCATGTCAGCATGGAGTTCGGCTTGCGTGGCCCGTCCTTTACCGTCGCCACCGCCTGCGCCAGCAGCAATCACGCGATGGGGCTGGCGTTCCAGATGGTGCGATCCGGCGCGGCGCGGGTCATGCTGACCGGCGGGGCCGAGGCGATGCTCTGCTTTGGCGGCGTCAAGGCGTGGGAAGGGTTGCGCGTCATGTCCAAGGACGCCTGCCGTCCGTTCTCGGCCAATCGCAACGGCATGGTTCAGGGCGAGGGTGCCGGGGTTTTCGTCTTTGAAGATTATGACCACGCGGTTGCCCGTGGTGCGGATATTCTGGCGGAGGTCATTGGTTTTGCAATGTCCTCTGATGCGCAGGACATTGTTATGCCAAGCGCGCAGGGGGCCGAACGTGCCATTACCGGCGCGATGCAGGATGCCCGGCTGAACCCGGAAAGCGTGGGCTATATCAACGCGCATGGCACCGGAACGGCGGCCAATGACAAGACCGAATGTGCCGCTGTTGCCCATGCGTTCGGCCATCATGCTGACCGGCTGATGATCTCGTCCACCAAGTCGATGCATGGCCATGCCATTGGTGGCACCGGGGCGATCGAAATGCTGGCCTGTATCATGGCGCTGCGCGATGGGGTGATTGCGCCGACGATCAATTACGAAGAACCCGACCCGGAATGTGCGCTGGATGTGGTCCCGAACGAGGCGCGTGAGGCGCGTGTCGATGCGGTCCTGTCCAATGCTTTTGCCTTTGGCGGGCTGAATGCGGTTATCGCATTGCGCCGGGTTTAGTGAGGCGCTTGACGGTTGATGGTGCTGGTGATGCCGACCGGCTGGCTGCTTTGTGATGCGGCAAGGGTCTGATCCAGAAGGTTTTTTCTGATGGGCTGGGGGCGTTTATATCCCGGTCATGCTGGGGCAGGGCAGGGGATCGGGCAGGCTGTCAGCGCGCGTTTAGCTTACCAATCCGCCTGATGGCTCTGAGCAGCAGTCCGGAGAATGGGTTTCATCAAGCCTGCTCAGGGTCTTGTTGCAAGATGCGCCGGATACGCATGACGAATGGCACCCGGATGCAGGCTGATTGCTTTTGTTGCAAGGATTTGGTTTATATAAGAAAAATAGATGGGTCCGCGAATATGGAAATGGTGCTGGTGCCAGAATGGCAGATGATAAGTAAGGGGCTGGACAGAAGCGGCAATCTTTTATCGCAAGGCTTTTGAGGAGGAGATTCTGAAAGCAGCGGGTTATGTGGCGTTTGTCGCAAATAAGCCTTGCAATGCCTCATGCTGGTTTCTGCTTTGATCGTTTTCCCAGAAAGGCGATGCCGTTATCGTCGCCCGGTTCCGGCAAGAAGACGCATTGGGCGTTCGGGCAAAGCAACTCAATCATTCCGCGCGGGGTCTGACAGTTTCAAGACCATGAAGCGGCCCGTTGTTTCCAAGCGGCGATTTCTGAAACGCAGCGCCATGTCACGCGGCATCCGGAGGCTTCTGGTTGATGGAATTGGAAAACAGATACGCTTGATTACTTGAGCGACAATTTTCGTGGTTCGCGTAACAGAAACACCAAGAAACGGTGACGGGCGGCACCGGCAACATTTCGTCGGCCAGATCACCAAGCCTTGACCGTTGAGGGCGCCCGGTCAGCCGGACGCCCGATGTTTCTTGCTTGGATCAGTTTGCAGCCGCAGCGCCGGCGCGCAGTTCGGCGGCATAGGCGGCCAGCGCGTCATAGCCGGCGGTAAAGCCGGTCAGCGACAGGCTCAGGTCCACGGCCTGATCTTCGGGGGCGCCAAAGGGCAGCAGGGTCACAGTGGCCTTGTTGCCGCGCTTCATTGCGGTCAGTTCCTCATTGGTCAGGCCGATGCGCGACACGCAGCCGACAGGGGTGCAGACCGCAAACGGGTAAGCGTTCTTTTTGCCGCTGTCGATCTGCATGGTCAGCCCGTGCATCAGGTCGGTTTCAAGCGGTGCAACCGCGGTCGCGCCAGCCGCCACGCCACGCTGACCTTCCAGCGGGATCAGCGACAGTTCGGCAACAGCAGTGCCATTGCTGTCTTTCATCAGCTGATACAGCTCGCAGGGGTCGGTGTTCGAAGCGGTGTGGATGCAGCGCATGGTCCAGTCACCATGGGTCGCGCGGGTATAGCTGGAGCCGGGTTGCGGTTCCGTGCCTTCACCTTCGGCCGGGGCGGTTTCTGCGGGTGCTGCGGCGGTGCCGTCCGCCGCCGGGGTTTCGGTTGCCGTCGTTGCTTCGGTGGTGGCCGGAGCCTCACCCGCCACTGCTGCGGCGGCATCCTGAACAGCCCCGGCAGCCGCATCTGCGGCTGCACCAGCGGCATCCGCAGCTGCGCCCGCCGCCTCAGTAGTGGCATTGGCAGCAGCTTCAGTCGCGGCATTGGCAGCATCCGCAGCGGCATTTGCTGCGTCGCTTGCGGCGGTGGCCGCACCCTCAACCGCATTGGCGGCGGCCTGTGGCAGCGGCGTGGTGGTGGCCGCGTCTTGTGCGAAAGTTGCGCCTGCCGAAGCGGCAATGGTCAGCATCGCGGCCAGCAGGGCCGGAGAGGTCTTGACTGCCATGGTCATTCCTTTCTTTCTGAATGGGCCATTCAAGGCTTGCTCTTGAGCTATCATGCCGAAACCGGCTTGTCATTCCTTGCCGTTCACTGACGACCGATGCGCCGCACACATCAGCGCGAACGATCACCCCCGCGCGAGCTGCGGCGACAGCCCCCTGCATGAACATGGAAAAAGGGCCGCAATAGCGACCCTTTTCCGTTCCCACCCTGCCGGACTGGCCGGTCTTATTGGGGCCGAAGCTAGAGCCGCTCTGCGCTTGGGTCAATCACTTTCACAAATCTGACATCATCTATTTTCTGCCTTTATCCTTACGCGACTGCGGGCCTTTCCGCCTTGGAAACGCCGCAGCCCGAAGGCTGCGGCGAGGGACAAGAAGGAACACCAGCCAAACGGAGCTACTTGGCCGGATGGCTTCTTCATGGCACAGAGGTCTTAATAAAGCGTTCACGCGGACGCATTTTCTGACGCAAAGGGTGAAAAACGTGCAAATCGTCGATCTGGATCAGGGAACCTTATTCGTTGGCGGCGGTGGTCAGGACTATGCCGAAGCCCAGCAAATGCTGCTGAAATACGGCAACCGCCACGGGCTGATCGCAGGGGCGACCGGGACAGGGAAAACCGTCACGCTGCAAGTTCTGGCCGAAGGGTTTTCCATGGCCGGGGTGCCGGTTTTCCTGTCGGATGTGAAGGGCGATCTGTCGGGAATCGCCAAGCCGGGCAGCGATCAGGCGAAAACCCATCAGGCTTTCACCGACCGTTCCGCGACCATCGGGCTTGATCTGGAATATCGCAAATTGCCGGTGACTTTTTGGGATATCTGGGGTGAAAAGGGCCATCCCGTGCGCACCACGCCAGCCGAAATGGGGCCGCTGTTGCTGTCGCGGCTGCTGGATTTGACGGCGGTGCAGGAGGGGGTGATGAACATTGCCTTCCGCATCGCTGATGAGCAGGGCCTCGCGCTGGCGGATCTGAAGGATCTTCAGGCGATGCTGGTCTGGCTGGGCCAGAATGCGGCCGAGATCTCGCTGCAATATGGCAATGTCTCGACCGCCAGCGTGGGGGCGATTCAGCGGGCGTTGCTGGTGCTGGAAAATCAGGGAGGCGGGCTGTTCTTTGCAGAACCGGCGCTGGAATTGTCGGACCTGATCCGGCAGGATGCGCAGGGGCGCGGGATGATTAACGTGCTGGCTGCAGAAAAGCTGATGAGCGCGCCGCGCCTTTATGCGACCTTTCTTTTGTGGCTGATGTCCGAGCTGTTCGAGCAGCTTCCCGAGGTGGGCGACCCGGACAAGCCGGTGATGGCGTTCTTTTTCGATGAGGCGCACCTGCTGTTCAATGATGCACCCAAGGCGCTGCTGGACAAGATCGAGCAGGTGGTGCGGCTGATTCGCTCTAAGGGGGTGGGGGTGTATTTCATCACCCAAAACCCGACCGATGTGCCTGATTCGGTTTTGTCGCAGCTTGGTAATCGGGTGCAGCACGCGCTGAGGGCCTTCACGGCCAAGGATCAAAAGGCGCTGCGTCAGGCGGCGCAGAACTACCGCGCTAATCCTGATTTTGACACAGTGGATGCGATCCAGCATGTCGGCACCGGCGAGGCGGTGACATCTCTGTTGGAAAACAAGGGGGTGCCGGGCATGGTTCAGCGCACATTGGTGCGGCCCCCGGTCACGCAGCTTGGCCCGATCACGGATGATGAGCGTACGGCGATCATGGCAACCTCGCCGCTGGGGCTGAAATATAATCAGGTGATCGATCGCGAATCGGCCTTTGAAATCTTGTCGCGCCGCGCCGAAGAAGCCGCCGCCGAGGCCGAAAAGGCCAAGGCGGTCGATGATCTGTTCAAGATGGAGGGCGGCAGCGCCCGCAGTCGCGGATATTCCGCGCCGCAGATCAAGGCGGCGCAGCAGACTTCGATTGCCGAAGATCTGGTTGGCACGCTGGGTAAGACCCTGACGCGGCAAGTCACCAATCAGGCCAGCCGGGCGATCATCCGCGGCGTTCTTGGCTCGCTGTTCCGCGGGCGCTGAGCGCGGATTTCTGCCAGAAGCGCGATCAGCAGCCGGATATGGCGGTGCAGGTCGTAATCCGGGGCGCGGTTCAGCCGCGCCTCGTTCAGACGGGCTTCCTCGGCCCGCAGGCGCGGTAGCGCAACATCCGCTGTCGGCAAGTGATCGTTGCGCAGCAGACGCGGCAGGTCACGTTCGCGTCGCCAGCCGCTTTGTCCGGCCTGCGCGGCCCGGACCAGAAGTCGGGGGCGGCGCAGCGATTCGCGGCTGGGAAAGGCGATAATCATGCAATTCTGACGGTGCATCGGGAACTCCTGATTACTGATATGGCCAGAATGAAACAGCTTTTGCGTGTGTTGCGCTGTGCGGAGGATGCGCGGGCGCTTTGGCAGGGATTCCTTAACCATTCTTAGCGATTGGTAAGCATATCAGCCTGCCGAACCTATCGGTGAAACAACCCAAGGGCGTAAACCCCAAGGAATTACAGGATCAAAGATGAGCCTTCTGCCTGCCGATCTGACCCCGAAAACCGCGTTGCATCCCGATTGCGCCATGTATCGCCGCCACGTTGAAAACGGCGAATCCATTCGCGCACTGGCCCGAGAAGCGGGTTGCCATCCCTCAACCATGATGCGCCGGATTCGCCGTTTTGAAAGCCGCCGCGATGATCCGCTGGTGGATGCGGCGCTGGATCGCCCGGCCTCTGCGGCGGATCAGCGCCAGCTTCAGCGCATCCTGCGTCGTCTGGCTGAGCCGGGCGCGGTGCTGGCGGTGGCGGCCGGGATGGACAAGGCCATTGTCAGCCGAGATGAGATGCGCACCGCGATTCTGGATGCCACCCTGGCCGAGCATCTGGCGCTGCAAGGCTGGGTTGAGTTGATCGGGCAGGGGCGCATCGCTCGCTATGTCCTGACGGCTTCGGGGCGGGCGGCGCTGCGGGCGATGTTGGGGGGGGGCTGGCCCGGTGCTGCGGGCGGCTGATCTGCGTACTGCGCAAGCGGTCGACCTTGGCCCGGAGGCCGCGCAGGCGCATCGGGTTTGGGATCGGCGCGTTATCAAAGATCCCGAGACCGGTCAGCGCCGCCGGGCGCGGGTGAACCTTGCCGAAAGCCCGGTGCAATTGCTGGCGCGGCGACGTGGGCCGGATGGCAAGCCCTTCCTCAGCCGCGACGAAATTGCCGCAGCCGAGCGCATCCGTGAGGATTTCGAGCTGGCGCAGCTCGGACCGCGTGTCACCCAGAATTGGGATCGCTTTATGACCTCTGGGGTCGAGGCGGGGCGGGGAACTGGCGGTGACGGTTCTTTCGCTGCGCGCGATCGGGTGGCGGCGGCCCTGCGGGATCTTGGGCCGGGGATGGGAGATGTGGTGCTGCGGGTCTGCTGTTTTCTGGAAGGTGTCGAGGCGACCGAGCGCCGTCTGGGCTGGTCGGCGCGTTCCGGCAAGGTCGTTCTGCGGCTGGCTTTAATGCGGCTGGCGCGGCATTATCAAGTCACTTATGGCGGTGGCACAAGGCTGATCGGTTAACGGCTGCTTAACTATAATGCCAAGTAATCGTTGATTTTTGTGTGGGAGTGTGGTCGGTTCAGGGAAGTGTTTTACAGGCTTGAACCGATGACTTTGACTCGCCTCTTTGCCCTTGGCTTTACCCTGATCCTGACGGCCTGCGGCCAGGGTTCCTCGCCCGCTGACGGGACCAGCCCCTATGATGTGCAGGCTGCGGCCCCCGGTCAGGCGCAATGCTTTACCACCAGCGCGGCAGATAACGCCAAGGGTGCGGCGGCGACCAGTGCCGTACGCCGGGCGCAGGGGCAGGTGCCTGTGCGGGCCAATGATGTGCTGGCCCGCGCTGCTGCGGCCCATGCTTGCGATATGGCAAAACGCGGGTTTATGTCTCATGCCGGGTCAACCACGACGGGGCCACGGCCACGGGCGAAAGCATTGGGCTTTTCACCGCAGATCATTGCGGAAAATATCGCGGCAGGGCCGTTCAGCCTCGACCGGGTTCTGGCGGAATGGAATGCATCTTCCGGCCATCTCAGCAATATCCTGATCCCGCAAATGACCGACTTCGGGATCGGTCGCGCTATTGGCAGCGACGGGCGCACGGTGTTTTGGGCGGCGGTTTACAGCACGCCGGGCTGAATTGTTTTGCCGGGTGGCATGTGCCGCCCGGCAGAATCGTCAGGCCCGCAATCCGGTTTCTTGCAACAGGCCCTTACGTTTGGCCTCGTAGTAATAGCCGCTTGCATACCATTTAATCGCGGCATCATGGTTGCCATCCGCGACCAGATAGGCACCGCGCAAATATTTCACGCCATAATTCAGGTTGTTATCGGCATCCAGAAGCCCTTCCGGGGTGCCGCGATAGCCCATCGTTTTGGCCGTAGCGGGCAGGATTTGCAGCAGGCCATAATAGGGACCATTGCGGGCCTTGGGACGGTGACGGCTTTCGCGGATGGCCAGCCGGTGAACCAGATCGACCGGAACTTCGTGATGCGCCGCCCAATAGTTGATTTTGCGGCGCAATTCGGGTGTTTCATTCGGATACAGCGCCAGCCGGTCTTGCGCTTGAGTTAACGGCTGTTGCTGCGATCGGGGTGCGCTGCCACAGGCTGACAGCGCGGTCAGGATAAGGGCAGAGCCAAGAAAATAACGACGGTTCATCATGTTTCCATCAGAAAAGGGCGGCCCAAGAAGGCCGCCCGATCCCTATGTCCGCGCCAAAGCCGCTGCAAGGGGGCGCTGACGCCCCGGCGGCTTTCTGCTTAAACGTGGATTGCACCGGCGCCGCAGGCCAGCGCCGCTTCGCGCACGGCTTCCGAACAGGTCGGGTGCGCGTGGCAGGTCAGGGCAATATCCTCGGCCGAGGCACCAAAAGACATGGCCACGCAAACCTCGTGGATCATTTCGCCCGCATTCGGGCCAATGATATGACAGCCAAGCACGCGGTCGGTGTCGGCGTCCACGATCATCTTCACGAAACCATCAGCCTGCATCATCGCCTTGGCACGCGCATTGCCCATGAAGGGGAACTTGCCGGTCTTGATCTTGCGACCGCTGGCCTTGGCGGTTTCTTCCGTCAGGCCGACGCTGGCGACCTCGGGCGTGGTGTAGATCACACCGGGGATCACGTCATAATCAACATGGCCATGTTTGCCTGCGATAGTTTCCGCGACGGCCATGCCCTCATCCTCGGCCTTATGGGCCAGCATCGGGCCGGTGATGGCATCGCCAATGGCGTAGATGCCCTTCACGTTGGTGGCCGAATGCGCGTCCGTGGCAATCTGGCCGCGTTCCGTCAGTTTCACGCCAAGGGCATCAAGACCAAGCCCCTCGGTAAAGGGTTTGCGGCCCGTCGCGACCAGCACCACATCGGCCCTGATCTGATGTTCGCTGTCGTCTTTTTTCAGCTTATAGGTGACGGTTGCGCCATCCTTGCCAGCCTCGGCCCCCTGAACCGCTGCACCAAGCACGAAGTTCAGTCCTTGTTTGGTCAGGATTTTCTGGAACTGCTTTTGCACCTCGCCGTCCATGCCGGGGGTGATGGCGTCGAGATATTCCACCACCGTGACATCCGCGCCAAGGCGGCTGTAAACCGAGCCAAGCTCCAGCCCGATGACGCCCGCGCCGATGACCACCATGGATTTCGGGGTTTTCGGCAAAGACAGCGCGCCGGTGGAGTCGACGATCACGCCCGCGTCGTTATCCACCGTGATGCCCGGCAGGCTGGACGGCACCGAGCCAGAGGCGATGACGATGTTTTTCGTATCATAATCCTTGTCGCCCACGCGCACTTTGCCCGCTGCCGGAATCGAGGCCCAGCCCTTGATCCAGTCGATCTTGTTCTTTTTGAACAGGAACTCGATCCCCTTGGTGTTGCCGCCAACGGTGTCGGCCTTGTAGGCCTGCATTTTGTTCCAGTCGACCTTGGGAGCATCCCCGATCAGGCCCATTTTCGCAAAGTTTTCATGGGTTTCATGCAGCATATGGCTGGCGTGCAGCAGGGCCTTGGACGGGATGCAGCCGACGTTCAGGCAGGTGCCGCCAAGGGTGTCTCGCCCTTCGACCACGGCGGTTTTCAGCCCCAGTTGGGCGGCGCGGATGGCGCAGACATAACCGCCGGGGCCGGCGCCAATCACGATAAGATCATACATGGGTGGTTCCTTTCCTTGACCGCGGAACCGGGGGCTTCGCGCCCCCGGACCCCCGCGGGATATTTTTATGAAGAAGAAAGCAGGGCGGTCAGCAGCATGGTCATCGTTGCCAGAAAACCTGTGGCCCAGATAACGGAACGCCAGGGCGACCAGCCAAAGGCATAGGCTGGGACATAAAGCACCCGTGCGATCAGATAGAGCCAGGCGCAGATGGCCGTCATCTGGCTGGCGCTGTTGCCAAGCGTTACGGTGATGACGGCGATCGTGAACAGGATCAGCCCTTCGAAATGATTGTTCACGGCGCGGCGCAACCGGCCGGTGATCGGACTGAATTGCGGCTGGCTGTCACGAGGGCTGGCGTTCCAGTCGGCACCGACATCGCGGTTCATCACCGCCCCGGCAAGGCCAATCTGGACGGCTTGCAAAAGCGCCGCCAGCGCCAGAACGGTCAGCTCGGTGGTCATGCGGTTTCCACGAAATGCAGCGTGGCAGAACGCACACCGGCCTGCGCATTG
The DNA here is from genome assembly GCF_030538695.1 of Paracoccus sp. (in: a-proteobacteria). Lineage (GTDB taxonomy): Bacteria > Pseudomonadota > Alphaproteobacteria > Rhodobacterales > Rhodobacteraceae > Paracoccus. The sequence continues at coordinate 9,339 of NZ_JAUNTN010000013.1, forward strand.
AACACGCCCGCCGGCCCGTTCAGATAGTCATTCGCGCGTTTGGCGTCGCTGACCGAAAACAACGCCCATGCGCTGCGGTCGTTTTCGCGCCACAATTGCAAGAGGGACAGGCCTGCATTGCCGCGATCTTCGGCATCAGCATCGAAGGCGGCCTTGAAACCGGCGTAATCGGCGATTTGATAATTCATCAGCAGTTGCATGGGGCCGTTCCTTTTGGAAAGGGGCGGCACCGATCTGGTGCCGCCCGTTCGGGTTACAGGTCCATCAGCAGACGGCGCGGGTCTTCCAGCGCCTCCTTGACGCGGACAAGGAAGGTCACGGCGCCTTTGCCATCCACGATCCGGTGATCATAGGACAGCGCCAGATACATCATCGGACGAATGACGATCTGACCGCCGACCACAACCGGGCGGTCCTGAATCTTGTGCATCCCGAGGATACCGGATTGCGGTGGGTTCAGGATCGGTGAGGACATCAGCGAGCCGTAAACACCACCGTTCGAGATGGTGAAGGTGCCGCCCTGCATGTCGTTCATGGTCAGCTTGCCATCACGGGCGCGCGTACCGAGTTCGGCGATCTCTTTTTCGATCCCGGCAAAACTTTTCTGGTCGGCGTCGCGCACGACCGGAACCACCAGACCCGTAGGGGTGCCGACAGCCACGCCCATATGAACGAAGTTCTTGTAAACCACGTCGCCGCCGTCGATTTCGGCGTTGACCTCGGGGACTTCTTTCAGCGCGTGACAGCAGGCCTTGACGAAGAAAGACATGAAGCCAAGTTTGACTTTGTGTTTCTTTTCAAAGGCATCCTTGTATTCGTTGCGCAGGCCCATAATGCCGGACATGTCCACCTCATTATAGGTGGTCAGCATCGCGGCGGTGTTTTGCGCGTCTTTCAGACGGCGGGCGATGGTGGCGCGCAGGCGGGTCATTTTCACCCGCTCTTCGCGGCGCGCATCCTCGGGCGAGGACGGCGCACGCGGGGCAGCCACCGGGGCGGGGGCGGCGCTGGTGGCGGGGGCGGCGCTGGTGGCGGGGCGGGCATTGGCCACGTCCTCTTTCATCACCCGGCCATCCTTGCCCGAGCCTGTGACCTGATCGCGCGAAATGCCCTTTTCAGCCATGGCCTTCTTCGCCGAAGGCGCGTCCTCGATATCCTTGCCCAAGCCTTTGGCTTCGGCGCGGCCTTTCGCAGCAGCGGCGCTTTCCGCGCGCTCAGACTGTGTGGCGCTGGCCGTTGCCCCGGCGAGGATCACCGCCAGTTTGCCATTCGCTTCGACCGTATCGCCCTCATTGGCGATGATTTCCGACAGCACACCGGCGGCGGGGGCGGGAACCTCGACCGAAACCTTGTCGGTTTCCAGCTCGCACAGCATTTCATCCTGCGCCACGGCATCGCCCGGTTTCTTGAACCAGGTGGCCACGGTCGCCTCGGTCACGGATTCACCAAGCGTCGGCACCATGACATCGACCGGCTTGCCATCGGCTGCCGGGGCCTCGCCGCCGCTGGTCAGGCCCTTGGCTTCGGCGCGGTCCTTGGCGGCAGCGGCGCTTTCCGCCCGTTCCTTCACGGTGGCCGATGCGCCTTCACTGATCTGCGCCAGCAGGGCGTTGGGTTCGACCGTTGCGCCTTCTTGCGCGATGATCTCGGCCAGAACGCCAGCGGCGGGGGCGGGAACCTCGACCGTTACCTTGTCGGTTTCCAGCTCGCACAGCATTTCATCCTGTGCGACCGCATCGCCCGGTTTCTTGAACCAGGTGGCCACGGTCGCCTCGGATACGGATTCCCCCAAGGTGGGGACGCGGACTTCGACGGTCATTTCTGTTCCTCGTTGCTCAGAGCTTCGTTCACAAGCGCCTCTTGTTCCGCCTTGTGGCGCGAGGCGAGGCCGGTGGCGACCGAAGCCGCGGCGTTCCGGCCGACATAGCGGGGGCGCGGGTGTTTGGCGTCAATGCGCTTCAGCACCCATTCGATATTGGGTTCAACGAATGTCCACGCACCCTGATTCTTGGGTTCTTCCTGACACCAGACGATTTCAGCGCCCTTGAAGCGTTCCAACTCCTTGGACATCGACTGCGCCGGGAACGGATAGAACTGTTCCAGCCGCATCAGGTAAACATCGGTGATCCCGGCCTCGTCCCGCGCTTTCAGCAGGTCATAATAGACCTTGCCCGAGCAGATCACCACGCGGCGGATCTTGTCATCCGCCACCAGTTTGGTGTCGGAATAGCCACGTTCGGCATCATCGGGCAGGATGCGGTGGAAGGTCGAGCCAGAGGTGAACTCCTCGGCGCGGCTGACGGCCTGCGGGTGACGCAGCAGCGATTTCGGCGTCATAATGACCAGCGGCTTGCGGAAAGGCCGGGCGATCTGACGGCGCAGGATGTGGAAATAGTTGGCCGGGGTCGAGCAATTCGCCACGATCCAGTTATCCTCGGCGCAGCCTTGCAAAAAGCGTTCCAGACGGGCGCTGGAATGTTCCGGGCCTTGACCTTCAAAGCCGTGCGGCAGCAGCATGACCAGACCGGACATGCGCAGCCATTTCTTTTCGCCCGAGCTGATGAACTGGTCGAACATGATCTGCGCGCCATTGGCGAAATCACCGAATTGCGCTTCCCACAGGGTCAGGGCGTTGGGTTCGGCCAGCGAATAGCCGTATTCAAAGCCAAGCACCGCATATTCCGACAGCATCGAGTCATGCACCTCATAGGCGGCCTGACCCTGACGGATGTTGTTCAGCGGATAGTAACGCTGTTCTGATTGCTGGTCGATAAAGGCGGAATGGCGCTGGCTGAAGGTGCCGCGCGTCGAATCCTGCCCGGTCAGGCGGACCGGCTTGCCCTCCAGCAGCAGGCTGCCAAAGGCCAGCGCCTCGCCGGTGGCCCAGTCGAAACCTTCGCCGGTCTCGAACATCTTTTGCTTGGCTTCCAACTGGCGGCCAACGGTCTTGTGCAGGTTAAACCCTTCGGGCGCACGGGTCAGCGCGGTGCCGATCTCGGCCATGGTTTCGGGCGCGATGCCGGTCTGGCCGGCGATATATTCCGCACCTTCGATTTCCAGCCCGGACCATTTGCCATCCAGCCAGTCGGCCTTGTTCGGCTTGAAGTTCTTGCCGATCTCGAACTCTTCGTTCAGATGCGCCTGGAAGGCGGCCTTCATATCCTCGATCTCGCCTTCGGGGATCAGCCCGTCCTTGACCAGACGTTCGGTATAAAGTTGCAGCGTGGTCTTGTGGGTCTTGATCTGCTGATACATCGCCGGGTTGGTGAACATCGGTTCATCACCCTCGTTATGGCCAAAGCGGCGATAGCAGAAAATGTCGATCACTACATCCTTGTGGAACTTTTGCCGGAACTCGGTTGCGACCTTGGCGGCGTGGACCACGGCTTCCGGGTCGTCGCCATTGACGTGGAAGATGGGGGCCTCGACCATCAGTGCGATGTCGGTCGGATAGGGCGAGGTGCGGCTGAAATGCGGCGCGGTAGTAAAGCCGATCTGGTTGTTCACGATCACATGGATGCAGCCGCCCGTGCGGTGGCCACGGATCCCCGACAATTGCAGACATTCCGCAACGATCCCCTGACCGGCAAAGGCCGCGTCACCATGCAGCAGCACCGGAATGACGCTGGTGCGGTCGATGCGGTCGCCCAACTGGTCGCCCTTGGCCCGCGCCTTGCCCAGCACCACCGGGTTCACGGCCTCAAGATGCGAAGGGTTGGGGGTCAGCGACAGGTGGACCTTGTTGCCGTCAAACTCGCGGTCAGAGGACGCGCCGAGGTGATATTTCACGTCACCCGAGCCATCCACATCCTCGGGCTTATAGCTGCCGCCCTGAAACTCGTGAAAAATCGCCCGGTAAGGCTTGGACAGCACATTCGCCAGAACCGACAGGCGGCCCCGGTGCGGCATCCCGATCACGACCTCTTTGGCGCCAAGCGCACCGCCGCGTTTGATGATCTGTTCCATTGCCGGGATCAGCGCCTCGCCGCCATCAAGGCCGAACCGCTTGGTTCCCATGTATTTGACATGCAAGAACTTTTCAAAGCCTTCGGCTTCGACCAGTTTGTTCAGAATGGCGCGCCGACCGTTGCGGGTAAAGGCGATTTCCTTGCCGTAGCCCTCGATCCGTTCTTTCAGCCATGCGGCTTCTTCGGGGTTCGAGATATGCATGTATTGCAGCGCGAAAGTGCCGCAATAGGTGCGCTCCATCAGGTCGGTGATCTGACGGATCGAGGCAACTTGCAGCCCCAGCACGTTATCAATGAAAATCGGGCGGTCCAGATCACCGGGGCCGAAACCATAGGTTTTGGGGTCCAGTTCGCCATGCGAGGGCATGTCGCGCATCCCCAGCGGGTCCAGATCGGCGTGCAGATGGCCGCGGATGCGATAGGCGCGAATCAGCATCAACGCCCGGATGCTGTCCAGCACCGCGCGGCGCAACTGTTCATCCGTCAGCGAAACGCCCTTTTCGCCCGCCTTGCCTGCGATCTTTTTCATCGCGGCATCGGCTTCGGTCTTGCTGGCCATCGGCCATTCGCCGGTCAGCGCCGACGTCAGGTCATCGCCCGGCTGCGGCGGCCAGTCGGCACGGCGCCAGCTTGCGCCCGCAGCCTCTCGTGCAACATCATCACCATCATCGCCAAGGCCGCTGAAAAACGCATCCCAGGCGGCATCCACCGCCGAGGGGTCTTTCGCCCACTGGCCATAAAGCTGTTCGACATATTCCGCATTATGGCCCTGCAAAAAGGACGAATCGTGGAACGCGGTGTTGGGGGATTGGTCGTTCATTGCATGACCTCGAACGGGTTAAGACCGGGGTTGACGTGAGAAGGGAAGCCGGGCGCAGCGCCAAAGACGGGACGCAGGCCGATGCGGGCCTGCCTCCGATCCCTGGCTGTTGATCCTGCTGCCATGTCCCCTCCCTCAGCGGTATCCGTGGCCCCTAATGTAGTCAGGGGCCACGGGATTTCAAATCACTTGCCCATGGCTTTCAGCACGGCTTCGCCAAGGCCGGCGGGGCTGTCGGCAACCACGATCCCGGCGGATTTCATCGCCTCGATCTTGGATTCCGCGTCGCCTTTGCCGCCGGATACGATTGCACCGGCGTGGCCCATGCGGCGGCCCGGAGGTGCGGTGCGACCCGCGATGAAGCCGGCAACCGGCTTTTTGCGGCCCCGTGCGGCTTCGTCCTTGAGGAATTGCGCGGCTTCTTCTTCGGCGGAACCGCCGATTTCACCGATCATGATAATGGCGTCGGTTTCGTCGTCGGACAGGAACATATCCAGCACGTCGATATGTTCCATGCCCTTGATCGGGTCGCCACCGATGCCGACGGCCGAGGACTGACCCAGCCCCACGTCCGAGGTCTGCTTCACCGCCTCATAGGTCAGCGTGCCGGAGCGCGAGACCACGCCGATGCGGCCGCGCTTGAAGATGGAACCGGGCATAATGCCGATCTTGCATTCGTCCGGGGTCATGATGCCAGGGCAGTTCGGCCCGATCAGGCGCGATTTCGACCCGATCAGCGCGCGTTTCACCGCCATCATGTCCAGAACCGGGATGCCTTCGGTGATGCAGACGATCAGCGGCACCTCGGCGTCGATGGCCTCAAGGATGGAATCGGCGGCGAAGGGGGGCGGGACATAGATCACGCTGGCATTCGCGCCGGTTTTGGCGACGGCCTCGTGAACGCTGTCGAAAACCGGCAGATTCAGGTGCGACGAGCCACCCTTGCCCGGCGTGACACCACCGACCATCTGGGTGCCATAGGCAATCGCCTGTTCGGTGTGGAAGGTGCCTTGAGATCCGGTGATCCCCTGGCAGATGACTTTGGTATTCTTATCGACGAGAATGGCCATGTTGGCTTTTCCTTGAATTTAGCGTCCTGCCTGCCCCTTGCGGGGCTGGCTCATTTCGTGATGCGAGAGATGATGACTTCTGCGCCTGTAATGAGGTGCCGGTTTTGGCCGGGAACCCAGCCTGAGACCGAGAGCGTTTGCCCGTCTTTTCGGAACCAGTCAGCCCGACCGCGTTCCGTGGGAACCTTGCTCCAGCCTTGGCGCTGCAATTCGTCCGTCGCAACGGCCAGAACGGCAGCGCCATGGGTATAGGGCATAACCTGAATGGTGCAGTTCAGCCGGTCGTTTTGCTTATTAACTGCCATACGATGCACGCGGGCAAGCCCTTTGCCCGGCAGCCCCATCTTGACATAGCTCGCATCGCTCCATGTCTCGGCGTAGCTGTAACCCTGTTGGGTCAACGACGCGAGCGTTCCAGCGCCCTGCATTTCGGCGCGGACACAGGCGTTGGTCAGCAGGCGGGCTTCGGCAACCTCATCATAGGCTACGGGTTTGAGATCCGTTGCCGAGACAGCCGTTACCCCCGCCGGGGTCACGGTTTCCGTGCAGCCGACCAGAGCGAGCGTTCCGATCAAGAGGAGGAGCGTTTTCACCCCTTCACCGCCTTGACGATTTTTTCGGCACCGTCGCGCAGGTCGTCGGCGGCGATCACGTTCAGGCCGGATTCGGCAATGATCTTTTTGCCAAGTTCGACATTCGTGCCTTCCAGACGGACGACCAGCGGAACCGCCAGCCCGACTTCCTTCACGGCGGCGATAATGCCTTCCGCGATGATGTCGCAGCGCATGATGCCGCCAAAGATGTTGACCAGAATGCCTTTGACGTTCGGATCAGAGGTGATGATCTTGAACGCCTCGGTCACTTTTTCCTTGGTGGCGCCGCCGCCAACGTCAAGGAAGTTCGCCGGCTCGGCACCATAGAGCTTGATGATGTCCATGGTCGCCATCGCCAGACCCGCGCCGTTGACCATGCAGCCGATCTCGCCATCCAGCGCGATATAGTTCAGGTCGTATTTCGAGGCTTCCAGCTCTTTCGGGTCTTCCTCGGTGGTGTCGCGCAGTTCCAGAATGTCGGGGTGGCGATACAGCGCGTTGTTATCAAAACCAACCTTGGCATCCAGCACCTTCAGATCGCCCTGTTCGGTCACGATCAGCGGGTTGATTTCCAGCATTTCCATGTCTTTTTCGACAAAGGCCCGGAACAGGTTGGCGGCCAGCGTGGCCATCTGCTTGGACTGGTTCTTGTCGAAGCCATAAGCCTGCGTCAGCTTGCGGATGTGGAACGGCTGCAGGCTGGTTGCCGGATCGACGCTGAAGCTGACGATCTTTTCCGGGGCCGAGGCCGCGACCTCCTCGATGTCCATGCCGCCTTCGGTCGAGGCGACAAAGGACACGCGCGAGGTGCCACGATCCACCAGCAGCGCCAGATACAGTTCGCGGGCAATATCGGAACCGTCCTCAAGGTAGATGCGGTTGACCTGTTTGCCGACCGGGCCGGTCTGATGCGTGACCAGCGTCTTGCCGAACATCTGGGTGACATTCTCGACGACCTCATCAATCGACTTGGCCAGACGGACGCCGCCTTTTTCACCGGCTTCGGCCTCTTTGAACTTGCCCTTGCCGCGGCCGCCAGCGTGAATCTGGGATTTCACCACCCAAAGCGGACCGCCCAATTCTTTGGCCTTGGCGGTCACTTCCGATGCCGAGGGGTTCAGAATCGCGCGGCCTTCGCTGACGGGGGCGCCGTATTCTTTCAGTAGCGCCTTGGCCTGATATTCGTGGATGTTCATCACAATCCTCCGGTTGCAAATGCGGTTGCCGATTTGTGACATATTGGAAAACGGATTTCGACCGTTTTCCGCAGAATTGGTGAAAAATCTGTAAGTTTTTTCCGTTTGTGATCACGCAATTTCGGGCTGTGATCACAACCGGGCGTAATCTGTCTTTCGTCGCCTTGTGGTGCTGATAGGGCAGCCAGATCGCCGTTAGCGCCGTCAGTGGATCAAGGTCACGGCGCCGTGCGACCGTCGGATATGGCCCCGCTTGTGCGGGGACGGTTCAGTTCAGCCAGAGCGCAGCGAACACACCATCGCCCATCAGCAGGGTGTTGAACTGGTTCAGCGCATTGCCGTCGGCCAGCGGGCCGGTTTCTATATAGGGCAGCGCCCCGGCACCCTGAATCCAGTCGATCAGATCAATGGGGCGGGGGTCCGTGAACATCCGGCCGATATTGAGACCGCCGCCGCTGCGCCAATAGGGGATCAGCAACTCGCCCTTCAGGATCGCCTCGACCTCATCCAGCACCGCCAGCCATGCCGTGCCGGTTTCAGGCGGCAGGGCTACGCCGGTGGCGCTTTGCTGGCTGTCGTTGGGAATCCATTCGCGGGTGTTGTCGGTTTCCGCCGCGACGCGTTGCCAGAAAATGCGGTTATCCGCGATCATCGCCAGAAAGCTGGCATGGGCGGCCTGAGCCTGCGCGGTATCGGGCTGGCTGCGCAGGCTGAACAGCACCGCTGCCGCTGTGTCGATCCACAGGTCATCGACAATACTGGCCAGACCGTCATTTCCGGGCGGCAGCGCGGCAAAGGCTGCGCGGGTCTCCATCACGCGGGCGATGGAATCGGTCGGGTCATAGGTCAGCACCACCTGCGCGCTTCCGGACAGAAGATGCGTATAGGCCGACAGCCAGGCGGCATCCGCCAGATCGAAGCGCATCACCGGCAGGGTCGTATCGCCATCGTGGGCTTCGGGGCCGACACCGAACATCTGGCCCGCGATCTGCGCCAGATCCTCGCCGCTGTCGCGGCTGCCATTGGCGTTGATGTCGAACCAGAGGTCGGCAAAGTCGATGTCCAGCCCGAAATCGCTGCCCAGCCCGGCCAGGGGCGCGCGGGCTTGCTGCATCTGCGGCGGAATAGCGGCCATGATGTCGCGGATGATGCCGGGGGTGACGGGTTCAGCGGCGGGGTTGGAGGGCAACGGCAGCCGCAGCAAGGGCAGGTCGGCAAGATCATGCGACAGGCCCACGCGCCAGCGCGTCTGAAGTGTGCCCTCGACCGCTTGCAGGAAGGTCAGCCCGGCCAGTGCAAAGCGTTCCTCGGGACTGGGGTCCGCCAAGGCGGCCAGCCGTGCCTGCACCCCTGTGATGCCATCGCGGCCAATGCTGCGCGACAGAGCCAGATCGGGCGCGGGGCCGGTGGGCGTGGCGGTTTCGGCAGATGTTTCCGGGGCAGGCTCAGGTTCGGCCTCGGGTTCAGGTTCGGCAGGCTCGGGTGCCAGCTTCATCCGCACCGCGTAAACTTGATCAACTATGCCATAGATGCTGCCGACTGCGACAGAAATCTCATTACTGGCCTGTTCCAATGCGCGGCTGCTGGCGGCGAGGGCGTCTTCGGCGGGCGCCTCCAGCCCAGCCAGTGCCGCGATGTCGTCGGAAATAGCCTCGATTCGGTCGGCGCCGTCGTTGATCCGTTGTGCCGCGTCGCGGGCGCTTTCCGCGCCGTCCCGCAACCGCCCTGCGGTTTGTGCCAGATCGGGGGCCTGCGCCAGCACCGGCAGGCTGAACGCCGCCGTGAGCAGGGCGGCAGGGACGGAAAAGAGCTTCATAACACACCCTTTGATTGCAAAAGAAAACCCCCGGCACAGAGGCCGGGGGTTCGTGTCACGGTCAGCCAAAGATCAGGCCAGCGAGCCGTCGATGCCTTTGCAGGCTTCGACCAGACCCTTCACCGCATCCACCGATTTCTGGAACATGGCGTTTTCGTCGCTGTTCATCTCGATCTCGATGACTTTTTCGATGCCTTTCGCGCCGATCACGGTCGGCACGCCGACATAGAGACCGTTCAGGCCATAGGCGCCGTCCACATAGGCCGCGCAGGGCAGGACGCGCTTTTGGTCTTTCAGATAGGCTTCCGCCATTTCGATGGCCGAGGTTGCGGGCGCATAGAAAGCGCTGCCGGTTTTCAGCAGGCCAACGATTTCCGCCCCGCCGTCACGGGTGCGCTGCACGATGGCGTCCAGTTTCTCTTGCGTGGTCCAGCCCATCTTGACCAGATCCGGCAGCGGGATACCGGCGACGGTGGAATAACGGGCCAGCGGCACCATCGTGTCGCCATGGCCGCCCAGCACGAAGGCGGTGACGTCCTTCATCGAGACGCCGAATTCCAGCGACAGGAAGTGACGGAAGCGCGCCGAATCCAGCACACCGGCCATGCCGACGACCTTGTTCGCGGGCAGGCCGCTGAACTGTTGCAGCGCCCAGACCATCGCGTCCAGCGGGTTGGTGATGCAGATCACAAAGGCGTTCGGCGCGTGCTTGGCGATGCCCTCGCCGACCGATTTCATCACCTTGAGGTTGATGCCCAGCAGGTCGTCGCGCGACATGCCCGGCTTGCGCGGCACGCCTGCGGTGACGATGCACACATCCGCGCCGGCGATGTCGGCGTAATCATTGGTGCCTTTCAGGCGGGCGTCGAACCCTTCGGACGGGCCGGATTCGGCAATATCCAGCGCCTTGCCCTGCGGGGTGCCTTCGGCAATGTCGAACAGGACCACATCGCCCAGTTCCTTCATCGCCGCCAGATGCGCCAACGTGCCACCAATCTGACCGGCACCGATCAGTGCAATCTTGGGTCGAGCCATCATATCCTCCTAAAGGTTTATCAGCTTGGCGGCAGGGGTAAGCCTTTGCAGCCCGCCGCGCAAGGCGTTACAGGCAGGGTTTGCGCTAACCTTGCACGGGATGAACGAATGGAGCCGCAAATCTGGGCACTGATGGCGCTGGCCGCCTTTCTTGTCGGTCTGTCCAAGGGCGGGCTGTCCATGATCGGCGTGCTGGCGGTGCCGCTGGCGGCGCTGGCGATCAATCCGGTGCTGGCGGCGGCGTTGCTGCTGCCGGTTTATGTGCTGTCGGATCTGTTCGGGCTGCTGGCCTATCGTCGCCAGTTCGATGCGCGGGTGATTTTGCGGCTGACACCGGGGATGCTGGCGGGGGTGGCGCTGGGATGGGCCACGGCCTCGCTGGTGTCGCCGGATGCGGTCGGCGGGCTGGTCGGGGTCATCGGGCTGGGCTTTGCGCTGTGGTCGTTGCTGCGCCCGCCGCCGCCCGATGCAGCGCCGCGCCCCGCGCGCTGGCTGCCGGGAACGATCTGGGGCGGGCTGGCCGGATATACCAGCTTTGTCAGTCATTCGGGGGCGGCACCCTATCAGGTCTATGTGCAGCCTTTGCGGCTGGGGCGCGAGGCTTATGCCGCCACAGTGACGGTGTTTTTTGCGATCACCAATGCGGTCAAGCTGATCCCCTATGCGGCACTGGGGATGCTGTCAGTTGATAACCTGTGGCTGTCGGCCAGCCTGTTCCCCATCGCCGCTGCGGGCGTCGGCATCGGCGTCTGGGCGGTGCGGCGCATATCCGAGCGCGGCTTTTACCTGTTCATCACCTGGGCCTTGCTGCTGGTCTCGCTCCGCCTGATCTGGGCCGCCTTCTGACGCTGCGGCGCGGCATTTCCACTTGCCGTTTCGTTCGGGCTGCGGCAGTCTCGCGCAAGATTATTGCGAGGCGAGACATGACCAAGCCCTATCGTTCCGTTCTGTATATCCCGGCAGCCAATGCCCGTGCGATGGAAAAGGCCCGCGCTCTGGCGGCGGATGCCATTATCTTTGACCTTGAAGATGCTGTCGCGCCGACCGAAAAGACGGCCGCCCGTGCGGCGCTGAAAGACGCGCTGGCGCAGGATTATGGCGGGCGGTCGCGGATCGTGCGGATCAATGCGCTGGACACAGAATGGGGCAGGGCGGATGCCGCAGCCTTTGCCAGCGGGGCGGATGCGGTTCTGATCCCCAAGGTGAACAGCCCCGCCGATCTGGATGCGGTGGCGGCGATTATCCCCGACACGCCGCTTTGGGCGATGATGGAAACGCCGCTGGCGATGCTGAATGCCGCCGCGATTGCCGCCCATCCGCGTTTGCAGGGCATGGTCATGGGCACCAATGATCTGGCCAAGGATATCAATAGCCGCTTTCGCCCCGACCGTCTGCCGATGCTGACCGGACTGGGGCTGTGCCTGCTGGCCGCCAAGGCGCATGGCAAGGTGATCGTGGACGGGGTGTTCAACGCCTTCAAGGACGAGGACGGGTTGCGTGCGGAATGTGAACAGGGCCGCGACATGGGCTTCGATGGCAAGACGCTGATCCATCCGGCGCAGCTTGACATCGCCAACGCGGCCTTTGCGCCCTCGGATGCGGAAATCGACCTTGCCCGCCGCCAGATCGAGGCCTTCGACGCCGCGCAGGCGGAAGGTAAGGGCGTGGCGGTCGTGGATGGCAAAATTGTCGAAAATCTGCATATCGTGACGGCGAAAGCCACTCTGGACAAGGCCGCAGCCATTGCGGCAATGAAAGGATAAGCCATGTTTTTCCTGATTTTAGGCGTGGCCTTATGGTCTGCCGCACATCTGGCCAAGCGAGTCGTTCCGGGGTTCCACAAATCGCTTGGCGGGTCCGAGCGGCCGATGGTGACGGCGGCGCTGATTATCGCGGTGCTGCTGATGATCTGGGGCTATCGCTCAGCCGACGGAGATATATGGTGGGGGCCGACGGCAGCCCTGAAAGGGATCAATAACCTGATGGTGCTGGCCGGGTTCTACCTGTTCGCAGCCGCCGGAATGAAAACCGCAATCACCCGCAAGCTGCGCCACCCGATGCTGACCGGCTTTATCCTGTGGTCGGCGGGGCATCTGCTGGTGAATGGCGATCTGCCCTCGTTGATCCTGTTCGGCGGGCTGACCCTGTGGGCGCTGGCGGAAATCGTGCTGATTAACCGCGCAGAACGCTGGACACCGCCGCAGGGGCCACTGAACCCGCGCAAGGAAATCATGGCGCTCATTGGCGGCGTGATCGTCTTTGGCGTGGTGGCGATGATCCACAAATGGCTTGGCTATAACCCGTTCGGAGCATGACATGACCACGCTTTACCGCTGCATCACCGAAGATGACACCTCACGCTTTTGCCACCGTGTTTCCGAAGCCTTGTCAAAGGGTTGGGCGCTGCACGGCAGCCCGACCATGGCGCATGATCCGGTCAAGGGCGTGATGCGCATGGGGCAGGCCGTCACCAAAACCGTCGCTGTCGAATACCATCCCGACATGAAACTGGGCGAGCAATGAGCAAAACCAATCCGGGCCGCTTTTTCGAGGATTACCGCATCGGTCAGGTGATCCGCCATGCCGTGCCGCGCACCGTGGCCGAGGGCGAACGCGCACTGTATCATGCGCTGTATCCGGCACGGCATGCGCTCTATTCCAGCGACGAATTCGCCGCTGATTGCGGGCTGGACGGCAGCCCGATGGACGATCTGATCGCCTTCCATATCGTGTTCGGCAAGACCGTGCCGGATGTCAGCCTGAACGCGGTGGCGAACCTTGGCTATGCGCAGGGGCGCTGGCTGGCCCCGGTCTGGCCGGGCGATACGCTGCGGTCCGAATCCGAAGTGATCGGGCTGAAACAGAACAGCAACGGCAAATCCGGGGTGGTTTATGTGCGCACCCGCGGGCTGAACCAGACCGGCGATGTCGTGCTGGAATATGTGCGCTGGGTCATGGTGCGCAAACGCGATGAGGCCGCGCCTGCGCCGGAAACCGTGGTGCCGGATCTGCCCGCCGTGGTGGATGCGGCCGATCTGATCGTTCCCGAGGGGCTGAACTTCTTGGGCTATGACTTTGATCTGGCGGGCGAACCGCATCGCTGGGGCGATTACGCGATCGGAGAAAAGATCGACCATGTGGACGGCGTGACCATCGAGGAAGCCGAGCATATGCTGGCCACGCGCCTGTGGCAGAACACCGCCAAGGTGCATTTCGACGCCACCAACCGCGAGGACGGGCTGCGGCTGATCTATGGCGGCCATATTATCAGCATGGCGCGGGCCTTGTCCTTCAACGGGCTGGCGAATGCGCAGATGATCGTGGCGCTGAACGGCGGCGCCCATGCCAATCCCTGTTTCGCTGGTGATACCGTGCGGGCGTGGTCCGAGGTGCTGGACAAGGCCGAAACCGATGCGCCTGGCGTCGGTGCGATCCGGCTGCGGCTGGTGGCGACCAAGGGCGACAGCGGCGCGTTCCCCCTGCGCGGTCAGGATGGCAAATACGCGCCCGATGTGCTGCTGGATCTGGACTACTGGGCCTTGATGCCGGTCTGATCTTTCTTCTTCACGGAAATATCCCGGGGGTGCGGGGGCAGCGCCCCCGCATTGTTTGTGACTCTTTTCCTCATAAAAAACTGTTGCCCGCTAATCGTGATCACAAGTCTGACCATGTGATCACAAATCCTGAAAAATAGATAAAATTCACAGCAATTGATTGCTGAACCCGTGACAAGCCCGTGAAAATGGTGCAAGTCAGAACGCAAATCCAGCCAGCCCGCCGCGCCAGCTTTCACGATAGCCAAGCGGTCTGGGCCACGATCCGAAGGGAGAGAGCCTTATGGCTGACGTGAATCGCGGCAATCGTCCGCTGTCACCGCATCTTCAAGTCTATCGGCTGCCGCTGACGGCCATCACCTCGATTCTGACCCGCGCCACCGGCCATGCTTTGCTGGCGGGCGTGGTTCTGTTCGTGTGGTGGCTGGTGGCGGCTGCAACGTCCGACCGGGCTTTCGCCTGTGCCGATGCTGTCGTGCATAGCTGGTTCGGCTTTCTGGTGATCTGGGGCTCGGTCTGGTCGCTGTGGTATCACTTTGCCGCCGGCATCCGCCACCTGATCTATGATGCGGGGCACGGGCTGGAGATCGACACGGCGCATAAAATGGCCATCGGCGTTATCGCGGCTTCGGTCGTGCTGACCCTGCTGACCATGATTTTCTATTATTTCGGCTGAGGGAGAGGGCAAGATGCGTTACATCACCCCGCGCAAGGCTGCTTCGGGACTGGGCGCGTCCCATACCGGGACCGAACATCACTGGTTTATGACCGTCAGCGCCGTGGCGCTGGCGATCCTGACCCCGGCTTTTCTGCTGGTTGCGGGCCGTGCCATCGCGCTGCCGCGCCCGGAAGTGCTGCTGTATTTCTCGAAACCTTACCCGGCCATCGTGACCGGGCTGTTTCTGGCCGTTGGCATGATCCATTTCATGCGCGGCACGCGAATCATGATCGACGACTATTTCCGCGGCACCGCCCGCAAGGTCGGCCTGATCGTCGCGGATATTTTCGGGTGGGCGCTGATCGCCTGCGGTCTTTTTGCGCTGGCGCGGATGTCGCTGGCCACGGTTCTGGTCTGAGGGCGTCATGGCTGATTACGATTACACAACGCATGATTATGATGTGGTCGTTGTGGGCGCTGGTGGCTCTGGCCTGCGGGCGACGCTGGGTATGGCCGAGCAAGGGCTGCGCACGGCCTGCGTGACCAAGGTTTTCCCGACCCGTTCCCATACCGTTGCGGCGCAGGGCGGCATTGCTGCCAGCCTTGGCAACATGGGGCCGGACCATTGGCAATGGCATATGTATGACACGGTGAAGGGCAGCGACTGGCTGGGCGACACCGACGCGATGGAATATCTGGCGCGTGAGGCCCCCAAGGCGGTCTATGAGCTGGAACATTACGGCGTGCCGTTCAGCCGGACCGAGGAAGGCAAGATCTATCAGCGCCCCTTCGGCGGCCACACGACCGAGTTTGGCGAAGGCCCCCCGGTGCAGCGCACCTGCGCCGCTGCCGACCGCACCGGCCACGCGATCCTGCACACGCTCTATGGTCAGTCGCTGAAGAACAATGCTGAGTTCTTCATCGAATATTTCGCGCTGGACCTGATCGTTACCGACGGCAAATGCACTGGCGTTGTCTGCTGGAAACTGGACGACGGCACGATTCATGTGTTCAACGCGAAAATGGTGGTGCTGGCGACCGGCGGTTATGGCCGCGCCTATTTCAGCGCGACCTCGGCCCATACCTGCACTGGCGACGGTGGCGGCATGGTCGCCCGCGCCGGTCTGCCGCTGCAAGATATGGAGTTCGTGCAGTTCCACCCGACCGGGATTTATGGCTCGGGCTGCCTGATTACCGAAGGCGCACGGGGCGAGGGCGGCTATCTGACCAACAGCGAGGGCGAGCGGTTCATGGAACGCTATGCGCCGACCTATAAGGATCTGGCCAGCCGCGATGTGGTCTCGCGCTGCATCACCATCGAGATCCGCGAAGGCCGTGGCGTCGGTCCTGACAAGGATCACATGTTCCTGAACCTGCAACACCTGCCGCCCGAGGCGCTGGCAGAACGTCTGCCGGGGATCAGCGAATCGGCCAAGATTTTCGCAGGCGTCGATGTGACCAAGGAACCGATCCCGATTTTGCCGACGGTGCATTACAACATGGGTGGCATCCCCACGAACTATTGGGGCGAAGTCCTTGATCCGACGGATGAAAACCCGGACCGTATCTTCCCTGGCCTGATGGCTGTGGGCGAGGCTGGCTGTGCTTCGGTTCATGGTGCGAACAGGCTTGGCTCGAACTCGCTGATTGACCTTGTGGTGTTCGGTCGCGCCGCTGCGATCCGCGCTGGCGAGGTCGTCGAGGCTGACACCCCGGTGCCGGCGACGAATACGGCTGCGGTGGCGAAGATCCTCGACCGTTTCGACAGCATCCGCAACGCCAGCGGCGGCACGCCGGTCGCGGAACTGCGGCTGGAAATGCAGCGCACCATGCAGGCCGATGCGGCGGTGTTCCGCACCGACAAGACGCTGGCTGAGGGCGTGGACAAGATGAAATCTATCGCCGCCAAGCTGGACGATCTGCACGTCACCGATCGCGGTCTGATCTGGAACACCGATCTGATGGAAGCGCTGGAGCTGACCAACCTGATGCCCAACGCCATGGCCACCATCGTTGCCGCCGAGGCGCGCAAGGAAAGCCGCGGCGCCCATGCGCATGAGGACTGGCCCGAGCGGGATGATGCCAATTGGCGCAAGCACTCTCTTGCGAAGGTCGATGGCCCGGATGTTAAACTGTATTACCGGCCCGTTCACCTTGATCCGCTGACCAGCACCGAGGAAGGCGGGATCGAGCTGAAAAAGATCGCGCCTAAGAAAAGGGTTTACTGATGCGTCTTTCCTTGATTGCGGCAGCCGCCGCCATGACTGCGCTGTCAGGCTGTGTTGTTCCCGTTGCGACCACCACACCGACTGCGCCCACGCCGACCGCTACGCCCGCAACCGGGCTGACGGCGGCGGCTCGCGCCACCGCGCGCAATGTTATCAACACCGAAATGGCTGCGCGCCTGCCCGGTGTGAACACGCAGCCCTATACGGATTGCGTGGTGTCCAATGCCTCGCTGGCGGAACTGGCCGATCTGGCCGGGCTGCAAGGCAAGGCAGGGGCCGCCGATGCGGTGGCCGGTATCGTCAAGCGCCCGGCGACGACCCAGTGCATCGCACGGGTTGCGGCGACCGCCTGATGCGCAGGCTTGCGCCCTTGGCCCTGATCGGGGCGCTGGCCGTTACGGCCTGCGGCCCGGTCACGGTGGAACAGGCCGAACGGTCCTGTCTGGATGATGCGCGCAGTGCCAAAGGCCCGCGCGGATCGGTCGCCATTGGCGCAGGTGGCAGCCGCCACGGGATTTCCCCTTACGGACGGGTCGAGATGTCCGTCTCGTCCGATTACATCTTTGGCCGCGATCCGGCCGAGGTGTTTACCAATTGCGTGATGCGCCGTTCGGGGCAGATGCCCACACGGTCGCTTGCCGACCAGCCGGGTTGGAAAGGATAGATCATGGTTCAACTCACCCTTCCGAAGAACAGCCAGATCCGGGTCGGCAAGACCTGGCCCAAGCCCGAAGGGGCAACCAATATCAAGACGTTCAAGATCTATCGCTATGATCCGGCGACGGGCGAGAATCCGCGTCTGGACACTTATTTCGTCGATCTGGACAAATGCGGCCCGATGATTCTGGACGCGCTCATCAAGATCAAGAACGAGATCGACCCCACGCTGTCCTTCCGCCGCTCCTGCCGCGAAGGGATCTGTGGTTCCTGCGCCATGAATATCGACGGTGGCAACCATCTGGCATGTATCTATGGCATCGACGAAGTGGCGGGGGATGTGAAAATCTATCCGCTGCCGCATATGGCGGTGGTCAAGGATCTGGTGCCGGACCTGACGCATTTCTATGCGCAGCACGCCAGCGTGAACCCCTATCTGATCACCAAATCTCCGACGCCGAACAAGGAATGGCGCCAGTCGATCGAGGATCGCAAAAAGCTGGACGGCTTGTATGAGTGCATTCTTTGCGCTTCCTGCTCGACCTCTTGCCCGTCCTATTGGTGGAACGGCGATAAGTATCTTGGCCCGGCCGCGCTGCTGCACGCCTATCGCTGGATCATTGACAGTCGTGATGAGGCCACGGGCGAGCGTCTGGACGATCTGGAAGATCCGTTCAAACTGTATCGTTGCCATACGATTATGAACTGCACCAACACTTGCCCCAAAGGGCTGAACCCAGCCAAGGCAATTGCCTCGATCAAGCATATGATGGTGGAACGGATCGTCTGATCTGTTTGACATTCTCTGCACGGCGCGGGATGATCCGCGCCGTTTTCATTTGCAGACCGGCTATGCCACAATAGCAATACTGCTTCTGGACAACCTGCGCTAAATACCACGCCGAGGGAGGCGATTCGAACAAGGATTCGCCCAATGACGAACGACATTCAAAAGGCCAAAGCCGCTGAGAAAGCCCGCCGCGCCCGCGCCGTGCTTGAACAGATGTATGGCTATTACGACTATGAGGCCCCGGTCGCTGCGCGTGACGAGGTGCCTTACGCGGCCTGATTGGGCCGTTCATTTATGTTGACGGGGCAGGGCAGGCGGCGCAACATGCGCCCATGTCCAGTGCCGTCACCCGTATTCCTGCTGATGCCGCCGCCCGTCGGGCGTCGCGGGTCGTGCTGACCTATGATCCGGCAACGCTGCCGCCGCCTGATCTTCCCATTCTGGATGTTGCGCGGCAAGCGGCCGAAAAGACGGCTGAAATCGTCGTTCCGGCACGGGAAGGTCGCTGTTTCGACGTGCCGCAGGGCAGCTTCTTTCGGATCACCTGCATTGACGGTCCGCAGGTAGGGGATCTGAACCTCTGGTCCGCTGCCGACCCTGCCGAGCATTTCTTTTCTGGTAAGACCCGCGCCATTCACGGCACCCATGTCACGGTGGGCGACCGGCTGTGGTCGCGGCTGCCGTGGCTGCGCCCGATGGCGACGATCACCGCCGACACGCTGCGCTGGTATGGGCGCGATGGTGACGGCGGTGCCGTGCATGACGTCATCGGCACCCGCTGTGATCCCTATACGCATCGGCTGCTGTCGGGAGGTGATTATCACCACTGCTGCCATTCCAACCTGACCAATGCGCTGGCGGCGCATCTCGGCCTGCCAGTGCAGGATGCTGAACCGCTGGTCCATGACGTGCTGAATGTCTTTATGCTGACCGGCTTTACCGGGCCACGGATGCGCTATTTTATGAAGGCCAGCCCGGTTCGCCCCGGCGATTATATCGAGTTTTACGCGGAAATCGACCTGATCGGCGGGCTGTCAGCTTGTCCCGGTGGCGATTGCGGCGACCAGCACAG
The DNA here is from genome assembly GCF_030538695.1 of Paracoccus sp. (in: a-proteobacteria). Classification (GTDB taxonomy): domain Bacteria; phylum Pseudomonadota; class Alphaproteobacteria; order Rhodobacterales; family Rhodobacteraceae; genus Paracoccus. The sequence goes on from NZ_JAUNTN010000013.1 coordinate 28,796, forward strand.
TTCGGATGCGGCGTCCTGCCACCCGCTGCTGGTGGAAATCTTCGCGCCGCCGGCACCGCCACGCGCCGCGCCGGAACCCAGCTCCTACCGCTGGCCATGACCGATCCCGAAGAACATAAGACGTTGCGCCCGCTGGTGCAGCGTTTCAAGGTGATCTTATGGACGACATGCAAAGACCATATTGAAAGCTATGGCCGCCTGAACGACCCTCGCATCTGGCTGTGTGGTCTGCTGGTCGTATCGCTGTTTCTTGGGATTTCGGCCCTGATTATCGAACTTAACCTTTGGCTCAGATAGCGGCGGCGCCTTTCTTCTTCACCTAAATATCCCCGCCGGAGGCACCAGCGCCGTCAGGCGCTAACTCAAGAACGCTTTGGTCGCTTTCTAACTCAACCGCCAGAAATCGTTCAAAATCATCCAGATCGACCGGATCGAACTGCCCGAAACCTTGCATCCAGACCGAGGCCGCCCGCATCCCGTCCGGGTCCAGCTTGCACCAGTTGATACGGCCCCGGCGCTCTTGTGCGATGAGCCCGGCTGCGGCCAGAACCACCAGATGTTTGGATACTGCGGCAAGGCTGATCCCAAAGGGGGCGGCGACATCGCTGACGGCCATGTCATCCTCCAGCAGCATGGTCAGGATCGCGCGCCGGGTCGGGTCTGCCAGGGCGGCAAAGATGCGGTCAAGCTGCGCGGACGGGGGATTGCTCATGCTGTGGGCCGGAATGGTCAACGAAACGGTTGAATAATGCCCCGTGCTGCTGCCTACCACAAGTCAAAAGCTGATTTTACTATCTCCACATGAAAACAACAGCTTGGGGTGGCCAATCCATTGCTTGACTCGGGGCTATCCTGACCCTATCACAGCCCGGACCGATAACGCGGGTGTGACCTTGGCCGAGACCAGTGAAACCGACCGCCAGCGCGATGCCGACAGGCTGCGCTCGCTTGAGGAAAAACTGGCGCAGGCCAAACGGGCCGCTGAACCTGCCAAGCCGGTCAAAGACTTTCATCAGGCTAATCAGGCCTGGCGGATGGTGACAGAGCTGGTAGCCGGGTTGGGCATTGGGTTGCTGATCGGTTATGGGCTGGACAGATGGCTTGGCACGATGCCGGTCTTTCTGGTCATCTTCGTTCTGCTTGGCTTTGTGGCCGGGGTCAAAACGATGCTGCGCACCGCCGCAGAAATCGGAAAGACCGCTGAGGGCAAGGCGCAAGCTGCGGCTCGCAGGGGCTGTGAATAAGGTTTCGGGCACTGCCCGGTAAGGATATGGGCGCATCGGCGCCCGGCAGGAAAGGGGCTGACAGTGGCTGGTGACGCGCATAGCGAAGGTTTGGTCTTTCATCCGATGGATCAGTTTCTGGTCAAGCCGCTGTTCGGGGATGGCCCGGTCAACTGGTGGACGCCGACCAATGTGACGCTGTGGATGTTCATTGCACTTGCCGCGATCACCGCGCTGATGGCGCTTGGCACCCGTGGCCGCGCGATCATTCCGGGCCGCGTTCAGTCCATCGCGGAACTGGCCTATGGTCTGGTTCACAAGATGGTCGAGGATGTCGCGGGCAAGGACGCGCTGCGCTATTTTCCCTATATCATGACGCTGTTCATGTTCATCGTTTTCTCGAACATACTGGGTCTGCTGCCAAAATCCTTCACCACCACTTCGCATATCGCGGTGACGGCGGTTCTGGCGTTCGGGGTGTTCATCAGCGTGACGGTGATCGGCTTTGTCAAGAATGGCGCGCATTTCCTTGAGCTGTTCTGGGTCAAGTCTGCGCCGCTGGCCATCCGCCCGGTTCTGGCCGTGATCGAGGTCATCAGCTATTTCGTGCGTCCGGTCAGCCACTCCATTCGTCTTGCTGGCAACATGACCGCAGGCCACGCCGTTATCAAGGTTTTCGCGGGTTTTGCCGCCATTGCCGCTGTCGCGCCGGTCTCCATTCTGGCCGTCACCGCCATGTATGGCCTGGAAATCCTCGTCGGCTTTATCCAAGCCTATGTGTTTACCATCCTGACCTGCGTCTATCTGAAAGACGCGCTGCATCCGTCGCACTAAGGCGGCTGCTCGGGATACCTCAATTCACCACTTCCAACCGCAAGGAGAATACACCATGGAAGGGAATATCGCTGAACTCGGTCAGTATCTGGGTGCTGGTCTGGCTGCTATCGGTTCCGGCATCGCCGCTGTCGGTGTGGGCAACGTGGCCTCGAACTTCCTGGCGGGCGCTCTGCGCAATCCGTCGGCTGCCGGCTCGCAAACCGCCACGCTGTTCATCGGCATGGCCTTCGCGGAAGCTCTGGGGATCTTCGCGTTCCTCGTCGCGCTTCTGCTGATGTTCGCAGTCTGATCCACCCCATCCTTGCGGCGGGGTGAGGGGCAACCCCTCACCCCTTCGTGACCTGAAAGGCCAAGGGGTAAGGAAATGTTCAGCCTGTTGCAGCAGACCGCGCCTGTCGTGGTCGAAACCATTGAAGAAAACACCGTAGTTGTGCCGGAAGCGGCGCATGGCACGGTGGAGGTGGCCCACGGGGCCGCTGCTGCTGCGGAAAGCTCGACCGGGATGCCGCAGCTTGATTTCAGCACGTTCGGCAACCAGATCTTCTGGCTTCTGGTGACGCTGGCGGTGCTTTACTGGGTGCTGTCACGCATCGCGCTGCCGCGCATCGCCTCGGTCATTTCTGATCGTCAGGCGGCGGTGACGGGCGATCTGATGGCCGCCGAAGAATTCAAGCGCAAGGCGCAGGAGGCCGAGGCCGCCTATGAGGATGCGCTGACGCAGGCCCGGAGTGAGGCCGGCAAGATCGTCGAGGCCAACCGCGCCGCGATCCAGAAAGATCTGGATGCTGCGATTGCCAAGGCGGATGCTGAAATTGCCGCTCGTGGGCTGGAATCGGAAAAGCGCATTGCGGATATTCGCGCCTCGTCGCGTGCCGATGCCGCAACCGTGGCCAAGGATGTGACCGCTGATCTTCTGGCCGCGTTTGGTGGTCAGGCTGATGCGGGCGCAATCAATGCCGCCGTGGACGCCAAGCTGAAAGGGGCTGCCTGATGAAACGTCTTGCCATCATCGCGGCCTTGGCTGCCAGCCCGGCTTTTGCCGCCTCTGGCCCGTTCTTCTCACTGCGCAACACGGATTTCATCGTGCTGCTGGCTTTCCTGCTGTTCGTCGGGATTTTGGTTTATTACAAAATTCCGGGGCTGATCGGTGGGATGCTGGACAAGCGTGCCGAGCAGATCCGCGCCGATCTGGCCGAGGCCCGCAAGCTGCGTGAAGAGGCGCAGGAGGTTTATGCCAGCTATGAACGCCGCCAGCGCGAGGTGAAGGATCAGGCCGACGCCATCGTTGCCAATGCCAAGCGCGAAGCTGAGGTCAGCGCCGAGAAGGCCCGCGCCGATCTGGCCCGCTCGATCGAGCGCCGGATTCAGGCCGCGCAGGACCAGATTGCCAGCGCCGAAAATGACGCTGTGCGCGCGGTTCGCAACAGCGCCGTGGGGGCTGCGGTGGCTGCGGCGGCGGAACTTCTGGCTGCGCAAGGCAATGCCACGCAGCGCAGCGCCGAGATCGACAGCGCCATCGAAGATGTTGCCCGGCGGCTGAGCTGAGCATCTTTTCAGAGCAATCAAGGCCCCGCTTCGGCGGGGCTTTTTTGTGCGATTAACGAATTCTTGGGGATTTTCTGCCAGACTGACACCATGAAACGAATGGTGGCGATGATTCTGGCGGCGCTGTCTGGCATATTCTGCCGGGCTTGCGGCGATCTGATGCAAAAGGCCGGGCGTATGGCCCGACCTCTGGTCGCTGTGTCCCGCTTATTGCGTCGGGCGGATATTGATTTCCACCCGACGGTTCTGCGCCCGGCCTTCGGCGGTGTTGTTGCTGGCAATCGGTTGCGCCTGCCCGCGACCTGCAATCGCCAGCCGCGTCTGCGCGACCCCTGCTGCGGTCAGGATACCGGCAACCGACCTTGCCCGGCGCTCGGACAGATCAAGGTTATAGGCGGCGGTGCCGGTCGAATCGGTATGGCCGATAACCTCGACCCGGCTATTCGGATATTGGTTCAGGTTCCGCGCCAGCGCGTAAAGGTCATTCTGCGCCGCACCCGACACGGCGGCGGAATCGGTGGCAAACAGAATGCCCTCGGGCATGATGACCGACAGATAACTGCCGTTGTTCACGATGCGGATGTTCGGGTTGGTGATCTGGCTGCGCAGCGCCCGTTCCTGCTGATCCAGAACCGCGCCGACGGCGGCACCCGCAGCCGCACCCACGGCGGCGCTGCGCAGCACGTCGCGGGTTTCGGTTTTATTGTCCCGCTGGGCGCCGTAAATCGCGCCCGCTGCGGCTCCGGCAATCGCACCTTGCGCGGTGCGGCTCATGCCGGTGGTTGTGGTTCCATCGGTCGGCGCACAGGCTGCAAGGCCCAAAATCCCCGCCGATGCCAGAAGAAGGGTCACACGCGCTTTCATCATCATAGCCTCGTTCCATTGACAGTTGCGGAAATGCCGGAATGGGCTGCATTGCTGGACCTGCCCGGCTTTCCTTCTGCTATTCAACGCCGGGGCTTTGCTCTGGTTCCGGTTCTGACCTGCGCTCGCGCAGGGGTGAAGCCGTGGGATTGCATTGGCGACGGCTGGGGCTTGCAAAGCCATGCCCTGCGTTGCATCAGGCGGAATGGCCCGGAAAATCACGAAATTACCCGCAGCATTGTCTTATCGCACTCAGGTCGAGATCTTTTCCCGACTACGGGCGCAGGCACCGCAGCCGGAAACCGAACTTCATTATGGCAATGCGTTTCAACTGCTGGTGGCGGTGGCGCTGTCGGCACAGGCCACCGATGCAGGGGTGAACCGGGCAACCTCGGCGCTGTTTCAGCAGGTGACGACACCGCAGCAAATGCTGGATCTCGGGCTGGAGGCGCTGACCGAGCATATTAAAACCATCGGTCTGTTCCGCCAAAAGGCCAAGAATGTCATCGCCCTGTCGTGGATATTGGTCGAGGAGTTCGGCGGCGAAGTGCCGTCTTCCCGCGCCGCGCTGATGCTTTTGCCGGGGGTGGGGCGCAAGACGGCGAATGTGGTGCTGAATTGCGTCTGGCATTTTCCGGCGCAGGCGGTGGACACGCATATTTTTCGCGTCGGCAACCGCACGCAGATCGCGCCGGGCCGCGACGTGGACGAGGTGGAACGCGCCATCGAAGACAATATCCCCGCAGAGTTTCAGCAAAACGCCCATCACTGGCTGATCCTTCATGGCCGCTATATCTGCACCGCCCGCAAGCCGCGCTGTGTGGATTGCCTGATCCGGGATCTCTGCCCTTACGAGGAAAAAATCGTATGAGTTATGACGTTATCGGCATTGGCAATGCCATTATGGACATGATCGCCCCGATCGAGGACGCCCGGCTGACCGCATTGGGTATCGAGCGGGGGATCATGCAACTGGTGGACCAGAGCCGGGCCGAAGAACTGACCGTTGCGCAGGAAATGGCCGACGGGGCAGCGGATGGGCGCGCTCATGCACAGGTGCTGCCGGGCGGTTCAGTCGCCAATACGCTGGCCGGGATTGGGAAGCTGGGGCTGCGGACCGGCTTTATCGGGCGGGTGGCAAATGACCCGCTGGGGCTGAGTTATGCCGAGCAATGCGAACTGGCGGGGACGCGGTTTCTGAACCCGCCGGTTGCGGGGGATTCCCTGCCGACCTCGCGCAGCCTGATTTTCGTGTCGCCCGATGGTGAGCGGTCGATGAACACATATCTGGGGATTTCGGCGGAAATCAGCCCTGATGATGTGGACCCCGCCGCGTTTCAGGGTGTTGGCTGGCTGTTTCTGGAAGGCTATCTGTTTGATAAGGCAAAAGGAAAGCAGGCGTTCCTGAAAGCTGCTGAACTGGCCCATGCGGCGGGTGGGCGCGCGGGCATTGCGCTGTCAGATCCGTTCTGTGTGGACCGTCATCGAGAGGATTTCCGCCGCCTGGTGGCCGGTCCGATGGATTATGTGATCGGCAATGTGCATGAATGGACCTCGCTTTATCAGACCGAAGATCTGGAGGCCTCGCTGGCGCAGGCCAGCCGCGATTGCCGGCTGGTGATCTGCACCCGATCCGGCGAAGACGCTTTGCTGATCGAGGACGGGCGGCGGGTGACGGCGCGGGTCGATCCGGTGGTGCCGGTCGATGCGACGGGGGCCGGCGATCAGTTCGCGGCGGGGCTGATCTATGGGCTGGCCTCAGGGCGGCCGCTGGAGGTTGCGGGCCGGATGGCGACGCTGGCTGCTGCCGAGGTGATCGGCCATGTCGGGCCGCGCCCGCAGGCGGATTTGCGCGAAGCCTTCCGGGCCGAGAGGCTGATCTGATCGGCGGGCGGTGAACCATCGGCCGTGCCTGATGTGCAAAAAAAGGCGATGCGCGGGGTCTGGTTTCGCGCGTTGCGTGAAACGGGTGGCGCGTGTATCACATGCGGCAGAATAATTCAGAAGGGAATACCATGCGCAGAGTTGTCGTCACGGGGCTGGGAATGGTCACGCCGCTGGCTTGCGGGGTTGAGGAAACATGGTCGCGGCTCCTGGACGGGCAGTCGGGTGCGGGGCCAATCACACGCTTTGATCCGGCCAATGTGGTGACGAAATACGCTTGTGAGATCCCGCAAGGCGACGGCAGCGATGGCACGTTCAACCCCGATGACTGGATGGAGCCGAAAGAGCGCCGCAAGGTCGATGATTTTATCCTTTATGGTATGGCGGCGGCCGTTCAGGCGGTGAATGACAGCGGCTGGGCACCCGAAACCGAAGAACAGCGTGAGCGCACCGGGGTGATGATCGGCTCGGGGATCGGTGGGCTGACCTCGATCGCCGAAGCGGCGGTGCTGATCCATGAGCGTGGACCCAAGCGGGTGTCGCCGTTTTTCATCCCCGGCTCGCTGATTAACCTCGTTTCCGGGCAGGTGAGTATTCGCTTTGGTTTCAAGGGGCCGAATCATGCCGTGGTGACGGCGTGCAGCACAGGCGCCCACGCGATTGGCGATGCGGCGCGGCTGATCCAGCTGGGCGACGCGGATGTGATGGTCGCAGGTGGTGCGGAAGCCCCCATCAGCGAAATCGGGATTGCCGGGTTCAATGCCTGCAAGGCACTGTCCACCAAACGCGCGGATGATCCCAAGGCCGCCAGCCGCCCGTGGGATGCAGAGCGCGATGGCTTTGTGATGGGCGAAGGCGCGGGTGTTGTCGTGCTGGAGGAATACGAACACGCCAAAGCACGCGGGGCAAAGATTTACGCCGAGGTGCTGGGCTATGGCCTGTCGGGCGACGCTTATCACATCACCGCGCCGAGCGAGGATGGCGATGGCGGTTTCCGCTCGATGTCTGCAGCGCTGAAGCGGGCCGGGCTGGAGCCTGCCGCGCTGGATTACATCAATGCGCATGGCACCAGCACGATGGCCGATGTGATCGAACTGGGCGCGGTCGAGCGTCTGCTGGGCGATGCAGCGGGCAATGTGGCGATGTCGTCCACGAAATCCAGCATCGGGCATTTGCTGGGCGCTGCGGGCGCGGTCGAGGCGATTTTTTGCGTGCTGGCGATCCGCGACCAGATCGCCCCCCCAACGCTGAATCTGGATGATCCGGCGCGGGAAACGGCGATTGACCTGTGCGCCAATGCTGCTGTGCGTCGCAAGATCGACCTGGCGCTGTCGAACAGCTTTGGCTTTGGCGGCACCAATGCCAGCCTTGTTGTCGGCAAGGTGCGCTGACCATGTGGCGCAATATCGTCTCGAACCTGATGACGCTGGCTATTCTGGGGCTGGTCGCGGTTGCGGCGGCAGTTGCCTGGGGGCGGCACCAGTATAGCGCCCCCGGTCCCAGCGATGTAGCGCAATGCGTGCAGGTCGCGCCGGGGGCCAGTCTGCGCGCCGTCAGCGACCGGCTGGCCGAGCAAGGGGCGATTTCGCAAGCCTATATTTTCCGCACCGGCGCGGATTATGCGGGCAAGGCAGGTGATCTGAAATTCGGCAGCTATCTGGTGCCAGCCCATGCCAGTATGGAGCAGATCGTCGATGTGATCACGGCTGGCGGGCCAAGCACCTGCGGCACCGAGGTGATTTTCCGGGTGGGTGTGCGGGGCAATACGGTGGTGTTGCGCGACGTCAATCCGCAGACTGGCCAATATGAGGACCGCGCCCGCTATAATCCTGCGACCGAGGATGCGCCCGAGGCGATCATGCAGGCCGAGGCGCAACCTGATGCGCGGCTGCGCTTTGCGGTGGCCGAAGGCACGACAAGCTGGCAGATCGTCGAAGGGCTGAAAGAAGCCGGTTTCATGTCGGGCGAGATCAGCAGCGTTCCGGCGGAAGGCGCGCTGGCGCCGGATACCTATGAGGTCAAGAAGGACGCCGACCGGCAGGCGCTGCTGAACGAAATGGAGCAGCGGCAGGCGGCCATTCTGGCAACGGCATGGGAAAACCGGGTGATGGGGCTGCCTTATCGCACGCCGGAGGAGGCGCTGATTATGGCCTCGATCGTGGAAAAGGAAACCGCGGTGGCGGCCGAGCGGGAAACCGTGGCAGGCGTTTTCGTGAACCGGCTGAATCAGGGGATGCGCCTGCAAACCGACCCGACGGTGATCTATGGCGTGACCGGCGGGCAGGGGATTCTGGACCGGGGGTTGCGGCGCTCGGAACTGGATCGGCGCACGCCCTATAACACCTATCAGATCGACGGGCTGCCGCCGACGCCGATTGCAAATCCCGGTCGGGCAGCCATCAATGCGGCGCTGAACCCGGCACAGACGGATTACATCTTTTTCGTCGCTGACGGGACCGGCGGTCATGCTTTCGCAGCAACGCTGGAGGAGCATAACGCCAATGTTGCCCGCTGGCGCGAGATCGAGGCGCGGCAGGGGCAGGCGGCTGACTCGCCAGTGCAGGATGGCGGCTGAGATCTGTGATCCGTTACGGGAGCTGGAGCCGGCGCGATTCCCTCGCGCCGGTTTTTTCATGCCATGTTTCGGCAGATGAGAGGGCCGCTGCCGCAGATGTTGCGGAGGGTGTTGCGGGGCGCGGACCCTATCAAACATGGGATTTTGTGGGGTGTTGCGCTCGCTGCATGGTTTAAAGGTTGACTTTGCGAACGCCCTTAGATAGAAAGTTCCCATGCTGGGAGAAGTGGGTAAGCGGCCGGGTCAATGACCTTGCCGCTTTTTTCATTCCTCGCCTCGTGCGGACAGGCACACGAGACAGGGCAATCAATGACAGCACGATTCGAGCCGGGGCCGGGCGCCCCGGATGGGCCTTACAGCCCCGACAAGGCGGCGGCCGATCTGGCCGTGGCACAGGAACTGTTCCGCGAAACCGCCGCGGATCTGAACGGAGTCCGCCGGGCGCTGCGCGACGGCGAGACGGATCAGGTGAAGGATGCGGTCAAGCTGGTGCGCGAGCTTCGCGTGGCAACCCAGCTTGTGCTGGAGGAAAGGAACAAGCTTGACAAGATTCGCAAGGACATTGCCGGAGGGGTCGGAGTGGGTGCGCTCGACCTTGACGCAGCACGCGATGAAATCGGGCGCAGGCTGGCTTGCCTGCGCCGCGCCGGAGGAGGTTGAGACGTTTCTGGCCAGCCTGTCGGAAAACGCGCTGGTCAGCCTGCCGTGGATTTTCGACTTTTGGGCCATGCCGCACCAGTTGCCCCCCGAGGGCGACTGGAAAAGCTGGGTTATCATGGGTGGGCGCGGTGGCAGTATTGGAAGCGCTGACATCGGAGGCGGGGCCAAGCTGAGCGTCACGATTCCATGCCCGTCGCTGAAAGAATAGATGCGGATGCTATTATGTTGACCAAGGTGCCGGATATTGGTCTAGGGCAGCTTTCGCGGGCAATGGGTTGCGGCCGTTATCGCCCGCGCATCTGCGGATCGAGGGGCGGCGGATCACATGGCTGCGCCGCACACGGGTGCAGGGTGACGGCTGGGACGGCCCGGATGTGCCGCTTGGCGAAGGCTTGGAAGCTTACCTGCTGCGCCTGACCCGCGACGGCACTTTGCTGCATGAGGTCAGCCTGACGGCCCGCAATTGGACCGTGCCGCAAGATGTCTGGGATACCGCCCGCGCGGGTGGGGATTTCGCCGTCGAGGTCGCGCAACTGTCTGAAACCTATGGCCCCGGCTTTTTCGCAGAGAGGATGATTCATGTCTGAACAGGAAACCGCCAAACTTGGCCTGCCGCTGGTCCAGCCCGCGCAGGCGCAAAAGCATGTCACCGTGAATGAAGGGCTGATGCGGCTGGATGGGCTGGTCAATCTGGTGCTGGAAAGCGCGGATCTGGCCACCCCGCCTGAAACGGTCGTGGATGGGGTCGCCTATGGCGTCCCGGCAAGTGCTGTCAACGCATGGGCCGGGCAGGGCGGGCGCATCGCCATTGGTGCAAATGGCGGCTGGGTCTTTGCCGACCCGGCCGCAGGTCAGCGGGCGATGCTCCGCGACAGGGGGCTGCCTGCGATCCACGACGGCAAGGCTTGGCGCATTGGCGCGATCACGATGGGGGCGCTTGGCAGCGGGCTGAGCGCCGGGCTGGCCGAAGCTGTGGTGACGCTGACGGCGGGTGAGCGGGTCACATCTCTGGTCTATATCCCCGCAGGTGCAATGGTGATCGGTGCCAGTGCAAGGGTTGTCGAGAAGATCACCGGCAGCGCAAAGACTTGGCGGCTTGGAACGGTGGACAGCGATGGCGGCGGCAGCGACCGCTTTGGCAAGGGGCTTGGGCTGGACGCTGGCTCTTATGCAGGGGGGATGCTGTCGCTGCCCATGACCTATTGGGCGCCCGCCCCGCTGGTCATCAGCGCCGAAGGGGGTGCTTTTACTGGCGGTGCAATCAGCGTTTCGGTGCATTGGCTGACGGTGGCGATTCCGGCCTGACGCTTTCCCTCGCCCGCGTTTTGGCGTAGGGCGAGGGGGTATCTGTCGGAGGATCGCATGGACGGGATCGGGGAAATCAGTGCGGACGAATTGTGGCCGCGCATCTGCCTTGAGGCGCAGGAGGCCATTCAGGCCGAGCCGCTGCTTGGCGCATTGATCCATGCCGGGTTGCTGCATCATGGCAGTTTCTCCAGCGCGCTGGCCTATCGTTTCGCGCTGAAACTGGCCTCGGGCGAGATGTCGGAGCAGGTGCTGCGCGAGATTGCCGATGCCGCCCATGGGCAGGAGCCGGCGCTGGTCGATGCTGCCCGCCGCGACCTGCTGGCCCATTATGAACGCGATCCTGCCACCCACCGCCTGATGCAGCCGATGTTGTTTTTCAAGGGGTTCCAAGCCCTGCAAGCCTATCGCCTTGGCCATTTCCTGTGGCAGAACGGGCGGCATGATATGGCCTATTTCGTGCAGATGCGCTGTTCCGAAGTGTTCGGTGTCGATATTCACCCCGCCGCACGGATCGGCACGGGGGTGATGATTGACCACGCCCATTCCATCGTGATCGGAGAAACTGCGGTCGTGGGCAATGATGTGTCGATGCTGCATTCCGTTACGCTTGGCGGCACCGGCAAAGAGGATGGGGACCGCCATCCCAAGATCGGCAATGGCGTGCTGATCGGTGCAGGTGCCAAGATTTTGGGCAATATCCATGTGGGGGGACGCAGCCGTATCGCTGCTGGTTCGGTGGTGCTGGAGGACGTGCCGGGCTGCAAGACCGTCGCCGGGGTTCCGGCGCGGATCGTGGGTGATGCCGGTTGTGCTGAGCCATTCAGCTCAATGGATCACATGCTGCGCCTGCGCGAGATGCTTTAGGCGCTTCCGGTGAGTTCCGGCAGGGTCATGTGGTTGCGGGACAGGTAGTCATCCAGTTCCGCCGCCAAACGCGGCAGCATGGAAAAGCCCTGATAGATCAGGCTGCTATATAACTGAACAGCACTGGCACCAGCCCGCAGCTTGGCGATAAGCTGTTCGGTGCTGGCAATGCCGCCAACCCCGATCAGCGGGATCTCGCCACGGGTCAGCGCGTAAAGTCGCGCCAGAACAGCGGTCGAGCGGTCGAACAGCGGCTGCCCTGACAGCCCGCCCGCCTGTTGCGCCTGCGGATCGGTCAGGCCGTTGCGCGACAGGGTGGTGTTGGTGGCAATCAGCCCGTCGATGCGGGCGTTCAGTGCGACTGCTGCCAGATCGGCCAGCCCTGCCTCGTCCAGATCAGGGGCGAGTTTCACGAAGACCGGACGGCGGCGGCCGGGCAGGGCATCACGCGCCGCCTGCACACCGGACAGCAGGGCGGCCAGCGCCTCGGGACCTTGCAGGTCGCGCAGTTTTTCCGTGTTGGGAGAGCTGACATTGACGGTCAGAAAATCCGCGCCCACCCCGGCCATCTGAACGACTTGCGCGAAATCGGCCATGCGGTCACTGCTGTCCTTGTTCGCGCCGAGGTTCAGCCCGACGGGGATGCCCGCCACACGCTGCGCAAGGCGCTGGCCAATGATTCCAGCCCCCTCATTATTAAACCCAAAGCGGTTGATGATGGCGTGATCCGCCGTCAGCCGAAACAGGCGCGGCTTGGGGTTCCCCGGTTGCGGCCGCGGCGTCGCGGCGCCGACCTCAATGAAGCCGAAACCAGCGCGGGACAGCGGCCCGACCACACGGGCATTCTTGTCATAGCCCGCCGCCAGCCCGATCGGGTTCGCCAGATGCATCCCTGCAACCTCGCAGGCCAGCCGGTCAGAACCTACCGGCCCACCAGGCAGCGGCACCAGCCCTGTTGCCAGCGCCCTGATCGACAGATCATGCGCGGTTTCCGGGTCCAGCCGGTGCAGCGCGGCCAGGCCGATACGCTCGATCAATTTCATCCCAAATCTCCGAAATCATGCCCATCCGGGCCAAGCCGCAGAGGTCGGTGCCATAGCACCTCATCCAGCCGCAACGCGCGATACAGATGTGGGAACAACGCCCCGCCGCGTGACACTTCCCACCGCAGCGAATCGCCAAGCGCCGCACCGTCCAGCGCCGCCAGAATGGCATCCGATACCCCGGCGAAATGCTTGGCTGCGGTTTCCCGAACCTGCTCAACGGTCGAGAAATGGATGAACCCATCGGCCAGATCGACCGGCGCGCCAAGGGTTTCCCCGCGCGTGCGCAGATCGTTCCATTCGGCCAGACGAAAAATCTTGAAAATCAGCATGGCGACCTTATCGCCGCGACTTTCCTGCCGGTCAAGCACTGTCAGGGGTTGCGATATGCAGCCGTTCCGGCAAACCTGCGGTCATCATTAAACCCGGAGGTCATCCATGCGGAACCGTCTTATGCTGTCTGCCGCCGTTCTTGCGCTTGGCGCGGGGGCTGCGCAGGCCGATTTTACCCTGCACGTCCTGCATACCAACGATTTTCACAGCCGCATCGAATCAATCAACAAATATGACAGCACTTGCGATGCCGAGACCGAAGGCAAGGGTGAATGCTTTGGCGGTATCGCGCGGATGGCCTCGGCGGTTAAATCGCTGCGCGATCAGCTTGGTGGCGAAAACGTGATCCTGCTGGATGCAGGGGACCAGTATCAGGGCAGCCTGTTCTATACGACCTATAAAGGCAAAGATACGGTCGAGTTTATGGACCTGCTGGGCTATGACGCCATGGCGGTTGGCAATCACGAGTTCGACGATGGTCCCGAAGGGCTGGCGGTGCTGGCCGATGGCGTCAGCTTCCCGGTGATTTCAGGCAATATTGACGTGTCGCAATCCAACGTGCTGGCGGGCAAGGTGCCGCATAGCACGGTGCTGGAAGTCGGCGGCCAAAAGATCGGAATTATCTCGGCGCTGGCAACGGATACACCGGAAACCGCCTCGCCGGGTAAGTCGGTGATCTTCGGCGACGACATCGACAGCCTGAAAGGGCAGGCGCAAGCGATGGCGGATCAGGGTGTTGATAAGGTCATTGCGCTGACCCATGTCGGCTATCTGCGCGATCAGGAAATCGCTGCGCAAGTGCCGGGTGTGGATGCGGTGATCGGCGGCCATTCGCACACGCTTTTGGGGGATATGGACGGGGCCGAAGGGGCCTATCCGACGATGGTTGCAGGCGCGGATGGGGCACAGGTGCCGGTGGCGACGGCCTATGCCTATGGCAAATATCTGGGCCATCTGACCCTGACCTTTGATGACGCGGGCAATCTGAAATCGGCAACGGGCGCACCATTGCTGCTGGACGCCTCGGTGCAGCCCGATGAGACCGTGGCCGCGCGCGTGGCGGAACTGGCCGGACCGCTGGAGGAGCTGCGCCAGAAGGTCGTGGCCGAGACCAAGGCCCCCATTGGTGCTGACCGCGCCGATTGCCGGGCCAAGGAATGTGAAATGGGCGTGCTGGTCGCGGATGCGATGCTGGATCGGGTCAAGGATCAGGGCGCGACCATTGCCATCCAGAACGGCGGTGGCTTGCGGGCCTCGATTGACGCCGGGCCGATCACCATGGGCGAAGTCCTGTCGGTGCTGCCGTTCCAGAACACCCTGTCCACCTTTACCTTGCCGGGCGCGGGTGTGGTCGAGGCACTGGAGAACGGTGCCAGCCAGATGGAAGAAGGCGCGGGCCGGTTCTCGCAAGTTGCCGGGCTGCGCTATACGGTTGATCCGGCATCCCCCGCAGGCAGCCGCATCAGTGATGTGCAGGTGAATGAGGGTGGCGAATGGCAACCGATCGACCCGGCCAAGGATTACATCGTCGTCAGCAACAACTATATGCGCGGTGGCGGTGATGGCTATGCGGTCTTTGCCGAAAAGGGCAGCAACGCCTATGATTTTGGCCCTGATCTGGCCGATGTTCTGGCGGAATATCTGGCAAAGCAAGGCCCGGATTATGCGCCACAACTGGATGGGCGCATCACGGTGAAATAAGCCCGCGACATTGCAAAGCCCCGGATGCCATCGCGCATCCGGGGCTTTTTTGCATTTTAGGGTGATGTTTCGGCGGCTTTTCGCCAGCCGTCAAGAAATCATCCCGCTGTCATATTCGTGACATCCTGCCGGGTCATGGTCAGAGCAACTCTGCATGTTCGCCATCAGCCAAGGCTTTGTTTTCATGTATATGATCGACAAAACCCGGAATGCTCGGCCCATCATTCCTGCTGTCCAGAAAGCTGTTTCGGTTCCATCTGCACCCTCTGTTGAAACGGCATCTGCAAAAGCCGGTCCTCAGGTTGCGAATGTCGCGGCCAAGCCGCCTGCACCCGTATCTTCGCCGGCCACGCCCGAGCGCAAGGCGCAAATCGACAACTGGCTGAACGAAAATGCGACTGCCGAAAAGTCGGTGCTTGTGCTGTTTAACGACCAAGAGGGCGGCAAGCGTGTCGGGCAAGCCCTGCGCGGTGAATCGGATTTGGGCCAGTTGACGACCGCCGAGCGTGATGCGCTGGCTGAAAGTGCCGTGCAGGCATGGCGTAACCAACCCAATCTTGCCGTCCGCAGCGAGAACATCCGCGAAGCTGTGGCAGAGGTTCGGCATGATCCGGTGGCGCGTGCAGCTCTGGCGCGGGGCTTGGCTGGACCCGAGCTTGCGGCCCAAGAAGTTTACGCACAGGGCGGCAGCATTATGACTTCGGTCGGGGATGGTGCGGTGCGCCATCAGATGTTGCAACAGGCGCTGCAACTGGACTCCACAGCGGTCATTGGTGCGGCCGAGGGGGTCGAACCACAACTGGCCTCGATCCTGCCACATATGCCTGCTACGACTCGACAAGCGGTCTGGTCGGTGCTGGCGGACCGTGACCGTCTGGACCCAGCGCAAGCCGAGCGGATGGCCACCGCCGCTTTCATGTTCGAGGATGGCAAGGCCCTGACTACGCAGCAGGGGCAAAGCGATTTCGCGGCTGCGATTGCCAATGCGCGCGCGCCCGGAAACAGCGATGCCGACCGGATCCGGCGTGAACAAATGACACGCGATCTGGAAACCGCGCTGGCCGACCGTGATACCCGTAACATGCTGTTCGCGCAGGAAACCCCACCTGAATTGCGGGTATGGGCGCTGGATCACATTGCCGGCGATGGCCGTTGTTGCCGTCCTGCCGATGCGCTGAAAGGCGGTTGGGAATCCGAGGGTATTTCCAAATCCTATGCTGAACAGGCAACCGAAGCCTATCGCGCCCGTGGCTCCGAGCCGCAGGAACTCTCGGGTGAGGCGCTGCGCAATATCGTCGGGCAGGCGATGGGGATGTCGCCGGATGCGCTGCCGCAGGATGGTCTAAGTGAGGCATGGCTGGAACGCGGGCTGGAGAACCGATTCTACAGCAATAGCCCGGCCAATGCTGCGCTGGACAAGCTGGCCGATCAGATCCGCGCCGTCGGCGGTGAGGCCGCGCAGGTGACGGTTGTGCCGGTGACCGTCACCAGCAAGGATCAGGGTGCCGCAGTTGTTCCGGTATTCCGCGTCGAAGATCCGCAGGGTGGACCGGCCCGTTTTGTCGATCACAGCGGCCGCAGCTATCGTGACCTGAACGATTGGGATGAGAACAGCACCCTTCCGAAAGGCAAGATGACCTATGCGCAGGGGTTGGACCTGTCGGCTTCTGAGCTGACGCATCGCAATACGCCGGGCGTGGTCGATAGCTTTGCCGAAGGTTTCGGTCAGGTGGTGGATGCCGTCGCCATGGGGGCGGGGATCGTCGCCGGGGTTGCGCTGATCGCCGGGACTGGCGGCACAGCCACACCATTGGTTGTCGCAGGGGCTTCGGCCTTGTGGATGACAGGACGTGCCGGGCAAGAGCTTTATGACAAGGCCACCCATGGCGAGGATATTCTGGACCTGTCCAATCCTTCGGTGCGGGGGAACTGGCTGGAGGTCGCCGCAGGTGTGCTGTCCGTCGGAGCCATTGGCGGGGCGTTGAAACTTGGCGCAGCAGGGGCAAAAATCACGCCGGGCATGGCGCGGATGGTGGCAGGCGTCAGCTATGCCGCGGATGCTGCCGATGCGCTGACCATTCTGGATCAGTCCGTCCAGCTTGGTCAGAATTGGGATAAGATGTCCGGCGCGGACCGGGCCGGGGCGCTGTTGAACATTGCTTTCTGGGGCGGCATGGGGGTTGCCTCGCATGTGGCTGGCACGCGGGCGCGTAACTTTGCCGATCTCGATGCCGATCTGCGTGTGCGTGGCATGGCGGGCGGTGATGTGCCGCTGCAAAACAATACGAACCTGGCGCCGGGTGGAATCCGCATTGCCTATGACCTTGACGCCAGCGGCAAGCGGGCAAGCAATATCCAGATCGAAACCGGACCTGGCGCAATCGACCCGCAGGCACTGGATCGCCATATCCACATCGCAGAGCAGATGCAGGCCGCGGGAGGGTTGCGTGACCGGCTGAACCGGCTGCTGACCGGCAAACAGACGCCTGAACCCGGTTCTGCCGCATGGGAAGCCTGGTTGGAGATTGCCAAAATCGAAACCGAAGTGCTGACATTGGCCAATGCCGCCACGGATGGCAGTCTGGACCCGGCTACGCTCGCAACCCGTCAGCGCGAACTGGATCAGGCATTGATCCGCGAACAAGCCCGGCTGGAGACCGGCGGCAGCATCGGGCAGGGCTTTGTCGCCGCCCCTCGTTCGTTGGATGATCTGCTGACCTATTACACCGAAACCGGCGATATTACGCGCGGCATCCCCGCAACCGTCGCAGCGATTGACACCCCCCTTGCCAATGCCAGCGCACATATCGACTATGGCAGCGTGAACGCAGCGGGTCAGGCGCAGGGTATCAATGCCGTGATTACCAAAGATATACTGAATACGGGGACAGGTGCAAAAGGTGCAATCCGGCCTCCGGGATATGTGCATGGTGATGACAACCATTCACGCGGGCATTTGCTGGCAAAAATGCTGGGTGGAAGTGGGAGCGATCCACGCAATCTGGTTATGCTGTATCAAAGGGATACCAACTCGCCCGTGATGAGGGATTTTGAAAGAAATGTCTATGATGCAGTTGCGGCGGGGGAAGTGGTGAACTATCAGGTGACCCCTATTTATGAGGGTGGTGTGGATTATCCTGTTTCAGTTGCCTTTCAGGCAAGGGGAAGCGACGGATTGGATGTTTCCATTACGATAAATAATATTGATAAAGGGAAGTGATCTATGGACTGGATGGCTGAACTTTCTCAAATCATGCCGCCTCCAGCGTTGGAAGATCGCCGGGGCGGAACGTCGCTGGAAGATTGGAGGAAGTTAGAGCAAGAAATGGGGATCGGGTATCCGGCCGATTTCAAGGAATATGTAAATATTTGGGGTAAGGGATATATCGGACAATTTTTTTATATGTTCTCACCAACATCAGATACAAGCGCATCCCTTCTTCCTCACGCCTCGACCAGCGCCAGTGAAGCTTATGCAATCTTGAAGTTACACAACCCGAAATATTTTCATTATCCAAACTACCCCGAGAATGGCAGCATGTTGATGGGGGGGCGGACGGATAACGGGGATTATTTGGGGTGGATTATTGACCATGACCTGCCGCCTGAACAATGGTCTGTTGCCATTTGGGATGATGAAGAGGATATTCGCAAGCTGGAAGGCGTCAGTTTTGGACAGTTTATCGTTGGTGTGGTGAAGGGTGATATTCGCCCCGAGGAGTTCCCGGATGATATATGGGATACGGTTCCGCTGTCGTATCATCCTTAACAGGAGTGTTTGATGTGGCCGCAGGAATTGTGGAACGGTTAAGGGAAGTCTTGTCTCAAACCCGTGGCATATTTTGGGCGAGAAAGCATATAGATTGGATCGTTGAGCTTTCTCAAATCATGCCGCCTCCCGCGTTGGAAGATCGCCGGGGTGGCACGTCGCCTAAGGATTGGGCGGAGTTGGAACGGGAAATGGGTATAAAATATCCAGCCGATTTCAAGGAGTATGTGAACATTTGGGGAAAAGGGTATATCGGTAGCTTTTTTATATGTTCTCACCTACATCGGAAAACAACACGTCTTTACTTCCTCATGCAACAATCAGCGCCAGTGAAGCCTATGCAATATTAAAGCGGCACCATCCTACACAACTGATCCATCCCAACTATCCCGAGAGTGGCAGTATGTTGATGGGAGGTCGAACGGATAACGGGGATTATTTGGGTTGGGTCATTGACCGTGACCTGCCACTTGAGCAGTGGGCTTTTGCTATTTGGGGACATGAAGAAGATGTCCGCAAACTGGAAGGCGTCACTTTTGGGCAATTTATCGTTGGCGTGGTGAAGGGTGACATTCGCCCTGAGGAGTTCCCAGACGATATATGGGATGCGGTCCCGCTATCGTATCAGCCTTGATGGGCAGATGTTAACCTATCTTGGTGGTCGAGCGACAAGAAGATTGCGTTGCTGCCGATTGCGCCGCTGAGGATGCTTCCGATGGGAGCTTAAAAATCTCCGCTAAACCCACCTCTTTACTTGAATGTCACCCAGTTTTCATGCAGCTTATCGCTGCGCCTTATGGTGCGTGTTTTGACGACGATAGGCTGAGCCATGACCCGCAAGATTTATCTTAATACGCCCCATTGTTTTCGCTTTATGATCGCCGGGGGGGCGGTTTTGGCATTGACGGCCTGCACCGATCCCAATTTCGGCATGTCGGAAACCGTGACCACAACCGCTGCGCAGCGGGTTGGGATGCTCAAGGCGGAATTGCGGACCCGGCCGAATGATACAAAGGTTCTGGCTGAAATCGGCAAGATTTATGCCGATCAAGGGTTCTGGACCGAAAGCATGGGGGCCTATCGTGAAGCGCTGATCGTCAGCCCCGGCCAGCGCGATTTGGTGCTTGGCTATGGCCGGGCGCAGCTTGCGCTTGGTGATTATGCCGGGGCGCTGCAATCCAGCAATCAGGCAGGCGGCGGTGATGTTGATGTGCTGTTGTTGCGCTCGGGTGCGCTGGCCGGGCTTGGCCAGTTGGCAGAGGCGCGGGCGCATCTGGATGTGGCGCAGGCGCTGAACCCGCGCGATCTGGATGTGCGCAGCAATATCGCGCTGGTCGCGGCGCTGTCGCGTGATCCGCAGGCTTATGCAATTTCCCGCGCGGTGGCCTTTGCACCGGATGCACAGCACCGCCATATCCGCAATATGATTCTTGTCGGCGGAATCACCGGCTATGATGGCAATGCACGTTCCGATGCGGAACAGCGCGGCATGGACCCGTCCGAGATTAGCGAGATTCTGGCCGTTGGCCGTCGGGCGCGGACTCAGGGGATGCGTGCTTTTACCGTTCTGGCAAGCTGACAGAAATCAGCCGCCGTAATAAGGATCAGCCGGGGTTGTCGGGTAGATCACCGCCCCACGAGAGGGATAACGGCTGGTGCTGCCGGCTGGCAGGCTTGCCGCCGTTCCGCCGATATAGCGATCCGCCGCGCGACCAACCGGACCTGCCGGGGCCGGGCCGGGGTTGCGTGGGTCCACCAGATCCGAAGGGCGGGCGATCTGTCGGGCAAAAACCACATCGCGCTGACAAGCCGAGGGTGCCGATGAATAGCCCGATGGCTGCGCGATATTACAGGCAACCGCCTGCACCCGGCCAAAATCATCATAGGCATAGGCCGGATCAGCGGCGCGGCGGATCACATTGCCCTCCTGAATGAAGGGGTCATTGCATCCGGCCAGCAGCAGAACAGACATGAAAACAAGATGGCGGGTCATCGGGGGTCTCATCTGGTGATAAATCCGACAGAGCGTTGCGGTGCCGGGCGTTGGCTACGGGCTTCGGTCGCATCCTGCGCACCGGCCAGATAGGGGGTAATGAAAATCATCAGCTCACGCTCGCTGCGGGTGCGCGAATTGCGACCAAAAATTCGGCTCATCCCCGGCACGCCGCTGCTGCTGCTTTCGGAAAACTGCTCATAAAGACCGGCGATGGCGAAACTTTGGCCGCTGCCGACCTCAACGATGGTGTCGGCGCGACGAACCGAGACCCCCGGAACCTGAAACCCGTCCACGGAAACTGAGTTGGTCTTGTCCACAAAGCTGACTTCAGGGCGGACGTGGACCGCGATGCGGTTGCCGGGCAGGATGGTCGGGGTAAAGTCGATCGACACCCCGTATTCCTTGAACGCTGCCGAAATCACCCCGTCGCCCTGATTGATCGGATAGGCGAACTCTCCGCCAGCGCGGAAACTGGCGGTCTGGCCGGAAACGGTAGTCAGTGTCGGCTCGGACAGGATTTGCACCACGCCGCGTTGTTCCAGCGCGTCGATCAGCGTATCGATGGTAAAGCTGCCGGCGGTGGCGCGTCCTCCGGCGGCGGGACCGCTGATCGCGCCGCCATCCAGAAACCCGGTTGGGTCGCCAAGCCCTGTCACCACCCGCAGCGGCCCGCCAGCCGAGCGACCTAAAGCCGCCAGATCGACGCCAACCCGGCGCAGGTCGCTGCGGGACGCCTCGACAAAGCGGACGCGTAGGGAAACCTGCGTGGCCCCGGCGTAGGTGCTGTTGTCTATAACTGGCACGTCTTGCGCCTCCAGCGCGCTGCGCACCGCACTGGCCGAGCGTGCTGCGCCAATGTCCTGCGCTTGTCCCGAAATCACCACGGCGTCGCCCTGATCGTGCAAGGACAGCCCTGGACCAAGCAGCGACTCTACCCGCCCGGTGCCGCGCCGGACGGTGACGGCAAAGTCGATCATGGTGCGGTCCTGCATATCACGCACGATGATATTCGTGCGTCCCTGCGATACGCCGGTAATATAGATCGAGGTGGGCGAGGATGCCTGAACATCAGCCACCATGGGATCGGCCACAAAGACATTTGCTGCGCCTTCGGGCAGGTTAAAGGCGCGGCCCTCACCCTCGGTCAGATTCAGCACGGTATTGGCGGCGGCGCTCAGAGCAAGAATCAGAACCAGCAGCGCGGACAGGGCGAATTGGCGAAGAAACGTAGCGGTCATTGAATCGACATCATGGCAAGAGGTTGAACCTTATAGTTCGGGGCGACTTCTTTATGGGACAGAACGGGCAGGTCCATGTCGTGATTGGTCAGAAAGCGGCGCAGAAAGCGGCGCACATCCATGGCCGCGATGAAAACCGGCATCCGGCTGTGATCCGATAAATCGCCCATGGCAGATTTCATAACATCCAGAAGGCGGCGGGATTGCTGTGCCTCCAGCGCCAGATAGACGCCGGACGGGGCCTGCCGGATTGCACCGCGAATGGCCTCCTCAATGTCGGCCTCGATCACATAGGCGGCAATCATGCGGTCGGTATCAGCATATTTATGGCTGATCTGCCGGGCCAGCGCGGCGCGGACATATTCCGCCAGCAGGTCGGTATCCTTTTCACGCGGCGCCCATTCCACGATGGTTTCCAGCATGATGCGCAGGTTGCGCACGGGGATTTCTTCTTCGACCAGACGACGCATGATGGCGGCGATCTTCTGCACGGGAAGGGCTTTTTGCGCCTCGGTCACAAGGCTTTCATAGCGGCTTTCCATTGCCCCCAGCAGCGCGCCGACCTCTTGCACCCCCAGGAATTCGGCAGCGTGGCGGGGCAGGCGGGCGGTGGCGATGGCGGCCAGCGCCTGTTCGGCGGTCTGGAACCGGACCCCGGCCTTGCGCAGCGCCGGGGCGGTTTCGGGATCGGCCCACCAGCTTTGCTGCTCGGCGGCCGATAGCGGTGCATTGGTCAGGTTCAGGCCAAGGATACGCGCAGCATCAGGCTGATCCAGCAAGCGCAGGCGGGCAGGAGGGATGGCCCCTTCGGCCACCGGCACATTCTCGACCCGCAATTGCCAGCGGTCGGTGGGCAGTTCCGGGTCGCTGGACAATTGCAGACGCGGAAAAGGCACGCCCAATTCCTCGAACAGCCGGGTGCGTTCGCGCAGGGCAGCGCGGTCAAAGGCCCCACGCTGCAACCCTTGCGCGACCTCGGTGCCGACGGTCAGTTGAATCGGTGACATCGGCACCATCATCAGGTCGGTGCGACCAACAGCGGTTGGGCTGTCCTCACCCAACGGATCGCCCTCATCGGCCCTTAGCCGCACCTGTCGCGCGATCCACAGGCCCGAGCCGCCGATCAGCGCCGCCAGCGCCAGAAAGGTCAGCGTTGGAAAACCGGGGATAAAGGCAAAGCCCACCATGACCAGCCCCGCCACCTGCATGGCGCGGGGGCTGGTTCCGATCTGCGTGGCAATATCACGGCCAAGATCAAGCGATTCCGAATGGGTAATCCGGGTGATGACCACACCCGAGGCAATCGCCATCAGCAGCGCCGGGATCTGGCTGACCATGCCATCCCCTACGGTCAGCACGGAATAACGGTTCAGCGCCTCGCCAAAGGGCATCCCGTTTTGGCCGACGCCGACGCCAAGCCCGCCAAGGATGTTCACCGCAATGATAATCAGCCCGGCGATGGCATCGCCTTTGACGAATTTCATCGCGCCGTCCATCGAGCCGTAAAACTCGGATTCCAGTTGCAGCCCTTCGCGGCGGCGGCGGGCTTCGGCCATGTCGATTTCACCGGCGCGCATGTCGCTGTCGATAGACATTTGCCGCCCCGGCAGCGCATCCAGCGAGAACCGGGCGCTGACCTCGGCTACCCGCTCGGCGCCTTTGGTGATGACGATGAACTGCACGATGGTGATAATCAGAAACACCACGATTCCGACCACAAGCGAACCGCCAAGCACAAAAGTGCCGAAGGTCTCGACGATCTGCCCGGCATCGGCTTGCAGCAGGATCATCCGCGTGGTCGAGATGCTGATGGCCAGTCGGAACAGCGTCGCAAACAGCAGGATCGCGGGCAGGGTGGAAAAGCTGGTCGGGTTGCGCAGGTAAACGGCAACAATCAGAATCAGGATCGACAACGACATATTCGTGCCGATCAGAACATCCAGCAGCCATGTTGGCAGCGGCAGGATAATCATAAAGACAATCAGCACCAGCAGCAGGATCAGCGCCAGATCCTGCCGCATGGCGATGCGCCGCAGCATATGGGCCAGAAGATTCATGGCAGAATATCCGTTGCAGGCGTCTCGGGGTCCGGCGGTGCCAGTTCCAGCGCATGATCCAGTGCGGCCCGCGCGGCCTGACGGTCGCCAAGACGCTCATACACGCGGGCGGTCAGATAATGACGGGCCGCCAGATGCGCGGACTGTGGCGGGCTGTCCAGATGTTG
This sequence comes from Paracoccus sp. (in: a-proteobacteria), assembly GCF_030538695.1. GTDB lineage: Bacteria > Pseudomonadota > Alphaproteobacteria > Rhodobacterales > Rhodobacteraceae > Paracoccus. The sequence goes on from NZ_JAUNTN010000013.1 coordinate 52,860, forward strand.
CTCGGGCTGGTCAAAGCGGCTCAGCACCGCCAGCGCCTGACGCGGATCACCAGCCCGCAGCAGCGCCTCGGCCACCAGCAGCACGGTTTGCGGGCGCAGATCGCCCATTGCCATGGCTGCCAGCGCCAGAACCATAGCCCGTGCGGCATCGGCATGGCGCAGATAGACCAGTGCCAGCGCCGCCAGATGACGCCCATGCCGGGCCGTATCAGCATCGGCCAGCACGTCCGATGCGCTGGCGGCGGCCTCTTGCAATTCAGGATAGGCCCGCAACCCGTCCAGCACCTCTTGCGCGGCAGCGGCGGGCACGGTTTCGGCACGTTTGGCCGGGGGCTGAGGCTGAGGGGAATAAGCAGTCACGTCGTTAATCGGTCCACCGGGTTACTGGCTGCCAAGGTCAAGAACGCGGGCCAGCTTGTGCCGCTCATCCTCGATCACGGCGGCGACCAGACGCCCAAGCCCCGGCACCGCACGATCCGCCATCGGCGCAAAGCGATGGGCGGCCTCCAGCGCCGCGACCAGTTCGATGGTGGGGGGCAGTTCAGCACGGCCAAGGCTGTCCTGCATCATCGTATCCAACCCACGCAGGGGCGCATCCCCCGCCTGCTGATCGTCGCGGGGTTTGATCTCGGGCTGCGCCATCGGGGCAACCGGCTGGCGGCGTGCGCTGGCCGGGGTCTGCACCAGCCCGGTTGCAGATTGCGGGCGCAATGCCGGTTGCGGTCGTGTTGTTTGCGGGGGTAGGGTGGGTTTCAACGCGGGGCGTCCTTGTTCTTAATAGCGAATATCAACCTGCCGCGTGTCGCGGCTGAGGCTGATGCGGCCCGAGGTGATGCGGTTCACGGTCCAGCCATCGGCGGTGCGGTCGCCTTCGCGCAGGGTTTGGCCTGTCTTGGTGCGCAGCTCCGGGTGGCCGCCAAGCCAGACCGAGGCCACCGCCAGCGCGGGCGCATCGGCACCATTGGCAATATCGACGATCAGCGGCAGGCTGCGGCCAAAATCGGTCTCGAACTGGCTGCGCAGCTCGCGCCAATGGGGGGCCTTGTCTGCGGGCATCACCCCCGACACCCGCAGCACGCCGTCGCTGGGGGCGACGTGCAACCCCTCCAGCCCGGCTGCTGCCAGTCTGATGCGCAGGGCCTCGGCAGCGTCGCTCTGGCAGGTGCCGATACAGGCGGTCAGCCGCGGCGAGGTTGCCTGCAACGCCCCTGCGGTTATCTGTGGCGGCGCGGTTCCGGTTGCCGCCTGTATCGGGGGATGAGGGATGGCATCAAGCCGTGCAGCCTGTGCCTCCAGCCCCGGCAGCCGTGCTGCGCCGGGCGGTATCTGCACGCCGATCAGCAGTCCGGTGCCAAGCGTCACCGCGGCCAGCAGCACCGCCATGCGCAGGGGCATCCGGCTGGCCATATCGGGCCGGGTGCGGCTGATGGCAATGGTGGTGTCCTGCGTCAGCCGCAGCATTGCCGGCAGCGTTCCAATCCGGGCCTGCCCGTCCGGCAAGGTCTGCGCATGGCACCCGCCCATCAGGCTTATGCCCGCGCCCCGCGCCTGCATCCGCAGGCGCTGGTCTTTCAGCGTAACGGTCATCGCTCCGGCAGGAACACCCTCCAGAATAATGTCATCATCAGGGCCGCCGCCAATTCGGCAGCGTCCACCCTTCAACGCCGCTGACGCGCCGGCATGTGGTCCTGTCAGCACCGTCAACAGGAATGTATCGGTCATTGCAGCATCCCCCCTTATGCGACGTTGCAGACCCGCCGCAGAACCTGCGGCAACCGAAAGGAAAAAGGGCGCGACACCGCCACGCCCTTTTAAAAGGGCGATCAGCCGTTCACCTTGTCCCAAGCTTTTTTCGAAGCGTCCTTCGCCGCCATAGCGGTGTTGAACATCAACGATTGCTTGTTGATTTCGGTTTGAGTGCGCAGGGCTTCCTGCTGCATGGACTTCATTTCAGCGAGAGATGCACCGACGTCAGCCATGATTCTTCTCCATTATCAGGTTGAGGTTTGGTCTTCGTTGATAGTTGCCCACAGCTTCGGCAGCGCGTCGATGCCAGCATCATACGCCTGAGCGAGAAGGGACAGCCGGGCATACTCGTCTGTGCTGACCCCACGACCCATTTCCATGGTCACACGCCCTTTACCCACCGTAAGCCGTTCCGTCAGACGCCGCAGCTCTGCCCCGTCGGGGTCATTCGCCAGGCGCCGGTCCAGCTCGACGATCTCGATATTGCGATCGGACATCGAAACCTCCTTAGTCGCGGGTCACACCCGCTTCGTCCAGGGGGCAGACTGGCGGTGGACTGTGACAGTTCAGTGAAGGATTCGGCAAAGTTTGGCGACGCCACCGCAGCATTTTGTCCACTTGCGAAAAGCCGCCGGAATGGGCCGGGTGCCGTGCGGAAATCCGCCTTGCGTCATATTTCTGACGCAATCTGGCGGCAGGCTGGAGGCGCTGGCGACGTGAATCACACACAAGCCCCATCTTTGGGGGCAAGAGGGGTGTATGCTATGAACTTCCTTTCAATTCTCACGATGCAGATGCCGCGCGTGATGATGCCGCAGCCAATCGGGTTGAATAACAACGGCGTGCAGAATGGTGGCAACAATCTGGCCACGATGCTTCAGGGGCTGGCCGATGTGTTCCAGGGCCTGTCCGAGATGATCGGCGGCGGCGCTGCGCGCAACACGAACACGAGCAACAGCTTTACCGGCGTGATGGTCGGGTCTGGCTCGACGAGCAATGCTGGCCTGGTGTCTTCGGACGCTGCCCCGATTGCGGGCAAGGCGCGCATCTGGGGCGACCCGCATTTCATCGGTGCCGATGGTGGCAAGTTCGACGTTCAGGGGCAGGCGGGCAAGACCTATAACCTGCTGTCGGACAAAGGTTTCCAGATGAACGGTCGCTTTGACCAGTGGCGTAACGACCCCAAACAGACCGTGGTTGGCGAGGTCGGCATTACCGCTGGTTCCAACTATATCAACGTGTCCAAGACCGGCAAAGCCGTGGTCAACGGGCAAGAACTGAAAGACGGCCAGCGCGTTCAACTGCGTGATGGCGGTTATGCTGAAAAGCGCGGCAAGGATGTGATCGTCAAGAAAGGGGAATGGGAGGTCAACTTCCAGACCAAGGGCGACCATATCAACATGGACATCAAGACCGATAACGCGATTGCCGATGGCGTCCGTCCGCATGGTCTGATCGGCCAGACCTTTGACGGCGACGGCAAAGCCCGCAACGGCGACAGCTTTGCCGGTGCGCAGGGTGGCGGCGCGATTGAGGATATTCACGGCAATATCGTTGCCCGTGGCGATAAAACCGCGATCACCAGCTATGAGGTCGATGCCCTTTGGGACACGACTTTCCGTCACCACAACCGCGATTATGCGGGCCAAAGCGCCTATGCGGATGCCTCGCGCAACACCATGCAGATGTTGATGATGACCAGCTTCAGCACGCTGGCCAACAGCTTGTTCAGTAATCAGAACCAGTGGGGCTGGGGCAACTCGTCCTATCGGTTCTGATACCTGCCTGTCCGCTGATGAAAGGCCCTGCCGTCTGGTGGGGCCTTTTGCGTTTGCGGGCAAGTGTGGGGCTATTGCAGGTGCGAGGCAATGGCGGTGATCTGATCATCGTCGGTGATATAATCACCGACCGCCTTGCCAGTCAGAGCCTTGACCGCCGCGCTGTCCCAACTCACCCGCAGATCGCGGCGGGTGCTGATGGCGCGGCTGATCGCCTCGGCACCGCGCATCCGCATCACCAGCAAGGGCGCGGGCATGTCATCCTGAACCCAGCGAATCGCGACTGCGTTGCGGTTGCCGTCGCGGATAATCGCGGTGGCCTGCGCCATGCCGGCAGGGCGTTCGACCATATCGCGCCGGGTCTGGCTCAGTTGCCCTTTCATCAGCGGGTCGCCGTCCTGTTCCTTGAACTCGCGCTTTAACTCGGTGATGGACATGCGCTGTTCACGCATGAACTCGAACCGGCTGACCATGTAATCCAGCAGCGCCGCAAGAGTCAGAATGGCGGTCAGCCCGACCAGCAGCGGCATCAGAATATTGTCGACGACACGGCCCGCGCAGTCCAGACCGCAGGGCGGCGTGGGCAACAGCGCCCCGATCTGGCCGCGCAGCATGACAAACAGCAGCGCCCCCACGGCGCAGACCCGAATCAGGTGCATCAGGAACTTGACCCATGCCGCGCGGCCGAACAGCTTTTTGAATCCCTTGGCCGGGTTCAGCTTGTTGAAATCAGGAATCAGCGGATGGGTCGAAAACAGCGGCCCGCCCGACACCGCCATACCCATCAGCACCACCAGCACAATGACCATCACAATCACCGGCGCGACCAGACCGATGGCCAGATCCAGCGCCAGCCGCGCCTGCGCCGCAAGATAGGGCCAAAACGGCAGATCCTGCGGCGGGGTGACGGTGAACAGTTGCGTCAGATCGTGCCAGATCGCATGACGCCTTGCGAACAGATACAGCAGCACCGCCAGCGTGCTGACCGAGGCCAGCGCCTCGCGTGAGGTGACGACCTGACCTTTTTGCCGCGCTTTTTTCAGTTTTTGGCGGCTGGGTGGCAAGGTCTTTTCTTCGGATGAAACGCCGCTCATGGGGTGGCCTTGGGGAAAAAGCCGCGCAGGGCTTCGGGACCAAGCGCCGGGCTGGACAGCAGCGTGACGGCATAGCCGGCCAGCATGACCGCTCCCAGCAGCATCAGCAGAACGTGGACCCCCTGTTTCACCGACATGGACAGGAACATCGCATTCAGTTGCGGCATGTATTTGGTTGCGACCACGATGGCGATTTCCGTCAGCAGCAGCGGCACCACCACCGGCAGCGCCAGCAGCACGCCGCTGCGCAGCAGGTGATCCAGCAGCGCCAGCACCTGACCCGCCAGCCGCGCATCGACCGGAGGCAACGGCTGGAACAGGCCGATCACCGCGTAACTGCGCAGCAGCGGGCCGAACAGCGCCTGCGTCAGCGCCCCTGAGGCCGCAAGCACCAACAGACAGACCAGCATCAGAAAGGTGCCGCTGACCGAGGCTTCTCCGCCCGCGCCGGGGTCGATCAGATTGGCCATGCTGGCGCTGCGTTGCTGGTCGATCAGGTCGCCAGCGGTCTGTGCCGCCCAAAACGGCAGCCCGGTCAGCAGCCCCATCAGCGCGCCAACCACCAGTTCCCGTGCGATCAGGCCGGGGATGCGATCAGGGCTGGCAAGTCCGGGGTCAGCGGCCAGCGTTGCCAGAGCGCCCGGCAGCACCGGGCAGCACATGGCGACGATCACCGCTCCGCGCAGATAGCCGGTGTTCAGTTTGAAGCGGCCAAAGATCGGTTGCAGGGCAATGAACCCCAGAGGCCGGGCGGCCACCAGAACCAGCAGGATCAGCATATGCCCCATCTGATCCGGCGCGGTCAGTCGCTCCAGCAGGGGCAGCGATTCGGGTAGCGGCGCGGGCCACATCAGCGCCCGCTGCCTGCAATGCGCGAAAACACATCATCGGCAAAGCCGACAAGCTGGCTGGTCAGCGCCGCGCCAAGCACCATGATCGTGATTGCCACCGCCACCAGCTTGACCGCGTGGGGCAGGGTCTGGTCCTGAATCTGGGTCAGCGCCTGAATCAGCCCGATCAGCAGCCCGACCGCGGTGGCGGCAATGATAACCGGCAGGGAAAGCTGCATCACCAGAACCAGCGCGTGATTGAGCGCCTCATACAGCACCATCAGGCGGCCCCCACATAGGACATGACCAACCCATGTGTCAGCCGCGACCAGCCATCAACGGCCACGAACAGCAACAGCTTGAACGGCAGCGAGATCACCATGGGCGACACCATCATCATGCCCATGGCGGTCAGGATATTGGTGATCACAAGGTCGATCACGATAAAGGGCAGATACAGCAGCACGCCGATTTCAAAGGCGCGGGTCAGTTCGGCGGTCACAAAGGCCGGGGCCAGAATAAACAGGTCGGATTCGCCCGGTGTTACGGTGCCGCCTGCGTGCATTTCTTGCGCGGCTTGCAGGAAAAAGGCGCGATCCTCGGGGGTGGTGAACCGGGTCAGAAAGGCCCGCACCGGCTCCAGCCCGCGCTGGATCATCTCGGGCCATTGCGCCGGATCGGACAGGGCCGAAAGCCCGCTTCCCTGATCGGCAACTGCGGCGTAAGATGCCACCATCACCGGCGACATCACATAGCCGGTCAGCACGATGGTGACGCCATACAGCACCAGATTGGGCGGCGTCTGCTGCACCCCCAGCGCCGAACGCACCAGAAACAGCACAACCGCGATTTTCACAAAGGCAGTCAGGCTGACGACGACAAAGGGGACGATCATCAGCCCGGTGGCGGCGATCAGCAGGGGAAAGGGGCTGTCCATGAGTGCCGCCCGTCAGCCTTCGCCAAAGATGCGGCGGATCTCGCAGGCTTTTTGCCCGGCTACGGTAATGATCTCGCCCTGACCAATGACCTGACCGTTGACCACAATGTCGATCAGCGCGCCTTCGGGCCTGTCCAGCGTGACGATGGTGCCGGGACCGGCGGTGCGCAGATCGGCCAGCGGCATCAGCGCCTCACCGATGCGAAAGGACAGCCGCATTTCCAGCGCCTCAAGCGCAGGAGCCTGCGGAGGTGCTGCTGCCGGGCTTTCTGCTGAAACAGGGGCAGGGGTGGCAGGCTGCTGCTCGGCGTCGTTGGGCAGGGGGGTGTTGTCGGTGGTCATGCGGTCCTCGTGCAGATTGGCGGGCAGGGGCGTGGATTGTTGCGGGCGGCGCGGGGTCAGAGCGGCCAGCATCCGCCAGCGCCGTGCAGTATCCGGGGCGGCGGCGGGTATGTCGTTGGGTTCCGCCATCACAGGTGCGATCAGCCGGTTTTCCACGACCACCCGCAGCGCACCGGGGGTTGGGTCAGCCTCAAGCAGCAGCGCATCGCCGGGGCGCAGGCTTTGCAATTCGGCCAGAGACAGGCGCAGGCTGTCCATCTCGATGGCGATGCGCAGCATCATGCCTGCCAGTTCCGGGTGCGGTAATTGCCAGCGGCGCATCGCCGCCGCCAGCCGTTCCGCTGCCGCAGGTGACAGGCGCAGCGCCAGAATGGCGCGGGCTGCCGGGGGCGGCGTTTCGATGACCAGCGCAACGCTGATGGCGTCAGGGATCGGCAGATGCGGACCAAGCCCAAGAAAGCGCAGCGACAGTCCGGTCAGCGCCTCGGCCGCGTCCAGCCAGTCCGCGAGGGCATCTTCCAGCAACAGCGCGGCATCTGCGGGTGCTGCGGCATCAAGCGCCTGTCCGCACAGCCGTCGCAGCAGCGATGGGGGCAGGGAAAGCGCGGCGGCCTCGCCGTCAATTTCCAGTGCCAGCCACAGGCTGTCTGCGGCCTCCGGGCGCGGTGGCCCGATCAGCGCCTGCACCCGCCCGGAAGCACAGGCGATAACCAACGGTGCATGACGGCGGCACAGCGCATTGCGCAGGCTGGCCTGTCGGTGGTTCAGCGCGACGGGCCGCGCCGTCGCCTGAGGGGCCGGGGCGAGGCCGGGAAAAGAGGCCCGCCGCAGGTCAAGACCCAAGGCCGGTTGTGCCATGCTGTTGTCTGAATGGGTCATTACGCACCCCCTCCTTGGGATAATGACATTCTGCGGCCTCGGCCTCGTCGGCCTGTTCGCGCAGCCGTTGCCGGGTTTCGGCCAAGGGCAGTCGCAAGCGGTGGCGCTTGTCCAGCACCTTCTCGGTTGCGGCCAGCGCAGCACGGGCCTGATCCAGCGCGGCGCGGGCATCGTCGATTCTGCGGGCGGCTTCGGCGACTGCGGCTTCGGCCTGTGCTTCGCGCTCGCGGTCAGCGGCAAAGGTGGTCAGCACGCTGTCCAGCGCGCCGCGCAATTGCGCAGACCCCAGCATCGGATTGCGCAACGCCACCCGCCGCGCGGCCTGTTCCTGCGCCAGTGCATCGGCCTGCGCTCGCGCCGCGTCACGGGCGGCAACCGCATCGGCCAGCGCCGTGCGGGCGCGGGCAACGCCGCGCAGGGCAAGGTCGCGGCGCAGCCCGGCCAGCCGGATCAGCGCATCGGTTTGCGACAGGCGACGGGTGATTTGCGTCAGGCTCATGCCAGCCCCCCAAGCGCCGCCAGCGCGGCGCGGGTTTCGGCCAGTGTGCTACGGTCATCGGTGGACTGCCGCAGGAACGCCTCGGTTGCGGGACGGCTGGCGATGGCGGCATCGGCCAGCGCATCCGCGCCGGGCTGATATTCCCCGACTTGCAGCAGGATGGAAATGTCTTCCAGCTTGGCCAGCCGGGCCAGAACCGTCTGGCTGGCGGCGATCTGTTCGCGCGGGGCAACCGCCGACATGACCCGGCTTTTCGAGCGCAGCACATCAATCGCCGGGTAATGCCCGGCAGCAGCCAGATCACGCGACAGGATGATATGGCCATCGAGCAGGCTGCGCATTTCATCGGCCACCGGGTCGGCTGCATCGTCGTCGCCTTCGACCAGAACGGTATAGATGGCGGTGACGGCCCCTTCGCGGGTGCGGCCCGGACGTTCGACCAGCCGGGGAAGCTGCGCAAAGACCGAGGGCGGAAAGCCGCGCCGCACCGGCGGTTCCCCTGCGGAAAGGCCGATTTCACGCAAAGCGCGGGCGACGCGGGTGGCGCTGTCGATCAGCAGCAGAACCCGCATCCCCTGCGCCCGAAATGCCTCGGCGGCGGCGGTGGCGGTCAGGGCCGCGCGCAACCGTTCGGTGGCGGGCCGGTCCGAGGTTGCCACCACAACCGCAGCCCGGTAACGGCCTTCGGGGCCAAGGTCGCGTTCCAGAAACTCGGCCACCTCGCGGCCACGCTCGCCAATCAGGCCAAGCACAATGGCGTCGGCCTCGGCCCCGCGGATGATCTGTGACAGCAACGTTGATTTGCCGACCCCCGCAGCGCCGAAAATACCGATGCGCTGACCTTGCCCCATGGTCAGCATCCCGTCGATGGCCCGTAAGCCGGTGACGAAAGGCGCGTCGATCACCGGGCGATCCAGCGGCGCGGGCGGGTCGGCCTGCAAAGGCGTGTCGCGGGCAATCGGGGCGCCGCCGTCCAGCGGGTTGCCAAAGGCGTCGATCACCCGCCCCAGCAGGGCCATGCCTGACGGGCCGCGCGGCTCGGCCCCGGTCGGGATCACCTCGGTCCGGCCCGACAGGCCGCGCATGTCCCCCGCCGGGGCCAGAATCGCCTGTTCGCCATCGAAACCGATGATCTCGGCACTCATTTCAACGCGGCTGACGGGATCACGCAGCAGACATTCCTCACCGATGCGGCCATCGGCCAGATGAGCATGAATGACGCAGCCGGAAATCCGCGTGACCCGCCCGCGCAGCTCGACCGCTGCAACCCGGCTGGCGCGGGCGCGCAGGCTGGCGGCAAGGCTGTCATCCGGCAACGCGGGCATCATTCGTCCCCTTTCGGATTACCGGCAGGTGCGGTGGGCAGCGGTTCCCACGCGCGCAGAGCCTGATCGGTCAGCGCCGCCAGACCAATTTCAGCACTGCCGTGATCGCTGGTCAGCACCGCGCGACCGGGTTCCAGCGCCGGGTCGCGGTGCAGCCCAATGATTTCCGGTCCATCTCCGTCCAGATCATTCACCGCGCGTTCCACCGCCATCACGCTGTCGGGCGCGGCAAAGATGCGCCCGCGCCGGTGGTCGCGCATCTGTCGCAGGGCCGTCAACGCGGCGCGATAGGCGGCTTCATGCGGTTCGACCTCGCCAATGATCCGGCGCACGGTCATGGCGACCAGCCGGGCGAGTTCAGGCTCCAGCGCGGTCAGGCGACGCTGCGCGGCGGCCTCGGCCTCGGCCAGAACGCGGGCGGCGGTGCGGGCCGATTCACGGAAGGCGCGGTTGCGGGCCTCGGACAGCACGTCGCGTTCCAGCTTTTCCACCTGTTCGCGGCTGGCAAGCCGGTGCTGTTCGGCATCATGCAAGATCGAATCGGCCTGTCGCAGACGGCCAACCTCGTCACGACGCAGGATGCGGGGGCTGCGGTCGGTCATGGTTTGCCCCTTTGTCCAAAGGCGTCCATTGCCGCATCCAGCGCCGCCTGCGGGCGGTCTGCGCTGGCGTGCCGTGGCTGCGTCAGCGGCAGAACCTGCGGCTTGCGGCGGCGCAAGAGCGGCTGACGGCGGCGTGCCGGGGGCTGTGGCTGTGGCTGAGCAGGTGCATCCAGAACGGGCGTATCCGTAAGCGGGACGCTGGCGCCGAACTCTTGCGCCAGCGGGGCGGGCAAGGCACCAAGCCATGCCGCCCTGATCTGCGATTGTGCCAGTTCCAGCCGCTCAGGCAGAGGCTCGCCCGCAGGTGGTGCGGACAGATGCCGATGGTGGAGTGCAAAGCGGCGGGCCTGATCGCTGACCAGCCCGGCTTGGGCTGCCCGCGATTCGGGGGTGATGGCCTGTGCCAGATCATGCCCGACCAGCGCCGCGGCAGCCGCTTCCAGAACCTCGCCTGCTTGCTGCGGCGGCAACAGCAGCAAGACCAGAGCCGGGGCCTGCATGTCGAGGTCATCCGGCAGAAGCGGCAGACCATGTGCCAAACGCCCGGCGACCCGCCCCAGGGGCGCCACTCCCGCCAGCCGTTGCGCACCGCGTCGGTTGTTCAGCGCCACTCGGTCGCGCGCGACCTGCACCAGATCGGCACCGGGGCGGCTCATGGCTGACCCTCGCCCGGACTGTCAAAGCCTGTATCACGACGCTGCGCCAACCGCGCCCGAAGCATCGGCCAGCCCGCCAGCCCAAATCCCGCCAGTGCCAGCGCCGCCAACCCGCCAAACATTGCCCATAACCGGCTGGCGCTGGCCGGATGAACCCAGACGCCAAGCACTTCGCTCAGTGCCGGAGCGTTGCTTTGCGTGGGGGCGGTTTCGGTCGCGGGAACCATCACCACGGTGATATTGTCGTAAAGCAGCCCTTCGATCGAATTTGCGACCAGCAGCTTGATCTGCGCGCTGTAGTTTTCCACATCGGACCCGGCCGCATAGCGCACGAAAACCGAGGCTGACGAAGGTTTCACATCCCGCCCCAGCATATCCGATTGCGGCAGCACGACATGGATGCGGGCCGACAGCACCCCGTCGATCTCGGCAATCGTGCGGGATAACTCCTGGCTGAGCGCATAGATCAGCCGGGCGCGTTCCTCGGTTGGCGAGCTGACCAGACCTTCCTTTTTGAACACATCGCCCATGCTGGCATATTGCCGGGCGGGCAGGCCGCGCGCATTCAGGACCGCCATTGCATCGGCAAAGCGGGCCTCATCCACGCTGACGCTGATGCTGTTGGCGCTGCCGCTTTTCGAGGCCGGGATGCCCGCGCCAATCAGCGCGGCGACCATCTCGTTTGCCTCATGTTCGGTCAGGCCCGTGTAAAGATTGGCTTTGCAGGCGGTAAGGGCAAGGGTCAGGCAAAGCATGGCCGCAAGGCGGCGGGTATGGGTCAGGGTCATATTGGAAATCCAAACCCGGCAGGTCGCGGGCTGGCTGTCCTCGGTGGTGCATCGCGGCCCGACGGCCTTATGCGCCCTTCAGAAAGCTGTTGAGATTGTTGCCAAGCGTCTGAGAAATCGACGTTGCCATCGAAAACTGCATGATCTGGTGCTGGACCTGCAAGGCGGTGTGATAGCTGTCTTGCAGCGCCCGCACCTGCTGGGCCATGTCCGTCGCGGGGCCTGCACCGGCGGGGGGCGCGACCTGCGTCTGAATGGTTTGGGCGCTGGCGGCGAAATCCATATGCATCTTGCCGAGACCCTTCAGCGCGTGTTGCGCCAGATCGCTCAGCATTGGCTGTTCCGTGCCGCTTTGCAGGGCCGGGGCCGCCGCATTTCCCATTGCCGTGACCGAAGTTACCATATCGCGTTCCTTTGTGCCGCTGTGCTGCTTGTCGTGACCATCGCCTGCCATCCGGGGCTGCCACCGCCGCCGCCCGCAAGGCCAAGGCCAAGCGCCGACAGGCTGAAGGGTCCGAATGGCATGTCGATAGTCAGGGAGAGCCGCCCCGGCTGGTCAGGCCGGGACCGTTTCACGCGCGGTCCGCGTGCGACCGCCGCTGCAAGGCGGCGGAAGGGGTTGGCCCGCAACCGCGCCCCGGCCGCCGTGCGCGCCATCCGGCGGCGCAGGATCGCACGCAGCGCCGCCGCGATGTCCTTCGCGGGGCCGGTGGTCCTTTCGGCGGTTTCAGTTTGGGCGCTCATGGGCCGGAAATCCTTGTGCTTTCTGTTCGTCTGTCGGGTGGGGTGCGGGGGAAGGCGGTCGGCGTTGCTGGCGACCGGAAAGCCGCCTTCCGCCCGCAAGGATCAGTAGTTCTTGCCTCCGCCGATCCCGCCGGCCAGGCTGCCCATCATGCCGGCAAAGTTCAGTACGCCCGAGGCCATGCCAAGCGGCGGGAACACCATCTTCAGAAGCCCGCCCAGCGGCGAGTTCAGGATGCCGCCAAGCGCCTTGGCTATCTTGCCGATGCCGCCAAGCGCCTTACCGATGCCCCCAAGGGCTTTACCAATTCCACTAAACAGTCCCATCTTCATATCTCCATGCCAGTGAAAATGCCCGCTTAACCATGATCGCCGTGACGCACGGGCGTCGTCTCGGCCTCCAGCGCAAGCCCCTGATAGCCTTGCGTGGTTTCTGGCCCGCCATTGACCAGCGCATCGGTAAAGCCCTCGGCATAGCCGCCGGTGCCTTCCAGTTCCTGCGCGATCTCGCGGGCATCCTGATGTTGGTTCTGCAACGCCTTGCACATGGCCAGAATGGCCTGTGCTTCGGTCCGGCCTTCCATATCCGAGGCGACAATCGCCGTCAGCATCTGGTCAGCCCCGGCGAAATCGCCGCGGACCATGGTTTGCATCGCCAGACCGATCCGGCCCGCCGCATATTGCGGCATCCAGTCGGCAATCGCTTGGAAAATCGGGGTCAGATCGGTGTCAATGCCGCGCATGACACCGGAATAACCGGCCTCGATCAGCAGTTTCATATCGGCGCGATCCAGTTCCATAACCTGCACCCCCCCGCCTTAACCCGCCAGTTCCGGCATATCGGCCCGCAGCGAGGTCAGCACCTCACGCGCCTGTTCAGCGCGGGTGGTGGCGCGGTTGGCCGCATCCGAGATAATCTCGACCCCGGCTTCGGGATTGCCGTGACCGATCATGAACAGGCCGCGCCCGATATTGGCCAGCGCATCATCGGGATATTGGTCCGCCCATGCGTCGAAAATCGGCATCAAAGGCGCATCCGTCCCCCGCTGGCCGCAGAGAATGGCCGCAGCCATCATCAGATGCAGGTCGTCGATCTGGTCGGCGCTGGCGGGTTGGCGGGTCATGGGCGGTCCTTTCGTGCTTGGTCTGTCATGCCGCCGGGGACTGGTGCGGAAAGCACGGCCGGAGGCGGGGTGATCCGGTCGCGCAACCGACCGGGACCACGGATAATCAGCGGCAGGCCGGATTGGCCGCGGGCCTGCTGGCGGGCGGCCATGGCCGAAATGACGGCCTCGACGGCCTGCACATAACCTTGCGGCGCGACCAGCCGGGCGATGCCTGCATCTGGCGCGCCGAGCAGCGGCCACTCCGGGCTGTCCAGCCCGACGGCCCGCAACTCCCGGCGCAGATCGGCCATCGGTACGTTTTGCAGCGGCAACAGCTTGCTGGTCATGGCTTCGGGCGGCTCGACATGGATGGCGGCGCCGTCGAACCACCAGAGTGCCAGCCCGCGCCCGGACAGATCCTCGAGTGCGTCGCGCAGGCTGCCGGTGCTGTTCTCAAGATCGGCACGCCCGGACAGCCCCGCAGCGGGGATGATCGGAACCGTGGTTTTATGTGCCATCTCAAGCAGCATGGTCTGTATCGTCACATCCTTGGCCGTATAGGGAAACGGCTGTTCAAGTATCAGGCGCCCGGCGTCCTGCGCCCGCAACGGGGGCACGGCCAGCCCCGAGATCAGCCCAAGAGCCGCAAGGCCGGGCAGCCACCGCATATTGCGCAAAAGGGCAGCGCCAGCGGCGCGGTTCAGGTCAGTCATGGTCGTTCACCTGCCCGTGAGTGAAGCCGAGATTTTTAACAGTTGTGCGACAGTCCGGCTTCAATTTGGTGAATCCTGTCGGTCGGCAGAAAAGCACCGATTGGGGGCCTTCGCCGGCGGATTTTCACCACGACCCGCAGGGCGTCATCTGATTGTCACGCGACTGCCGCACCTTTGGGATCAGCGTTACCCTATCTTTATGCTGACGGAGTTTTGCATGACCGCTTTTCGCTCTTTGACTGCCGTGGCCCTGATCTTGCTGGCCCCCCCGGCGCTGGCTGACTCGACCAAGCGTGCGGCCAGCGTCGCGCAGGCATTGATTCCCGTCTATCAGCATATTGGCGCGGAATATGATCCGGCGGCCGCCGAGATCGAACTGGCCCGGATGATCGACGCTTGGGCCGGTCAGCCAAAGGTTCAGCAGCGCCTGCCCGCCGCAATCGAGCAAAGCGCCCGGCTGATGATGGATGGCGCCTATGGGGCCACGCGCGGGATGAATTATGACCTGCTGCGTGATCTGATCTATACGCTGGCCGCCGAATCGGGGGCGGCTGAGACCTCGCGTCTTGTCACCGCATGGAATGAGGTTGATCCGTTCCATTATGTCCTGCAACCCGGCACCGGGCTGGCGGCCAGCGATCTGGAAGCCTATTCCCGGCTGAAGGCGCGGGTGGGCAAGCCTTCCGATCCGCAGCAGCTTATCGCCTATTGGGATTCGCAGGAGGGGAACGATGTAAACCGCGTCCTGCCGACCCGCATGGCAGCCTGGGTCGAGGGGGTCGAGGCGAATTGGGACCAGTTGAGCGAGGCCGAGCGTATCCGTGCCGCCGATCTGATCGAGATTGACGCGATGCCGCCGAAATCCCTGGTGCGCAAGGTCACAGGCACCGACAGCATGGTGAAATGGATCGCTGCGGTTGACGTGAAACTGACCAAAAGCGAACAGCCCGCCAGCCCTGACCTGCGGCATTTCACCCGCAACGGTGCCTTTGCCGGGCCGATGTATAAGCCGCTGGCCGAGGTCATCGCCCTGTCGAACCAGCGCCGTGCCTCAGCCGGGGCAGGGGCGGCAGCCAATCAGTTGATGCGGCTGAACAACTGGTCTGCAATGACCGGCGAAATGCATAGTTGGGAAAGCTATCGCTATATGACGCAGGGCTATTAAGACCGCAGGTTTCAGGATGGTAAAAAGGCGCAGCTTGCGGGCTGCGCCTTTTCTTTTCTGATAGGCTGCGGGCTGCTTAACCAGCCGGTTTCATCTGGTCGCGGCTTTGCGGTGGCACATAGGTTTCGCTGCGGCTGATCTGTTTCACATCGCTGACAGCATCGCCATCAAACGTCACCACCAGCAGGATATATTCGCCGCCAAACAGGGTGGTGCCAGCGTAATAGACCCATTCGCTGTCGTGATCGGCGTCTGCTTCGCCCAAGATCGCACGCACCTTTTTGCGGGGGGTGCCAGCCGGAATTGCGGCAATCGCATCGGCAATCATGTCATAGCGCGGGTCGCTGGCGTCGGCATCATGCGCGACCGAGGTCCAACGTGCAGTGTCAAAAGCCGTCTCGGCCAAGGCAGTTCCCGCAACAGAGGTCATGGCGATCAGCGCCCCCCATTTCAGAATGTTTTTCATTACGTCACCTTATCTGTTCAGCTGCCGGTGTTTTGCAGCTTGGGTGTCATCTCCGGGTTAGCCTCATGCTGTGGGCTGCCTTCTGGCACCAGACCATGCGCGCCGACGGCAACCTGATCCGACCATGACAGATTCAGATTCTGGTCGATCACCACCAGCCGACCATCATCCAACGCCTGCTTTACCAGCCGCGACAATTCAGCATCCGAAGCGTTGGGATTGTCCAGCGCGATCTGGCGGCCGACCTCGTTGTTATACAGATCCATGGCCTCGCGCTGCGCGGGGTTGCCGTTGATCATCTCATGCGCGGTGGCGTAATTGGCGGCCCATTCTGCGCCGAAAGCCTGCGTCATCCGTGCATTCCAGAGCGCGTGGCGATAGGCGTCAACGTGGCCGTCATTCTGCCATTCGGCCGAGGAACCGGCGAAGCCTGCGGGCTGATCCACCGCGCCGGGGGCCTCATCCATGACGTTTTTCGTCAGCAAGGCCCAGCGCAACTGGTCAACAGGATTCAGCCGGTCCAGCATATCGGCCTCGGTCTTGGGCATGTCGCTGCGCTTGAGCTGCCTGATCGCGTCCTGAGCCTTGGCCATGTCGAAATCGCCGGGCAATTTGTCAAGCAGGCCGTCCAGCCCGTTGACGATCCCTTCCGTCAGCGGGTTTACCACCGACGGCTGCCAGTTTCGGGTGCTGTCATCGGCCCTGACCTGATAATCGTTCAGGATGCCATTCAGATCACGGCGCCCCGGAATATCGCCCGGTTGGGTCGGCGTGTTGGCCGGGGGTGTGTCTGATGTGACCGGCGGCGGGGTCTGATCCGATCCGCTGATTGAGGGCGATTGCGAGGGACCGAATACCCCCGATCCGGTATCGCCGCTGGATTCGGTCTGGACAGAAGGCGTGCCGGGATCGCCGGGAATGGTCACGACCTCGGGTTCGGGTCCACGGGCGCTGCCGGGAACATAGACCGTATCGCCTTTGAAGATCAGTGATGGGTTTATCAGGTGGTCCTGATTGGCGGCCAGTGTTTCCTGATAGTCCCAGCCATGTTCCTGCGCCAGATTCCACAAATTGTCATCTTGCTGAACGGTGATCCGGTCCATGCGGTTATATTCGGCGGTCGGGTTGATACGGCCTTCGCCATCCATCGCACCGGTTGCCGAGGAATGGGCTTGCAGCAAATCCGCCCGCACCCAGCCTGATACCGGTGCATCCTTGCTGTCGGTGCCGCTGACCTGCATCCATTCCTGACCCTGCGCATCGGTCTGGCGGCTGCCTTCGTCGCGCAGAAAGCTGCCGCTTTGCACCACGCCAAGGCTTTCGCCTTCGGGGCTGGTGCGGATATGGGCGCCGACATAGGGCTGCACAGCATAGGTCTTGCCGTCATTTTCGGGGGCAGGGGGCAGGCGGGTTTCGGTCTTGTCCGGGGTGCCTTCGGTGCCGGGTTGGATGGTAACTTTTCGGGTGCTGGTGATGTCATCAACCCCCGTCGCCAGAATAACCGAGGCTTCGATGTCGGCCACGGCGGCATCCAGTTTGAACCCCGGCTGAATATCGACGCCGCTGCGTTCGATGGTTTTCAGCTCCAGATCAAGCTGCGCCCCTGCGGTTTCGGCGGCTTGCTTGAAGTCTCCGGCAAAAAGCTGCTCTGTGGCGTCTTTCAGCTTGCCGGGGTCGTTGATGGTCAGGGTTTCGGTCAGCACCCCGGAATCGCCGCGTGATATGTCGTCAAAACCCTGCGTGCGGACCTCAAGATTGTTTTGCAGCGTGATCTTGTCCAGCGTCATCGGGGTGTTGCCGGACAGCGCATCCGCCTCGGGGAGCGGGCGTCCGCCAACCGAAGTTGTGGGCGTCGAGCCTTTCGGCAGGGTGTAATGCAGGCTGGCCGTCACATTGGCCTGACCCAGTTCCAGCCGGTTGTCGGCTTTCAGCGTCAGCCCGCCGAAACCGCCGGTCTTGCGGTTCAGGCGCTCCTTGGCTGACAGGCGCAGCCCGCCGCTGACGGAATAGGTCACGCTGCCGTCCTTGTCGGCGGTCGGCAGTTCCACCCGGCGGGTGATCCGGCGGTTTTCGTCCAGCCGCCCTTCCAGCGCGCCTTCCAGGACTTTCAGATCCCCCTTGACCTCGGCGGCCAGACGGCTGCGGCTGCCGATGGTGGTTTCATAGGCGGTCACATGGCTTTGCAGGAAATCCATATCCTCCTGCGTCACCCCGGCGGCGGTCTTGCCAAGCCAGCCGGGCGTGCCGTCCTTGTGCAGCGGATTGGCGATCGGATTGCTGCCGCTGCCGTTGGCCGCATGATACAGCGTCGATCCGGCGAAGGGGATCGCGTTTTGCGCCACCATTGCCATGGCATCATCGACCATATCGGCATTTTGCAACCGTTGCAGGGCCTCACCGGCGCGGATGGCGTCCTCCTTGTTGTCAAAGGTCATTTCGACGACATCAAAGATCTGCCCGCCGATCTCGGCCTTGACATTGACGCCGGGGGAACCGGATGCGCCCCCCTTGCCGCGTCCCAACGCATCGGTGCCGGTTTCGCCGGTGGCCGCCAACAGCGACTGTGCATCGTAACGCAGGGTATAGGTGCTGTCGGGCGCATCGCTGTTGCGGGTGATGGTGGTTTGCCCGCCCATCTGCCCTTTGATGCCAACCTTGCCATATTTCAGGCTGCCCTGAACCTTGGCCTCGCCGGTCATGCGGATGGACAGCGTATCGCCGGCGCTGTTCAGCTTTTCAACACCTTCGCGGATATTGGCACCGCTCACGATCCCCTGCGCCGCGTCCTTTGCGCCCTCAACCGAGCCGGAACCACCTGCGGGGCTTTTGCCGGACGTGCCTGAGGTGGTGCTGCCCGAGTTGGTGTTGGCCGAGCCGGTGCCGCTGTTGTTTTTTGGCTGCGGCGGTTGCGGCAGGGTTTTCAGGGGCAGGGTTGACAGGTTCGGGCGCATCAGACTGGCCACGCCGCTGCGAAGTTTGTTTATCATCGTCCGGCTTTCTGGTTGCAAATGTCATCTGGCGCCATTGGCACCTGCTGTCAGCAACTCTGACCCGGAGATGTAAAAGTTTTACGTCAGGACAGCCCGGTTTTCATTCACGCCACAAATCGGCGGAATATCGCCAGCCCGGCAGGAAACCGCAGTGATTTCAACAAAAGGGGAAATGGTGCTGTGAGAGAGGATTGAACTCTCGACCTCTCCCTTACCAAGGGAGTGCTCTACCACTGAGCTACCACAGCGTTGGTGTGGAGGGGCGTTTAACCCCAGTTGCCGGAGGGCGCAAGAGGTCTTTGCAAAAAACATGACAAAGCGGTGCTGGACCCCGCGTCCTGCCAGCGTTAACAGGGCTTTCATGGATAAAGAAACAACCGATCAGTCCGCGCCCAAACGCAAGAACGCCCCGAACAGCCGTGAGGAGCGGCTGCGGGCGGCCTTGCGGGCGAATCTGGCGCGGCGCAAGGCGCAGGCGCGGGGGCGGGCTGACGAGGACACGCCGCAGGGCGAGACAGAGGAATAGAGCATGGATCAGATCATCGTTCAGGGCGGCGGCCCGGTTTCCGGTGAAATCCCGATTGCCGGGGCCAAGAACGCTTGCCTGACGCTGATGCCGGCGACGCTTTTGACCGATCAGCCGCTGACGCTGACCAATGCGCCGCGGCTGTCCGATATTCGCACCATGACCGAATTGTTGCGCAGCTTCGGGGCCGAGGTCGCCAGCCTGCAAGACGGGCAGGTGCTGGCCATGTCCAGCCATGACCTGACCAGCCAGCACGCGGATTATGATATTGTGCGCAAGATGCGGGCCAGCAATCTGGTGCTTGGGCCGCTGCTGGCGCGGTTCCACCGGGCAGAGGTCTCGCTGCCCGGCGGATGCGCGATCGGCGCGCGTCCGATGGATCTGCATATCGAAGGGCTGACCGCGCTTGGTGCCGAAATCGAGCTGCGTGACGGCTATCTGCACGCCAAGGCACCGGGCGGGCTGAAGGGCGCGCGGTTTGCAATGCGCTTTGCCTCGGTCGGGGCGACGGAGAATATCGTGATGGCCGCGACATTGGCCAAAGGCACGACGGTTCTTGAAAATGCCGCGCGGGAACCGGAAATCGTCGATCTGGTGCGCTGCCTGCGGGCGATGGGCGCACAGATCGACGGCGAAGGCACCAGCACCATCACCATTCAGGGGGTCGATTGCCTGCATGGGGCGACGCACCCGGTCGTTACTGACCGGATCGAGCTTGGCACCTATATGCTGGCCCCGGCGATCTGTGGTGGCGAGGTCGAATTGCTTGGTGGCAAGATCGAACTGCTGGCGGCCTTTTGCGAAAAGCTGGATGAGGCCGGGGTCAGCGTCGAGGAAACCCCGCGCGGCATCAAGGTCTCACGCAAGAACGGGCGGGTGAAGGCTGTGGATGTGACCACCGAACCCTTCCCCGGCTTTCCGACCGACCTGCAAGCGCAGATGATGGCATTGATGTGCACCGCCGAAGGCACCAGCGTGCTGGAGGAAACCATCTTTGAAAACCGTTTCATGCACGCCCCCGAACTGGCCCGCATGGGCGCGCAGATCGAGGTTCATGGCGGCCATGCCACAGTTCACGGCGTCGAAAAGCTGAAAGGGGCGCGGGTGATGGCGACCGACCTGCGGGCCTCGGTCAGCCTGATTCTGGCGGGTCTTGCCGCCGAGGGGGAAACCGTGGTCAGCCGCGTTTACCACCTTGATCGTGGTTACGAGCGTGTCGTGCGCAAGCTGCGCGGCATCGGAGCGCAGATCGAACGGGTCAAGGAAGGCGCGGACCATGACTGACGCCAGCTTTCACGACGCCGATCCCGCACCGCTGGCCCTGCGCGCCGAGGATACCGAGGATTTGCGTGTTATCGCCACGCTGGCGCAGGACGCGATTCTGACCGTAGGTGATCTGACCTATGACCGGCGCGGGCGGCGTTTTTCGGCATTGCTGAACCGCTTTCGCTGGGAAGATGCCGATGCTGCCCGCCGCGAGGATCGCCCCTATGAGCGGGTGCGGGCGCTGCTGGTGATCTCGGACGTGGTGGCGGTGCGCAGCGACGGGATCGCGCGTGATGACGCCGGGCTGGTGCTGTCGTTGCTGGATCTGGAATGGCAACCGGGCGAGGATGGCACCGGGCGGCTGATCCTGAACCTCGCGGGTGATGGTGCGATTGCGCTGGATGTCGAATGTCTGTCGGTCGATCTGCGCGACGTGACCCGGCCCTATGCTGCCGTTTCGGGCCAGATGCCTACGCATGACTGACCCGGCCATTCGCCGGCTGACCCCGCAGGATGCCGCTGAATGGCGGGATTTGCGGCTGGAGATGCTGCGGCTGGCACCGCATGCCTTCTCGTCCCGGCTGGTGGATTGGCAGGATCGTCCGCTGGCCGATTTCGCCGCCCGTCTGGAGCAGGCCCGTGCCTTTGTCACCGGACCGCAGGGGCAGGCTGGGGAGGGGCAGGCAGGAGCCGTTGCTCTTTGGGAACCCGCGCCGGATGTGCCGCTTACGGCACTGATCCTGTCCGTTTACACCCGGCCAGATGCGCGAGGGCAAGGGCTGGCTGGGGCGCTGATCCGCCATATCCTGCAAGACGCGGCACAGGCTGGAATGACCCGCGCCACGCTGCGGGTGATGCGCGATAATCCGACGGCCCGCCGCCTTTACGAACGGCTTGGTTTTCAGCCCGATCCGGCGACCTCTGATGCCCGCCAGATCGGGATGATGCGCCCCTTATCCGCGTGATTCCGTGCGCAGGCGCCGGATCTGATCGGCATTCAGATAGCCGGTGACACCCAGTTTTCGTGCCGCCTGCCAGCGAGAGATCGCGCTGCGGGTATTGCGCCCGAACACGCCGTCGGTGCCGCGTGTGTCAAAGCCAAGCAGCGACAGCCGCAACTGGATTTCCCGCCGCTCGGATGCGCTGAGGCTCAGCAGTTGTTCCTCAATCTGAGCCCGATTGCTGGTAGCGGGCTGCGGCGTTGTGGTGCCACGACCCCGCGCCTGTTCGTTGATCTGCCGAATTTGCGCAGCGGTGACATAGCCGGTCTGGTTCAGCTTTTGCGCCTTTTGCCAGTTCTGGATCGCGCTGCGGGTGCGGCTGCCCCACAACCCGTCCGGCGTCCCGGTGTTGTAACCCAGCCGGTTCAGTTGCGCCTGAACATTGGTGCGCTGCTGCCGGGTCAGGTTCAGCGCCGCCTCGGTCCGGGCTGCCGCCAGTGCGCTGTTGGCGGATGCCTGCCCCCGGTTGGCGGTGGTGCCGCGGGGATCAAGCCGGTTCAGCGCCTGCTGCGCCTGCGCACGGTAAATGCCATTCGGGTAACGCGACAGATAGTTGCGGTAAGCGGCGGCGGTATTGGTGTTTTGCGCCTGAATATAGGCGGCCTTGTCCATCTCTTGATTCAGGATGCTGTTGGCTACACCGCCCAAAATCCGGCCAATATCATCATTTGCAGAGGCAGCAGGGGGCAGCGCCAAGGCTGCCGAAAGCAGCGTGGCAGACAGGGAAAGCGAACGCATATAATTCTCCTTTGCCTTGGAAACAGGCAGTTCAATGGGACAATGCATACTCATCGGTTTGGTTTCCGACCTCTTTTTCTGCGGGCAAAAAGCCGCCGAACCCGGCTGTGGCTTGAGCCGGGCAAAACCAGCCGCTACAACGATTCGACCATAAGGAAAAAGCGCCGATGCCCCGACACCTGACCACCGCTTCCGCAGATTTTCCCGATCAGTTCGCCGCCGTTCTGTCTGCCAAGCGCGAGGATGCGGTGGATGTGAATGACACCGTTGCCGCGATTATTGCGGATGTGCGGGCGCGGGGGGATGCGGCGCTGTGCGATTATACTGCGCGCTTTGACCGGCTGGATCTGATCCCGGACCGGCTGCGGATCAGCGCCGATGAGATCGCGGCGGAAATTGCCCGCGTCTTGCCTGATGATCGCGCCGCCCTGTCGCTGGCTGCGGCCCGCATCCGTGCCTATCACGCCCGCCAGATGCCCGAGGATGCGCAATGGACAGACCCCGAGGGTGCGACCCTTGGCTGGCGCTGGACCCCGGTTGCGGCGGCGGGGCTGTATGTGCCGGGCGGGCAGGCCAGCTATCCGTCCTCGGTGCTGATGAATGCGATTCCGGCGCGGGTTGCGGGGGTGGAGCGGCTGGTGGTCTGTGTGCCGACACCGGACGGACAGGTGAACCCGCTGGTGTTGCTGGCCTGTGATCTGGCCGGGGTGGATGAGGTTTACCGCATCGGCGGGGCGCAGGCGATTGCGGCGCTGGCCTATGGCACCGGCACCATCCGTCCAGTCGATAAGATCACCGGGCCGGGCAATGCATATGTCGCTGCCGCCAAGCGTCAGGTCTTTGGCCGCGTCGGCATCGACATGATTGCCGGCCCGTCCGAGGTTCTGATTATCGCTGACGGGGCGCAAAACCCTGACTGGCTGGCGCTGGATCTGATGGCGCAGGCCGAACATGACGCCGACGCTCAGTCGATCCTTGTCACCGATAGCCCCGAGATGGCCCGCGCCGTCGCAGATGCGGTGGAGCGCCTGATTCCAACCCTGCCGCGTGCCGCGATTGCCGGGGCAAGCTGGCGCGATCACGGCACCATTATCGTGACCCGCGATCTGGCCGAAGCGGCTGCCCTCTCTGATCGTGTGGCCCCTGAGCATCTGGAACTTTGCGTGGCCGATCCCGAGGCGTTGATGGCGCAGATTCACCACGCCGGGGCGATTTTCCTTGGAGCCTATACGCCAGAGGCGGTTGGCGATTACGTCAGCGGCCCGAACCATGTTCTGCCCACGGCGCGTTCGGCACGGTTTTCCTCCGGCCTGTCGGTGCTGGATTTCCTGAAACGCACCACCATCGCCCGGCTGTCGCCCGGTGCCTTGGCCGAGATCGGCCCTGCCGCTGCCCGTCTGGCCGACAGCGAAGGGCTTGGCGCTCATGCCGCATCCGTCCGCGCCCGTCTGGACGCATTGAACGAAAAGGCTCGCCCATGAACCGCCTCTGTCGTGTCGAGATCGACGATTCCGCCCTGCCACCCGCCAGCCCCGAGGTCGAACAGGAACGCCGCGTGGCGATCTTTGATCTGCTGGAGGACAACAGCTTCGACCTGCCCGCCCGCGATGGCGCGGCGGTTCCGCCGGGGCCTTACGCGCTGAATCTGGCGCTGATCGACGGGCGGCTGGTCTTTGCCGTGGCGCAGGACAGCGGCGATCGGGTGGGCGAATTTCATATGTCGCTTGGCCCGTTCCGGCAGGTGGTCAAGGATTATTTCCAGATCTGCGAAAGCTATTTTCAGGCCGTCAAGCGCCTGTCGCCCGCGCAGATTGAGGCCATCGACATGGCCCGGCGCGGTATCCACAACGAAGGCGCCCGCACGCTTCAGGAACGGCTGGAAGGTAAGGCGAGCGTGGACATCGACACCGCCCGCCGCCTGTTTACGTTGATCTGCGCTTTGGTTCCGGTGAAATAGCTTGACCGGGCCGATCCCCCATTCGGTGCTGTTCTGCTGCGATCACAACGCGATTCGCTCGCCCATGGCCGAGGGGATGATGAAGCAGTTTTATGGCCACGCTGCCTATGTGCAGTCGGCCGGGATCAAGAACGATCTGGAAATTGATGGCTTTGCGATTGCCGTTTGCCGCGAAATCGGGGTGGCGCTGGACAATCATCGGGTGCGCTCCTTTGACGAGATGAAAGACTGGGGGGACGACCTGTCCAGCTTTGATCTGGTGATTGCGCTGTCCCCGGCCAGTCAGCGTTATGCGCTTGATCTTGCAGGCAGCTTTCACATTGATGTGGAATATTGGCCGGTCCTCGACCCGACCGGAATCGGTGAGGGGCGGGAGGCCCGGCTGACCTCCTATCGCGCCACCCGTGACCAGATCCGGGACCGCCTGCTGGCCCGGTTCGGCCCAGTGATTGATAAAATTTGAAATATTATTTTTGCCGCGATTAACGGTTTCTTGGTTCTTTCCCCTTAATGCTGGCCCAAATGGTGACAGCATAAGGGACTTTAGACCATGACCGAACGGCAATTTATTCACCCAGACCCGGCGCAGGCCATGGCCGCGCTTGAATCATCCCGATGTGTGCTGCGTTTTGATCTGACCGGGCATATTTTGGATGTGAACGACGCCTATCTGGACTTGTGCGGCTATCGGCGCGACGAACTGTTGGGGCAGACTATCTCTATTTTGCAAGATCCCAATGACATCACAGGCAGTGTGGACAGTTTTTGGGCCGGTTTGCGCCGGGGGGAGGCGCAGCAGGGCGATTTCCGCCGGATCAATAAACGCGGTGAACCTTTCTATATTCAGGCACTTTACACGCCCGTGCGTAATGCCGCTGGTGTTGTGTCCGAGGTGGTGGCTTTTGCCGTTGACATCAGCGCAGCCTATAAGATTGCGGCGGACGCAACCGGCAAGGTCGATGCGCTGACCCGTTCACAAGCGATGATCGAGTTTACGGCAACTGGTGAAATCCTGTTCGCCAACCAGAATTTTCTGGATGCGATGGGCTACAGCCTTGAGGAGATCAAGGGCCGCCATCACCGTATGTTCATGGATCCGGCCGATGCGATGCAGCCTGAATATGAACAATTCTGGCGTGATCTGAGCAATGGCCATTATCAGGCCGGAGAGTTTCGCCGGCTTGGGAAGGGCAGCCGTGAGATTTGGATCTTTGGCAGCTATAATCCCGTGACGGACGATCAGGGCAAGATTTGCAAGGTCATCAAATTTGCGCAGGATGTGACTGCACGTGTGCGAGCTATTACCGAGATCAGCCAAGGGCTTCAGGCTTTTTCGCGCGGGGATCTGACCGCGAAGATCAGTGAACAGGTGCGTGGTGAGTTCGCAGGTCTGCGTGACCATTTCAACGAATCCATCACCGCTTTCCGCACTATGGTGGGCGATATCCGAACGACGGCACATAGCATGAGCGGCGAGGCCGGTGAAATTGCCAAAGGGGCCAGCGATCTGGCTCGGCGCGGCGAAAGTCAGGCGGCCTCGCTGGAACAGACAGCTGCGGCGGTCGAACAGATTTCTGGTAATATCACGATGACCAGCCAATCCGCACAAGAGGCAGACAATGCGGCCCGCGATGCGCAACAGGTCGTGCTGAAAGGGGCCGAGGTCGTGGCACAGGCGATTGCTGCCATAGAACGCATCGACGAACACACCCGCCAGATGGGTGAGTTCACCCGTGTTATCGAAAGTTTTGCATTTCAGACCAACCTGTTGTCCATTAACGCCGCTGTTGAGGCCGCGCGAGCGGGTGAGGTCGGGCGCGGTTTCGCCGTGGTCGCCAACGAGGTGCGCAACCTTGCACAGCAATCGGCCAAGGCGTCACAGAATATCGCGGACCTGATCGGCAAGTCGGAAACCGAGGTCAAGATCGGCGTCAAGCTGGTGCGCGATGCCGGTGAATCGCTGGACCAGATCCGTGCGGGGGTGGGCGGCATGGTCGAAAGCATCGCCGGCATTGCCCATGCGACCACCGAGCAATCGACCGGCGTGCGCGAGGTCTCGGATGCGCTGTCGCAGCTTGACAGTGTGAATCAGGCGAACCTTGCCATGTCGGATGAATATGCCACCGCCGCTGGGTCATTGTCGCAGCAGGTCAAAGAACTCAGCGCGATGCTTGGCCGCTTTCACATCGACGCCGCAGCAGAGACCAGCAGCAATCTCCAGCGCAGCGCCGCCTGAATATGGAAAGGCCCCGCATTTTGCGGGGCCTGATCTTTATGCTGAAAGGCTTAGATTGCTACCGCAGCGCCCGTGGTTGCAGGGCCAACATGCTCGCGGAAGGCCGCAAACAATTCCCGACCCATCCCATGCGCCTCGGCGGGGGCAGCGGCGGGCTCGCGGGTCTCAAACCCTTCGGTCAGGCAGTCCAGCCGACCGCTGACCGCATCCAGCCGCAGCAAATCGCCATCGCGCAGCCGGGCGATCGGGCCGTCCTTGATGCCCTCGGGCGACAGGTGAATGGCTGCCGGAACCTTGCCCGAGGCACCCGACATCCGGCCATCGGTGACAAGCGCAACCTTCAGCCCGCGATCTTGCAAGACCGCCAGAACCGGAGTCAGCGAATGAAGCTCGGGCATCCCATTGGCCGCAGGGCCCTGGAAGCGCACCACGACGATCACATCATCGGTGAACGCGCCATTGCGAAACGCCTCCTTGACCGCTTCCTGATCGGAAAACACGCGGGCAGGGGCCTCGATCACCCGGTTTTCCTCCTTGACTGCGGAAACTTTGATAACCGCACGTCCCAGATTGCCCGACAATTGCCGCAAGCCGCCCGTTGCTGCAAAAGCATCCGAGGCTGGGCGCAGGATCTTGTCGTTCAGCGAGGCCCCGGCGCCGTCTTCCCATGTGACGGCGCCATCGCGCAGTTTGGGTTCGCGTCGCCACGGTTCCAGCCCCTCACCCATGATGGTGGTCACATCGCCATGCAGCAGCCCGGCATCCAGCAATTGCCCGATCATGAAGCCCAAGCCACCAGCCGCGTGGAAATGGTTCACATCGGCCAGTCCGTTCGGATAAACCCGCGCCATCAGTGGCACGGCATTGGAAATCTCGTCGAAGTCCTCAAGGTCCAGAATGACGCCCGCCGCCCGTGCCATCGCGGGCAGATGCAGCACCAGATTGGTCGAACCACCCGTCGCCATCAGCCCGACGATCCCGTTTACGAAGGCGCGCTCGTCAAGAATTTGCCCCGCCGGAATATAGCTGTTGCCAAGCCGGGTCATTGCGGCAGCGCGTTTTACGCCGTCGATGGTCAGAGCCTCCCGCAGCGGCGTATTGGGGGCGACAAAGCTGGAACCGGGCAGTTGCAGGCCCATGAACTCCATCAGCATCTGGTTTGAATTGGCGGTGCCGTAAAACGTGCAGGTGCCGGGCGCATGATAGCTGGCCATCTCGGCCGCCATCAGCGCATCGCGCCCAACCTCTCCGGCGGCAAATTGCTGGCGCACCTTGGCCTTTTCGTCATTCGGCAAACCCGAGGGCATCGGTCCAGAGGGCAAAAACACCGCCGGGATATGCCCGAAACTGGCCGCCGCCATCACCAGTCCCGGCACGATCTTGTCACAAATCCCCAAGAAAACCGCAGAATCGAATGTGTCATGGGACAGCGCAATCCCGGCAGCCATGGCGATCACATCGCGCGAAAACAGCGACAGCTCCATCCCGGCACGGCCCTGCGTCACACCATCACACATCGCCGGAACCCCGCCCGCAACCTGCGCCGTCGCCCCGGCACTGGCGGCGGCCTTACGGATCAGCGCCGGAAAAGTCTCATAGGGCTGATGCGCCGACAGCATGTCGTTATAGGCGGTCACGATGCCGATGTTGGGGGCGCGGGTTTCGGCCAGCTCTGCCTTGTTGGGCATGGCGGCATAGGCATGGGCCTGATTGCCGCAGGACAGATGCGCCCGCCGTGGCCCGGCTTCGGCCTGCGCGGCGATGCGGTCCAGATAGGCTGCGCGACTGGCTTCGGACCGGCGGCGGATGCGGTCGGTGACGCGGGTGATGGCGGGTTGCAGCGACATGGGCGGCCTCCTTAGCTGTCCCGCGCAAGTTACAATGTTAGCGTTAACCGCGCAAGTGCGGCGGCTGGACGTGCTGGCGCAGGTCTGGCACAAGCGCGGTAAAGGTCAGAGGGTGCGATGAACGACGACAGCGCAGAAGATATGGGGCAGGGCGGCCTGCCGGTGGTGCGGTTGCGGCCCAAGGCCAATGCGCGGGCGACACGCCATGGTTTTCCGTGGGTTTTCGCGGATGAACTGGTGACGGATCGCCGCACCCGTGCGCTGTCACCCGGCACATTCGCGCGGCTGGAGGACGACCAGCGCCGCCCTCTGGCGCTGGTGACGGTGAACCCGGCGTCGAAGATCATCGCGCGCGTTATGGATATGGACGCCGGAGCCGAGATCAATGCCGACTGGTTGCGGGCGCGGCTGTCGCGGGCGCTGGCCATGCGTGAGACGCTGTTTGACCAGCCCTTTTACCGGCTGATCCATGCCGAGGCCGATGGTCTGCCCGGCACCATCATTGACCGTTTCGGTGATGCGGCGGTGATCCAGCCCAATGCCGCCTGGGCCGATGCCGCCGCGCCGCTGATGGCCGAGGTTCTGGCCGAAATCGCCGGGTTGAATTGCGTGGTGATGAACGGGCAGGGCCGCGCCCGTGGGCTGGAGGGGCTGGAGGAGCGCAGCGAAATCCTGATCGGAAGCCAGCCTGATCCTGTTCAGGTGCCGATGAATGGCGCGATTTACATGGCCGACCTGATCGGCGGCCAGAAAACCGGCCTGTTTTTCGATCAGCGCCCGAACCATGCCTTTGCGCAGCGATTGGCCAAGGGTGCGCGGGTGCTGGATGTGTTTTCCCATGTCGGCGGCTTTGGTCTGGCGGCGTTGGCGGCGGGGGCGGAACATGCCACTTGTGTTGACGGCAGCGCGGCAGCTCTGACGCTGGCCCGGCAGGGGGCCGAGGCCATGGGGGCCGCAGACCGGCTGGAAACCCTGCAAGGCGACGCTTTCGCGCAGATGGAGAAGCTGGCCGAAGCCGGGATGCGTTTTGATCTGGTGATCTGCGATCCGCCTGCGTTTGCGCCGTCGAAACAGGCACTTGAGGCTGGCCTGCGTGCCTATGAGCGGGTGGCGAAACTGGCCGCGCCGCTGGTCGCGCCGGGTGGTTATCTTGGGCTGTGTTCATGTAGCCATGCCGCAGATCTGACCGCCTTCCGCAATGCCAGCGCACGCGGCATTGGCCGGGGTGGTCGGCGGATGCAGTTGTTGCACACCGGGCAGGCCGGGCCAGACCACCCGACCTTGCCGCAACTGGCGGAAACGGGCTATCTCAAGGCGCTGTTCTTCCGGCTGGATGGTTAAAATGCGGGCGGTTCTGGATGCCTGCGTGCTGTTTCCGACGGTGCTGCGGGAAATCCTGACCGAAACGGCGGCGGCTGGGGCTTACAGTCCGCTTTGGTCGCAACGTATTCTGGACGAATGGACCGGCGCGGCGCACCGGCTTGGGGCCGATCAGGCGCGGGTTGCGGGTGTTGAGGCGGCGCTGCTGGCGGATCGTTTTCCGGCGGCGATGGTTCGCCCGACCGCCATTCCTGCTGCCGATCTGCCCGACAGCGGCGATCTGCACGTTCTGGCGGCGGCCATCAGCGGCGATGCGCAACTGATCGTGACTGCTAATCTGCGCGATTTCCCGCGTCGGGTGCTGGCGGATTACGGCCTGCGGGCGATCCATCCTGATGCGTTTCTGCTGGACCTGCCTGCCGTTCTGGTCGCGCCTGCGGTGGCCTCCACCCATGCACGCGTCTTGGCCGCGGGCGGTGATATGACCCCGCGGGAGATGCTGAAACGCGCCCGCCTGCCGCGCCTTGCCCGTGCATTGGCGGCGCAGCCATGACCGAGCTTGCCGTTAGCGCAATCATAAACTATGCCCAAGACAGCGGAAAACTGGGGGATACCATGGTTTCGAGGGTTATTCCGGTCGAGGATTTCGATCTGGTCATATTCGGCGCAACCGGCGACTTGTCGCGGCGCAAGATCATGCCGGGGCTGTTGCGTCGTGATCTGGCCGGGCAATTGCCGGATACGGCGCGGATTATCGGCTCGGCCCGCTCGGGGTTGAGCGATGACAGCTTCCGGCAGGACATCGCCGCCGCTCTGGCCGAGTTCGGCCCTGCAGATGTGCCCCCTGACCAGTTGCAAACCTTTCTGAACCGGCTGCATTATGCCCGTATTGACGCGAAAGGCGGCGAGGGCTGGTCGGGTCTGCATGATCTGCTACGCCCGGATGTGGTCCATGCGTTCTATTTTTCGGTCGCGCCGTCGCTGTTTGGTGATCTGGCCGACGGTCTGGCCGCGCATGGCATGGCTGACGATCAGGCGCGGATCGTGGTCGAAAAGCCTTTTGGCCGGAATCTGGACAGCGCAAGGGCGCTGAACGCAACGCTGGCACGGCATTTTGCAGAGCATCAGATTTACCGCATCGACCATTATCTTGGAAAAGAAACCGTTCAAAACCTGATGGCGGTGCGTTTCGCCAATATCCTGTTCGAGCCCCTGTGGAAGTCGCAATATATCGACCATGTGCAGATCACCGTGGCGGAAACCGTCGGCGTGGGCGGGCGCGGCGAATATTACGACACATCCGGCGCGATCCGCGACATGGTGCAAAACCATCTGATGCAACTTTTGTGCCTGATCGCTATGGAGCCGCCCTATCATTTCGATCCCGATGCGGTTCGTGATGAAAAACTGAAGGTTATTCGGGCGTTGCAGCCTCTGGTTCCGGCGGATGTGGTGCGTGGCCAGTATCAGGCCGAGGGCGAAAACCCCGGCTATCTGGCGGATTCCGGCGACTCTGACAGCCGCACCGAAAGTTTCGTGGCGATGAAGGTGCAGGTGGCGAACTGGCGCTGGCAGGGGGTGCCGTTCTATCTGCGCACCGGCAAGAAGCTGCGGGCGCGGACCAGCGAAATTGCGGTGGTGTTCAAGGAACCGCCACATTCGATCTTTGACGACAGCGGCGAGCCGCGCGCGAACGAGCTTGTCATCAGATTGCAACCGAACGAAGGTATTAACCTGAAGGTTATGATTAAAGAGCCGGGGCCGGGCGGGATGCGTCTGGTTCAGGTGCCGCTGGATATGTCCTTCGCAGAGGCTTTGGGAACGGATGGTGACATGCCGGATGCCTATGAACGGCTGATTATGGACGTCATCCGGGGCAACCAGACGCTGTTCATGCGCGGCGATGAGGTCGAGGCCGCATGGGCCTGGATCGACCCGATCATTCGTGAATGGGAGGAGGGCAAGGAGCGGCCTGAACCCTATGACGCTGGATCATCCGGCCCCGAGGAATCGCTGCGGCTGCTGCACCGCGACAATCGCCGCTGGCGGGAGATCCGTGCATGAGTATCAACCTGATAACCTATCCCGACCGGCAGGCGCTGGTTTTGGCACTTGCACAACAGCTTGGGCAGGAATTGGCGCAGCATTTGCGCACCAACGAACGGATCAGCTTTTGTGTGCCGGGCGGCACCAGTCCGGCACCCGTTTTCGACGCGCTGTCGGCGCTCGATCTGGACTGGTCGCGGGTGACGGTTCTGCTTGGCGATGAACGCTGGGTGGCCGAGGATCATCCGCGGTCCAATGCCGCGTTGTTGCGCCGTCACCTGCTGCGCAGCAAAGCGGCTGCGGCCCGGCTGTTGCCGCTGTATACCGGCGCGGCAACCCCGGATGAGGCCGCTCCCGGCCTGTCGGAACTGGTTGATACGCTGCTGCCGCTGAATGTCAGCCTGTTGGGCATGGGCGAGGATATGCACACCGCCAGCCTTTTCCCCGGTGCTGAAGGTCTGGCCGAGGCATTGGCTGCGGATGCGCCTGCGGTGCTGCCGATTCATGGCGGTGGGGCGACCGAACCCCGGATCAGCCTGACGGCGCGGGTGCTGGCCTCGACGCTGAACGGGCATCTGCTGATCTATGGCGCGGCCAAGCGCAAGGCGCTGGAACGCGCCGCCAGCCTGCCGCCGGAACAGGCTCCGATCCGGGCGGTGATGCGCGATCTGACCGTGCATTGGGCCGAATGATCTGAAAATTGAAAGGGTTGCGCAATGCGTCTGGAACAGGAATGGACGGCCTTAAAGGACTACCGCGCGACTCTTGGCGGTGACATCCGGGCGCTGTTTGCGGCTGACCCCAACCGGGCGCAGAGCTTTACCACCCATGCCGACGGGCTGGTGTTCGACTGGTCCAAGACCGCCATCGACGCCCGCGCCCGCGATTTGCTGCTGGCCCTGATCCGTGCTGCCGGGGTCGAGGCCCGGCGTGACGCGATGTTCGCGGGCGAAAAGATCAACGAAACCGAGGGTCGCGCGGTCTTGCATACCGCCCTGCGCGGCAGCAAGCCGGTGCAGGTCGATGGCCGCGACGTGATGCCCGGCGTGCAGGATATCTTGGAACGGATGCGGCAATTCGCGCGGGCGGTGCGCTCGGGCGAGGTCGCTGGGCAGGGCGGGCGCTATACCGATGTGGTGAATATCGGCATCGGCGGCTCGGATCTTGGTCCGGCGATGGCGGTGTTGGCGCTGGCTCCCTTCCATGACGGGCCGCGGCTGCATTTCGTCAGTAATGTGGACGGGGCCGATATTGCCGATACGCTGGACGGGCTGAACCCGGAAACCACGCTGGTGATCGTGGCCTCGAAAACCTTCACCACAATCGAGACGATGACCAATGCCGAAACGGCCCGGCGCTGGATGGAGGGGAGAGTGACGCATCCGGCCAGCCAGTTTGCGGCGGTTTCGACCGCGCTTGGCCGCACCGCGCAGTTTGGCATCGACGCCGAGCGGGTGTTTGGTTTCGAGGATTGGGTCGGCGGGCGCTATTCCATGTGGGGGCCGATTGGTCTGGCCTTGATGCTGGCGATCGGGCCAGAGGATTTCGATGCTTTTCTGGCCGGCGGCGCGGCGATGGACGCGCATTTCCGCAGCGTCCCGCCCGCGCAGAACATGCCGATGCTGCTGGCTTTGGTCGGTATCTGGCACCATCAGATCTGCGGGTATCCGACCCGCGCGGTGCTGCCCTATGACAACCGGCTGGCGCGGCTGCCTGCCTATCTGCAACAGCTTGAAATGGAATCAAACGGCAAGGGCGTGGCGATGGATGGCACCGATTTGCCCTTTGCCGCCGGTCCGGTGGTATGGGGGGAACCCGGCACCAACGGCCAGCACGCTTTTTATCAACTGATCCATCAAGGCCGCCAGATCGTCCCGGCCGAGTTCATTCTGGCCGCCAAAGGCCATGAACCGGCGCTGGCGCATCAGCATATCCTGTTGATGGCGAATTGTCTGGCGCAGTCGCAGGCGCTGTTGCTGGGCCGTGATCTGGATGCGGCGCTGGCGCTGATGGCCGAAAAGGGCCTGACCGGGGCCGAGCTGGAACGGCAGGCGCGGCATCGGGTGTTCACCGGCAACCGCCCCTCGACCACGCTGCTGATCCCGCAAACCACGCCCTTCACGCTTGGTCAGATCGTCGCGCTCTATGAGCATCGCGTTTTTGTCGAAGGCGTCATCATGGGCATCAACAGCTTTGACCAGTGGGGGGTCGAGCTTGGCAAGGAACTGGCCAAACGGCTGGAGCCGCTGCTGATGGGGCAAGAGGTCGCCGGGCTGGATGGTTCGACCGCCGCGCTGGCGGCAGAAATCCGGCAGATGCGGGGCTAAGGCTTTTCGCGCGGGTCCAGCTTCAACTGCATGAACCGCAAATCCAGCCAGTTGCCGAACTTGGCACCGACCTGATACAGCACACCCGCCTGTTCAAAGGCCAGCTTTTCATGCAGGCGGATGGAGCCCGTATTCCCCGCCTCGATCCCGGCCACCATGACATGCTTGCCAATCGCTCGTGCGCGCTGGATCAGTGCCTGCATCAGCGCCATTCCAATGCCGCCGCCGCGCAGATCGGCCCGCACATAGACCGAATGTTCGACAGTGTAGCGATAGCCGTCAAAGGCCCGCCAATCCCCGAAAGAGGCATAGCCCATGACCTGCCCCGTATCCGAGATTGCCACCAGCACCGGATAGCCCGCGCGCTGCCGATCCGCCAGCCACGCCCGGCGGTTGGACAGATCGACCGGACTGTCGTTCCAGATTGCGGTCGTCTGTTCGACGGCGTGGTTATAGATTGCCGTAATCGCGGCAAGGTCATCATCTTTGGCGTCGCGGATCAGCATGGTTTGGTCCCTTTGTGCTGACGACGGGAGCCGGGGCAGCACCGGCGTCAATCCGCAACAGCAGCGTGATGAAAAGCCCCGCTTGCGCGGGGCTTTCGCTTAATTTTCCATCGTTTCCAATTCGTCGATCAGGCTTTCGATCATCGACAGGCCCTTGTCCCAAAACGCCGGATCGCTGGCGTCCAGACCAAAAGGTGCCAGCAATTCACGGTGGTGCTTGGACCCACCCGCGCGCAGCATATCGAAATACTTATCCGCGAACCCGTCCGGCGCGGCCTCATAGGCGGCGTAAAGCGCGTTCACCAAGCCGTCGCCAAAGGCATAGGCATAGACGTAGAACGGCGAATGCACGAAATGCGGCACATAGGACCAGAAGGTTTCATAGCCGGGCATGAACTCGAAGGCATCGCCAAGCGATTCATGCTGAACCGCCATCCACAGCGCGTTGATGTCATCCGGGGTCAGCTCGCCTTTGGTGCGGGCAGCGTGGAGGCGACATTCGAAATCATAGAAGGCGATCTGACGGATCACCGTGTTAATCATATCCTCGACCTTGCCGGCCAACAGAGCCTTGCGCTGCACCGGGTCGGTGGTGTCGGCCAGCAGCTTGCGGAACGTCAGCATCTCGCCAAAGACGGATGCGGTTTCGGCCAGCGTCAGCGGGGTCGAGGCCAGCATTTCCCCCTGTGCCGCCGCAAGTCGCTGATGGACACCATGGCCAAGCTCATGCGCCAGGGTCATCACATCACGCGGTTTTCCAAGGTAATTCAGCAGGATATAGGGGTGCGCATCGGTCACGGTCGGATGCGCGAAAGCCCCGGGTGCCTTGCCCGGCGTTACCGGCGCGTCGATCCAGCCCTTGTCAAAGAATGGCTGCGCCAGTTCGGCCAGCTTTGGGTCGAACCCGGCATAGGCATCCAGCACCGTCTGCCGCGCCTGCGGCCAGTCTATATCGCGCGGGGTTTCCGTGGGCAGCGGCGCGTTGCGGTCCCAGATTTGCAGCTTGTCCAGCCCCAGCCAGCGTGCCTTCAGCCGGTAATAGCGATGCGACAGCCGCGGATAGGCGGCTTTGACGGCCGTGGTCAGCGCCTCGACCACCTCGGGTTCGACGTGATTGGACAGGTGCCGCGCGGTCTGCGGGGTCGGCATTTTGCGCCATGTGTCCTCGACTGCCTTTTCCTTGGCGAGCGTATTATGAATACGGCTGAACAGCTTGATGTTCTTGCCAAAGACAGTGGCCAGCGCCTTGGCCCCAGCCTCGCGCCGGGCGCGGTCGTGGTCAGACAGCAGGTTCAGCGTGGCTTCCAGCCCCATCTCCTGCCCATCCACGTCAAAGGTCAGCCCTGCAGTGGTTTCATCAAACAGCCGGTTCCATGCGGCGGCACCGACCACGGAATTGTCGTGCAGAAAACGCTCCAACTCGTCGGAAAGCTGATAGGGACGCATGGCGCGCAGCCGGTCGAACACCGGCTGATAGCGGGCGGGGCCATCAGCAGCGGTAAAGATCGCCTGATAGCGGTCATCAGGGATGCGGTTGAACTCTAACGAGAAAAACACCAGCGGCGTGGTGAAGTGGGTCAGCTTGTCTTGCAGATCAGCCAGCATTTTGGCGCGGGCGGCGTCGGTGGTGTTTTGGTAATAGCGCAGCCCGGCATAAGACATGATCCGCCCTGCCAGCCGGTCGATATCTTCGTTGCGCTGGATACAGCGCAGCATCTCGGCCGGGGTCAAATCCGCCAGCTTGCCCTCGTAATCGCGGGCAAAAGCGGCGCAATCCTGTTCCAGACGGTCCAGATCGCGGGTCAGTTCGGGTGCGTCGGGGCTGGCGTAAAGGTCGGTCAGATCCCACACCGGCAAATCGCCGAGGCTGGCGGAACCTTTGGGTGCATCGGCATCAAACAGGCGGGCAGAGAGGTGATTGGTCATCATTTTCCCTTTTCTTTGCCCCTCATGTGTCAGCGCCGCCCCGTTGGTTCAAGGGTGCCGCCCGGAAAAGCGACAGGGCAGCATTCAGGAAACGGTCGCGGGCGGTGGGGGTTTCCATCATAATTTCATGCTGTGCCATCGGTTCTTCGAACAGCTTTGCGCCGGGCCAGTGGGCGGCGCGGCTGCGAATGGCAGCGTGGGTCACGATCCGTTCCCGTCCGCCCAGAGAGATCAGCGCCGGCAGGTCGGGCGCGGGCAGGGCGGCCAACCGCTGACATTCCCGTAGCGCCGCGCCGAGCCATGCGAAACTTGGCCCGCCCAGCGTCAGTTCGGGCCAGGCGGCGGATTCCTGAACCATGCGCGCCCATGTCTGCGCATCGCTGGTCAGCATGTTATCCGCGAAAGGATAATCCAGCACATAAGTGCCGTTGCCTGTGCCGGGGATGATCCGGTTTTGCTGGCCAAGCCGCCCCGCCGTGCTGGTGATTGCCCGCGCCAGCGGCACCGGAAAAGGCAGGCGAATCCCCCACATTGGCGCCGAAAACACCGCACTGGCGACAGGCAGCCCGTGTTCCAGCGCCGCGAGGCCAACCGCACCCCCCATGGAATGGGCCAGCAGATGCCACGGGCGGGGCAAGTTCAGATCGACCGCCGCATCCAGCAGTGCCGCCACATCGCGCTGATAATCCGCGAAATCCGAAACATGCCCGATCCGCGGATCGGGCAGCGATCGCTCAGAAAGGCCCTGACCACGCCAGTCAGGCCCCAGCACGGCGAATCCCTGTGCCGCCAACCATGAGGCTGTCGGCTCATATCTTTCCAGATATTCAGTGCGCCCCGGAAACAGCAGCACCGTTGCCACGGCATCCTTGGGCTGCCAGACGGCGGCACGCAGCCGCCGCCCGTCATCCGTGCGCAGCCAGAACGCCCGTGCCATG
Organism: Paracoccus sp. (in: a-proteobacteria); assembly: GCF_030538695.1. Lineage (GTDB taxonomy): Bacteria > Pseudomonadota > Alphaproteobacteria > Rhodobacterales > Rhodobacteraceae > Paracoccus. Next base: position 90,151 of record NZ_JAUNTN010000013.1, read on the forward strand.
GATGGCGGGTCGTCCGGCAGGCGCAGATAGGGCGCGTCCTGCATCAAGCCAGCGCCGAGGCCAGCTTCATTGCGGTCCCCATCGAGCCGTCCAGTTTCAGCTTGCCCATCATAAAGGCCGTCGTCGGGTTAACGCTGCCGTTCAGGATACCCTCAAACGTGTCGCGGCTGGCGGTCAGGGTGACATCGGTGGGTTCATCCCCGGCCCGCACACCGCTCTGGTCGATGACCACCGCGCCCTCGCCCTCGATCACGAACTTGGCGCTGCCGTCAAAACTGCTGATTTTCGCGCCCAAAGCCTGAACCGCGCCCTCGATCACATTGCTCATCTTATTCCTCCAGTAAGATGCGGCTGGCACCTGCCCGCCGCCGGGGTTACAGATAGCACCATGACGATCCGCAAGCCCCTTTTCTATCGTGTCGTCGCGGCATTTGGCACGCTGACCGTTACGATCTCGTTAACAGCGGGCGGATTTTCCAGTGCTTTTGCCGAAAATGCTGTGGATAATTCGCTGGACAGCCGTTTTGCCGCACTTTCACAGGATGGCGAGGGCTGGCGCATCGCGGAATCGGATATTCTGCGGGCATGGTCGCAATCGGGGGCCGCGCCGATGGATCTGCTGTTGCAGCGCGGTGAGGAGGCGCTTGATTCGGGCGATCTGGCCGGGGCCATCGGCCATCTGACCGCGCTGACCGATCACGCGCCGGATTTCCCGGCTGGCTGGCGGGCGCGGGCCGAGGCTTACGCGATGGCTGGCCTGACCGGCCCGGCAATGGCCGATCTGGCCCGCTGCCTGGCGCTGGAGCCGCGTGAGTTTCAATGCCTGACCCGGCTTGGTGCGTTGCTGGAAGACAGCGGCGATGCGGACCGGGCGCTGGCCGCGTATCAGGCGTCGCTGGCCATCCATCCGCATCAGGCCGAGGCGCAGGACGGCCGCGCCCGCATCCTGCGCGACCGCGAAGGACAACCCGTATGAGCCGCGTCACCGCCGTTCTTGGCCCAACGAACACCGGCAAGACCCATTACGCGGTCGAGCGGATGCTGGCCCATCGCACCGGCGTTATTGGCCTGCCGCTGCGGCTGCTGGCGCGTGAGGTCTATGATCGGATCGTCAAGGCGCGGGGGCCTTCGGTCGTGGCGCTGGTCACGGGCGAGGAGCGCATCGTGCCGCAGCGGGTACAATATTGGGTCGCCACCACCGAGGCCATGCCCGAGGTTGGTGCGGATTTCGTCGCCATTGACGAGATCCAGATGTGCGCCGATCCGCAACGTGGTCATGTGTTCACCGATCGCCTGCTGCATATACGCGGCCTGCACGAAACCCTGCTGCTGGGGTCTGATACCATGCGATCCGCGATTGCGGCGCTGGTGCCAGGGGTGCAGTTCCTGCGCCGCGAACGGTTCAGCACGCTGACATGGGCCGGGTCGAAAAAACTGTCGCGGATGCCACCGCGCAGCGCCATCGTGGGCTTCAGTGTCGATGATGTTTACGCGATGGCCGAGCTGATCCGGCGGCAGAAGGGCGGCTGCGCGGTGGTCATGGGCGCACTTAGCCCGCGCACGCGCAACGCTCAGGTGGCGATGTATCAGGCCGGAGAAGTCGATTATCTGGTGGCGACCGATGCCATCGGCATGGGGCTGAATCTGGATATTCGCCATGTCGCCTTTTCCGAAACCCACAAGTTCGACGGGCGGCGGATGCGGCATCTGTTCCCGCATGAGCTTGGCCAGATCGCGGGCCGTGCGGGTCGCCATACCGAACCCGGCACCTTTGGCGTGACAGGCGAAGCCGAGCCGCCCGATCAGGGCGTGATCGACGCCATCGAGAACCACCGCTTTGCCCCGATTCAGCGATTGATCTGGCGCAACAACCGGCTGGAGTTCGGCAATGCCGACCGGCTGATTGCCAGCCTTGAGGCGGCCCCCGACAGCGAGTGGCTGACCCGTGGGCGCGAGGCCGATGATGTGCAGGCACTGAAAGCCCTGCGCGATTTGCCGGAAATCCGCGACAGATTGTCCGGGCCGCAGGATTTGAAGCTGCTGTGGGATGTCTGCCGAATCCCTGATTTCCGCGGGATTTCGCCTGCCGAACACACAACCTTGCTGGCCCGCATTTATGAGTTTCTGCAGGCGCAGGGCCATGTTCCAAGCGGTTGGCTGGCCGATCAGATCCAGCGCATCGACCGCACCCATGGCGATATAGACGCAATCAGCAAACGCCTGGCGTTTATCCGCACATGGACCTATGTGGCGCAGCGGCCCGGATGGGTTGCAGAAGAATCACATTGGCGCGAGGCGACAAGGGCGGTAGAAGACCGCCTGTCGGATGCGCTACACGCTGCATTGACGCAAAGATTCGTGGACCGGCGCACTTCGGTATTGCTGCGCCGGCTCAAGCAAAAGGAAGCATTGGTGGCCGAGGTCAACGACAAGGGCGAAGTGATGGTCGAAGGCGAATTCGCCGGCCGTCTGGAAGGATTCCGTTTCAAGGCCGACCCCTCGGCTGCGGGGGATGAGGCGAAAATGCTGAACCGCGCTGCCTATGAGGCGCTGCGCCCCGAGTTCAGCCTGCGGGCGGACCGTTTCTATAACGCGCCCGATACCGAGCTGGATTTCACCGAACAGGGCGGGCTGATGTGGGGCGCGTCAGCGGTCGGCAAGCTGGTCAAGGGCGCGGATGCGCTGAAACCCGGCGTCGAGGTTTTCGTCGATGACGAGGCCGGGCCGGATGTGGCTGAAAAGGTCCGCCGCCGGTTGCAGCATTTTATCGACCGCAAGATCGCAGCCGGATTCGAGCCGCTGATCGCCATGCAAAAGGACGAAACCCTGACCGGGCTGGCCCGTGGTCTGGCCTTCCGTCTGGTCGAGGCTTTGGGCGTGATCCCGCGTCAGGACATCGCCGCCGAGGTCAAGGATCTGGATCAGGATTCGCGCGGGCTGCTGCGTAAGCATGGCGTGCGTTTCGGTCAGTTCACGATCTTTCTGCCCGCGCTGCTGAAACCCGCACCAACCCGGCTGCGGCTGGTGCTGTGGTCGCTTTATGAAGGGTTGGCCGAGTTTCCCGAAAGCCCGCCGCCGGGGCTGGTGACGATCCCGAATATCGACGGCGTTCCAATGGGTTACTATACGCTGTCGGGCTATCGCCCGGCAGGCGAGCGCGCCATCCGCATCGACATGCTGGAACGTCTGGCCGATCTGCTGCGCGGTCAGGACAGCCGCGCGGGCTTTGAGGCGAATCCCGACATGCTGTCGATCACCGGCATGACGCTGGAACAGTTCGCGGATCTGATGGGCGGGCTTGGCTATCGCGCCGAAAAAGGCGAGCGACCCAAGGCGAAGCCCGAAGTCGCCCCCACACCTGAGATTGCGCCTTCGGATGCGCCGCTGACCGAGGACGAATCGGTCTTTGCAGAACAGAAACGCGCCGAATGGGATGCCGAACAAGCCGCCCGCAAGGCCGCCGATGCTGAGGCCGGGGCAGAGGGTGACGCCGTTCCCGAACCTTTTGAGGCCGCACCCGAGGTTGAGACGTTCTATACCTTCACTTGGGCGCCGCGCCCGCGTGGTGGCCAGCAGCGCCCGCGTCGTGAGGGGGATGAGGGGCAGCCGCGTCGCGGTCGTCGTGACGGCCAGCAGGCAGAGCAGGGGCAAGGCGACCGCCCGACCCGCGAGAACTGGGGCGAGCGCAAGGGGAAACCCGGTGGCAAGCCTGATTTCAAAAAAGGCGGCAAGCCGCACCGTGACCGCAACGATCGCGGTGCGCAGGGCGGCAAAAGCTTCTCGGCCCGCCCGCCGAAATCGGAAAAGCCGATCGACCCGGACAACCCTTTTGCAATCCTTGCGCAGCTCAAGGACCGCAAATGACCCGTGATCAGGCAGGCGTGGAGCAAAACTGCGCCTGCCTGATCCACGCCTTCTGGTTCGGCGGCAGACCGAATTCTGGCCCGCCCCATGTCCGGTTCCGGCATGGCGGCAGGGGCGTTTGCCCCTTTCCCCTGAACAGGCTCGCTTTTGATGTCTGATGACAGCCTGCGCCTTGATAAATGGCTGTTTCATGCCCGTATCTTCAAATCGCGTAGCCTTGCCGCCGAACGGATCGAGGCCGGAGGTGTCCGCCTGAACGGTCAGCCCTGCCGTAAGCCGGGACGGGCCGTCAAGCCGGGAGACATTATCACCATATCGGCGCGTGGCCGGGTGCGGGAATTGCGCCTGCTGGCCCCCGGCACCAGACGCGGCCCGGCGGCTGAGGCGGCCACGCTTTATGACGATATGTCGCAGGATGGCGCGTCACCGCTTGAATGATCCGCGTCTAGGGTCTAGGTGAAGCGCCGGAAACCGTCGCGAATGGGATAAAAAGAAATGACCTATGTTGTCACCGACAACTGCATCATGTGCAAATACACCGATTGCGTCGAGGTCTGCCCGGTCGATTGTTTTTACGAGGGCGAAAACACGCTGGTGATTCACCCGGATGAATGTATCGACTGCGGCGTGTGCGAACCGGAATGTCCCGCCGATGCAATCCGCCCGGATACGGAACCCGACATGGAACCCTGGGTCGAGTTCAACCGCCAGTATTCCGAACAATGGCCGGTTATCACCCGTAAGAAAGACCCGATGCCGGGTTATCAGGATATGGATGGGGTTAAAGGCAAGCTGGAGAAATACTTCAGCCCGAACCCCGGTCAGGGTGACTGATTCGCCTGTCTTAATTGCGCGGCAATGATCTGCCTGGCGGCAGGTCATTGAAAATTCTGTGAAATATAGCGAATCCCTGGAGTTGCCCCGGCGATTCGAGATGCTTTTTTCACGGGCGTTTTTGTGATATAAGATTGTTACATTCCATCCGACCCCCGCGGTTCGGGTGGTTTTGTAATGACAGACCTGCTTCGTGATTCATGCCTTCTGCCAAAGGCATCACAGGACAAAATCAAATCCGCCCTTACCCGGTCCCTTGACCGGAAGGGGCTTTTCGCGTCCCGCATAAGGGGCGCGCAACTGGAGAGCATGATGGCCAAAGCCAAGAACCCGGACTTCCGCCCCAATGATTTCGTCGTCTATCCCGCCCATGGTGTCGGAAAGATCGTCTCGATCGAGGAACAGGAAGTTGCCGGTCTCAAGCTGGAAATGTTCGTGATTTCTTTTGAAAAGGATAAGATGACCCTGCGCGTGCCGACGCAGCGCGCAACGCAGATCGGGATGCGTGGTCTGGCCTCGCCGGATCTGGTCGAACAGGCGCTGACCACGCTGAAAGGCAAAGCCCGCGTGAAACGTGCGATGTGGTCGCGCCGGGCGCAGGAATACGAGCAAAAGATCAATTCCGGCGATCTGCTGGCCATTGCCGAGGTGGTGCGCGACCTGCACCGCAATGATGAGCAGCGCGAGCAATCCTATTCCGAACGCCAGTTGTATGAAGCGGCTCTGGACCGGCTGACCCGCGAAGTTGCTGCCGTGAAAGGTCTGGACGAAGCCAAGGCGCAGGCCAGCGTGGGCGAGGTTCTGACCAGCCGCGCCGCCTGATTCGTCAGACGGTTGCTTTTGGACCTGCCAGTTACCCGCTGGCAGGTCTTTTACGTTTCAGGCCCCGTTTCCAAGCCGGTGATCTCATATTGCCGGACAATCGCTCGCGTTGCTGTCCACCAGACCGAGTTCCGCGTGCGCTGCTGGTGATGGGCAAAGGCATCGGCGCTGCTGAAACATTCCTCGACGCCCCATATCAGAGGGTCGCTTGTCTGCCAGACCCGGAACGACAGGCAGCCGGGTTCCGCCTGCGTCAGCCGGATATGCTCGGGCAGATGGTTACGAATGATCTCGGCCTGGTCCACGGTGGCACAGATCAGCCGCCCCGACAGGCGCACCTGCGTATCGGCTGGCCCCATATCAGCGGGCATTGAGGATCTTGAGCTGATGGGTCTGGCCGCCCTTTTGATACTGCACCCCGCCATTGCCAATGGCGCTGATGGTGCCGCCATTGATCTGATCCCCGATCCGCAGCGTCACGATGCGCCCGTTCGACAGTCGCACCAGCGCCCGTGCGGTGCGGCCTGCGCCCGCCGTGCCGATAATCTGCGCCCTGCGGGTATCCATGGCGCGGGATTGGGTGGCGTTGCGGGCGATGGTTTGCGTTTGCGCCGAAGCATTGCTGCCGCCGGTGTCGGGTTCGTCGTCCAGTTCCGGCGCACGGTAGGTCTGCTGGCGGGCGGCGGCGGCGCGTTGCTCGGCCTCGGCTTGTGCGCGGGCGCGGGCCTCGGCTTCGGCACGGGCGCGGGCCTCGGCCTGAGCATCAGCCTGCGCACGGGCGCGGGCGCGGGCTTCGGCCTGTGCCTGAAGCTGCTCATCCTCGCGGTGCTGACGGTCTATCTCGGCTTGCGTGGGACCGGCAGAGGGGGCGGGGGTCGCTACGGGCTGCGGGGTTGCTGCCGGGATTGTGGCGGGTGCAGGCGCGGCTGCTACCGGCGCAGGTGTTGCCGCCTGTTGTATCCCACCGGGGCGGCGTTGCGGCAAAGCTGAACGGGCCAGCCCGCCCATGGACACGCCTCCCGGCGCGGCTGTGGCGGCGGCAATGGCGCTGTCAACGGCCTGCGGGCTGACAGCGGCAACCGAAGGGTTCCCTGCGGTTGTGCTGCCGCTGCGGCGGGTGGGTCGTGCAGATGTATTAAGCCCGCCCAAATTGCGGGCGGGCGTGGCGGCGGCGGTGGGCTGAGAGGGTTGGGCTGCGGTTTGCGTCCCGCTGCGTGCCGGTGGTCGGGTTGAGCGGTTCAGCGCATCGCCCTGCGCCTGCGCGACGGCCGCATCGACGGCACTGCGGCTGACAGAGGAGGCTGAGCTGTCCTGCCCCGGACGACGCTGCGGGCGGTCCTGCACCTGAACGATCATGGCGTTACGCTCGACCTGCGTCAGTGGGGTATAGCCCGCCGCAGCGGTGCGGCGGTCGTTCCAGAAACCATCGTCCGTCACCGCCACGCGGCGCGGCTGCACCAAGTCAGCAGGCAGCAGATGCAGGCCCGGCGCCAGCATCAGCGAGGCCCCCTGATCGCTGGGCCGGGTCGAGGGGCGGGGCGAGCTGTTCAGCGCCGGATTGCTGGCGGCAGGGGCCGGTGCGCTGCTGCGGCTGGCGGCCGGAGTCGACGCAGCCGGGCGCGAGGGCGGACGTGCCGCGGCGGGGCGTTGGGTCGGCTCGGTGCTGGTCGCATAGGGCAGCGGGTTCTGCGGGACGCGCGGTGCGGCATCGGCGCGTGCCGGGGCTGCCGTGCGGGCAGGGGTGCTGGCCGGGCGGGCCGAGCTGCGCAGGTTGCTGCCCGCCGTGCTTTGTGGCTGGGTGGCCGCAGAGGCGGTTGGGGCGGAACTGTTGCTGCGCGTCACCGAGGCCGGACGGCTGGCGGGCCGTGCCGATACGACCGGGGCGCTTTGTGCTGCCGTTGCTGCGTCTTGCTGCGGCGCGGGGGCTGTGCGCTGCGCGGGGGCCGGGACAGGATTCAGGGTTACGGTTGCGGGTTCTGCCGGGGTGATTTCCGGTGCCGGTGCAGGGTCCGCTTGCGCCTCTGCCAGCGCAGCATTGATCGCCGCGTCACGATCCGGCGCGGGCTGGTCTGCTTCATCGGGGGCAAGTTCATCGGGGACAGGGGCTGCGGTTGGTGCAGGCTGCGGATCAGCCGCCGTTGGCTGCTCCGCCGGGGCGCTGCTGCTGCCCGGCGTGATGGCAATGGCCGTCGGGCCGTCCGTTGCGGGGACCGTGCTTTGCTCCGGCAGCGGTGCCGGAACCGGGTCGGCAGGGGTCGGTTCAACAGCTTCAGGTGTGGCGGGTTCTGGCGTCACTGGTGCGGCAACAGGGGCCGCCTCGGGTTGCGCAACCGGCTCGGCAACCGGGGGGGGGGCAGGCGGCGAGTCTTTGCCACCAAGGAACAAGAAGGCCACCAGCAGCACGGCCAGCAGTAAACCGACCAGAGGCAGCACGCCTGACAAGCCCTTGCGGGTGCCGGGGGCCTCGGCTGGGGCTGTGTCCGCCCCTTGCTGTTGTGCTTTGCGGGCCGCCGCCGCGCGGTCCAGAACCGCCTGCGCACGGGCAGGCAGCACGCGCGGAGCGGCAGGGGCCGCCGGGCTGGTTGCCGGGGCAGGTGGCGCGTGGCGCACGACCGGCTTTTTCGCGGCTTCGGGCAAAGGGGCTGCTGTCGTGGGCGGTTTCGCGTCAGGCTCGGACACCGGCACCGAAGGCGCGGCAATGACCGGGGCCGCAACAGCGACCGGCACGGGATCAGGTTTGACAGCCGGTTCGGGCGCAACTGCCGGGGCAGGCTTTGCCGGGGCTTCGAGGCTAAAATGCGGGGTGATAGCCGAAATAGGCGCCGCTGCTGACGGATCCGCGACCAGCTCGGCTGGCATGGCAGTCGGCGTGACCGTTGCCGCGGCAGCCGTGGCGATTGCGGTTACAGGCGCGGCTTCGGCGGCGGCAACGGCCACGGTCGAGGCGACATTCATCTCGTCCAGATCGTCGTCCTGACCAAAGACCGGCAGTTCGGGGAACTGATCCGGGCGCGGTTGCGCCGTATAAAGCCCCGGCACGAAGCCATGTGCGCGCAAGAAATCCTCGGCTTCATGCAAGGTCTCACGGGCCACGGCAGCGATATGAACCACGCCATCACCGGCGTGCCAGTCAAAGGACAGTTCCTCGACCGGATAGGGGGTGCGGCCTTGCAGCGCCGCAGCTACCGCCTGCGGATCAGGTTCGACCGGGGCCGAGGTGTAGAGGATCTGATCCTCGGGAATAATGACCGTCAGGATCGGGTCCAGCCCTTCGGCACCGCCCGCCCGCGCCCGCATCCCGGCCATTGCCGCCCGCATCTGCGGATCGTCGAACCGGGCCTGCCCAAGAACCGCCCCACCAACGCTTTCGCGCAGCAAGACGGCGTGATCGGTGAAAGACAGGGCGAATTGCCCGGCGCTGGTATCCTGCATCGACAAACCCTCGTCACCGGCCAGTCAGCCGGGCGTGATGTTATGGTTGTTTGCTATGTGCTAACGCAAAACCCCGGCTGAGGGAAGTGCCGCCAGCCCACACGGAAATGTCAGGGAGCGTTTTTCGCAATCGCGCGTTAAGTCGCAGAAATGGCTTCATCAAGAGGTTTCCGATGAAATCCCCGCTCTCGTTTCTGCCTGTTGCCCTTGGCGTGGCGCTGACCCTGCCGCTGGCCGCGCCGGTTTTGGCGCAAGAAGGCCGCGCACATGGCGAACATATGGCCCCGAAGATCATGCACGGCCCGGCGATCACGGTTTCTGGCACTGGCGATGCGCAGCTTGCGCCGGAACTGGCGACAGTGACGCTTGGCGTCTTGACGCAGGCAGAGAAAGCCGCCGATGCGATGTCGCAAAACAGCGCCGCGCTGGATCAGGTCATGCAGGTTTTTACTGCTGCCGGGGTTGAGGCCCGTGACATGCAGACCAGTGGTTTGTCGCTGAATGTCCAGTATGAATACCCTGAAAACCGCCGCCCGGTGACGGTTGGGTATGAGGCCCGTAACGGGCTGATGGTGCGGGTCCGTGATCTGGACAGCCTCGGCGGCCTGCTGGATCAGGCCATTACCGCCGGGGCCAATCAGGTCGAGGGCATCAGCTTTGGCGCGGACAATACCGATGCCGCGCTGGATCAGGCCCGGCAAAACGCCGTGAAAGACGCCATGCACCGGGCGCAGATCATGGCGGAAACCTCGGGGATGCGGCTGGGGCCGGTGCTGTCGATCAGCGAAACTGGCGGAATGCCAGAGCGCCCGCAGCCGATGATGGCCCGCATGGCCGCAGATGGTGCCGCACAATCCGCCGTGCCGATTGCAGCCGGTGAACTGACGCTTTCGGCCAATGTGCAGATGCGCTTTGCCCTGCTGCCGCTGGACGGGCAGGGCGATGGCCAACCGCCGCTGATCCCGGCCCCAACCGATGCGGCCCGCACCGCGCCGGAAGCTGCTGCGGAGCCTGCACCGGACGTCTCGAACTAAACGCAACCATGGCAATTTCCCCGCGCCGGATGCACCCGGCGCGGGGTTTCTTTCAGCCTGCCGCCATCAGCGCCTGTTGCAGATCCGCGATCAGGTCGGCCGGGTCTTCGATGCCGATGGACAGGCGCACCATCTCGGGTGCGGCACCGGATGCGCGTTGCTGATCCTCGGTCAACTGGCGGTGCGTGGTGGAGGCGGAATGGATTACCAGCGACCGCGCATCCCCAAGATTGGCCACATGGCTGAACAGTTTCAGCGCATTGACCAACCGCACACAGGCGTCATAGCCGCCCTTCATCTCAAAGGTGAACAGCGCCCCTGCACCTTTCGGAAACAGGCGCTGCGCCCGCGCGTGCCAGGGCGAATCCGGCAGCCCCGCCCAAGTCACCCGCGCCACCTGCGGCTGCGCCTGCAACCATTCGGCCACCGCGCGGGTATTCTCGACATGGCGCTGCATCCGCAGGGGCAGGGTCTCGATTCCCATCAGCGTGTAATGCGCGGCCTGCGGGTTCAGCGTCATGCCAAGGTCGCGCAAACCTATGGCAATACCGTGGAACGTAAAGGCCAGATTGCCAAAGGTTTCATGGAAGCGCAGCCCGTGATAGGCGGGTTCCGGCGCGGAAAGGCTGGGAAACTTGTCGCTGGCCGACCAGTCAAAGCGGCCCGAATCAATGACTGCGCCGCCCATAACCGTGCCATTCCCGGTCAGATATTTGGTCAGACTGTGAACGACCAGCGTGGCGCCCATCTCGATCGGGCGGCACAGATAAGGCGTGGCCAGCGTGTTATCCACGATCAGCGGAATCCCCGCCGTATCGGCAATCGCCGCCAGCGCCGGAATATCAGTGACATAGCCGCCAGGGTTGCTGATCGATTCGCAGAAAATCGCCCGCGTGTCGCCGTCGATGGCCGCCCGCACGGCATCCTCATCATCCAGATCGACGAAACGTACCGACCAGCCAAAGCGACGGATGGTCTGGCTGAACTGGGTGATCGTGCCGCCATAAAGCCGGGTCGAGGCCACGATGTTCAGTCCCGGTCCCATCAGCGGAAACAGCGCCATGATCTGCGCCGCATGACCGGACGAACAGCATACCGCCCCCGCGCCGCCCTCCAGCGCGGCAAGCCGGTTCTGCAAGGCCGCGACGGTCGGGTTGGTCAGGCGCGAATAGATATATCCGACTTCTTGCAGGTTGAACAAACGCGCCGCGTGATCGGCGTCGCGGAACTGATAGGCGGTGGTCTGGTAAATCGGCACCTGCCGCGCCCCCGTCGCCGGATCGGGTTCCGCCCCGGCATGGATCGCGGTCGTGTCAAATCCCCAAGCGTCGGTCATTTTTGATCCCCCCTTTTCGCTTGGCGGCAGGCTAGGACGGGGGGCGGGCCTGCGCAATGGGAAAGCCGCCCGCGTTCCCTGCGGGCGGCTTTTCGTGGTTCGGATCAGAACGGAATATCGTCGTCGAACTCGGCCCGTGCCGGGGCCTGCTGACCACCACGCGATGAACCGCCGCCATAGCTGTCACCGCCGCCGCTGTAGCTGTCGCCACCATAGCCGCCCTGACCACCGCGCCCGCCGCCGCCACCTTCGCCGCGACCATCCAGCATGGTCAGCTCACTGCGGAAGGGGCGTAGGACGACCTCGGTCGTGTAGCGGTCCTGGCCGGATTGGTCCTGCCATTTGCGGGTCTCAAGCTGACCCTCGATATAGACCTTGCTGCCCTTGCGCAGATATTGCTCAGCCACCTTGGCCAGCGGTTCCGAGAAAATGGCGACGGAATGCCATTGTGTGCGTTCCTGCCGTTCGCCCGAATTGCGGTCGCGCCAGGTCTCGCTGGTCGCAATGCGCAGGTTCACCACCTTGCCGCCGTTCTGAAATGTGCGCACCTCGGGGTCGGCACCCAGATTGCCGATCAGAATGACCTTGTTGACGCTGCCTGCCATCTGCTTGTCCTTTGCCGTAAAAATCTTGAGCCTGATCTAACCTGATGCGGGGCCGCAGGGAAGCGGTTTCCCTGGCACCCCATCGGCAGCTTTTCGCCCATCGCCTTGCGCGTTCTTATCAGCAAAGGGTTTCGCAATCGTTAATTTTGGGTAATATGCCGTCAAGTTCGCATAAGACGAGGGGCAGAGGATGAGCAAATCCACCATGTTCATGGGGCTGAAAGCGGCAACTCTGGCGGTCGCGGCGCTTGCCGTTGCGGTTCCCGCCCATGCTGACGGGCTGCGCCTTGGCGGTGCATCCAGCAAGACCCGCGCGGCACAGTTCGAGCGTCAGACCCGGTTGATGGATACCCGTCTTTCGCAGCAATATCAGCGTTCTGTCCGGCTTCAGCCGGAAGGGGCGCAGACCTCGATCACCATTGAGCTGACCGAGCGTATCCCCTCGTATCGCGGGCGCAACAGCGCCTATGTGCCGCACGCCCGCGCCGCAGCGCGTAAACACGGCATCCCCGAGGATCTGTTCCTGCGGCTGGTTCAACAGGAATCGGGCTGGAACCCGAACGCCCGCAGCCACAAGGGCGCACATGGTCTGGCGCAGTTGATGCCCGGCACTGCGGCAAAACTGGGCGTCGATCCGCGCGATCCGATCCAGAACCTTGAGGGTGGGGCGCGCTACCTGCGCATGATGTATAACCAGTTCGGCAACTGGCGGCTGGCGCTGGCGGCCTATAATGCCGGGCCAGGAGCGGTCCAGAAACATGGCGGCATTCCGCCCTATCGTGAAACCCGCAATTATGTCCGGGTGATCTCGGGAAGCTAAGAAAAAGGGGCCTTGCGGCCCCATTTTTTTGCCTCCGGCGGGGATATTTCTGACAAAAGATGGGGCAGGGTGCTGCGCTTTGTGATCTTTTGTCTCTAAATATCCCCGCCGGAGGCATCTGGCCTTGCAGCCGTCACCCCCGGTTCAGTCCGGGGATAACGCTGGTCGCGCCTGCCGCGCCGATGCCAGCGATACGGGTGTATTTCGTGCCTTCGATCGCGGCGCCGGCCATCAGCCCGGACTGGCCGAAGATCACCGCGATAATGGGGTATTGCATGGTCAGCGTGTCGCGGCCAATTTCCATGCCGGTGGCGGGCAGGGCGTAAAAGGCGTCGGCACTGGCGGACCAGACCGGGCGGCTGCGAAAATCATTCAGCGCCGCATCGGTGTTGAAGAACAGGGCGTGGGCATATTGTTGCGCCCCGGCCTGCAAGCCGATGCTGGCTTTTGCGGCGGAATAATAGGCTACGGTGTTATCCCCGATCCGCAGCGCACCTTCACCATAGGCGCCGCCAACACCGAAGCCGGCTTCGGTCAGCAGCGGCATATACAGCACCGCCTTGGCGCTGGACAGCAGTGGTTGGGTCATCGGCACATTGTTCAGCATATAGTTGCGCGTGGCATCGACACGGCCTTCGATCCGCTGCGTGCCGTCAAAACTGATCGCCTGATCGCCACAGGCCGCCAGCCCCGCAGTTGCGGCGGAGCTGGCAAGAAAGGTTCGTCTGTTCAACATATTCTGCCCCATTCCTCAGGATTGCGCCCGAGGTCGTCGCGCCCCGGTTGACCCGCAGAAGAATAGGGCAAAATCTGCTTTCAGGCCAGCATTTCCGCAACCTGCGGGGCGAAATAGGTCAGCACCCCGTCACAGCCCGCGCGGCGGAAGGCCAGCAGGCTTTCCAGAACCACATCGCGCGACAGCCAGCCGTTGCGGATCGCGCCTTCGATCATCGCATATTCGCCACTAACCTGATAGGCAAAGGTCGGCGCGGCGAACTGGTCGCGGACCATGCGGCAGATGTCCAGATATGCCATTCCCGGCTTGACCATGACCATATCCGCGCCTTCAGCCAGATCGCGGGCAACGCAGCGCAGGGCCTCGTCACGGTTGGCGGGGTTCATCTGATAGGTTTTCTTGTCCCCGACCAGCCGGCCCGAGGCCCCGACCGCATCGCGGAACGGCCCATAAAAGGCGCTGGCATATTTTGCCGCATAGGACAGGATTGCCACATCCCGATGCCCGGCGCTTTCCAGGGCGCCACGCAATGCACCGATGCGCCCGTCCATCATGTCGGACGGCCCCAGCAGATCAGCCCCGGATTCCGCCTGCACCAGCGCCATGCGCACCAGCGCCTCGACGGTTTCATCATTCAGGATCACCCCATCGCGCACCAGCCCGTCATGGCCGTTGCTGTTGTAAGGGTCCAGCGCAATATCGGTCATCACCACCAGATCGGGGGCGACTTCTTTTACGGCGCGGATCGCGCGGTTGCCGATATTGTCGGCGTCCCATGCACGTTCGCAGGTCTCGTTCTTCAGGTCCGGGTCGGCATGGGGAAAGATGCAAATTGCCGGAATCCCCAGCTTTGCCGCTTGTTCCGCAGCCCGTTTTGCCCCGTCCAGTGTCAGCCGGTGAACGCCGGGCATCGAAGGGATCTCGCCTGCGCCACCTGTTACCTCGGTCACGAAAATCGGCCAGATCAGGTTTGAAGGAGTCAGGTTGACCTCGGAGACCATGGCGCGCATGGCCGGGCTTTTGCGCAGGCGACGCAACCGGGTGGCGGGGAAGGGGGCGATGATCGGGGTTGCCATGATGGGGCCTTTCCTGTCTTGCGCCCTCGTTCTAAGGTCGCGGGCGCGAAAGAACAAGGAAACAGCCGTGCCTCAGATCAGCGGATTTCTGGACCTGATGGATGCCCGCAGCTTTGGCGTGGTCTGGTACTGGGTGGCGCTGGCATGGGTCTGGACGCGGGCCGGGCGTCGTGTTCTTGGTGTTCCGCGTGAGGTCATCGCCGCTGCGCGTCGTAGCCTGAACAGCCCCACGCCCGAGCCGCCCGAGGCCGTGGCGCTGCTGGACTGGCTGTCGCTGAACCTGCCGCGCTGGCAGCCAACGCCGGTAGAACGCGCGGTGCTGGTCGGGATCGGCGGCTTTGGCCTTGGCGGGCTATGGGCGCTGGGGGCCGGGCTTGGGCTGGAACTGGCGCTGGCCGCCAGCCTGCTGCTGACGCCGCTGGCGCTGCTGTGGTTGCTGAACCTGTGGCTGGCAGCGCGGTTGGCGCGGTTGCTGAACAGTGCAGAGCCATTGCGCGACATTGCCACGCAGGCGGCGCGGCGCATGGTCTGGCATAGCCGGCTGGTCTTTGCGCTTGGCGTGATTTCGGTGATGGCAACGGCGATGGTGGGCGCGATCTGGCGGCTGCTGCACCCGTTCGGCATCTGATGCTTGACGCCACGCCGCGCCGCGCTATCTGAGGTTTCATGTCCGACCACCTGATCCTGTCCGGCGCACCCGAAGGCTATGACGCCGCCCTGTTGGCCCGAGAGTTGTCTCGGGGCCAGCCCGTCATCCACATCGCCCGCGACGACCGCCGCATGGCTGCGATGCGTGCTGCGCTGGCCTTTTTTGCCCCGCAGGCCGTGGTGCTGGAGTTTCCCGCATGGGACACGATGCCCTATGATCGAATTTCCCCGGCAGCGGGCCTGCAAGCCGCGCGGCTGGCGGTTCTGACGGCGCTGGCGCATGGTGCGATTCGGGGGCCGTTCGTGCTGTTGACCACGGCTTCGGCGGCGATGCAGCGGGTGCCACCGCGCGCCTCGCTGCAAGGGGCCAGCTTTTCCGCCCGCGTGGGTGAGCGGATCAATCAAGACAGCTTGCGCGGGTTTCTGGCGCGGATGGGCTTTGTGCAATCGCCCACGGTGACGGAACCCGGCGATTATGCCATTCGCGGCGGGATCATCGACATTTACGCACCGGGACAGGCGGGGCCGGTGCGGCTGGACCTGTTCGGGGATGTGCTGGACGGGGTGCGTCGCTTTGATGCCGAAACCCAACGCACCACCGAAAAGCTGGACGCCATCGACCTTGCACCCATGTCCGAGGTCATGCTGGACGATGCCGCTATCGCCCGGTTCCGGCAAAATTACCGGGCGGAATATGGCGCGGGCGCATCCGATCCGCTGTATGAATCAGTCAGCTCCGGGCGCAAACAGGCGGGTGTGGAACATTGGCTGCCTTGGTTTTTTGACGGTCTGGACAGCCTGTTTGACTATCTGCCTGACGCTTCGGTGATGCTGGACGACCATCTGGAACAGGTCCGCGAGGCCCGCTGGGACAGTGTTTCCGAACAATACGCCGCCCGACGCGAGGCACTGGCCCGCAAAGCTGCGGGCGATGCGCCCTATCGCCCGGTGCAGCCCGCCGGGCTTTATGCCGATGCGGGCGAATGGGCGGCATGGCTGGCCCCTCGTCGGGTGATCCGGCTGGCTGCACTGTCCGCACCACCGGGACCGGGGGTGCTGGACGCCGAGGGCCGCCTGGGTCGCAACTTTGCTCCTGAACGTCAGTCCGAAAATCTCAATTTGTTCGGTTCCTTGGCGGATCATCTTCGAAACAAGGTGAGGTATGGCCGGGTGGTTCTTGCCAGCTTTTCCGAGGGCGCCCGAGAGCGTCTGTCCGGCTTGCTGGCTGATGAGGGCGTGGCCGGGTTAACCACGATCAGCGATATTCGTGAATTGCCTGACCGCGCGGGTGCGCTGGCCCTGACCGTCTGGCCGCTGGAGGAGGGCTTCGAGGCCCATGGTCAGGCGGTGGGCAAGCTGCCGCTGGTGGTGATCTCGGAACAGGATGTCCTTGGCGACCGGCTGATCCGGGGTGCTAAAAAGCGGCGCAAGGCGGAAAACTTTCTGAAAGACATCACCACGCTGACGCCGGGCGATCTGGTGGTGCATGTGGAGCATGGGATCGGGCGCTATACCGGGTTGGAAACCATTACCGCCGCCGGGGTGCCGCATGATTGCGTGGCGCTGGAATATGCGGGTGGGGACCGGCTGTTCCTGCCGGTGGAAAACATCGAGCTTCTCAGCCGCTATGGTCACGAAGAGGGCTTGCTGGACCGTCTTGGCGGCGGCGCATGGCAAGCCCGCAAGGCCCGCCTGAAAGAGCGTATCAAACGCATTGCTGACAAGCTGATGCGCATTGCCGCCGAGCGTCTTTTGCGGGCCGCCCCGGTGCTGGAGCCCGCCCACCATGAATGGGAGAGTTTCGCCGCGCGTTTCCCCTATAATGAAACCGACGATCAGGCGGCCGCGATTGAGGATGTGGAAACGGATCTTGCCGCAGGCCGCCCGATGGACCGGCTGGTGGTGGGCGATGTGGGGTTTGGCAAGACCGAGGTGGCGATGCGTGCGGCCTTCATTGCGGCCTCGCAGGGCAAGCAGGTGGCGGTGGTCGCGCCGACAACTTTGCTGGCGCGGCAACATCTGAAAAGTTTTACCGAACGCTTCCGTGGCACGGCGATCAATGTGCACGGGCTATCGCGGTTTATCCCTGCCAAAGAGGCCAGCCAAACCCGCGCGGGCCTTGCAGATGGCAGCGTGGATATTGTCGTCGGCACCCATGCCGTTCTGGCAAAAGCTGTGCGTTTCAAAGATCTTGGCCTGCTGATTATCGACGAGGAACAGCATTTCGGCGTAGCGCATAAAGAACGCCTGAAGGAGTTGCGCAGCGATATTCACGTCCTGACCCTGACCGCGACGCCGATCCCGCGCACGCTGCAAATGTCGCTGACCGGGGTGCGTGACCTCTCGATCATCGGCACGCCGCCGGTGGACCGGCTGGCGATCCGCACCTATGTGTCCGAGTTCGACAGCCTGACCATCCGCGAGGCGCTTTTGCGCGAGAAATACCGGGGCGGGCAGTCGTTCTTCGTGGTGCCGCGCCTGTCTGATCTGCCCGATATTCAGGACTGGATCGCCGAACACGTCCCCGAAGTCAGCGTGATTACCGCCCATGGCCAGCTTGCGGCGGGTGATCTGGACCAGCGGATGAATGCGTTTTACGATGGCAGCCATGATGTGCTGCTGGCGACAACGATCGTGGAAAGCGGGCTGGACATTCCAACCGCCAACACGATGATCGTCTGGCGGGCGGATATGTTCGGGCTGGCGCAGCTTTACCAGATCCGGGGCAGGGTCGGGCGGTCCAAGGCGCGGGCCTATTGTTATCTGACCACCAAACCCCGTGCGCCGCTGACCCCGCAAGCCATGCGCCGACTGAAATTTCTCGCAAATATCGATGGCTTGGGGGCGGGATTTAATCTTGCATCTCAGGATCTGGACATCCGGGGCGCGGGCAATATCGTGGGCGAAGAACAGTCCGGTCATATCAAGGAGGTTGGCTTTGAACTTTACCAGCAAATGCTGGAAGAAACCATCGCTAAGCTGAAATCCGGCGAGATCGAGGGCGCCCCGGACGACGAATGGGCACCGACCCTGAATCTTGGCGTTCCAGTTACGATTCCAGAAGGTTACATCGCAGACCTTGACGTTCGGCTTGGTCTTTACCGCCGCCTCGCGGATCTCTCCACCAAGGTCGAGATGGAAGGCTTTGCCGCCGAGCTGATCGACCGTTTCGGCCCGCTCCCGCGGGAGGTCAATACCTTGTTGCTGGTCATGCGCATCAAGGCGATGGCGAAACGTGCCAATATCGCACGGCTCGACGCTGGTCCCAAAGGGGCCACGATCCAGTTCCATCAGGACAAGTTCCCCAACCCGGCCGGGCTGGTCAGTTTTCTGACCGATCAGCGCGGGCAAGCAAAAGTGACCGACAATAAAATCACCATCCGCCGCGAATGGGCGACCGATGCCGACCGCATCAAGGGTGCCTTCGCCATCGCCCGCGATCTGGCCGCCAAAATCAAGGAAGGGAAAGCCGCCCCCAGAGCGTCCAATTCTTCTTCATAAAAATATCCCGGGGTGAATTGGCCGCAGGCCAAGAGGGGCTACGCCCCTAGCTTTGCCGTTATTTTTCGGGATTTTTCTGTATTGTTCAG
>NZ_JAUNTN010000014.1 GCF_030538695.1 Paracoccus sp. (in: a-proteobacteria)
CTGCCCGACGGGTTCTTTATCGACTATTCCGGCCAGTCACGCACCGAAAAGACCGAAGGTTCAGGCATCATCGCCGCCTTTGGTCTGGCGCTGGTGGTAATCTATCTGGTGCTGGCGGCGCAATTCGAGAGCTTCCGCGACCCGTTCATCATTCTGATGACCGTGCCACTGGCAATTTTCGGGGTGATCGTGCCACTGAACATCGGGCTTGGCACGCTGAACATCTATACGCAGATCGGGATGCTGGCGCTGATCGGGATTATCACCAAACACGGTATCCTGCTGGTCGAATTCGCCAACCAGCAGCGGCATGAGCTTGGCCTGAGCCGCGAAGCCGGGATGGTTCAGGCCGCCCGGCTGCGGCTGCGCCCGATCCTGATGACCACCATCGCCACCGCCGTGGGTGTGGTGCCGCTGATGACCGCCGACGGGGCAGGGGCGGCAGCCCGCTTTGCCATGGGGCTGGTGATTTTTTCCGGCATCACCGTTGGTACCTTGTTCACCCTGTTCATCGTGCCGACGGTTTACACACTGATTTCCCCGCGCGACTTGCCTGCAACCCCCGAAGAGCCGGACCCTACTGCCCCACAAGCGTGAACAAGAATCAAAATTGGAATTGTATTCCGTTTTGTGATCCGCTACCCCGGACGGGCATCAGCCATCCGGGGAGGGGATCATGGGTGCCAAACATCCGCTGTCGCTGGCTTTTCTGACATTGCCCGATGTATCACCGCCCACCATGATTCAGGCGGCGGCCAAAGCTGGTTTCGCCGCGGTCGGGCTGCGCCTGCTGCCTGCTGCGTTTCAGGGTGAAGGGCCTTATCCGATCCTGACCGACAACGCCCTGTTGACCGAGACGCTGGCGGCACTGTGCGATACCGGGCTGGCGGTGGCGGATGTGGAAATTATCCGCCTTGGCGCAGGGTTCGACGTTGCCACCACGCTGCCGTTTCTGGACCGCGCCGCCCAGCTTGGCGCGCGGCACGTGCTGGTGGCCGGGGACGACCGGGACGAAGCACGGCTGACCGACAACTATGCCCGGTTCTGCGCCACTGCGGCGCAGTTCAATATGACCGCCGATCTGGAGTTCATGCCCTGGACCGCCGTTCCTGACCTGCCCACTGCGCGGCGGATCATTCAGGCAGCGGGTGCGCCAAACGTGGGCCTGCTGATCGACGCGCTGCATTATGACCGCGCGGGCGCGACGCCGGATCAGGTGCGCGACCTGCCGCGCGATTGGATCAACTATGTTCAGTTCTGCGATGGTCCCGCCGATTACGACCCCAGCGACGAAGGGCTGATCGCCATTGCGCGCGGCGCACGGCTGATGCCGGGGGCAGGGGGCATTGATCTGACCGGGCTGGCGCGGGCGATTCCGCCCGGCGTGATGATCTCGGTCGAGGTGGCGGACCGGACGAACCGCCTGTCGCCCGAAGATACGGCACAACGGGCTTATGATACCACCCACGCGGTTCTGGACGCGGCATAAGGGGGCGACAATGGAATGGGATCGTGAAACGGATCTGCTGATCTGCGGCGCGGGCGCGGGTGGCATGGGCACGGCACTGATCGCGGCGCTGAATGGGCTGGACGTGCTGATCGCGGAAAAGACCGATCAGGTCGGCGGCACCACGGCGACTTCGGGCGGGACAGTCTGGGTGCCGGGGAACGCGCTGACCGGTGACAGCGCCGCTGATGCGGATACCTTCCTGCGCCATGTCGTCGGCAATCGCGGCGGCGACGATCTGCGCGAGGCGTTTCTGGCCTCGGCCCGGGCGGCATTCGCGCAGTTTCAGGACGAAACGCAGGTGCAATTCGCCGCCGCTGCTGCGCATCCCGATTATCTGGACGGGCCGGGGGCGGCCTATGGCGGGCGGGCCATGGGACCGCTGGCCTTTGACGGGCGGCTGCTGGGTGCCGATTTTGCCCGCATCCGCGCCCCAAGGCCCGAGTTTCTGGGCCTTGGCGGCATGATGGCTGGCCGGAACGAGCTGGACGCGCTGCTGAATCCCTTTGGATCGGTCGCGAACTTCCGGCAGGGCGCGGGGATCGTGCTGCGCTATCTGGCCGACCGGCTGCGCCACCCGCGCGGAACACGGCTGCTGATGGGCAACGCGCTGGTGGCGCGGCTGCTGTTCAGCCTGCGTGCGCGTGGCGTGCCGGTGATCTATGACGCGCCGCTGGCCCGGTTGATCCGCGAGGGCGACCGTGTGACCGGCGCTGAACTGACCACGCCGCAAGGCCCCGTCCGGGTTCGGGCGCGGCGCGGGGTGGTGCTGGCCACTGGCGGCGTGGCGTGGAACCCGGCGATCCGGGCGGCACTGTTTCCGCCTGAAACGCGCGATCTGTCACTTGCCCCCAAAACCAACACCGGCGACGGGGCGGATGCCGCGCAGGCGGTGGGCGGGCGGCTTGACGATGGTGGCGACAGCCCGGCGTTGTGGATGCCGGTTTCGTCCTATCGCCGGGCCGATGGTCATCTGGCGGTCTGGCCGCATATCCTGCTGGACCGGGCCAAACCGGGCCTGCTGGCGGTAAATACGCAGGGGCGGCGGTTCGTGAACGAAAGCAACAGCTACCATGATTTCAGCATGGGCCAGATTGCGCAGGGGGCGTTCCCGGCCTGGCTGATCTGTGACGATGCGTTCATTCGCCGTTACGGGCTTGGTCTGGTCTTGCCGGGCGGGCGCGGGCTGCGGCGGCTGCAAAAGGCGGGATATGTCGTCAGCGCAGCCGATCTGACCGGGCTGGCCGGTGCGATTGGCGTCGATGCGGCGGGGCTGGCCGACAGCGTTGCCGCCTATAACCAAGCGGCGGAAACCGGCGATGACCCGATGGGGCGCGGCACCAGCGTGATGAACCGTTTCAACGGCGATGCCTCGGTCGGGCCGAACCCCTGCCTGCGCGCCATCGGGCCGGGACCGTTCCATGCCGTGCAGGTCCGCCCGGCCGATCTGGCCAGCAGCGCCGGGATCGTCACCGATATTCACGGGCAGGTTCAGGGGCAGGGTGGCACGATCCCCGGTCTTTATGCGGTCGGCAATGACGCGGCCAGCATCTTTCGCGGAACCTATCCGGGGCCTGGCACGACCATCGGACCAGCGCTGGTCTTTGGCTGGCGCGTGGCGCGTCATGCCGCCGGGCTGCCGACGCCGGATGACCTGTAAGGCAAAACGCCCCGCAGATGCGGGGCGTTTCCATCATCAGCGCAGCGGAGACCCCGCCGCCGGAATCCCGATTTCCGATTCCATTTCCGATTTCAGCCAGGCCGGCCCGCCCGCAGGCGGCCAGATTCCGGCGGCGACCGAATCCGCCCGCGCCTTGGACCGTGCGGCGATATCGGCATAGGGCCAGATGTTCAGGAAACGCGGGCGCCCATCCAGAGCGCGTGCCGCCAGCAGGCATTTGGAAAACTTTTCCCGTTCGGGCAGGGCTTGTTCCCATTTTGCCGCCGTTTCGGGGAAACCGCCGGCCAGCTTGAACGGATAGGTGCGGAACTCATAGACGCCGCCATATTCACCGGGCTGGACCGGGGCGATAAAGGGAAATGCCTCGAAACTGTCCAGCGACAGATCGCCCAGCACGTCGCCACAGCCAAAGGGGCTGGTGCTTTCATGCGTGCGTTTGCGTTCCGCCATCATCTGCGCCAGATCGTCAAACCCGCGCAGCACGAACATGCGGTTCAGGCGACCGGTATCGACCATCCACATGCCCAGAAAGCGGCCCGCGCCCTCGTTTGCAAAGGCAGGGACGCCCTCGATGGCCTTGGGAGCTGTCCCCATAGGCAGGAACAGGATGGCAAGCTCGTAATATTTCATGAGTTTTCCTTTCGTGAAGCGATGTCCTGCGCGGCGATAAAGCCGAATGTCATGCCGGGGCCAAGGTTAATTCCCCCCGCCGGATAGGTGCCGCCCATAACGCTGGCCGCATCGGTGCCGACCGCATAAAGGCCCGGCACCGGCTGGCCCGCACCGTCCAGCACCCGCGCGCGAGCATCGGTCGCCAGCCCGGCGAAACTGCCAAGGCTGCCGGGCAGCACCTCGACCGCATAGAACGGGCCTTGGATGATCGGCGCGACGCAGGGGTTCGGGCCGTCGTGGTCAGGGTCGCCGTTGATGCAGTTATAGGGCGTCTCGCCCCGGTGAAACGCAGGGTCGCGGCCCCGTTCGGCGTGGCGGTTGTATTCGGCCACGGTGGCGGCCAGCCCCGCCGCGTCGATCCCGCAGGCGGCGGCCAGATCAGCCAGCGTCCGGCCTTTTTTCAGATAGCCCGACCACAGCGCAGACCACAGCGGCACCGGCGCAGGCTTGGCATGGCCCAGCCCGTAACGCCGCACAAAGCGGTGATCCGCGATCAGCCAGCATCGCGGCTGCTGTCCCTGCGGCGTGGCGGCCAGAAGCGCGGCGATAACCTGATGGTAGCCGTCGGCCTCATTGGTAAAGCGGTTGCCGTCCAGCGTCACGGCAATGATGCCGGGCTTGGCGCGCTCGATCAGATGCGGGAAATGGCCACCCCCCGGCACCAGCGACACCGGCGCCCAACTGGCCGGATGGGCCAGATCGGTGTCGATCACCCCGCCCGCGCCTTCGCCAAGGGTCAGCCCGTCGCCGGTGTTTTCCGGCGGGGCAGCGGTCCAGTGTTCAGCCCCGGTGGGTGTGTGCGGAAACAATGCCTGCCGTCGCGCAGGTTCGGCGGGAAAACCACCCGCCGCCAGAACGACCCCATACCGTGCGGTGATTTCGGCATTATCGCCCAAACGCACACCGCTGACCCGCTCACCCTCTCGCAGCAGGGCGGCGACAGGCGCTTCGGTGCGAATCTCGACACCGCGATCCAGCGCCAGCCGTGCCAGCCGCGCCACCAAAGCATTGCCGTTCACCAACAGCCGCCCGCGCCCGACCGTCGCGCTGTCCCAGATGTGGCGCAGGAACCGCCGCGTGACATAGGCGAAGGACCGCAGCGAACGCCCTGCCCGCAGGAAATGCCCAAGGTCAGCCCCCGAGGCGATGCCCATGCCAAAGAACGCCGTTTCCGGTTTCGGCGGGCGCAGCCGGTGCAGGTCGCGCCCCAGCCGCCGCCCGTCAAACGGCGCGGCGGTGACAGACCGTCCGCCAACCCCCGCGCCGGGCAGATCGCCCAGCATGTCGGGGATGGTGTTGCCCGCCACCCATTCCATGCCGATGTCGCGGAAAAACGCCACCATATCCGGCGCGGCCTCCAGAAAGGCGTCGATCCGGGGCGCGTCATAGTGATTGCCAATCACCGCCCGCAGATAGCTGCGGATGGTGTCGGCCTCCTCGACGATCCCGGCCTGAACCGCCAGCGGGTTCCGCGGCACCCACAGCCAGCCACCTGACCATGCGCTTGTGCCGCCGAACTGATGGTGCTTTTCCAGAACCAGCACCGACAGCCCGGCTTCGGCCGCCGTCACCGCCGCCGCCAGCCCGGACGCACCCGAGCCGACAACGATCACGTCATACTGATTCCGGTCGCTGGTCATGGACGCGGGATGCCGAAATCTTCCGGGGAATGTTTCGTCGCTCCGGCCTCATACAGCAGCCAGCTTGTGACCGACTGCCAATTGTCCAGAAACGCCCGCGCCTCATCGCCCGAGACATTCATCATCACATTGCCCCGGTTTTCCATCAGCGCAACGAAATCCGGCGATTGCGCGGCGGTATGAAAGGCGGCGACCAGCTTGTCACGGGCGTCCTGCGGCGCATCCTTGGCCACAAAGACGCCATAGAACGGCCCCCAAGGCAGGAAACGTGCCAGATCGGGCAGGGTGTCGGTGATCGGCGGGACGCCGGGTAACTGGCTGATTTCCCCGGCATTGACAACGGCAATGGCGCGGATGCGGCCCGCATCCAGCATCGGCTTGGCCGCTGACAGGCTGGCCGGGATGAAATCCACCGCACCCCCCATCATCGCCGTCAGGCCGGGGCCTTCGCCGTCAAATGGCACCGACGTCACCTGAAAATCGCCCGTCGTTTTGACCATCGTTTCGGTGACATGGGACAGGCTGCCCGGTCCCATCGACCCCATCCGCAGCTTGCCCGGATTGGCCCGCGCAGCGTCCAGCAAGCCCTGCATATCCTGAATAGGCGAATCCGCCGGGACCGCCAGCACGACTACACCACGCCCCGGCAGGTTGACCGGGAAGAAATCGCCGTAATCCGCATCGGCAAGGCCCAACACCTTGTAAAGCTGCGGATTTTCAGCGCCAAACAACAGCGTATAGCCATCGGCCCGCTGCGCCTGCGCAAAGCGCATCCCGATGGCCCCGGAACCGCCGGAACGGTTGGTCATGACCATACGTCCGCCCAAAGCCTGCTCGGCGTCATGCTGCAAGGCGCGGCTGACCGTATCGGTCGCCCCGCCCGCACCCCATTGAATGATGCCGGTGATTTCCCGCGCAGGGTAATCCTGCGCCAACGCCGGGGCTGCCAGCGCCAGCAGTGCAGCAGTGCTTATACCAATGAAATTGCGTCGTTTCATGTCCTATCCCTCCCAGTTTCGGACAAATTACCGCGCGGTGGCGGTGTAAAAGGCGACCATGCGTTCGGCCACGCCGTTGAACATGCCCAGCCCGGTCATGGTGTTGCAGCCAATAGCCCGCGCGGCGGCGATCATCGGGGTGATCTCGGGGCGGGTCACGCAATCGGCGACGAATTGCGCGGCATTCAGGCGATCGGTCTGAACCGGCAGCGGATCATCGGGCTGCATCCCCATCGGCGTGGCGTTGGCGATAATGTCAAAGCCGCCCGGATCCATGCTGCCCGCCCGTGCGCAACCTGAAAACTCGCCGTTCAGCCGCGCAATCAGGCTGTCGCGCCGCACGGTGTCGGCATCATGGATGGCCAGTTCAGACGCCCCTTGGCGCAGAAACTCGTAAGCAATTGCTGAACCGGCGCCGCCTGCACCGATCAGCAGAACAGATCGCCCCTGAACCTCGCCACCTTGCGCCCTGATCCCCGCGACATAACCCTGACCGTCGCAATGATCGCCAAACCAAGCGCCATCAGCCTCGCGCCGGATGACATTCGCACCGCCAAGAAAGCGCGCCTGATCCGACAGCCGGTCACAGACCGACGCCGCGCTGAACTTATGCGGCACGGTAATGACCAGCCCATCGACATTGCCAACCAGCTTCAACCCGGCAACGATAGCGGCGAAATCAGCCGCAGGCGCATGGAGTGGCGGCACGATGGCGTTCAACCCCTGCTGTGCCAGCGCCGCCGTCAGCAGCGCCGGGGATTTCACCTGACCGATCG
This sequence comes from Paracoccus sp. (in: a-proteobacteria), assembly GCF_030538695.1. Taxonomy (GTDB): domain Bacteria; phylum Pseudomonadota; class Alphaproteobacteria; order Rhodobacterales; family Rhodobacteraceae; genus Paracoccus. The sequence continues at coordinate 7,275 of NZ_JAUNTN010000014.1, forward strand.
GATCACCCAGAATCGGGATCAGCCGCGTTTCACCATCCAATTGCATCATCCTGCCCCCTTTGCTGCGTCCACTTGTCGCATAATTAAAACTGAAGTCAATAATGGAATTGTATTCCGATTATGTGAGCGATTGCCGGAGCGCAACTTTCGGAATATCATTTCAAACTGGAACATATCTGCTGGGGGGGATGAAGATGAGTTCTTCGCTGGAACGCGGCCTGTCGGTGCTGGATCTGCTGTCTGCCCACCCCGAGGGGTTGGCCGTCGGACAGGTTGCGCAAACGCTGGACCTGCCCGCCAGCGGCACACATCGCCTGCTGAATCAACTGGTTGAATATGGCTATGTGCATCAGGATGGCACCCGCAGCGCCTATACGCTGGGGATGAAACTGCCCGCCCTTGGCCTGTCTTATCTGGCACAGGCCGGGATTACCGACATCGCCCAACCGGTGCTGGACCGTCTGGCCGCGACCAGCCAGCAGCTTGTGCGGTTAAGCGTAATTGACGGCGGCAATCTGGTGTGGGTGGCGGTGGCACAAGGCGCAACGACCGGGTTGCGCTATGATCCGGGGCGTGAGCAGGGGGCGACGGCACATCTGGCCAGTTCAGCCAGCGGTCTGGCCTGGCTGTCAACGCTCAGCGACGATCAGGCGCTGGAAAAGGTCGCGCGTCAGGGCTTTGCGCAGGCCAGTTCCGGTCAGGGTGCCCCATCGGGGGCAACCGAGTTTCTGGCCCGGCTGGCGCAAACACGGGCGCAAGGCTGGTCGGTGACGGTCAACAGCTTCATTCCCGGCATGGCGGCAATGGCCGCGCCAGTGCGGATGGCTGACGGGCGGACGCTTGGGGCGCTGTCCATCGCCGGACCAGCGATCCTGCTGGACGAGACACGCATGACAGAATTGGCCCCGGCTTTGCTGGCGGCAGCGGATGAAATGGCCGTAGCTGCCCGCGGCTCGGCATTTTTCCGGCAGCAGATGGGGCAGGCGGCCGTCTGACCGCCCACCCGAACCGATCAGGCGTAAACTGCCTGTTTGCCGAAATGCTCGGTCAGCAGATAATAGACCACCGGGCGGTATTTGTTGCGGTTGGACCGGCCGTATTTCTCGAACACCGCATCAATCGCGGCATCCAGCTCCGGCGAGTCCGCAAGGCCAAGCTTCTTGACCAGAAAGTTGTTCTTGACGCGGGCAACCTCATCAGGGTCGCTGGCCGAAACGGTTTCGGCATCAGCGTTATAGATCGAGGGGCCACAGCCGATCACCACCTTGGTCAGCAAGTCCATATCCGGGGCCATGCCCAGCTTGTCCTTCATATCGGCGGCATATTTCGCAATCAGGTCGTCACGTTTGCTCATGGCAAGATCCTTCAGGGGGTTGCGTGATAGCCGCAGGCTTGCCGATCAGACATCAAATATCAAGATTTTTCGGCGCATTGCGCGGTTTCCGGCGCGTCCCCCTTGGCGGTTCGGGCCGGGTAACGACAAACAGCGACACCAGAAACAGCACGATGGATTGCCCCCAGATTGCCAGAGGCGGCAACAGCATGACCCCGATCACGACAGATCCAGCCATGGCCGTAACCGCTATCACCTTGATATGGGCTGGAATCGCGCCGTGTTCTTCCCAGTCGCGGATCGAACGACCAAAGCGCGGATGCAGACGCAGCCAGCGATGCAAGCGCGGCGAGCCTCGGGCGAAACACAGGCTGGCCAGCAACAAGAACGGCACTGTCGGCATGATCGGCAGAAACACCCCGACCACTCCCAGCAGCACCGACAGCCAGCCACCCCCAATCCACAATGCCCGGATCATTGGCACCGCCCCTTTGCACAAGTCATGGCGTTCAGGGGGGAATATGCGTTCATTGCGGCACCTGACAGATCGGTCTGGCCGATATAAGGCAGGCTCAGCGCAACCCGGCAAGGGCGAAATAGCGTTGCGGACTGGTTTCAGTCTGATAACCGACACCTGATGCCACAATGCAGGCCGTGCCATCACCGCGATTCATCACCAATGTCCAGGTTCCCATCTGCTCGGACCCCCAAAGCTGGGTGTCATCCGCACCTGCGCTGACAAAACTTTCCGTAAAATCATGCCGCAGCGTATCTTCGACAGCCTTGGTCACATCGCAATAGGGCTGGTCCGCCGCAACGGCGGTCTGATCGCGCACGGATTCCATCACCGAACGGGTATCAACACCGGATACCGCAGACCAGCCACGCGGATTGGCATTGTTCCATGCGGCGGATTCAATCGCCGCAAAAGCACCTGAAACGGGCAGGGCGGCAATAGCGGCAGCGGCAACAAAGCGGATCATCTTGCGCGGGGTCATGGTTTCCCCTCTCGGTTGGTTACAGTTGCAGTCACAACCCGCAGCCATCCGGCAAGGTTCCGCCTGTCGCGGCAATCCACCCGATAATAAAAGGCGGCAGGCCCGCAAGCCCGCCGCCTTGTTTCACGTGAAACATCTTAACAATCAGATAGTTTCGTCGATCCAGCTTTTCAGCGCGGCCTTGGGTGCCGCACCCGTTTTATTGGACACGACCTGACCATCCTTGAACATGAACAAAGCAGGAATACCACGGACGCCAAGCGACGCCGGGCTTTCCGGGTTGCTGTCCACATCGACCTTGACGATCTTCAGCTTGTCGCCATATTCGGCGGCCAGTTCTTCCAGCGCAGGGCCGATCTGCTTGCACGGACCGCACCATTCGGCCCAGAAATCGACCAGAACGGGGGTGTCAGACTGACGCACTTCGGCGTCGAAAGTAGCATCGGTTACGGCTTTGGTGCTCATGCTGTGTCTCCTGAACGGGGTCTGGTCTGACAGCTAGGCAGCCAGACCGTGCGGGTCAAGGGGCGGGGATTGCAGACCAGACCTGTTCCAGCAGCGCATCGGGCAGCGGCATCAGTTCGCGGGCCGAGGTCCACAACACCGCCGCTTCAACCACACGGCCCGGATAAATCCCCCGCAACGCCGCATGATATGCAGCCATTTGCCGCAGGATTCCCTCGGGCGTGTCCTCGGGACGGGCCGGAACGATCACGTTGGACTTATAGTCGATCACCACAACCCGATCCGGTGCAACGATCAGCCGATCAACAATCCCGTTCAGCGGCCGTCCGCCGGGCAGGGGCGCGGTCAGCGCCACTTCGGTCAGCACCACACCACCTTCGGGTGCCGCAAGGGCACTGGCCAACACTTCGGCCGTCAGGATCGTGCCAACCTCATCCAGAAGTTCCGCCAGTTCCGGCCCCAAAGGCAGCCCACCTTCAGCCCCGGCCAGCGCGATACTGGCGGTCTCTGCCCAAGAGGCGGGATCACGACCGGGCAACAATTCCAGCAACAGGTGCAACCGCGTACCGCGCAGCATCGCCACGCCCCGGTCAGTCGCGCTGTCATCCGGCACCGCATCCCCGGCCAGCACCTTGGCGCCACCCAGCGCCGTTGCCGCAACCGGCAGAACCGGCACGGGTGTCGCCGGCGGCATCTGATGCAACCAGTCCGGCAGCGGCAGCGGAACGGTATCAGCAACCGGCACCCTATCCCCTGCGAGTTGTGGCCAGTCGCCATATGACAGGCGCAGAATATGCTCACCCCAATCACAAGGCAGCTTTTCCAAATCAACACTACTACGGGCCAGCCCCTCAGCCACCATGCTATGCCAGCTTTCCAGCCCCTCGCCAGCATCGCCTGCCGCCGCCACAATCAGCCAGCTTTCCGCCCGCGTCAGCGCCACATACAACAACCGCCGCCGCTCCTGCTCTTGCAGGTCCCGCTGCTGCTCTGCCGCCTCCGCGATCAGGGCCGGGCGCTCATCCTTGACCCCACGCCACAACACCGGCGCGTCGTCACGAGGCACCAGCATCCCCTCGGCTGGCGCACGGCGCTTGGCCGTATCCGGCAAAATCACGATAGGGCTTTCCAGACCTTTCGAGCCATGCACCGTCATCACCCGGATCAGCCCTGCACCGCTGCCGGGCTGACGCTTGACCTCGACATCATCGCCCGACAACCAGACCAGAAACCCGGTCAGCGATGGCGGCTCTGACCGTTCATAGGCCAGCGCCTGCGACAGCAGCTCGTCTATCCCGTCCTCGGCCTCGACCCCCAGCCGCGCCAGCAGGCGGTCGCGCCCCTGATGCCGGGTCAGCAGACGCGAGATCACCTCGTAAGGCCGGTCAAAACCCGCGCGGTCCAGCAAATCAGACAGCACCGTCCGCTGATCCTGAAACCGGCTGTCGCGCAACCGCGCCCACAGATATTCCCCGCGCTTACGACCATGGGCCAGCTCGTAAAGCTCGGCCTCGGACAGCCCCAGCAAGGGCGAGCGCAAGGCACAGGCCAACGACAGATCATCCTCGGGCGTCGCCAGAAAGGCCAATACCGCGCGAATATCCCGCACCGCCAGTTCCGCCGCCAGCTTCAGCCGGTCCGCCCCCGCGACCGGCAGACCGCGCGCCTTACAGGCCCGGATCAGCGCCTCGAACAGCGTATTGCGGCGCTGCACAAGGATCAGCACATCTCCCGCATCAATTGCCCGCACCCCTTGCGAGGTCGCAATCGGCTGGCCGATCATCCCGGCAATCTGCTCGGCCACCGCCTCGGCCAGCCGCTCGATCTCGGAATCGGGAGCGGGCATATCCACCGGATCGAACCAGTCGCCCTTTTCCGGCTTTTCCGGCTTGGGGATCGCAGGCCACAGATCAACTCGCCCCGGCATATCCTGATGAAAGGCGATATGACGCGGCGGCACCCCCAACCCTTCGCCCGCATCGCCCTGAAACACCGCATCCACCGCCTGCAAAATGGCGGGTGAGGACCTGAAACTATGCGCCAGCCCGGTTTGCTGCATCGGTTGCTGAATCTGCGCAAAATCCCCGGCAAAGGCATCACGCATCGCCTCAAACACACGAATATCGGCACCCTGAAAGGAATAGATCGACTGTTTCGGATCGCCCACCACGAACAGGGTCCGGTTCTTGTCCGTCACTGCGCCCTGACCGCTGGTGAACTCATCCGTCAGCCGCCGGATCACCTGCCATTGCGCCGGGCTGGTGTCCTGCGCCTCGTCCACAAGGATATGGTCAATGCCACCATCCAGCCGCCACAGCACCCATTGCGCCATGGCCGAGGTAGAAAGCAGCGCAGCCGTCCGCCGGATCAGATCATCGAAATCCAGCCAGCCCCGTTCCAGCTTGCGCGCGGCATAGCGGCTGGCAAAGGCATGGCCGAACCGATGCAGCGCGGCGGTCCTGACGGCTGCTTGCAAGGCCAGACGGCGCGGCCGGGCGGCCTCGACCCGGCGCATCAGATCTTCCAGCCGATCCTGCAACACCCCAAGCCCTGCGCGCGTATCCTTGGTCGGGAAACCACCAATCTTGGCCGTAAAAGGCTCTTTCGCACCACTTCCGGTCAGCAGAATGGCTTCCAGCACCAGCAGATCATCCAACCCCGGCGCGGTCCAGTCCGCCTCCGCCAGACGCGCGGCAGCCTTCTGATCCGTTGCCTTCCCCGCCTGCAACGCCGGGATCAGCCCATCCAGCAGATCGGCCTCGGCACCCAGAAAAACATCCGCCAACAGATCGGCGGTGGTCAGCCCCGGCGTCAGACCGAATTGCGCGTAGATCTGGCCCTCATCGATAGCCTGACCAAAATCTCCCGCCGTCACCAGCGCCAAAAACTGATCCAGCCGGCCATCACCTACCAAAGACAGCAAATCATCCAGCACCGGATCATCCGCCAGCGCCATCTCCTCCAGCAATTCCAGCCGCAGCAAACCAGCGCTGCGCTCATCCAGTTCGGCAAACCCATGCGGCACCCCGGCTTCAAGCGGGAAGCGCCGCAGCACCGCGCCGCAAAAGCTGTGGATGGTCTGAACCTTCAGCCCGCCGGGCGTCTCGATCGCCTGCGCAAACAACCGCCGCGCGGCAGACAGGTCGGGAAGACGATCCGGCCCCAACGCCATAAGTTCCGCCCGCAGCGGCGCATCCGCCAGCATCGCCCAGGCCCCCAGCCGTTTCAGCAAGCGGTTCTGCATCTCACTGGCGGCTGCCTTGGTATAGGTGAGGCACAGAATACGTTCAGGCGGACAGCCCGACAGCAGCAGCCGCGCCACCCGATCCGTCAGCACGCGCGTCTTGCCGCTGCCCGCATTGGCTGTCAGCCATGTTGAACGCGCGGGGTCCGCAGCCTCAATCTGGCGACGGGTTGCGTCATCCATCATCACCACCCCCCAGAATCTCCGGCTGCGCCTCATCTGCCAAAGACCACTCGCCAAAGCGCGACAGATGGTCGTAATCGCTGGCATCCTTCAGGTTTTCCATCGCCAGCCGGGCGGTAAAGCCACGCTGACCCGACAGATACATCCCGATCAACTCAACGAACCTGTCCCATGTCTCGGCAATCTCATCGCCGCTCATGCTGCGGTCCACGGTGGCGCCTTCACCGCCAAGCTGGATATAGCTGAGACCCGACACATCCACCGGGCCAAGTTCGGGGAATGCACCACGCATGACCATCGCGGCCTCCAGCGGCAGTTGCTTGTCAAACGCCTTGATCTGCGCCGCCGTCGGCACCGCGCCGGATTTGTAATCGTAAAGATGCGCGGTCCCATCCGCCAAAGCGTCGATCCGGTCCGGCTTGGCCACCAGCCGGAAAGCGCCAATGTCAATGCCGCGCTGTTCCTCGACCACGCGCGGCGTGCCACGCGCAGCACGGTCCAGTTCATCCGCCACCAGCCGGTCGGCAATCGCCTCGATCCGCGCCCGCCAGAACAGCCGGGCCGAGGGCCAGGGCACATTTTCGGCCAGAACCGCGTCGGTGATCGCCAGCAGCCGCGCCCGTAACACATCCGGCGGCGTCTCAGCAGCAGGCGGCGGCGTCAGCAGGCGCTGCACGATCAGATGCAAAACCTGCCCGCGCATCGCCGCGCCGGGTTCCGGGCGCAGCGGGTCCAAAGGCCGCAGCCCAAGCACATAACGCGCATAAATCGCATAAGGATCGCGGATCAGATTGCGAATCTGAGTCACCGAAAGCTGACGAATGGCCGGCGTGGGCGGGATCGGCGCGGGCCGCGGCGCAGGTGCCACGCTGTCTTGCGGCAGGTTCGCCGCCACGGCCAGCCGCAGCCATTCCGCCCCCCGCGCCCGCATCGCCTGCAATGCCGCCTGCCCACCCTGTTCAGGCAAACCCGCCAGCAAGTTCAGCAAACGGTTCAGCCAGCGTGAAGGGATAGTCTCGGCCTCGGCATCACGCCGGGCGCGGGTCAGAACCACCTCGGCGGCGGCAATACCCTGCTGAAAATCATGTGCCGACAGACCGATTTCGCGTTCCGGCAAGGTCAGCCCGGCCATCGCCCGCATCTGCCGGGACAGCCACGGATCAGGCGCAGGCAGCGCAGGCCAACTGCCTTCATTCAGCCCTGCAAGGATCACCAGACGGTTATCCGAAGCCACAACCTCGGTCCGGGCCTCACGCACGCCATGGAACCGGATCAACGGATGCGCCTGCACATCCTGACGCACCACATTTCCGGCCAGCAGCCAGTCCAGCAACGCCACGACATCCCCCGGTGGCATATCATGGGCGTGATGCGCATGGGCGGTCAGATGATCCACCACCGCCCGCACGGCCTGACCCGCGCGCCCCTGCCAAAGCTGCGAATCCCCGGTGCTGATTTCACCCGCTGCCAAACCCTCAGCCACGGTCAGCAACCGGGCCAGCCGCGCGGGCAAGGGCGAAGGGCCGGTCTCAGCCCCCAGCTCGGCCAACAGATCAAGCTGCGCCGCCAGCCAGCGCGACCAGTCCTGCCGCGCCTGATCGCCCCGGCTGGCCCAGTCCAGCAGCGCATCCGCATCAGGAAAAGCCGGGCCATGCGCCCGCAGATGCAGCTCCAGCTCGCGCAACTGCCGCAGATGGTTGCCCCGCGCCGCACCGCCGCCACCTGTCGCGCAAAGCGGATGTTTCAGCAGCACCAGCAACGCATCAATGGTCAACGCCTGCCCGAACAACGCCGCAATATGGCGCAGGAACAGACCGGGTGCAGTCAGGTCAAGCGGCTGACCCCGGCCATCATCCGGCACCAGATGCCAGCGGTCCAGCGCCGCCGTGACCCGCCGTTTCAGCTCCTCATCAGGCGAGATCAGGGCCACCGCCCGCCCCTCGCCCACCGCCTTGCGGATCATCAGCGCAATTGCCTCAGCCTCTTGCCCCGGCTGGTCGGCCTCAAGCAGCGTCAACCCTTGCGTGGCGGGCAACAGATCACCAAGCGCCGGGCCATCCGCAATCCACTGATCCGTCACCGGCGCAGGCCGTAAAGCCAAAGAAATCAGCCGGTTTCGCGCCGGGCAGGCGGCCGCGGCCCACGTCCAAAAGCGCGGCGCAGCATCCACCCTGAACGGCAGGAACCGCGCCTGCGGGTGGTCATCAGGCTGGTTGCCAAAACTGCCCCAAACCGTTTCCGGCATGTCAAAATCATAACCCGGCAGCACAACTGCACCATTCGGCAGCCCGGCCACCGCCCGCATGAACAGCCGCGACGCGCCATAAGAGCCAGTCGAACCGACCACCAGCACCGGATCGGCAGGCAGGTTGCGCCCTTCGGCCCAATCCCCGGCCAGACGTGCCGCCGCCTGATACAGACGCACCCCCCGGTCCACCGGATCGCCACCAAGGTAAAAATCAGCCGCAATGCGCAAAAAGGCCAGCATCCGTTGCCAATGCCCGGCGTGTTGGCCCGCGTCGATCCGGTCCAGAGCGTCGGCAGACAACCCCTCGAACTGCATCTCGGTCATCAGATCCGCCAGCGATCCGGCCATATCCGGCACCGATTGCCCGGCCCGCAGATCTGGCTGCCGCGCAATCAGCCCCTCAACCAGACGGCCCAGTTGCAAACGCCGCGCAAGCGCAGAAGCCAGCGGTACCGCCTCGCCCGCACCAAGATCCGAGATCAGCCGCAACCGGGGCAATAACAGCGGCCCGCGCCGGTCAAATGCCTGTTTCAGCGCGGAAAGCGTCGTTCCGGCATTGGCCCAGATGGTCACACGCGCCAAAACCTCGGGTGGCTGGCCCTGCATCCGGTCCAGCAGCCCCGCCACCAGCTCGGACGCGAAATCCACCCCCGGCGGCAGCGCGTAAACCCCCTTCACGCCAACAGACCCTCAGCCAGAGGGATGCAGTCCGGCCGCCCGACATCACACCACACGCCAGAATGGATCATCCCGAAGGCACGCCCTTGGGTCATCTGTATATCCCACAGTTTGTTTAATGAAAAAACTTCATCAACAACATCTGGTAGTAAATCCGGCTTGATAATCTGCGCCCCGCCATAGACCAGATCCCCCTTACGGGTCAGCCTGCCGCTATCATCAGTCGAGAAATCCCCACCACCAACGCGCCCATGCGTCTGCGCCAAAGGCACCAAAGCCAGCAGCGCATCCATCCGTGCCGCATCCCAGGCCTGCAACAACTCGACCAAAGGATTCGCCCCTGTCCAGATCACGTCCGGGTTCAGCGTCACCACCGGCCCCCGCCCCAAAAACGGCAGCGCCTTGCGCAAGCCGCCGCCGGTTTCCAGCAGCACGGGTTCATCCGAAATCGCCACATCCCGCCCCGCCAGATGGTCGCGGATCTGATCGCCAAGGTAATGCGTATTCACCACCACCGGCCCCAGCCCCGCATCCGTCACCAGATCCAACGACCGATCCAGAAGGCTGCGCCCCGCCACGGGGATCAGCGGCTTGGGCATCGTATCGGTCAATGGTGCCATACGGGTGCCGCGACCGGCGGCGAAAATCATCACGGGCAGGGTCATAGCAGGCTCCGGTCAGGGGCGGGGATACCGTCCAGTGCAGCGGCAAGAGGGGCCAGCGCCGGATGCGCCAGATCGCGCATGATCAGCGCCCATGTGCGCGGCATAAAGGCCAGATAGCGGCGCTTTCCGTCCTGCTGCGCCAACCGCGCGAAAATCCCCAGAATCCGCAGGTTCCGCGCCACCCCCAGCAGCGCATAGGCCGCCGCGAAGCGGTCAGGATCAGTGCCGGTCGCCGCACAATAACGGGCCATTTGCCGGGCCTCCAGCGCAGGCGGCAGATCCCGGCGCACGTCTTGCAGGACCGAGACCAGATCATAGGCCGGATGCGCGGCAACAGCATCCTGAAAATCCAGCAACCCAAGTGGCTGATCCCCGCGCCAGATGATGTTCTCGGCATGGAAATCCCGTAAGGCGCAAACCGGCGCGACATCCGCGCAAAGCTGATCCCACAGCGCCTGAATGGCCGGGGCAACAGCATTGGCACGGGCCGGGTCCAGACCCACAGCGGGCAGGTAATGCAGACCGAACAGGCTGACCTGACGCGCCAGTTCGGCCCCGTCCAGCGACAGCACATCAGGGGCAGGGTGGCGGTGCAGTTCGACCAGAAAATCGGTGATCCGGTCATAAACCGGCACCGTCAGGGTGGGGTCTGCATCGGTCACGCGGGCCACCAGATCATCGCCAAGATCCTGCATCAGCAGCAGCCCCGCCTCTGCATCCTGCGCATAGATTTCCGGCGCGGCAAAACCTCGTTCCTGCAGCCAGCCGGTCATGGCCAGATACGGCCCGCAAGACCCCGGCGCAGCATCCATCAGAATGGCGCATTCATCACCACGAGACAGCCTGAAATAACGCCGCGACGAGGCATCCCCGGCCAGCGCAGTCATATCTGCCGCGGCCCAACCCGAACGGTGCAGTAATACCGTTTTCTGAGCCGCCCTTTGCACAAATCCCCAATGACCCGGATCGCCCAAAAGGCTGATACTCCTTAAGTCTGGATCATCCGTCGCTGTTATCTGAACCACCAGCGCATTGTCCGGCAGGCCCTCACCCCGGTCGGGCCATTCAATCAGGGTGATGGCGCTGGAAAAAGCGTCCTCCAACCCAAGCTCGGCCAGTTCGGCGGGATCAGACAGGCGGTAAAGATCGGCATGCCAGATTTCGGAACCATCCGGGGCATCATAGGCCTGAACCAGCGTGAATGTCGGTGAAGGCACCTCGGCCCAAGGGTCGCCCAACCGGGTGCGGATCAGGGCGCGGGCAAAATGCGACTTGCCTGCACCCAGATCACCCTGCAACCGCAGGCAATCGCCGGGGCGCAGGTCAAAGGACAGGCATCGCGCCAGCATCGCGGTCAGGTCGGCATCGGCATGGGGCAGGCGGGCAAGTTCAGTCATACCCTGCTTCTAGCGCAGCCGCCGTCTGGTGCAAGCCTAATGCCGGGCGCCGGGCCGCGCCGCCGAAGTCACAAGAACCGGGCGCAAATCCTGATCCTGCTGGATCGCTTGCGTATCAACGGCAAATTGCAGGCTGAGATGGTATTCATCACCTTCGACCCCTGCAAATGCTTCGCCTTCAAGCTGCATCGAAAACGCCTCGATCAACTGGCTGCCCAAGCCGGTGCCTTCGGCGGCAATCGCACCCGGACCCATGGAATTGGCGATGCTCAGGGTGGCGCGGCCCGCCTCTGCGTCGGTTTCCAGACGCACCCGGACCCAGGGGTTGCTGTGCCCCTCGGGCGTTCCGGCATATTTCAACGCGTTGGTAAATGCCTCGGTCGCCAGCAACGACAGCGGCACCGCCTGATCGGGCAGCAGGGTCAGCGGGTCAAGCTGGGTTTCCACGCGCATACCAGACCCGGCCTCGACCTGCGCATTGACCATCTGGTTGATGATGTCCCCGATCAGCCGGTCGGCATCGACCTTATCCAGATGTTCAGCCTGATACAGATTGCGGTAAATCGTCGCCAGCGAGGCCACCCGGTCCTGCACGCTGCGTAGCACCCGTTTGGCGTCAGGATCGTCGATCATCCGGGTTTGCATGTTGATGATCGAGGCGATCAGTTGCAGGTTGTTCTTGACCCGGTGGTGAACCTCTTTCAGCAGAACGGTTTTTTCGTTAACGGCAGCCTCCATCGCGGCCTCATCCCGCATCAGGATGCGGGCCATGTTGGAAAAAGTCTGCGACACGTCGGCAATCTCGGCCGGGGCGCTTTTCAGCACCGGTGGGGCCTGATCCCGGTTGCCGATGGCAAAGCGGCGCATCTGGCCGCGCAACTCCGAAATATGGCGCAAAACCAGCCGGTAAACAGCGAAATAGGCCACCGCAAGCGAGGAAATCCACAGCAAAATCGGCACCAGAATCGCGGATAATTTGGCAAGCTCAAAGGTCATCATGCCGCTTTGCGCGGGCATCCAGACGCCAAGCGCATAGACCAGCCCCGGCACCACCGGCACCACGGAATAGACCAGCTCTTCGCCGCCATTCGCCCGCGACCGGAATGTGGTATCCGTATGAAGATTCAGCGTGTTCAGCGGCTTGCCCACAGGCAACAGCGCAGTAATCGCGGCGTTGTCATCGCTGAAAGCCGTCAGCACATCACCGTTCTGATTAAACGTCATGATCTGTGCATCGTCATCATTAGCCAGAATCGCATGGGTCGAACGCAGCAATTCCTGCGAAACGCTGACCGCAGTATAACCGATCAGATTGCGGCCCTGATACAGTGGTTGCGAAACCACAACCATGTCACGCGTCGGCACCAGCGCGTTTTCCACCCGCGAAATCAGCGTGCCGGGGCTGCGCATGAATTGTTCGTAATGCGGCGATTGGGCCGAGTTCATCTCGGCACCGGAATTGCAGGTGGATGTGCCGTCCAGCCCGGTAAAGCCTGCATAGATATAGGTGGCGCTGCGCTCGACAAAACTGCGCATCATATCCGAGCATTTTTCCGGCTCATCCAGCGTTTCCAGAACTGCCGGGCCAAGCGCGTCAGCGGTGCCAAGCGCGCTTTGCAGCAGGGCGCGTTCCCCCGCCGCCGCCGCCGAGGTGCGCCCCAGCAGCGCGACTTCGGCGCTGTGTTCAGCCTCGGCAGACAGGTTCAGCGTCTGCACGACCGAGATCAGCCCGATCGGCAGGATCGCCACGGAAATCAGCGTGGCCAGACGAAAGCCAAGACCCTTGGTGAACTCGAACTTGTCGCGGATGAACTGGCGCATCGGAACCTAGCGCGAGACGGGAAGGCTTGCCCCCATCACCGCCAGCGTGGCGGGATCGGTCATTTCCAGCTCCTCGCCCTCCTCCAGATGCAGCAATTCGGCCAGACGGCGACGGCCACGATTGGCACGGGATTTCACGGTGCCAACGGCAACGCCGGTCATGTTCGCGGCTTCCTCATAGGAAAAGCCGGATGCGCCGACCAGAATTAACGCTTCGCGCTGCTCATCGGGAAGCTGCGCAAAGGCCGTGCGAAAGTCGTTCATTGCAAGGCGGCCATCATGTTCGGGCCGGGTTGCCTGACGCGCGGCGTGGATGCCGTCGCTGTCGCTGACCTCTCGCTTCGTCTTGCGTCGGGCGGAATAAAAAGTATTGCGCAGAATGGTAAACAGCCATGCCCGCAGGTTCGTGCCGGCCTGAAATTTGTCCATATTCGTCCAGGCCTTGACGATGCAATCCTGAACCAGATCATCCGCCGCAGCCCCTTCACGGGTCAGCGACAGGGCAAAGGCACGCAGCGCGGGCAGATGCTCGACCAGCTCATCGCGGGGATCACCATGAACCTGCTTGGCCGTCACATTTTTCGTGGTCATGCGGTTTTCAATCCTGCTCGCGCAATTGCTGAAGAAGCGCCAGGAAACGGTCCGGCACTTCCTGAGTCACATCCTGTTGATAAACGCGGCGAAGGTTTTCGTCGATTTGCTGTTCGATTGCTGCCCGTTTGCGTTCTTCACGCTTTGTATTCATTTCCTTAAACATCCGATCATCTTGTGCGCACGGGATATAACCGTTACCTATCCGACACGGTTCCGAGGCTATAGTGTTTTTTTGGGGTTCATATGACCGCTGCTGCTGACCTTGCCCAAGCTATCGGGCGCGAACTTCCTTATCTGCGCCGCTATGCGCGGGCGTTGACCGGCAGTCAGACCGCCGGTGACAATTATGCTGCTGCAACGCTGGATGCCATTCTGGCCGACCGCAGCCTGATGGATGGTGAGGAAACCCGGATCGCCCTGTTCCGCACCTTTCACGCCATCTGGCAAAGCTCGGGCCAGCCTGTTGCCGGCGAGGAGCGCAGCGCACGCGAGGAGCGGGCGCAGGCCTATCTGACCGGGCTGACCCCCAATTCGCGTGAGGCGCTGCTGCTGCGCACCATCGAAGAACTGCGTTACGACCAGATTGCCCGTGTCATGGGTGTTGAACAGGCCGAAGCCGAAGAACTGATCCGCATTGCGCTGGATGAAATGGGCCGGGCAATTTCCGGCAAAGTCATGGTGATCGAGGATGAAACCATCATCGCCATGGATCTGAAGGGCATCGTTCAGGCCATGGGCCATCAGGTGACGGGTATCGCCCGCACCCATTCGGCGGCGATCAAGCTGGCCGGGGAACAGCGCCCGGACCTGATTCTTGCCGACATTCAGCTTGCCGATGGCTCGTCAGGGATCGACGCGGTGAATGAATTGCTGGACAGCATGGGCGAAATGCCGGTGATTTTCATTACCGCCTTCCCCGAGCGCCTGCTGACCGGCGACCGCCCGGAACCGGCTTTCCTGATCTCGAAACCCTATTCGGAAGAACAGGTGCGTTCGGCGGTCAGTCAGGCCATGTTCTTTGCGTCCTCGGATGAGATCAAGCTGTAATCATGCAGTTTTTTGCGGCTCGCGCCTTGCGGCGCGGGCGGCAGCAATGCGCTTGCGGCGGTCCAGCTCTACATTGATGACCGCCCCCAAAAGCACAGAAAACCCCGCCAGATAGAACCACATCAACAGCGCGATCACCGCCCCGATCGAACCATAAATCCGGTTATAGTTGCTGAAACTGGCCAGATATTGCGACAGTGCCAGCGAGGCCAGCGCCCATGCCAGTGCCGCAAACAGCGCCCCGCCGGTAAACAGCGGCGTGCGCGGGGTTTTGACGTTGGGGCCATAGCGGTAGAGGATGCCAATACCGATCAGCACAATCAGGAACATCCCGGCCCAGGGCAGATAAGAGATCAGCGCCACCCGCAGCGGGCTGAACGGCACCAGATTCAGCACGACCGGCACCACCACGATCACCACCAGCCCCATCAGCACGACGCCAAGGATGGCCAGCGTCAGCATATAGGCCAGCAAAAAGCCGAAAATCGTCGAATGTGACCGCACCCCATAGGCCGCATTCAGCCCGTTAATCAGCCCCATCACCCCAGCCCTTGCCGAAACCGTCGCAATCAGGATCGACAGCGCCGACGCCCAGCCAAGCCCACCACCGCCCGCCGTGGACATCAGCGCACTGAGCTGCGAATGAAGGATTTCAGCGGCTTGCGTAGGGATAAACTCCTCTGCAACCTGCATATATTCCAGAATGACGATTGGATCGAGCCAGAGGCTCCAGAGCGCGATGATCGCAGCCAGGCCGGGAAAGACCGCAAACATCGCGTAAAAGGCGACACCGGCGGCAATTAACGTCATATGGATCTTGTCCATCCGCTCGATCAGGGCGGCGATAAATTGCCATATATCGCGCAGCAGGGGCATGGTGGTCCTTTTAGGGTTGCTGGCTGCATTGTGGGGAAAGCGTCCGGGGCGGGCAAACCCGCAGCCGTCAGGAATAGCGGTTCCAGATCGCTGCTTCGCCTATTTTGGCGATAAATCCGGCATGAGCCTCGGCCTCGGCTTCGGTCAGGCGCGGGGGCAGCGGGGCAGGGCGGGGCTGACGTGGGGTCATTGGGCCGGTCTGGACCGTTTGGGTTTCGGTCTTTTCCTGCGGCTGGTCCAGCACCAGATCCGGCTGGCGGCCGCCGATCAGCTCCAGATAGACCTCGGCCAGCAGTTCCGAGTCAAGCAGCGCCCCGTGCAGCGTCCGGTTCGAGTTGTCGATACCAAAGCGGCGGCACAGCGCATCCAGCGTTGCGGGTGAACCGGGAAAGCGATCCCGCGCCAGCATCAGCGTATCCAACGCCCGTGGCGCAGCAATTTCGGGGTGGCCCGCCTTTTTCAGTTCAAAGTTCAGAAACTTCATGTCGAAACTGGCATTGTGGATGACCAGCCGCGAATCCATTCCAATGAAATCCCTGAAATCCTGCGCAATTTCAGCAAACCTGGGCTTATCGGCCAGAAACTCATCACCAAGACCATGAACCGCGAAAGCCTCGGCCGGCATCGACCGTTCGGGGTTGATATATTGGTGATAGGTGCGGCCCGTCGGCAAATGGTTCAGCAGTTCGATCGCGCCGATTTCAACGATGCGGTCGCCGGTGACGGGATCAAAGCCGGTGGTTTCAGTATCCAGAACGATCTCACGCATCGGGCTGTCCTGTCAGTTCGGCATAAATGGCACGGACCGCCTTGCGGGCGCTGTCCATGTCATTGGTCGGGATGATGTAATCGGCACGGGCACGTTTCTCGGCGTCCGGCATCTGACGGGACAGGATCAAATCAAGCTGCTGTGCCGTCATCGTGCCACGCGCCAGCACGCGTTGCCGCTGAATATCCGCAGGGGCAGATACGACTGCCGTAGCGTCCATCTCGGCATCCGCTCCGGTTTCAAACAACAGTGGAATATCCAGCACCGCCAGCGGGGCCGTGACATGCGCCCGGAATGCTGCACGATCCGCCGCAACCAGCGGATGCACGATAGCTTCCAGCCGTTTCAACGCCGCCGGATCAGCCGCCAGTGCTGCTTTCAACGCCTGACGGTCCACGCCAGCGGGGCCGGTGGTGCCGGGAAAAGCAGTCTCGACCGCCTGAACCGCAGGGCCTTGGTAAAGCCGATGCACTGCCGCATCGGCATCCCAGACGGGGCAACCAAGTTCAGTAAACATCCCTGCGGTGGTTGATTTCCCCATGCCGATCGAGCCGGTCAGGCCAAGAAAACAGGTCATGCCAACACGGCCTGACGCAAATCTTCATCCACCTCGGGACGGGTGCCAAACCAGCGTTCAAAGCCCGGCGCGGCCTGATGCAGCAGCATCCCAAGCCCATCCACGATTTCGCAGCCACGGGCGCGGGCTTCCAGCAAGAAGGGCGTATCCAGCGGCGTATAGACCAGATCCGTGACCAGCGTGCCGGGGGCCAGCGCATCCATCGGCACCCGCAGCGGCGGCTTGCCCGTCATACCCATCGAGGTCGCATTCACAACCGTGGTTGCGCCCTCCATCATATTGCCGACCTGCGCCCAGTCATAAACCACGACGCGGGCGCCGAACTCGGCCTTGATCTGTTCCGCCCGAACACGGGTGCGGTTGGCGATCCGCAGCTCGGTCACGCCAGCTTCCAGCAGCGAGGCCACCACCGCCCGCGCAGCACCACCCGCACCAATCAGAGCGGTCGGGCCAAGTTCAGGAATCCAGCCCGGTGCCATCTGGCGAATATTGGCAATAAAACCGTAACCGTCTGTATTATCAGCGTGAATCTTTCCATCTGGCCGAAAGATCAACGTATTCGCAGCCCCGATCAGCGCCGCCCGGTCGGTGACAATATCAGCCAGCGCCAAAACTGCCTCTTTATGCGGGATGGTGACATTTGCACCGACAAAGCCCATCCGTGGCATGGCGTGCAGCACTTCGGCCAGATGATCGTGCTGGATGGGAAGCGGGACGTAATGACCGGGAATGTTGTAACGGTCCAACCAGTGCTGATGCAGAACGGGTGAACGGGAATGAGCCACCGGCCAGCCAATCACTCCGGCAAGCGGGATCTGGGCCAGTGGTTGCGGATCAGGCAGGGGCGCGGTCTGGTTCGGCATCTTGGTCAAATTGATAACCTTTGTGCAGGCATCTGAAAAGCCCGGATCGGGACAGATTTGTGGATAACTGCGTGGGAAAGCCGGGGGCAGATCAGGGGGCAAGAAAGGCAGTGGAAAAGTCGCAAGAACCAAGGTGGAACGAGACAGGTTTGTCCACATGGGGAAAGATACGTGGCAGAGAATGGCAAACCTGTGGATAATCTTTCACAAGCGTAGTTATCAACAGGCTTTCCCCTGGCTATCGCAATGATAATATTAACAAATAAGGATTATTCACAAGTCTGTAAGGAAACTGTCCCGAACCTCGGCATTGTGTGAAAATATGCGGAAAATGCTTGAATCCCGCCATCCACAGGGCCAAACATCATCAACATCTTTTCTTTCTTTTTCTTTTATTAGGGACCGGAATGGATACCCTCTGGAATGCACTGAGCTGGGCCTATCCATATGTGAAGGCCTTTCATATCATGGCCGTGATCTCGTGGATGGCAGGGCTGTTCTATTTGCCCCGACTGTTCGTCTATCATGCCGAACGCGGACAGGCGGGTGAAGAACCAGCGGCATCCTTTGTTATCATGGAAGAAAAGCTGTTGCGGGTCATTATGAACCCGGCAATGATTGCAAGCTGGCTCGCCGGACTTCTGATGGTGGTAACGCCGGGGATTGTTGACTGGTCTCTGGTCTGGCCCTGGACCAAAGCGGCAGGGATTCTGGGGATGACCTGGTTTCATATGTGGCTGGCAAGTCAGCGGCGGGCCTTGACCAGTGGCCATAGTCTGAGCGGGCGGCAATACCGGATGATGAACGAGGTTCCCACGCTGCTGATGCTGGTGATCGTCGCCTCGGTTGTGCTGAAGTTCTGAAAATTGACTCATACCCGAAAACCGCGTATAGGCGCGGTAAGCCGCCCGTCCGGGCGGGGTCTTTCCGTGACATGATACAATGAAGGCCGGGGCATTAACCCTGTGCCGTGGATGGAAGCTGATGAGCGAAGAACGTTTGAACCTGTCGCAGTTGAAGGCGAAAAGCCCCGCTGACCTGCTGGCGATGGCCGAGGAATGGGAAATCGAGAACGCCTCGACCATGCGTAAAGGCGAGATGATGTTCCAGTTGCTGAAGGAACATGCCGAAGAAGGCTGGACCATTGGCGGCGATGGCGTTCTGGAAGTGGTTCAGGATGGGTTTGGCTTTCTGCGTTCGACCGAAGCGAATTATCTGCCCGGCCCGGATGATATTTACGTCAGCCCCGACATGATCCGTCAGTTCTCGCTGCGGACCGGGGACACCGTGGAAGGGGTGATCCGCGCGCCGGGTGAGAATGAGCGCTATTTTGCGCTGACCGGGGTGGAACGGATCAATTTTGAAGAACCAGAAAAGGCGCGGCACAAGGTTGCTTTTGACAACCTGACGCCACTGTATCCGAACCAGCGGCTGAAGATGGAAATTGAAGATCCGACCATCAAGGATCGTTCCGCCCGGATCATTGATCTGGTGGCGCCCATCGGGAAGGGGCAGCGGTCCTTGATCGTAGCTCCGCCGCGGACGGGTAAGACGGTGCTGTTGCAGAACATCGCCCATTCGATCGAACGCAACCACCCTGAATGTTATCTGATTGTGCTGCTGATCGACGAGCGGCCCGAGGAGGTGACGGACATGCAGCGGTCGGTGAAGGGTGAGGTTGTGTCCTCGACCTTTGACGAACCGGCCAGCCGCCATGTTGCCGTCTCAGAAATGGTGATGGAAAAGGCCAAGCGTCTGGTTGAGCATAAGCGGGATGTTGTGATCCTGCTGGATTCGATCACCAGACTTGGGCGGGCGTTTAACACCGTAGTGCCGTCCTCGGGTAAGGTGCTGACTGGTGGTGTGGATGCCAATGCATTGCAGCGGCCCAAGCGGTTCTTTGGCGCGGCGCGGAATATCGAAGAAGGCGGTTCGCTGACGATTATCGCTACGGCGCTGATTGATACCGGCTCACGCATGGACGAAGTGATCTTTGAAGAATTCAAAGGCACCGGCAACAGCGAGATCGTTTTGGACCGCAAGGTGGCTGATAAACGTGTCTTCCCGGCGATGGATATTCTGAAATCCGGCACGCGGAAGGAAGAACTGCTGGTTGATCCGAAAGACCTGCAAAAGACCTATCTGCTGCGGCGAATCCTGAACCCGATGGGGACGACGGATGCGATTGAGTTCCTGATTTCCAAGTTGAAACAGACCAAGACGAATGGCGAGTTTTTCGACTCGATGAACGCATAAGGGGCTGATATGGCGACGATCTTTGCCGAGGCGACCCCGCCTGGGCGGGGCGGCGTCTCGATCCTTCGGATCAGCGGACCACAGGCGCGGGCGTCAGGGGAGGCATTGGCCGGTTCGCTGCCAGATGCGCGGCAGGCTTACTTTCGGGTGCTGCGCGAGGCCGACGAGGTGCTGGATCAGGCGTTGGTGCTGCGGTTTGATGCCGGGGCCAGCTTTACCGGTGAAGATGTGGTTGAGTTTCAACTGCATGGTGCGCCGGTGGTGGTGCGTCGGGTTAAGCTGGCGTTGCAGCGGCTTGGCTTACGTCAGGCAGATGCGGGTGAGTTTACCCGACGGGCATTCCTGAACGGACGCATTGATCTTGCCGAAGTCGAGGGTCTGGGTGATTTGCTGGCTGCGGAGACCGAAGCACAGCGACGTCAGGCGATGCGGGCCGTTTCGCAGGAGTTGCAGCGGCGTGTTGAAGCCTGGCGCGGGTCACTGATCGAGGCGGGAAGCCTGATTGCAGTATCGCTGGATTTCGCTGATGAGGACGTGCCGCAGGAGGTCTCTGAACGGGTGCCTGCGCTTATGGCAGATGTGCGTGAGCAGATTCTGGAATTATTGGCGGATTTCAGGGCGACGGAGCGGTTGCGCGAAGGCTATGAGGTCGCTCTGATTGGGCCGGTAAATGCCGGTAAATCGTCGCTTTTGAACCGGCTGGCGCAGCGGGATATTGCGATTATCTCGGATATTGCGGGGACGACGCGCGATGTGATCGAGTTGGCTGCGGATATTGATGGACTGCCGGTAACGTTTCTGGATACCGCCGGGTTACGCGATTCCGAAGATCTGGTTGAGCGTGAAGGGATCAGCAGGGCGGAACAGCGGGCAGAGAAGGCTGATCTGCGACTGCATCTTTCGCCAGAGGGTAAGGTTCAGGCGGGGCTGTGGCAGGATGGAGATTTGCAGGTCTGGACAAAGGCTGATCTGGATACAGGCAATGGTTTGGCTGTATCGGCGGCGACAGGGGCGGGCATTGCGGATCTTTTGGCTGCCATTCGCTCCGTTTTGGAACAGCGTTTGCCGAAAACTGGCCTGATTGCGCATGAGCGACAGGCGGATGCGCTGCGGCTTGCGGCAGATGCGTTGGATGTTTCCGGGGATGAGGAACCGGAGATTCTGGCGGATCAGCTTTGGCAGGCGAACAGGGCGTTGGAAAAGTTACTTGGGCGAATCGATGTGGAGGATTATCTTGGCCATATCTTCGCCAATTTTTGCATTGGTAAATGAGGGATGTTTCACGTGAAACATTTTGACGTCATTGTTGTTGGGGCCGGCCATGCTGGTGTTGAGGCTGCCTCTGCTGCGGCGCGGCTTGGGGCCGAGGTTGCGCTGGTGACGATGGCGGAAAGTGACATTGGTGCGCTGTCCTGCAATCCGGCTGTCGGAGGTTTGGGTAAGGGCCATCTGGTGCGTGAAGTCGATGCGATGGATGGGCTGATCGGGCGGATTGCGGATCAGGCAGGTATTCAATACCGGCTGTTGAATCGCAGCAAAGGTCCGGCAGTCCAGGGGCCGCGGGCGCAAATGGATCGTGGTCTTTATGCGCAGGCCGCGCGACGGATGCTGGATGCGCAATCTGGGCT
The DNA here is from genome assembly GCF_030538695.1 of Paracoccus sp. (in: a-proteobacteria). Taxonomy (GTDB): domain Bacteria; phylum Pseudomonadota; class Alphaproteobacteria; order Rhodobacterales; family Rhodobacteraceae; genus Paracoccus. The sequence goes on from NZ_JAUNTN010000014.1 coordinate 28,917, forward strand.
GAGTCTGATTTTTGGCGAGGTTGAAGGACTGATTTTCAACAGAGACCGTTGCATTGGGATTCATACGGCTGGGGCAGATTACCTTGCTGATGCAGTTGTTCTGACCACCGGAACGTTTCTGAATGGTGTCATTCATATCGGTGACCAGTCGCGTCTGGCCGGCCGGATGGGAGATGGAAGCTCAAAGCCGTTGGCTGCGCAGCTTATTAACCTTGGTTTGCCGATGGCGCGGCTTAAGACCGGAACACCGCCGCGTTTGCTTCGCTCAAGCATAGACTGGGATGTGTTGGAGCAGCAGCCAGGCGATGAGGAACTCAGCTTTCTGTCCTTTATGACGGACCGTCTGACAGCCCCACAGGTCAGTTGTGCGATCACGCACACAAACCCTGCGACGCATCAGATTATCCGTGATAATTTATCCCGTTCGGCCATGTATGGCGGCCATATCAGCGGTATTGGTCCACGTTATTGCCCGTCGATCGAGGATAAAGTGGTGCGCTTTGCGGACAAGGATTCGCATCAGGTCTTTCTGGAACCGGAGGGCTTCGACAGCGATCGGGTTTACCCAAACGGCATTTCTACATCCCTGCCTGTTGATGTGCAGCTTGCCTATGTGCGAACCATGCGGGGTTGCGAACAGGTTGAAATCTTGCAGCCGGGCTATGCGGTTGAGTATGATTTTATCCAGCCGACAGCCCTGACCCGCGATCTGAGGGTCAAGGCTTTTCATGGTCTTTATTTTGCGGGTCAGATCAACGGAACAACCGGCTATGAGGAAGCTGCTGCACAGGGGCTTGTTGCCGGACTGAATGCGGCTTTGGCCGTCCGGAAGCAGCCTGCTGTCACCTTTAACAGGGCGGAATCCTATATCGGTGTGATGATCGACGATCTGGTAACGCGGGGTGTAACGGAGCCTTACCGCATGTTTACCTCGCGCGCCGAATATCGGTTAACGCTGCGGGCTGACAATGCAGATCAGCGCCTTACCCCTCTTGCAGAGCAGCTTGGGATGCTGGGCGAGGATAGGAAATCAGCTTTTGAACGGAAGCGTATGCAGATTGACAAAGCGCAGGCTGTCGCCTTGGAAACGACTTTCTCGCCGCAGCAACTTGCGGCGCATGATGTGCATGTGCGGAGTGACGGAGCGGCGCGCTCGGTTCTGCGGCTGCTTGCTGCGGGGCAGATTGATGCGGATAAAGCGCGGGAAATCGCACCGGAGCTGACCGCTGTCCCGGCCGATATTTTGCAGCAAATCGTTACCGATGCGATGTATGAGCAATACCGCGACCGACAAGAGCGGGATATTACGCTGCTAAACAAGGAAATGTCTTTGGCAATCCCGCAAGGGTTTAATTTCAATGACTTGCCGGGGTTGTCCAATGAGCTTCGGGCTAAGATAAATGCTGCGAAACCGCAGGATATTGCGGCGCTCAATGCGATTGAAGGCATGACCCCGGCGGCCGTTTCGCTCGTGATCGCCGCATTAACCGTCCGCAGTCGGGCCGCGTCATGAGCGAAAATGTTTCACGTGAAACATTGCGGTTGCAGAGCTATGCGGAATTATTCCGGCGCTGGAATCCGGCGATTAATCTGGCGTCCAGGTCAGATATTGAAATGCTGGAAAGTCGCCATATCGGGGATTGTGCGCAGCTTATCGACCTGACCGTCCGCCCGACAAGCTGGCTCGACCTTGGCAGTGGTGGTGGTCTGCCGGGTGTTGTCGTTTCGATCTTGCTGCAAGACGCGGGAACGAAAGTCACTTTGGTCGAATCCGACGCCCGCAAAGCAGCTTTTCTGAGGCAAGTGGGGATTAAGCTGGAGCTGCAAAATTTTTTGGTTGAGAACAGTCGGATTGAAGCTCTGCCGCCGCAATCTGCCGATGTTGTCAGCGCCCGCGCCCTTGCGGCACTTCCCAATTTGCTCGGTTATGTTCACCGCCACCTTGCGCCGGACGGCAAAGCCCTGCTTATGAAAGGCGCCCGCTGGCGGGATGAGCTTGAGGAGGCCCGGCAGATGTGGCATTTCGATTGCAATGCGCAGGCCAGTAAAACGGACCCTGACGCCGCAATTCTGGAAATCAGCAATATCAGCCATGCCAAAGCCTAAAATTGTTGCCATAACCAACCAGAAAGGCGGAGTTGGTAAGACAACAACCGCTGTCAATCTGGCGGCCTGTCTGGCTGAAGCGGGGCATGATGTGCTGCTGGTGGACCTTGACCCGCAGGGCAATGCGTCAACTGGTATCGGCATTTCAGATGAGGCGCGTGCGAAAAGCACCTATGATCTGCTGACCGAAGATGCCACGCTGTCAGAGGTGATACAGCCAACGGATTTTGATAATTTCCGTATCATCCCGGCAACCTCTGATCTTGCCTCAGCAGAAATGCAGCTTTCCGATCAGCGGAACCGGTTGTCGATCCTGCGCAATGCTTTGCAGGCTGAAGCGCAGGCGGATTACATCCTGATCGACTGTCCGCCCGCGCTCGGTCTGCTGACGCTGAACGCACTGGTTGCGGCTGATTCGGTGATGATTCCGCTTCAGACCGAGTTCTTCGCCTTAGAGGGCCTGTCCCAACTCTTGCTGACGATTCGAGAGGTTCGGCAAAGCGCCAACCCCAATTTGCGGATAGAAGGTGTGGTGCTAACCATGTCCGACATCCGCAACAATTTGTCGCAACAGGTAGAGGCGGATGCACGCGCGACGCTCGGGGATGTGGTCTATCAGACGGTGATTCCGCGCAATGTCCGCCTGTCCGAATCGCCCTCTTTTGCCCGCCCGATTATACATTATGATCGCCAATCCAAAGGTGCGACGGCTTATAGTGAGCTGACAGCAGAGTTCCTGAATAAGCAGAAAAAGGGCAGGGGGTAATATGACCAAGGATAATCGCAAAGATAAACGCGCTCTTGGTCGCGGTCTTTCGGTGCTGATGGCTGATGTCGATTTGATTCCTGACGTGCAGGCCGCCCGTCGTGATAAGCTGCCCATCGAACAAATCCTGCCCAACCCGGACCAGCCCCGCCGCGAGTATGATCCAGAGCAGCTTCAGGAACTTGCCAGCTCGCTCCGTCATAAAGGCGTACTTCAACCGCTGATCGTTCGCCCGCATCCGACCGACGAAGGGTTGTTCCAGATTGTCGCCGGCGAACGCCGCTGGCGCGCAGCACAGCTTGCACAATTGCATGAATTGCCAGTGATTATTCGAGAACTTGATGATCTCGAAGTTCTGGAAATCGCAATTATCGAAAACATCCAACGCGCCGATCTGAACGCGATAGAGGAGGCTGCGTCCTATCGTCAATTGATGGATCGTTTCGGCCATACGCAGGAAAAGCTGGCCGAGGGCCTGAATAAAAGCCGCAGCCACATCGCCAACCTGTTGCGCCTGCTGAACCTGCCAAATCAGGTGCAGGGCTGGGTCAAGGATGGCAACCTCAGCACCGGCCATGCGCGTGCGTTGATTACGGCGACTGATCCGACAGCATTGGCCCGCAAGGTGATCGAAAAAAAGCTATCCGTTCGCCAGACCGAAGATCTGGTCCGCAAACAAGCGGAACCAACGCAGTCCAAACAGCGCAAATCCCCGATGCAGGAGGATGCTGACACCCGCCAGCTTTCTGCGGACCTCAGCGCGCAGATCAAGATGCAGGTGCGGATTCGTCATGCCGGGCAGGATGGCGGTGAAGTCACCATTCGCTATCGTAATCTGGATGAGCTTGATAAGCTTTGTCAGGCGCTTGGTGGTTAAGCCAGCAATTCCCGCAAAATTGCATTCAATACCGGGCGGCCTTCGGTCGTGACAACCAGCCGCCCATCTTGCACCTGAACCATTCCCATGGCGTCGAGATCGCGCAGCCGCGTTTCAGGCAAGGGTCCGGCCAGCGCCGCATAACGGTCCAATGAAACACCTTCACGTAAACGCAAGCCCATCAGCAATAGCTCGGTTGCCCGCTCATCATTCGGCACGGTTTCGCGCAGCACCTCAGCATTTCCGGCCTCTGCCCGCGACAACCAATCATCCGGTATTTGCGCGGCCTCGGTTGCCCAGCGTTGCCCAATCGTCAGCCGCCCATGCGCCCCCGGCCCGACAGCAGCCCAATCGCCCTGCCGCCAATAAATCAGATTATGCCGGCTTTCCGCCCCAGCTCGCGCGTGGTTAGAAACCTCGTAGGCAGGCATTCCCGCCGACTCGCAGATTTCCTGCGTGTCGAAATACATATCCGCCGCCAGATCGTCCGACGGCAAGCCCCGCAGCCCGCCAGCAGCGTGACGGCGGCCAAAGGCGGTCTCTGGCTCGATGGTTAACTGGTATAGGGACAGATGGTCCACGGCCATATCCAGCGCCTGACGCAATTCAGACTGCCACATATCGCGGCTTTGGCCCTGTCGTGCATAGATCAGATCAAAGCTGACCCGACGAAAAACCGATCGCGCAATATCAAACGCCTGCCGCGCTTCTGCGACCGAATGCATCCGCCCAAGCGCCCGCAAATCATCGTCATTCAGCGCCTGAATCCCCATCGAAACCCGGTTTACCCCAGCATCCGAGAAGCCACGAAACCGGCCTGCCTCGACACTGGTCGGGTTCGCCTCCAGCGTGATTTCGATGTCATTGGCAAAACCCCAAGCCGCACGGGCAGCGTCAATCACTGCCGCAACAGTTTCAGGCTGCATCAGCGAGGGCGTTCCCCCGCCGAAAAAGATACTGTTCAGCACGCGCCCCGGCGTTTCTGCCGCCTGCCGGGCGACTTCGGAAACCAGCGCCTGTGACCAGCGTGCATGATCTACCGAACCGGCAACATGGCTGTTGAAATCACAATAGGGGCATTTTGACGCGCAGAAGGGCCAATGCACATACAGCCCAAACCCGCCCGCACGCCAGTCCTCAGTCACAGCGCGGCTTTCAGCTTTGCCACGGCATCGGCGCGATGGCTGATGCGGTTCTTTTCCTCGGCCGGCATCTCGGCAAAGCTCACATCATAACCCGCAGGCACGAACATCGGATCATACCCATGACCCTGCGCCCCGCGCGGCGGCCAGACCAGATGACCTTCGGCCTTGCCTTCGAACAGTTCTTCATGCCCATCCGGCCATGCCAGAACAAATGTCGCATGAAAAGCTGCCGTCCGAGGCTCTGCCGCCCCCCGCGCTTCCAGCTCGTCCCAGGTGCGCTGCATCGCCAACCCGAAATCCCGGCCCGAAGGCGTCTCGGCCCAATTTGCCGTATAAACCCCCGGCGCACCGTCCAGCCCATCAACGCAGATCCCGCTGTCATCGGCCAAGGCAGGCAAGCCGGTCGCTGCAACGGCAGCCCGTGCCTTGATCCGGGCATTACCGATAAACGTATCCTCCGTTTCTTCGGGTTCGGGCAGGTTCATCTCAGCGGCGCCGACGACCTCAATGCCATAGGGGGTCAGCATTTGCCGGAACTCCTCCAGCTTGCCAGCATTATGGGTGGCAATCAGCAACCGCTTTTCGGTCAGCCTCCTCATGCGACGGCTGCCTTTTGTGCGGCGACCAGCTCGGCCACGCCCTTTTCGGCAAGGGCCAGCATCGCCTCCATCTCGGCGCGGGAAAAGGTCGCGCCCTCGGCAGACATCTGCAATTCCACCATGCGACCGGCGCCGGTCATCACGAAATTGCCGTCGGTCCCGGCCTCGCTGTCCTCGGCATAATCCAGATCCAGCACCGGCTGGCCTGCATAGATGCCGCAAGACACGGCCGCAACGTGATCCATGATCGGATCGCTGCTGATAATTCCGGCCTTCAGCAGCTTGTTCACTGCCAGCCGCAGCGCCACCCAGCCGCCGGTAATCGAGGCGCAGCGGGTGCCGCCATCGGCCTGAATCACGTCGCAATCCACAACGATCTGCCGCTCGCCAAGGGCCACCCGGTCCACACCGGCCCGCAGCGACCGCCCGATCAGGCGCTGGATTTCCACCGTGCGCCCGCCTTGCTTGCCCGCCGCAGCCTCGCGCCGGGTGCGGCTGTTGGTGGCGCGGGGCAGCATCCCGTATTCTGCCGTCACCCAGCCAAGCCCCGAACCTTTCAGAAACGGGGGGCAGCGGTCCTCGATGGTGGCGGCACAAAGCACCTCGGTTCCGCCAACGCGGATCAGGCAAGAGCCTTCCGCATGGCGCATCACCCCGGTTTCAATTGAAATCGGGCGCATTTCGCTTAATTCTCGTGCAGAGGGGCGCATGTCTTGATCCTTTCACTCGCTTAGGGTCAGTTACAGGCGCAAAGCCTATTCTTTCAACCCCGGACGACGCATGAGTGACAGCCTGCTGACCGAACTGAACGACCGCTCGCGCGAGGTGTTCCGTCGCGTGGTCGAGGGCTATTTGCAGACGGGGGAACCAGTCGGTTCACGGACATTGACGCGACAACTGACAGAAAAGCTGTCGGCGGCGACGATCCGCAACGTGATGCAGGATCTTGAGCTGATGGGCCTGCTGGACAGCCCGCATGTGTCGGCGGGACGCCTGCCGACGCAACTGGGGCTGCGGCTGTTCGTTGATAGCGTCATGGAGATCGATCCGGTGGCCCCGCAGGATCGTGCTGCGCTGGAGCAGACGCTTGGTGCGGATGGCGACACGGGCGCGTTGCTGGATCGGGTCAGCACTGCGCTGTCCTCAATGACGCAGGGCGCTTCGCTGGTGCTGATGCCCAAGCACGAAGCCCCGGTGCGGCATATCGAATTTGTCAGCCTTGCGCCCGATCGTGCGCTTGTGGTGCTGGTCTTTGCCGATGGGCATGTTGAAAATCGCCTGTTCACCCCGCCGGTCGGGCAAACCCCATCCTCGATGCGCGAAGCGGCGAACTTCCTGAACGCGCTTGCCGAGGGCCGCACCCTGTCCGAATTGCGCAGCCGTATGGCGCAAGACATCAGCCGCCATCGTCAGGAACTGGACGTTCTGGCGGCTGAAATGGTCGAATCCGGTTTGGCCCTATGGGATGGTGTTGCCGAAGATGCGCGGCTGATCGTGCGGGGCAGGGCCAATCTGCTGGACCATCAGGCCGCTGATCTGGACCGCATCCGCAGCTTGTTCGACGATCTGGAACGCAAACGCGACATTGCCCGCTTTCTGGAACTGACCGAAACAGGCGAGGGGGTGCGCATTTTCATCGGCTCGGAAAACAAATTGTTCTCACTTTCCGGTTCCTCTTTGGTGGTTTCTCCTTATATGAACTCTGACCGCAAAATCGTTGGCGCGGTTGGGGTGATTGGTCCGACCAGGCTGAACTATGGCCGGATCGTGCCGATTGTCGATTACACCGCGCAGCTTGTCGGGCGGATGCTGTCCGGCCGGAAAGGATGAAAAATGAATGACCCGCTGAACCCGATGGATGACATGCCCGAAGTGCCGCTGAATGACCCGCTGGCCGATCCGGCGGATGAGATTGAGCGCCTGACCGCCGAGCGGGACGATTTTCACAACAAGTTCCTGCGGGCGCTTGCAGATGCCGAAAATGCCCGGAAACGCGCAGATAAGGAGCGCCGTGATGCTGAACAATATGGCGGCAGCCGTCTGGCCCGTGACCTGCTGCCGGTCCATGATGCGCTGCACCGCGCCCTGTCCTCGGTCCCCGAGGATCAGCGCACCGTCGCCCCGGCCCTGATCGAAGGGATCGAGCTGACCCTGCGCGAGCTGTCGAACGTCTTTGGCAAGCACGGCATCACCATCCTGTCGCCGCAGGTTGGCGACCGTTTCGACCCGCAGCACCACGAAGCCATGTTCGAGGCCCCGCTGCCCGGCACCACGGCGGGCGATATCATTCAGGTCATGGAAAACGGCTTTATGTTGCATGACCGGCTGCTGCGCCCGGCCAAGGTCGGGGTCTCATCGACCCCTGCATAAGCGCACAACAATTTTCTGATTCAGGCGGGACAGGGGGAACCCTGTTCCGCTTTTATCGTTCCATGACAGCAGATTTCGTTCGTTTTCGGTAATGACTGCAATCTGCCCTTGCGGTGGCCTGCTTGCGATAACATCTACCCCGCAACTGAACAGGAGGTTGATATGACCCGTAAACTTCTGGCTGCTCTGGCCCTTATCGCGGCAGGTATCAGCCCTGCCGCCGCCGATACGATCCGCGTTGGCATGTCTGGCGGATACTATCCTTTTACCTTTGTCCGTGCCGATAAGCTGCAAGGGTTCGAGGTGGATCTGATGAATGCCATCGGTCAGGAAACCGGCCATGATATTCAGTTTGAAACCATGTCCTTTTCGGGCCTGATCGGTGCGCTGGAGTCGGGCCGTATCGACACGGTTGCCAACCAGATCACCATTACCCCCGAGCGTGAGACGAAATTCGCTTTCAGCCAACCTTACGTCTATGACGGTGCGCAGATCGTGGTGCAGCGCGGCAACCCCAAGGGGATTACCGGCACCGATACGCTGTCGGGCAAGTCGGTCGCGGTCAACCTTGGCTCGAATTACGAAGAACTGCTGCGTAAGCTGCCCAATGCCGGCGAAATCGACATCCGCACCTATGAATCGAACTTGCAACAGGATGTATCGCTGGGCCGGGTTGATGCGCTGGTGATGGACCGCGTGTCCACCGGCCAGGTGATCGCCAACAGCCCGCTGGCGCTGGAACAAGCGGGCGAGCCGTTTGATGAAATCCGCAACGCGCTGCCGTTCCGCAATGACGAAGCGGGTCGCAAGCTGCGTGATGAGGTTGACGCTGCCATCACCCGCCTCAAGGAAAACGGCACGCTGGCCGAGATTTCCAAAAAATGGCTGAATGACGACGTGACCAAGCCGCTGGCGGACTAAGATGCAGCCGCTCGACACTGGCTATATGATCGAACTTGTGCCGATCATTCTGGGCTATGTGCCGAAAACCATGGCCATGGCCGGTGTCGCCATGGCCTTGGCGCTGGTGCTGGCGGCGGGGCTGGCCATTATCCGGGTGCTGAAAATCCCGGTGCTGGACCAGATAACCGGCGTCTTCATCAGCTTTTTCCGTGGCACCCCGCTGCTGGTGCAGCTGTTCCTGTTTTACTACGGCCTGCCGCAACTCTTGCCGACCCTGACCCGGATCGACGGGATCACGGCGGCGGTGATCGGCCTGACCCTGCATTTCGCGGCCTATATGGCGGTGTCCATTCAGGCCGCCATCACCGGCGTTGACCGCAGCCAGTGGGAGGCCGCCGAATCCATCGGTATGACGCGCGGCCAGATGCTGCGCCGGATCATCCTGCCGCAAGCTGCCCGCATCGCCGCGCCAACGCTGCTGAACTATTTCATCGACATGATAAAATCGACCTCGCTGGCCTTTACGCTTGGTGTTACCGAGATGATGGGCGCCGCGCAGAAAGAAGCGGCAGGCAGCTTCCTCTATCTGGAATCCTTCCTTGTCGTGGCGATAATCTACTGGATTTTGGTCGAGGCGCTCAGCCTTGTGCAGCGCCGCCTTGAAACCCGTCTGCACAGGGCCTTTGCGCGATGAAAACCACCTGCGAGATCAGTGCAGAAAAGCTGCGCAAATCCTTTGGCGCGAATGTGGTGCTGAATGACATCGACCTGTGCCTGAAGCCGGGCGAACGGGTGGCGATCATCGGCCCTTCAGGCACCGGGAAATCGACGCTGCTGCGCTGCCTGAACTTTCTGGACCGCCCCGATAGCGGCATGATCCGCATTGGAGATCTGGCCGTCGATGCCGCCCGCGCCAACCGCGCCGAGATTCTGGCCCTGCGTCGGCGTACCGGCTTTGTGTTTCAGAACTATGCCCTGTTTGCCAACAAGACCGCGCGGCAGAACATCACCGAAGGTCTGGTCACGGTGCGCGGCGTGCCGCAGGCGGATGCCGATGCGCGGGCGACACAAATCCTGCAACAGATCGGCCTTGCCGACCGTGGCGACAGCTATCCCGCGGCGCTTTCGGGCGGCCAGCAACAGCGCGTCGGCATTGGCCGGGCGATGGCGATGGGGTCGGAACTGCTGCTGTTCGATGAACCCACCAGCGCGCTTGACCCGGAATGGGTGGGCGAGGTGCTGGACCTGATCCGCGCCATTGCGGATGGTCGCCAAACCATGCTGATCGTCACGCATGAAATGCAGTTCGCCCGCGAAATCGCGGACCGGATCATCTTCATGGAGGGCGGCCGCATTGTTGAACAAGGCCCGCCCGAGCAGATCTTCGACGATCCGCAGGACGAACGCACCCGCGCCTTTCTGCGCCGGGTTTCCTGACAGGCGGCTTGCCTGATCTGCGCTTATGCTTGAAACTGGTCTAAACGCGCATCAGGAGAAAGCACATGAGAACCCGCGCCGCCGTTGCTCTAGAGGCCGGAAAACCGCTTGAAATCATGGAAGTGAACCTCGAAGGCCCCAAGGCCGGCGAAGTTCTGGTTGAAATTAAGGCCACTGGTATCTGCCACACGGATGAGTTTACCCTGTCCGGTGCCGACCCCGAAGGCATCTTCCCCTCGATTCTGGGCCATGAAGGTGCCGGTGTGGTGGTCGAGGTTGGCCCCGGTGTCACCAGCGCCAAACCCGGCGATCATGTCATTCCGCTTTACACGCCTGAATGTCGTCAATGCGCATCCTGTCTGTCGGGGAAAACCAACCTTTGCCACGCGATCCGCGCAACGCAGGGGCAGGGGCTTATGCCCGACGGCACCACCCGGTTCAGCATGTTGGACGGCACCCCGATCCGGCATTACATGGGTTGCTCGACCTTCTCGAATTACACGGTCCTGCCGGAAATCTCGGTTGCCAAGGTGCGTGAGGACGCGCCCTTCGACAAGATCTGTTATATCGGCTGCGGCGTCACCACCGGCATTGGCGCGGTGATCTATACCGCCAAGGTCGAGGTTGGCGCCAAGGCGGTGGTCTTTGGCTTGGGCGGGATCGGGCTGAACGTCATTCAGGGCCTGCGTCTGGCCGGGGCCGACATGATTATCGGCGTGGACCTGAATCCGGCGAAAAAGGACATGGCCGAACGCTTTGGCATGACCCATTTCATCAACCCCTCGCAGGTGGAAAATACGGTTCAGGAAATCATCAACCTGACAAAAACCCCCTTCGATCAGATCGGCGGCGCGGATTATTCCTTCGACTGCACCGGCAACGTCAATGTGATGCGTCAGGCGCTGGAATGCACCCATCGCGGTTGGGGTCAGTCCATCATTATCGGCGTGGCCCCGGCAGGTGCCGAAATCAGCACCCGCCCGTTCCAGCTTGTGACGGGCCGCGTCTGGAAGGGTTCGGCCTTTGGCGGTGCGCGGGGCCGCACCGATGTGCCGAAAATCGTTGATTGGTATATGGAGGGCAAGATCGAGATCGACCCGATGATTACCCACACCCTGAAGCTGGATGAGATCAACAAGGGTTTTGACCTGATGCACGCGGGCGAATCCATCCGCTCGGTCGTCATTTACTGATCCGCTTGAACAGAGTAGCGTGCGGGCAACGAAATGCCCGCACGAAAGGACGAACCCATGCCGCATTGGCTTGACGACGAAGACGAGGACGACCGCCGCGAAGAGGGTGGCAAGGATGGCGGGCTTGGTCTTCCCGAGGGGGACAAGATCGGCAAGCTCTATTTCAAATCGCGCACGGTGATTGTCGCCGGGCCGATCAATGACAAGCTGGCGCAGCGCACCGTTGCGCATCTGCTGGCCTTGGCCGAGGACAGCGACAAGCCGATCAACATGCTGATTTCTTCGCCCGGCGGTCATGTGGAATCGGGCGATATGATCCATGACGTGATCAAGTTCATCCGCCCCACGGTTCGGACCATCGGTTCCGGCTGGGTTGCCAGCGCCGGGGCGCTGATCTTTGTTGCAGCGAAAAAGGAAAACCGTTTTTGCCTGCCGAACACGCGCTTCCTGATCCACCAGCCGTCTGGCGGAATCGGCGGCACCTCGTCCGATATGATGATTCAGGCCGAGCAGGTCCGCCTGATGCGTGACCGTCTGAACCAGATTTTTGCGGATGCTACCGGGCAGACGCCGGAGCGGATCGAGCAGGACACCCAGCGCGACTTCTGGCTGAACACGCAAGAGGCGCTGGATTATGGCCTGCTTGGTCGGGTTATCACCAGTGTGGATGACCTGAAATGAATACGCTTGTGATCCGCCCCGCCACGGTTGCGGATCACGACGCGATCTGGACGATCCTCCGCCCGGTTTACCGCGCGGGGGAAACCTATTGCATCCCGCCTGACATCACTCGTCAGGACGCGCTGGACGACTGGTTCGCCGCACCTTTCACTGCCTTTGTTGCGGAATTGGATGGCCAGATCCTTGGCACCAGCCATGTCGGGCGCAACCGGCCCGGTCCGGCGGCGCATGTTGCCAATGCCAGCTTTGCCACCGCCCCGGCGGCGCGTGGCAAGGGGGTGGCGCGGGCGCTGGTCAATCACGCAAAGGATTGGGCGCGTGGGCAGGGGTTTCGGGCGATGCAGTTCAATTTTGTCGTCTCGACCAATGCCGATGCGGTGCATTTGTGGCAAAGCGTCGGTTTTCAGATCGTCGGCACGCTGCCGGGTGCGTTTTGCCTGCCCTCGGGTGATTATACCGACGCCTATGTAATGTTTTGCGCGTTTGCAGGAGGAGCGGAATGACCCTTGATACGATCAGCGAAAACCGCAGTTTCGGCGGCACGCAGGGCGTTTATCGCCATAAATCGCAGGCCACCGGCACCAATATGACCTTTGCCGTTTACATGCCGCCCGCCGCAGAGCGCAGCCGGGTGCCGGTGCTGTTCTATCTGTCGGGTCTGACCTGCACCCATGAAAATGCCATGACCAAGGCCGCCTCCCAACAATGGTGCGCCGAGGCCGGTATTGCCATTGTCTTTCCCGACACCAGCCCGCGCGGCGAGGATGTGGCAGACGATCCCGCCTATGATCTGGGGCAGGGCGCGGGGTTTTATGTCAATGCGACGCAAGACCCGTGGAAGCCGCATTTCCAGATGTGGCATTATGTGACGCATGAGCTGCCCGAGCTGGTCAGCGATAATTTTCCCATCGATCGCGACGCCATGGGCATTACGGGTCACTCTATGGGTGGCCACGGTGCGTTGACCATTGCCATGACCCTGCCTGAACGGTTCCGCAGCGTCTCGGCCTTTGCGCCGATTGCCAACCCAACCGCCTCGGACTGGGGCCGCAAGCAGTTGACGGCCTATCTGGGTGCGGATGAATCCACCTGGGCGGCGCATGACGCCACCCTGTTGATGCGCCAGCGCGGCTATCCGGGCGAAGTGCTGGTCGATCAGGGCAGCGGCGACCAGTTTCTTGATCTGCTGAAGCCTGAATCACTCTCCCATGCAATGGCCGAGCGCCGCCAGCCCGGTCAGTTCAGGATGCAGCCGGGTTACGATCACAGCTATTTCTTTGTGCAAAGCTTCATCGCTGAGCATATCTTCTGGCACGCCGAACGGCTGGCCTGATTTACACGGCCCGCAGTGCCGCGCGATCTGGTGACAGCGCCTGAACCACGCTGTCGGGCAGCGTCGGGGTGCGTCCAGAAATCAGATCCGCAGCCAGTTGTGACAGCGCCGGGGCCGTCTGAATCCCATAACCGCCCTGTCCGGCCAGCCAGAAAAAGCCTTGAGCATCAGGCGCAAAACCGACAACCGGGGTGCGATCCGAAACAAAGCTGCGCATCCCAGCCCAAGTGTGTTCCACCCGCGTAACCTCGATCGTTACGGCCTGTTGGAAACGGTCGATCCCCTCGGCCAGCACCATGTCATCGGCCCAGACATCATGCGGATCAACGGGGTCTTCCTCGGCGGCTGAAATCATCAGCTTGCCAGCATCAGGCTTGGCGTAAAAGCGTTCGCTGGCGCTGACAAACATTGGCCATTTCGTAATGTCATACCCGTCAGGCGCCGGGATCAGGCAGGCGGTGCGGCGCATTGGTTGCAACCCGACCGGGGTCACAGCCGCCATTTCTGCCAGCTTATCGGCCCAGCCGCCCGCCGCGTTGACCACGACCGGAGCCTGATAGGTTTTGCCCCCTGCCGTGACATGCCACAGCCTGCCATCAAAACGGATTGCCTCGACCCGAACGCCGGTTACGATCTGTCCGCCCCGCTGGCGCAACAGCCGGGCAAAGCCTTGCAGCATATGGTCAACGTCGATGTCCTCGGCATCATGTTCTATGGCTGCGGCCGCGATCCGTTCCGGGCGCAGAATCGGCACATAGCGCAGGGCCTCTGCTTCGTTCAGTCGCTCAATCCCGCGACTGCCAGCCAGATAGGATTCAAAGGCATCCAGCTCATCCGGGGCGGCGACAATCAATTCGCCGCGCGGTGATAAAAGGCTGAAATCACTGACGCCCTCCGGTTGTTCCAGAAAAGACACCGAGGCAAAGTTCAATTCCCGCAGCACCGGCCCGCCATAGTTGCGCACCATCAGCGCAGCACTGCGTCCGGTGGAATGATACCCCATCGCCGATTCGGCCTCCAGCACTGTAACCTGCGCATCGGCAGCGATGCGCGCAGCGGCGCTGATCCCGGCCATGCCACCGCCGATTACCAGAACATCACTCATAGCCCGGCCCCTTCATCCGCGCCGATCATCAGGTTCAGGTTCTGAACCGCGGCGCCTGAAGCCCCTTTGCCCAGATTGTCCAGAACCGCGACCACCGTGGCGCAACCTTTTGCATCATCGCCCTGAACTGAAATCGTCAGCATATTTGTGTTGTTATGTGCCGTCGGAATGATCCGCGCCCCTTCGGTTGCCACCACGCGCATAAAGCGACGCCCTGCATAATGTGCCGCCAGCGCGTCATGCAGATCAGAAATCTTGCGACCGTCCAGATGCAGCGGCACCTGAACTGCCATGCCTTGTGCGAAATTGCCGACAGCAGGGGCAAAAACCGGCCGTTTTTCCAGCCCCGAATACCGCATGATTTCGGGCAAATGTTTGTGGCCCTGTGTCAGCCCATAGATAAAATGCGCCGGGGCCGTGCCGCTTTCATATTCCGCGATCAGCTCCTTACCGCCACCGGTATAACCGCTGACGGCGTTAATCGAGATCGCCTCATCCCTTGCCACCAGTCCGGCGGCAACCAAAGGTGCCAGAATCGCAATGCTGCCAGTGGAATAACAGCCGGGATTGCTGACCCGCACAGCTTTGGCAATCTGCGCTGATGCGTTTGGGGTCAGCTCTGGAAATCCGAAAACCCACGCAGGATCAACCCGATGCGCGGTCGAAGCGTCGATAAAACGCACGTTCAGTCCTTTGGCCAGCGCGACGGCTTCTTTTGCGGCGGCATCTGGCAGGCACAGGATGGCCACATCGGCTTCGGCAAAAGCCTCAAGCCGGGCGCTGGCCTCCTTACGGCGGGCCGGATCAATCTGGATCAGCGTGATATCATCGCGCCCGATCAGGCGATCGCGGATTTGCAGACCTGTCGTGCCAGCTTCGCCGTCAATGAAAACCTTTGCCATAAGCGCCTCCTGTTTGGTTTTGCATAAACCTGCGCTTTGCTCATTTCAATCAATGCAACGAATATTCAGGGGGGCGTGGGATATATGCCGCCGCTCATGTTCCGGGTATATACACCCGGACATAAAGGACGGGTGCCAGTTCCGGGCCTGCTGAGACAATCGGAAGCATTTTCACCACAGCGGGTTTGCCTAAGATAACGGCAGCACGGACAGGTCAGAGGGATGTTCGGGATGGCGGTTTTCACGGTAACGCAGTTGCGCATTGGCAAAGCGGTGCCTTTTGGGCCGCAGGGGCAGGTGTCAGCGATTGATAAACAGCCGCAGGCTGGGGTGCTGTGGCTGGGTCGGCTTGGGTTTGCGGGCGATGAACAGGGCGATCCATGTCATCACGGCGGGCCGGACAAGGCGGTTCACGCCTATAGTGCTGCGCATTATCCGTTGTGGGCCGCCGATCTGCCGCAGGTTGCCGCGCATTTCCGGCCCGGCGGTTTTGGGGAAAATCTGGTGATCGAAGGAGCGGATGAAACCAGCATTTGCATGGGGGACCAGTGGCAACTTGGCGCCGCCATTCTTGAGGTCAGTCAGGCCCGCCAGCCGTGCTGGAAACTGAACCTGCGCTTTGCTCTGCCTGATATGGCGCGGCGGGTTCAGGCCAGCGGGCGCACCGGCTGGTATTTCCGGGTTTTGCGTGAAGGGCAGGTCAGTCCCGGCACGGCCCGGCTGCTCTCCCGCCCGTATCCAGACTGGTCGCTGGCGCGGGTTTTGCGCCTGCTCTATCGTGACACGCAGGATTTTGCTGCGCTGTCGGATTTTGCGGCCTTGTCCGGTCTGCCTGAAAGCTGGCGCAAACTGGCTGAGGCCCGGCTGCGCAATCGTCAGATCGAGGATTGGCGGTCCCGGCTGGACACACCGGTTTGATACAGGAGGCATCATGCTGTGGTTCTATCCCTGATAGGACCGCACAAGGGCCTCGGAAAGCAGCGCCCAGCCATCCACCGCGACGAAAAACGCCAGTTTGAACGGCAGCGAGACGATGGCGGGCGGCACCATCATCATCCCCATCGACATCAGCACCGCCGACACCACAAGGTCGATAATCAAAAAGGGCAGGGCGACAAGAAAGCCGATTTCAAAGGCACGGGTGATTTCCGACAGCATGAACGACGGCATCAGCACTGACAGTGGAACCTCGGGTGTGATGTCGCGGCGGGCAACTTCGGCAAGGCCGGTGATAATACCGGGGTCGGTGCGCAGTTCCATGAAAGCGCGGAACGGAACGATGCCGCGCTGGAATGCTTCGATCAAACCGATATTGCCCTGTTGCAGCGGTGCGCCGGCGATGATCCAGGCGTCGGTCAGGACCGGCTCCATCACGAACCAAGTCAGAAACAGGGCCAGCGCGATGATCAGCATATTCGGCGGTGACTGTTGAAGCCCAAGCGATTGCCGCAAGATTGACAGGACGGTGACGATAAAGGGAAAGCACGTCACCGTAACCGCCAGCGCCGGAACCAGCGACAGAACGGTCATGGCGACGACCATCAGCACCGCGTTCTGACCCATGCCCGAAGTGATCTGATCCAGCCCCGCCAGATTTTGCGCCAATGCCGCACCGGGCAGCAGCATCAGCAGGATTGCTGCACCCGCCCACGTCACGCGCTGGCCGCCTGACCCAGAATACGGATCGCCAGCTTGCCGTCGGCTTCGCTGCGGACGATCTCGCCGCGGGCAATGATGCGCTCACCGATGCAAAGCTCGACACCATCTTCGATGCCCTGAGCCAGCGGCAGCACATCATCCGCCCGCAATGCCGAGATTTCACCAACGGATAACACCGTTGCACCAAGGCGGATCGAGACTTCGACCTTGATGTGATCGGTCAGGATCAGAGATTCGATATCGTTCATGCTGCGTCCTCGGTGATTTTGCGAATGATTTGTTTCAGCGAAGCAATGACATGGGTGGCGTCAAAGCCGACCGTGCCGCCGGGCAGGCTAAGCTCGGCCGACAGCGCATCGCCGTCGTGGATCTCGATATGCGGCAGGTCGACTCCCATCCGGGCCTTCAGGGCGGTGGCAACCCCCTGACTGCAGCGGATCGACAATCTGCCCGGATCAACCTGCCGGGCGGTGATCGAGAACTGTTGCGCTACCGCCTCAGACAGCCGCGCGACAGAGCCGCTGACGATGCATTGATCTATGATGGCACCAAGCGCCGGGGCGATAGTTTGCATCAGCTTCAGGCGCTCATCCCGGATGTGATCCTCGATCTGGTCCAGCCGGTCCGAGTGGGCCGTGATCTGTTCCAAAAGCCGCGCTTCGATACTGTGCATGGCCTGTCGCTGGCCATGTTCACGGCCCTGCTCAAAGGCCATATCCAGATCGTCCTGCCCGAAAACGGGCGGCAAGGTCGCGCGGCGGGCGAAACTTTCTGCCCGGAAGGGGGTAATGCTCATTTCGCGGTTTCCTTATCTCCAAGCCAGCTTGCCAGCAGTTTCAGACTTTCTTCGCGCCGCTCACTCATCAGTTGTTTCATGCGTGCGACCGGATCATCAGGATCGGTTACACCGATGCCGAAATCATCCGCTGCCATGGCCATCATCGGCATGTCGGGCGCGTCGCCGGGGGTGAAAATATCCATCTGCTCGCTGTCGATTGCAGGTGCTGGCGGGGTGCTTTGGTCAAGAACAGCGGGCTGCATGTCGCCACCGCGCGCCTTTGCGACCGAACGCATCAGCAGCAGACCGATCAGAAGGGTAAAGATGCCGACCAGCGCGATCTTCGCCAGCGTGTTCAGGTCCAATGATGAAATCAGCCCGCTGGGTTTCGCCAGCGTCCCCGAGCCGCTGAGATCGGCAAAGGGCAGCGATTTCACCGTGATCTGGTCCCCGCGTTCTTCATCAAAACCCACGGTCGAGGCGACCAGTTCGCGCATTACCGTTAGTTCCGCTTCCGGGCGCGGGGTGATTTGTCCGTCCGTCACCGTGCCATTCACCAGAACGGCAACGCTCAGCCGCCGCGTTGCGCCGGGCTGGCGGGAAATCTCTCGGGTCAACTGGCTGACCTCAAAATTTGACCGCTGCCGGTTTGCGTTGCTGGCCGAGCTGTTGTCCGCCCCTTGTGTATTGGTGCCTTCGGGCAGGTTCGAGGCCGCCGTCACCGGGCCGCTGTTGGCCATGCTGCTTTGGTCACTGGTTTCCTCGATTTCCTGCGAGACCAGCGCCCGGCTGTCGGGGTCATAGCGATGTTCGCGGATCAACTCGCTTTCGGTAATGACATCAAGGTTGACCTCGACAATCGCATTGCCCGGCCCGACATGAGATTCCAAAAGCCGCTCGACGTTTGATTTCAGCTCTTGGGCGCGGCTGGTGCCGTCGGTCTCATTGCTGGGCGAGACCACGCCATTATCGGCATCAATCACCGTCACGCTGTCCGGCAACATGCCTGGTGCGGCAGATGAAATCATATGCTTCAATGCCTTGGCCTGCTCGGATGTTACCGGCCGACCATTCGTCTGGATCGTCACCGAAGCTGTCGAGGGCGTGTTGCGCCGGAACCCACGGCTGTTCGAGGCCGCCAGATGCACCCGCGCGGTTTTCACATTGGGCAGCGCCAGAATCGTGCGGGCAAGTTCGCCCTCTTTTGCGCGCCAATAGGCCGCGTCAAACATCTGCGAGGTGGTGCCAAAGCCCGAAATCCCGTCCAGCAGCTCATAACCCGCACCGCTTTGGGACGGTAGATTCTGGCCGGCAAGCTCCAGCCGCAGCCGGTCGCGGCTGGCCGATTCAACATAAATCGAATCGCCCCGCACCTGATATGGCACACCTGCCCGCTCGACCGCGGAAACGATTTCTCCGGCTTGTTTCGATTCCAGCCCGGAATACAAAAGGGCGTATTCCGTGCGGTTCGCCAGCGCCGTCAGGGCCAGAATCCCCAGAAAGGTTGCCGCAAACGCTGATATAAGGATCAGTTTCTGCTGCTGGTTTCGTTCCCGCCAATAGTCCTGCAATTTTTGCAAAACCTGTTCCTCCGAATCGCTTTGCTTCTCGTCAGAACCGTCATTGCACAGCGGTCGTTAAATATTCGTTAGTGCGATGCTGATATTTCCGATTTGCATGATCGGAGAATCACCATGATCGAAGACACCATTTCTGATGAGGGCCAGCCGCGTTCCCGGCGCGGAAAATTGATGCTGGTGGGGGCCACGATATTGGCGCTTGCCGCCGGATTCGGGTCTGTATTTGCAGGCATCTGGGCGCCATCCGCACTACTGAAAAATCAGATCCAGACCACGCAGGCACAGCCGCAGCCCGAGTTTGTTGCTGTGCCGGATATTGCCATTTCTCTGCCGGGCGATCCGATTCGCTACCTGCTGTTGAAAGCCAGCTTGCAGGTGCCAAAAGGCCGTGCGGCAGAGGTTCAGAAAAAAATGCCCCGCCTTTCAGATAGTTTTAACCTTTTTCTGTCAAACATCGACCCTGCCGCATTTCAGCGTCGCGGCATTTTGGAAATCGTTCGTGCCGAATTGCTCACGCGCGGCCGCTTCGTTCTGGGCGCTGAAAACCTGGAGGATGTTCTGGTGACGGAGTTTCGCTTGCAATGATGATCGCGGATTATGTGCAAATGCTGTTGGTGCCTGCGATGGCGGCTTTGGCGGGTTATTGTGCGCTGCTGTCGCGGCGGGTGCGCAAGCTGAATGATCTGGAAGGCGGGCTTGGTGCGGCCATCGCGGTTATGACCATCGAGGTGGATCGGCTGGAAGGCTCGATTCGTGCTGCGCGCACCGCCGCGCGTGGCGAGGCCGAGGCGCTGGAATTGCAACTGCGCAAGGCGAAAGCTGCGACCGAACGCCTGGAGCGGCTGACCGCGCTGTCAGCCCCGCTGCCGCGCCCCCTTCGCCGTCGCCGCGAGGAGAAAGCCGATGCGTAAAGGGATACTGGCCGGTTTTGGCCTGATTTTCGCCGTTGGTGCGCTGGCCGAGGTGCTGCCCATATCGCAATGGCGCCCCTCTGCCGCCTTTGCCGAGGCCCCGGATTTTCTGCGCGGCTGTGAGGATGTCCCTGAGGCGATTGCACTGATGGATACCTATAAGGACCGTCTGGTTCAGATGCAGCGTTACGGCGATACGCTGGCCCGGCGAGAGGCCGAAATCGAGGCGCAACGGGCCGAGCTGACGGCGGTTCTGGTGCGTTTGCAGGCTGCAAAGGATGCCGCGCCGAACCGACGCAATGATCACGAGGCCGTTCGGGCCGACATTGATCGTCTGGTCTCGGTTTATGATGCGATGAAGCCGGATGAGGCCGCGCGTGTCCTGACCAATCTGCCTGCGGATTTTGCGGCTGAAATCCTGATGCGTGTGCGTCCTGAAACTGGGGCGCGCATTGTCGCTGCGGTCGAACCGCGCCAGGCGGCGATCCTGACCACCCATATGGGCGCCCGCCATCTGGCCAAACGATAGGAAAATCAAATGTTTGGAATGATCGGAATTGTTGTGACCTTTGCGATGGTCTTTGGCGGCTATCTGTTGGCCGGTGGTCATCTGGAGGTGATTCTTTATTCGCTGCCCTATGAGATGATGATGATTGGCGGGGCGGCTGTCGGGGCGTTTCTGCTGTCGAATGACAAGTCGGTGCTGAAACAGACGCCGAAATCTCTGGTCAGTTGTTTCAAGGGGCCGCGCTGGCACCATCAGCACCATGAACAGGTGTTGTGTCTGCTGTTCCAACTGCTGCGGTTGGCGCGTGCCAATCCGGTCGAGCTGGAGGAGCATGTCGAAAACCCGCAGGAATCCGAGATTTTCTTGGCCTATCCTGATATTCTGGCTGACGAAAATGCCGTGACGCTGATTACGGATACGTTGCGCTCAGCCAGCCTGAACTATGACGACCCCTACCAGGTGGAAGACATGCTGACTCGCCGCCTGTCTACTATGCGCGACGAAGCGATGCATGTCCCCCATGCCTTGCAGACGACCGCCGATGCGCTGCCTGCACTTGGGATTGTTGCGGCTGTGCTTGGGGTTATCAAAACCATGAGTGCTATTGATCAACCGCCTGAAGTTCTTGGAAAAATGATTGGCGGCGCGTTGGTCGGCACTTTTCTGGGGGTGTTTCTGGCCTATGGTTTCGTGGCTCCGCTGGCACAGCGTCTGGCTGCGATCCGGCGTGAGGAGATGAACTTTTATGAGGTCATCAAGGCCGTTCTGGTTGCCGGGTTGCACCAGCACGCAACCAACCTCTGCATCGAGGTTGGGCGTCAGGCAGCCTCGGACCACGCCCGCCCCAGCTTCGTCGAGGTCGAGGAAGCTCTGCGTGAGGTCAAGAAAGCAGCATGAGGCTGGTGTTGATTCTGACGGTTTTGCTGGCTGTGCCTGCTGCGGCCGATGATTTGGCGGATTATCGTGACCGTGCCACGCAGCGCCTGCTGGATGGGCAATCCCTGCCACCGGATTACAGGTTCGAGCTGATGCGGATGCCACCGGCACAGCGCTTTGAAGCCATCGTGTTCCTGCGCCGCTCGGGCCTGCTGACGGGACCGGGCTGGATCGCCGAAGACCTGCTGAAACCCGCCCAAGCCGGAGAATCCGACGGTGCAATTGTTCAAGACTGATCTTGGCCCGAATATCCTGCGCTCGCTGGCGATGACCGGGGGGCTGGTGGTGATCGTCCTGTCGATGGTCATTCCTATTCCTGCGGGGATGCTGGATGTCGGTATTGCCATTTCCATTGCCACCGCCACGCTGGTGCTGGTCATGGCCTCTTTGGTTGAGAAGCCAACGGATTTTCAGGCTTTTCCGGTGCTTTTGCTGGTCACGCTGCTGATCCGCCTGTCGCTGAACGTGTCCTCGACCCGGCTGATCCTGACTGAAGGCCATACCGGCCCGGATGCGGCGGGGATGGTGATTAACGGCTTTGCGGCCTTCGTCGCGGGCGGTTCGCTGATGGTTGGGTTGACGGTGTTTGGCGTGATTACTGTGGTTAATTTCATGGTTATCACCAAAGGTTCGGGCCGCATGGCCGAGGTTTCCGCGCGTTTTGCGCTGGATTCGCTGCCGGGCAAGCAGCTTTCGATCGACGGTGACCTGAACTCGGGCGCGATTGACCATGCCGAAGCCAAGGCGCGTCGCGACCGTGAGCAGAAAGAAATCAGCTTTTTCGGCTCGCTTGATGGTGCGTCAAAGTTTGTCAAAGGCGATGCGATTGCCGGGCTGGTCATCACCATGATTAACCTTCTGGTCGGGCTTGGCGTCGGGATTCTGGCACATGGGATGCCGGTTGGTGATGCGATGTCCACCTATTCGCAACTGACCATCGGCGATGGTCTGGTCAGTCAGATTCCATCGCTGATTACCTCAATGGCGGCGGCGCTGCTGTTGTCGCGGGGCGGCACGACGGATGCCACCTCGGATCTTCTGACGCGGCAGTTTACCTCGAACTGGCAGGCTCCGGCGGTGGTGGCCGGGGCGATGCTGTTGATGGCGGTGGTGCCGGGGATGCCCACGCTTGTGTTTGTGACCATGGCTGCTGGTTTCGGAGGATTTGCCTGGTGGGTCGCACAGCGTCCGAAACCGGCTGCGCAGCCCGATCACCCCGAGACAGCGCCTGTTGCCGCGCCCAAAAATGAGTTGGCCGAAGCTCTGGATACTGACGAACTTGCGGTCGAGATCGCCTCGGATCTGATCGTTTCCGCTATGGATGAGGGGCGGGGACTGGCGGCACGGATCGGCAATCTGCGCATGTTCATCGCGCGTCGATTCGGTATTATATTACCAGATATTCGCATTACGGATGGCAATGGCTTCGCCAGCGGTCACTATGTCATTCGGGTGAACGGTGTGGTGCGCGGTCGGGGCTTTGTGAAGCCGCATGAGGTTTTGGCCCTCGCCTCGCCTGAGGTTCTGGCCAGTCTTGGCGGCCAGCAGCTGCGCGAGCCGGTCTATAACAGCCCGGCCTGTTGGATTGCGACTCAGGAACAGGAAATTGCGATGGCGAGTGGTGCCACGGTGGTGACGGCTATCGAGGTTTTGTCCACGCATCTGATGGAGATTGCCAAGAACCACCTGTCGGAGTTCCTGAATCAAGCCACACTGATGCGTCTGGTCGAGGAGTTGAAAACGGTTTCCGACCCGAAACGCGCTGAACGCCACAAACGCTATTTCGAGGCGATGATCCCCGATAAGGTTGCGCCCGAAAAGCTGTTGTTGGTGCTGAAAAACCTGCTGGATGAACAAATCTCGATCCGCAATCTGCCGCAGATCGTCGATACCATGGCCGAGTTTCGCCAAATTGAGCAGATGGACCTGTTGACGGAACTGGTGCGCAAACGGCTGCGCGGCCAGATTACCCAGCAATTTGCCGACCCGGATGGCAAGCTGCATATTATTAACCTGCATCCGAAATGGGAAACGCGGATGGTGCAGGCGGAATCTGATCCGGTTGGTTCTGATATGCCTGCACCGGCGCTGGGGCCGCAGCTTGCCGATGCGCTGAAACAGGCGATGGGTGATCAGCGGGCCACGGGCCGAGAGGTCGTTCTGGCGGTGCCGGATCATCGCCGCCGGATGGTGCGGTCAATCTTGTCCTCGCAGAATATGGGCATCCCGGTTCTGGGGCTGGAGGAGATCGACCCCGCCGCCTCGCTGGAACTGGTCGGTCAGGTCGAGGCCGCATGATCTGGGATGACCTTGCCCGGCTGGTGGCCCTTGTGGACCCGGCACTGATCGGGGTTCACCTGCGCATCTTGGGGTTTCTGATGACGCTTCCGGGCTATGGCGAGCGGCTTTTGTCGGTGCGGTTACGGGTCTCGGTGGCGTTGGTGCTGACCCCGCTGCTGGCCGGGTCGGTTGCGGCCCCGGTGGCTGAAACCGGGTTGCTGGCGCTGGCGGGCATGAACCTGCTGGTCGGGATTGCCAACGGGTTACTGGTACGGTTGCTGGCCATGTCGCTGAGTATCGCGACCTCGGCCATTGCGGCGACGGCATCCCTGTCGCAAATCCTTGGGGGCCCAAGCGAGGCTGCGCCGCATCCCATCGGCAACTTCTTTCACCTTGCCGGGCTGGCGATGCTGATGGCGATGGGATTTCCAATTTTCGCGGCCGATCTGATGGTGCAGAGCTTTGAACTCTGGCCGCTGGACAGGGTTGTTTCGGCGCAAACGATGGGCGAATCTGGCGCGGCACTGGTGGTGCGCAGCTTTACGCTGGCGATGCTGCTGGCCTCGCCCTTCATTCTTGGCGGTTTGCTGTATCAGTCACTGGCGGGGGTGGTGTCGCGGGTTATGCCATCCCTGCCGATTGCGTTGATCGGTGCGCCGGCCTCGATCCTGCTGGCGTTGATTGCGCTGGCCGTGCTTGGTCCTGCGATCCTTGGCGTCTGGTCCGACCGCATCTTCGATTACGGGCTGCCCTGATGGCTGAGGACGAAGATAAGCAATTCGAACCAACCGAACAGCGTCTGCGCAAGGCGCGTGAGGATGGCGACATTCCCCGCTCGACCGAGGTTAATGCGGCGTTGGCCTATATCGGCCTGGCAATTGCGCTGATGGTGGTCATGCCGTTCTTCTTGCGTGCATGGCTGCCGATGGCGGGTCGTGCCATGGGGGACGAAGGCTGGCCAGAGATCGGAGCCTTTGATCTTGCGCGCGCGCTGGCAGGTTTCGCAGGCGTTGCCGTGCTGGCACTGGTGGCGATTCCGGCGCTGATTATTCTGGCGGGGATCACCGCGCAGCGCGGCTTTGCGGTTTCGACCAAAAAGCTGAAGCCGGATATGAAGAAGCTGAATCCGTTCAGCAATGCCAAGAAAAAGTTCGGGCCGTCAGGGCTGGTGACATTTGCCATATCGGCGGGCAAGGCAATCGCGGTCGGGGTTGGCGGCTGGTTTTTGTTTCGCTCGCTGCTGATCCTTTTGTCGGAAACCGGCTTTATGGGTGAGCGGCAATGGCTGTCCGCGACAGGGCTGATCCTGATGCGTGTTCTGGCGCTGGCGATCACCATTTCGGTGGCTTTTGCGGTGATCGACCTGTTCTGGAAGCGGCGTGAGCATCTGAAAAAGCTGCGCATGTCGCGCAAGGAAATGCAGGATGAGCATAAGGACTCCGAAGGCGACCCACATCTGAAACAGCAGCGGCGGCAGAAGGCGGTGGAAATCGCGACCAGTTCAATGCTGGCGGATGTGGCCAAGGCGGATGTGATCGTGGTGAACCCGACGCATTATGCGGTGGCGCTGGAATGGAAACGTGGCAGCGGGCGGGCGCCGGTTTGCGTGGCAAAGGGTGTCGATCAGGTGGCCGCGCGGATACGCGAAAAGGCAGGGGAGCATCAGGTGCCGATCTGGTCTGATCCGCCTTGTGCGCGGGCGCTTTATGCGACGGTGGATATTGGTCACGAAATCCATCCCGAACATTTCGCGGCGGTTGCTGCGGCAATCCGCTTTGCCGAAGCGATGCGGGAAAAGGCGCGGAAAGGATGGTAAACAAAGCTGAAAAACTGGCGCAACTGGCCAAGGCCGCCAAGCTGCTCAGCGATATGGAACTGCGCAAGTTTGCAGCATTTCGCCAGAATATGCAGGTGCTTGCACAGCAGGGCGGGCAGATTCAGGGTCAGCTTGACCGGGTGTCGGGCCGCGCGGTTCATTCTCTTGCTGATCTGCGCGAGGTGATGGGCGCGACTCAGCGGCTGACGCTGGCGCAGATCCAGACGCAGGCCGAGATCGCCCGGCTGACCCCTCGGTTCGAGGCGATGCGCAGCCAGTCTGCCCGCGCCTTTGGCCGGGCCGAAGTGCTGCGGCAGATGGCCGAGGCCGAGCGGGGGCAGCGCAAAGGGTGATAGGGCTAACGGGTTGGACAGGGCTGGAACGACCTGTTACCCCTTGGCGACCATCAGGGGGGACGACATGCTGCAACAGGCGGAATTGAACGAAACGGCGGCCCGCAAGGTCTGGACGCCCGAGGAGGCCCGCGCCGTTTTTGACCTGCCCTTCATGGATCTGTTGTTTCAGGCGCAGACCGTCCACCGCCAGCATTTCGATCCCAACCGCGTGCAGATGAGTCGGCTGTTGTCGATCAAGACTGGCGGCTGCCCCGAGGATTGCGGCTATTGCAGCCAGTCGGCGCATCACAAATCGGGTCTGTCGGCGTCCAAGCTGATCGAAGTTCAGCGCGTGATTGCCGAGGCTCAAAAGGCTCGTGACGCCGGGGCCACGCGCTATTGCATGGGTGCGGCCTGGCGCAGTCCCAAGGAACGCGACATGGAACAGATCGTCGCCATGGTCGAGGGGGTCAAGGCGCTGGGTATGGAAACCTGCATGACGCTGGGGATGCTGGACAAGGATCAGGCGCTGCGGCTGAAGGGGGCGGGGCTGGATTATTACAACCACAATATCGACACTTCGGAAGCGCATTATTCGAATGTGATCACAACCCGGACCTTTGCCGAGCGGCTGGATACGCTGGCCAATGTGCGCGACAGCGGCATCAAGGTTTGCTCGGGCGGGATTCTTGGCTTGGGCGAGGGGCAGCAGGATCGCGTGGATATGCTGGTGACGCTGGCCAACTTGCCCGAACCGCCCGATTCCGTGCCGATCAACATGCTGATCCCGATTGAGGGGACGCCGCTGGCCGATGCTGCCCCGGTTGATCCGATTGATTTCGTGCGCACAATCGCAACGGCCCGCATTATGATGCCGCGCAGCCATGTGCGCCTGTCTGCAGGCCGCACCGAAATGTCGGATGAGATGCAGGCGTTGTGCTTCTTTGCCGGGGCGAACTCGATCTTTGTGGGTGACACGCTGCTGACCGCCGACAACCCGGATGAGGATGTGGATAGCAAGCTGTTCGCCAAGCTGGGTCTGCAACCGATGGTGGCGGGGGAGCATTGAGCCCTTGGCCTGAAGGGTTCGGTTTGCTGGCGGCCGGGCCGGGGGCTTCATGGCGCATTTTGTGATCACAGGCACCGGAACCGGGATCGGCAAGACGGTTTTCGCGGCGGGTCTGACCGGGATGCTTGGCGCAACCTATTGGAAGCCCGTGCAATCCGGGCTGGCGGACGGGCGCGATTCCGAACGGGTGGCGGCGCTGACCGGGGTGCCAATCCTGCCGGAAGCATATCTCTTGACCGAACCGCTGTCGCCGCATCGCGCGGCAGAGCTGGACGGCGTGACCATCGACCCGGCCCGGCTGATCCCGCCAGATGCTGACCCTTTGGTGATCGAGGGGGCCGGCGGGGTGCTGGTGCCGCTGACCCGGAGGCTGCTGTTCGCGGATCTGTTTGCGGAATGGCAGATCCCGGTGATCTTGTGTGCCAGCACCGGGCTTGGCACCATCAGCCATACGGTTACGGCGGCGGAATCGCTGCGGGCGCGGGGGGTGCTGCTGCATGGGCTGGTCTTTATCGGGCCGGATAATCCTGACAATATCCGCACCATCGCTGATCTGACCGGGGTGCGGGTGCTTGGCCGCTTGCCGCATCTGGACCCGCTGACGCCTGATACGCTGGCAACCGCGATGCGCGCCGCCTTTGATCCCAAGGATTTTTGCTGAATGGCGATCCCTTCTGGCCCTGTCTGGCACCCGTTCACCCAGCACGCTACCGACCCCGCGCCGCCGCGCATCACCCGGACCGAGGCGCAATTCCTGTTCGCGGGCGACCGTCGGATTCTGGATGCGGTCAGCAGTTGGTGGGTGGTGACGCATGGCCACCGCCACCCGGCGATTATGGCGGCGATCCGCGACACGGCCGAGCGGCTGGATCAGGTGATTTTTGCCGGTCTGACGCATGAGCCTGCCGAGGCGCTGGCCGAGGCTCTGGTCAGCCTTGCGCCGGCTGGTCTTAACCATGTTTTCTTCAGCGACAGCGGATCAACGGCGGTCGAAGTCGCGCTGAAAATGGCGCTGGGTTACTGGCACCATTCCGGCCAGCCGCGCGGGCGGATCGTGGTGATGGAACACAGCTATCATGGCGACACCATCGGCACGATGAGCGTGGGCGAAAGACGGGTGTTCAATGCCGCCTATGGCCCGCTGATGTTCGACGTGGATCAGATCCCTTTTCCCGGCAATGGTGACACGTTGGCGGCGTTCGAGGCACTTTGCCAGCGGGGTAATATCGCGGCGCTGATTGTGGAACCTCTGGTGCTTGGTGCGGGCGGTATGCTGATCTATGGCCCCGAGGTTCTGACCGGGCTGCGCGCGGTATGCGACCGGCATGGCGTCTTGCTGATTGCGGATGAGGTGATGACCGGATGGGGGCGCACCGGGACGCTTTGGGCGTGCGGTCAGGCCGGGGTTGCGCCGGATATTCTTTGCACATCCAAGGGCCTGACCGGGGGCGCGATCCCCTTGGCGGCGACGCTGGCAACGGGTGCGATTTTCGACGCGCATTATTCCAGTGACCGCAGCCGGACGTTCTTTCATTCGTCCAGCTATACCGCCAACCCGATTGCCTGCGCCGCCGCGCTGGCCAATATCGGCATCTGGCAAGATGAGCCGGTTCAGGCCCGGATCAACGCGCTGACCGCGATGCAGGCGGAACGGCTGGCGACATTTGCCGATGATCCGCGTTTTGCCAACCTGCGCCAATGCGGGACGATTGCCGCGCTGGATCTGGCAGGGGGCACGGGTTACATGGCCGAGGACGGGCCACGGCTGCGGGCGCATTTTCTTGATCGCGATTTGCTGATCCGGCCCTTGGGCAGCAGCATCTATCTGCTGCCGCCCTATTGCGTGACCGGCGATGATCTGGACCGCTGCTATGCCGCGATCCGCGATTACAACCGCCCTTAAAGCCCAAGTGAACGATAGCTGGACGCGATCCGGTCAATGGCGACGACAAAGGCCGCCGTGCGCAGGTCGGGGATGCGCCCGTCATTATCCATGGTCGCCAACATGGTCTGAAACGCCGTGCGCATGGTGTCATCAAGGCCCGACCGGACCAGCTCCAGCTCATCCGCGCCCTTGATGTATTTGTGTTTGAAATCCTCGGAAAGCGTCCAGCCAAGGCCGCGATCCGCCGACAGGCGCTCCAGCTCATCGACCAGCAGGCGGTGGCGGGCTTCTTCCTGACGGCGCTCCATCCGGCCGAAATTGATATGGGACAGGTTTTTGACCCATTCGAAATAGCTGACCGTGACCCCGCCGGCATTGGCATACATATCAGGAATGATGACCACGCCGCGATTGCGCAGCTTTTCGTCGGCTTCGGCGGTGACGGGACCGTTGGCGGCCTCGACGATCAGGCGGGCCTTGATGGCGTCGGCATTGCCGGCATGGATGACGCCCTCGATGGCGGCAGGGATCAGGATGTCGCAATCGGTTTCCAGCGCCGCCTGACTGTGGGGCAGGTAATCCGCGCCGGGGAAATCGCGCACGCCGCCGGTGGTGCGGATGTGGTTGCGCAGCGCGTCGATGTCCAGCCCTGAGGCGTTCAGCACCGCGCCGTCGCGTTCAACCACGCAGGTGATCCGGGCGCCGTCCTCGGCGGACAGGAATTTGGCGGCGTGATAGCCCACATTGCCAAGCCCCTGCACGATCACCCGCTGGCCCTCCAGCCCGCCGGACAGCCCTGCCTTGGCAATCAGCGCCGGGTGGCGAAAGGCTTCGCGCAGCGCATATTGCACGCCGCGCCCGGTGGCCTCGACCCGGCCGGCGATGCCGCCAAAGTTGATCGGCTTGCCGGTGACGCAGGCGCGGGCGTCGATGTCATCGGGGTGCAGGCGCTTATAGGCATCGGCCATCCATGCCATTTCCCGCTCGCCTGTCCCCATATCCGGCGCCGGGACGTTCTGCGAGGGCGAGATCAGATTGCGGCGTGACAATTCATAGGTAAAGCGGCGGGTGATGCGCTCCAGCTCGTCCTCGTCCCAGGCGCGGGGGTCGATGCACAAACCGCCTTTGGAGCCGCCAAAGGGCAATTCCACAATGGCGCATTTATAGGTCATCAGTGCGGCCAGCGCCTCGACCTCATCCTGATTGACGTTCAGGGCGTAGCGGATGCCGCCCTTGACCGGCTCGTGATGTTCGGAATGGACGCTGCGATAGCCGACAAAAGTGTGAATGGCCCCGCGCAGCCGCACGCCAAAGCTGACTTTATAGGTCGAGTTGCAGACGCGGATCTTCTCCTCCAGCCCCGGATCAAGGTCCATCAGCTTTGCCGCGCGGGTGAACATCTGGTCCACTGAATCACGGAAAGACGTGTGTTGATGTGTCATATCAGCCTCTTACAGTTGCGCATTGTGTCAGGATGGTAACGGTTCGGAAATGATTCGCGGTGATGTAACTCTCCTATCGGGATTATCTTGAACTGATGTAACAATCCCTGATAGATTCGTCTGGATTTGTCTGTTAAGGGGCCTCTATTATGTCCCATATGTCTGATTTGTGACCGCCAAGGTCAAATTAACAAGCTGAGAACGACCATGTCCAAAGATATTCAGATCACGAAAGGACGAAAGTTCGATCAGGTCGTCGAAGGTGCGCGCAAGGTTTTTCTGCGTGACGGATTTGAGGGCGCAAGCGTTGATGATATTGCCCGCGAAGCAGGTGTCAGCAAGGCGACGCTGTATAGTTATTTTCCCGACAAGCGATTGATGTTCATGGAAATCTTCCGGTCCGAGATCAGCCGGGAAACCACCAATGCGCGGGCGCTGGTCGATGTTGACCTGCCGGTGACGCAGGTTCTGCCGTTCATTGCGCAGATGATCGCGGCGCATCTGGTGAGTGAGTTCGGGGTGCGGATCTTTCGGTTGGCCATTGGTGAGGCCGAGCGGTTTCCGACCCTCGCCCGCGAATATTACGAGAATGGCGCGATGCTGCTACGCAGTCAGCTCACCGAATATTTTCGCAAATGCGTCGAAAAAGGTGAGCTGAAGATGGACGATGTGGCGCTGGCCGCAGATCAGTTCGTCGAGCTGTGTTCGGTCTCGATTCACGACCGCGCTTGCCTGCTTGGTCCCGACAGTGTGGACGAAAAGCAGTCGCGGCGGGTTTGTGACGGGGCGGTGCGGATGTTCCTGTCGGCCTATGGCACCGAGGGCAACAAGGCTGCGTCTTTCTGACGCCACGGCCTGCGGGTTGCATAAAGTTTTAGGTATTATTCCTTTGGTTGCGCAGGGTGGTGCTGCTATCCTGTGGCCAGATATGGGGATAATATGATGAAGCGGATTGTTTTCCTGACATGTGCCGCCCTGTCACTTGCGGCTTGTGCGCAGCCTGATGTGGTCACGCCCGGTCAGCCGCCGGCATCTGATGCCTGCGGTGCATCGCAATGGCAGGTTCTGGTGGGGCAGCCGGGCAAGGCGCTGAACGGGCTGACCCTGCCTGCGCCGCACCGGGTCATTCCTTTTGGTTCGGCAGTGACGATGGACTATAGCCCCGACCGGCTGAATGTGGAACTGGACCGGGCCGGCCGGGTCGTGGCGGTTGCCTGTTACTGATCGGGCTGGACAGCGGGCCGCATCGGGCGCAGTCTGGGGGCATGAACGCCTATGCTGCAATGGACCGCATCGCCTTTGACCGTCAGGAACTGGCGGTGATCCTGTCGCTTTATGGCCGGATGGTTGCCGCCGGGGAATGGCGCGACTATGGCATGTCTTTTCTGCGCGATGTCGCGGTGTTCAGCGTCTTTCGTCACACCGCCGAAAACCCGCTGTATCGCATCGAAAAGCGCCCCAAGCTGCGACAGGCGCAGGGGCAATATGCGGTGATTGGCATGGACGGGCGCATCCTGCGGCGGGGCCACGATTTGCGCACCGTCCTGCGGGTGCTGGAACGCAAGCTGATCCGCAGCGTTTAGGCAGGCTTGATCTTTGGTCCGGTGCCTTTGGCAAAAGCATCCAGCCGGGCGCGGGCTTCGGGTTGGGTGTTGACCACACCGGCCACGCAGGCTTCGGCATAGGCGGCATCCAATGCGCTCATGTTCTGGACATGCGAAATGGCCGAGCAGATGGCAAAGTTCGTCAGTGGCAGGTTTTGGGCGCAGGTGCGGGCCAGCTCCAGGGCTTTGGCCTCGGGGTCGTCCACCAGATATTGGGCCAGCCCGACCTCGACCGCATCGGCCCCCTTATACAACCGCCCGGTCAGCATCATATCGACCAGCCGTGCCTGACCGATCAGCTTGCCGACGCGGATCGTCGCACCGCCGCCGGTGAACAGCCCGCGCTGACCTTCGGGCAGGCCAAAATAGGTGTCGGGGTCAATCACCCGGATATGCGCGGCGCTGGCCAGCTCAAGCCCGCCGCCGACAACAGCGCCTTTCAGCGCTGCGATGATCGGCACACCACCATATTCCATCTTGTTGAACGCCTCATGCCAGCGCAGGCAAAGTTGCCAGAAGTCGGCGGGGCTGCGGTCGGCGTCGTGATGCTCGACCAGATCCAGACCGGCGCAGAAATGCGGACCTTCGGCGCGCAGGATCGCGGCACGGGCCTTGATCCGGGGCAGGGTCGCAAAGACCTCGATCAGTTCTTCGATACTGGCCGCGTCCAGCGCGTTGCGCTTGGTCGGGCGGTTCAGCGTGACGGTGGCGATGCCATCGCCGCCCAGATCAACGCGCAGATTTTGCAGATGTTTGAAATCACTCATGGTTCAGCCTGTTAGCCAGTGGATGACAAGGGGAACGGTTAGCACGCTGACCGCCGTCGAGATCAGAATGGCGGATGAGACCCGCTGCACGCCAGTGCCGAAATGTTCAGCCAGCATATAGACGTTTCCGGCCACAGGCAGGGCCGCAGCGGCCACCATGACGCCCGCCGCGAAAGGTTCCACGTGAAACAATCCAAAGGCCAGCAGCCCCACGGCCAGCGGATGCAGGATCAGCTTGGCAACGGCCAGCCAGGCGGCGGGGGCCAGCCGCCCCATGCTGCGCCCGGCCAGCGATGCGCCAATGGCGAACAGTGCGCCGGGGGTGGCGGCATTGCCCAAGAGGGTCAGGAACTCGGCCATTGGGGTGGGCATGGGCAGGCGAACCGCACCCCACACCAGCCCGGCCGCCATCGACACGATCATGGGATTGGCGACGATCCCCCGCAACAGGGGGCGCAGCATCGAAGGCGACAGCCGCCCATGCGCCGCCGCTGCCATGATGACGGTGATCAGCGTGGAAAACACGATCATATCCAGCGCCAGCACCATCAGGATCGGCCCAGCGGCGGCTGGCCCAAGCAGCACCACCAGCATCGGCACCCCCAGAAAGCCGGTATTGCCGGTCATGGTGCAATGCGCCTCCATTGCCGCATCGCGCAGGGGCAGGTGACGGGCGCGGGCGACGACCAGTGCCAAGGCCCAGACGGCAAGGCTGCCGATGATCCATGCCGCGACAAAGCGCGGGTCGAACAGCACCGCAAGGTCCAGTCCCGAGGCAAAGCGGAACAGCATCGCGGACAGGGCGAAATAAAACACGAACCGGGTCAGCCAGGCGGTTGCGGCAGGCGGGAAGAACCCGCGCCACCCGGCCAGCCAGCCAAGGCCGACCAGCCCGAAAAAGGGCAGGGTCTTGAAAAAGACCTCAAGCATGGCTGATCCGTCCCCCCGTTTGCGCCAGCAGACTGCCAAGGCGCGGCGGGCTTGGCAAGCCTCAGCCGCGCTGGATCAGATAACGGCGGATGCCGGGGGCGGTTTCGGCGCTGTCCAGCAGCAGATGCCCGGATTCATTGCAGAAATGCGGCATGTCGATCACCGCTGCCGGGTCCGAGGCCAGCACCGCCAGCACCTGCCCCGGTGCCATCGCCAACAGCGCCTTGCGCGCCCGCAGGACCGGCAGCGGACACAGCAGCCCGATGGCGTCAATTTCGCGGTCAGGTGTCATGTGTGTCATGGGCGGCGATCACGCGGCGGCACCAGCCTTCCAGCGCCTCGGGGGCGGTTTCATGGGCCATATCCCCGGCGAAATCGGTGAAGGCAGTACGGTATTCGGCAGGCACATGCAGCACAACCGGCACACCGGCCTGTATCGCCGCTGCAATGGTGCTGCAAAAACCGCGGCCAAAGGATTCCTGCTTGGCGAACTTGGACAGGATCACCAGATCCGCACCTGCCAGCCGGGCCTCGACCTCGGCGGCGGCTTGTTCCAGCCCTTCGGGCAGCAGGCGGCAGCCGGTCGAGCCTGACCCGAGCGATTGCGAAATGCGGATCGGTGGCAGGTCGGCGCCAAGGATGGTCAGGTCCATGTCGCAGGCGCAATCCGCACCACGATCCGCATTGACCTGAACCGCGCCCGTCACCGCATGATCCTGCGCCAGCCGTTCCGCCAGCACGGTCAGAAGCCGGTCGGCGGTTCCGCGCGCATCTGCGGACAGGGTGAAAAATGCCAGCATAACTTGTCCCTTTCGGCCCGTCAGCATAGCCCTTGCCACAGGCGGCGCAAGCGCGGATCGGCAGTTCATTGCCAGTGCAATTTTACATGGGAACGGAAATGGTTGTGCCGCGTTACCATTGCAATCGCGCCGGATCATGGGCGCATGTTCTTATCAAGGAGACAGCGATGTCTGACCATAACACCGATCCGAACCGCCCTGTGAACCAGACCACCGTGAATGGCGGCGGCAATTCGATCGCGCTGATTATCGTGATCCTGCTGGTTGCGGCGGCCGCTGCCTGGTATTTCCTTGGCGGCTCGGGCGGCGGCAGCGAGACGGCTGGCGGTGACACCAACGTAACCGTCACCACCGAGGCCCCTGCTGCTGACAGCGCGCCTGCGGTTTCGGTCGAGACCACCGACCCGGCCCCTGCCGATGTTCAGGTTGAGGTCGAGCCTGCACCCGCGGAAACCGCGCCTGCTCCTGCCAACTAAGCAGTAAGCAGCAGGCAACAGCATCCGGCACCCCCCTCTTGCCGGTCTCGGCCCCGCAGCCCGTGTTGGCTGCGGGGTTTCGTATATCCCCCCTGTCGCAGCGCCCGGACCCGCGCTAAAACAGGCGCATGATGCGCGTAATTTATCCCGAACTGGCCGCCCGTATCCGTTCTCTGACCGAGGGAGAGGACGACCTCGTTGCCCTGATGGCCACGCTTGCTTGCGAGATTCACCATTCCGACGATCGTTTCGACTGGACCGGCTTTTACCGCGTGGTCGCGCCGGAATTGCTGAAGATCGGGCCGTATCAGGGCGGGCATGGCTGTCTGGTCATTCCGTTTTCGCGCGGGGTCTGCGGTGCGGCGGCACGGACCGGGCAAGTGCAGCTTGTGCCGGATGTGGACGCGTTTCCCGGCCATATTGCCTGCGCCAGCAGCACCCGCTCCGAACTGGTGATCCCGGTGCGCGGTCCACAAGGGTTGCTTGCCGTGCTGGACATTGACAGCGACCAGCCAGACGCCTTCACGCCTGACGACGCCCGCGCCTTGCAGGAGATTCTGGATGCAACATTCCTTGACCCATGAGGGCGGCTGCCTGTGCGGCGCGGTGCGGTTCCGCTTTGACGGGCGGGTGACGGACCCCGCGGCCTGCCATTGCAAGCAATGCCGCCGCTGGTCGGGCCATGTCTGGGCGGCCTTTCCGGTTGATGATGCCGTGCTGACCATCACCGGGGATGTCCGCTGGTTCCGTTCATCTCCGCAGGCGCAGCGTGGTTTTTGCCCGGTTTGTGGATCGTCGCTGTTCTGGCGTCGTGATGGGGCGGGACAAACCGACCTTGCGCTTGGGGCGCTGGACGACCCCACCGGGCTGCGGCTGGAGCGTCATATCCATACTGCCGACAAGGGCGATTATTACGATATTTCGGACGGTTTACCACAGGACGCGCAGGAATGATCTGGGACACGCTGGCCAATATCCCCACGGCTGAATTGCTGGCCTTTATTCTTGGCGGGCTGGCGCTGAACTTTGCGCCGGGGCAAGATGTGTTCTTTGCCAGCGCCTGCGGCTTGCAGGGCGGCCCAAAGGCCGGGGCGCTGGCCGGGTTCGGTGTCGGGTTGGGGGTATTGTTCCACCTGACGCTGGCGACGGCCGGGCTTGGCGCGGTAATGGCGGCGCATCCTCAGGCGCTGCTGGCAGTCAAATATGCGGGGGCCGCCTATCTGCTGTTTCTGGCATGGAAATCCTGGCACGCAGGCCCGGTTGATCCGACCGCCCGCGCGGCCCGCAGCCCTTGGAACATCATCCGGCGCGGGGCCTTGTCCAATATCCTGAAC
Organism: Paracoccus sp. (in: a-proteobacteria); assembly: GCF_030538695.1. Lineage (GTDB taxonomy): Bacteria > Pseudomonadota > Alphaproteobacteria > Rhodobacterales > Rhodobacteraceae > Paracoccus. The sequence continues at coordinate 65,444 of NZ_JAUNTN010000014.1, forward strand.
CCCAAGCCGGTGCTGTTCCTGCTGGCGTTTCTGCCGCAATTCGCGCGGGTGGAATATGGGCCGGTCTGGCAGCAAATCCTTGGGCTTGGGCTGATTTTCGCCCTGACCGGCACGCTGGTGACGATGCTTTACGGGCTGGTCGCGGGCATGGCTGGGCAGGTGCTTGGCCGCCATATGGGTATCCTGAACCGGGTTGCGGCGGTGATGTTTGCGGCGCTGGCGGTGCGGCTGGTGGCGAAATGAGCGGCTTTACCTATGCTCCGCCCGCTGATCCGCCACGGGTTCTGTATGATGATGCGGATATTCTTGTGGTGGATAAGCAATCCGGCCTGCTCTCTGTGCCGGGGCGGGGGGATGACCGCGCCGATTGCCTGATTAACCGGCTGCGCGGTGCCTTTCCCACGATTCTGCTGGTGCATCGGCTGGATCTGGATACTTCGGGGGTGATGGTCTTTGCGCTGACCCCTCACGCACAGCGCCACCTGTCCCGCCAGTTCGAGGAGCGACGCACAAAGAAAACCTATGTCGCGCGGCTGGCCGGGCGGCTGGAGCCGCGGACGGGCCGCGTCGATTTGCCGCTGATCGTGGACTGGCCGAACCGGCCCCGGCAGATGGTCGATCACGAAAACGGCCGCCCGGCACAGACTGATTGGCGCGTGGTTCGGGCCAATGATGCAGAAACGCGGGTGCGGCTGATGCCGGTGACGGGGCGCAGCCACCAGTTGCGGGTGCATATGGCGGCGCTTGGCCACCCGATCCTTGGCGACCCGCTCTATGCGACAGGTGCCGCGCGGGATGACCACCCGCGTTTGATGCTGCACGCGGAAGGCCTGCGTTTCGCGCACCCGGAAAGCGGCGTGCAGATGGGCTTTTCCGCACCGGTCCCGTTCTGAATCAGACGGGTTTCAGCAGGTCGTCGGCCTCATCTTCGGGGTCAAGGCCAAGCGCATCCATGCCGGCCTCAAGATAATCGGCCAGCCGGGGTTCACCCATCAGGTAATCCTCGGTCGGAGTGGATTTTTCGGCTTTGGCGGTCTCGATCGCCTCGGCCAGATCGGCGGCGTCAAAACTCTCGCGCCCAATCCACATGACGGCGACAAGGTTGGCCTGTTCGTCCTCATTCAGCGAGGCAATGAAATCATGCAGTTCCGTCCGGGTGCCATCGCCACGACGGTGGCCGTTATGCGCCCATGCGTCGATGCCGCTGTCATATTCGCGGGCGCGGATGATGACATGAGCAATCTTGTCGGCACTGATTTCCAGCATGGTCGGCCCCCCTTGGTGTTACTTCCATTATTGCCGCCCTTGCGCTGGGGTCAATGGGCCGCCCTGATCCAAAGGGCCGAATTGCCAGCCAAACCGGGCAATATCCCCGGCAGCGGCGCGGGCAATGATCTCAGCGGTTTCAGAGGTGTGTATCTGGCGGTAATCCGCATGGTCAGAGCGGTTCACATGCGGCAGCGGCGGCAGGGTCAGGCCAAGCCGCTGACCCAGCCGGTTCAGATCAGCGACCAGATGGTTAAAGCGCAGGAAATGCGCCCGGTGTTCCTGTCCCTGACCGTCGGTCAGATAATGCCGAACCGGCACTGCCATCATGGCCTGTGTGTTCTGATGGCGGACGTAATCGACAAAGGGCAGGGTTTTGGCCAGCTCGATTGACGGGTGGCTGAACGTCTGCCGCTGCGACCAATGATACAGGCTGACGACCCAATCCCACGGGTTCCTGACTGTGGTTATGATGTGATATTGCCCAAAGATTGCCGGATCGACTACGCCCTCCATATCGGCCAGCGTCGAATGTTTCCACAGCCGTCCCTGTGCCTTTGTGCGATCCACCCGGCGCCGACGCTTGCGGCCTTCTGGTGTGTCGGCCAGTTCAATGTCATCAGGACCAAGCAAAGGCTCCAGCGCCAGTGTGACCGATGTGCCGCCGGTTTTCGGGATATGCACAAAGATCAGCCGGTGGCGGTGGGAAACAATCATTGGCTGCGCCCGAACAGCCGTTCGATGTCGGTCAGACCAAGGCGCACCCATGTCGGGCGACCGTGGTTGCACTGGCCGGATCGCGGGGTGCGCTCCATCTCGCGCAGCAGGGCGTTCATCTCCTCGGCGCTCATCCGGCGACCCGAGCGGACCGAGCCGTGGCAGGCCATCGACGACAGCACCGCATCGACGCGCGCTTTCAGGCGGTCGCTGCTGCCCTGATCGGCCAGATCGTCCAGAATGTCGCGGATCAGTGCCGGGGCGTCCAGTTTTGTCAGCAGCGCAGGGGTTTCCCGCACCGCCACCGCACCGCCGCCAAAGGGTTCGATCACCAGCCCAAGCACGGCCAGATCATCGGAAATGTCCATGATCCGCGCGGCGTCCGTGTCTGATAATTCAACGATTTCAGGTATTAGCAGCGCCTGTGAGGCAATGCCATTCGTCTCGGCCTGCGCCTTTAGCCGCTCATAAACCAACCGCTCATGTGCGGCGTGCTGATCGACGATCACCATACCGTCGCGGGTTTGCGCGATAATGTAATTTTCATGGATCTGCGCACGGGCTGCGCCAAGCGGGGCGTCCGGCAGGGTGTCGGGTTCAGGCTCGACGCGGGCGCTGGGGGCCTCGGCAAAGCCGGGAATGGCAGCGGGCGCAGGTGGCACCTGCATCGCAAAGGATGACTGCATTACCGCACCAGAGGGGCGATAGTCGCCCTGATAGGCGCGCACCGGCGTATAGGCGGGGCTGTTGTTGCCGGGGGTTTCCGGCTGAAACGCCGCCAGGGTCGCCGTCCCCACGGTCGAGGATGCCCGATGCCCCGCCCCTGCCAGCGCGTGCCGCAGGGCGCTGACCATCAGCCCCCGCGCGATGGCCGGTTCACGGAAACGCACCTCGGCCTTGGCGGGGTGGACGTTTACGTCAACCTCGGTCGGTGGGCAGGTGATGAACAACACCGCTGCCGGGTGTCGCCCCGAGGGCAGAACGTCCATATATCCCGCCCGCAAGGCTCCGATCAGCATTTTATCCCGCACCGGGCGGGTGTTGACGAACAGATGTTGCGCCACCGCCGCACCGCGCGAATAGGTTGGCAGCGCCGCAAAGCCGGTCAGCCGCAGCCCGTCGCGTTCCGCATCAATCGGCAGGGCGTTGTCGATGAAATCGCGCCCCATGACGCGGGCCAGCCGGGCATCCAGCGCCTGCCACAAATCGCCGGATTCCGGGTCGGCGCGAAACAGCACCCGGTCGCTGTCGGTATCGGTCAGGGTAAAGCCCACCCCCGGTTCCGCCATCGCCAGACGGCGGATCATATCGACAATCGCCTGCGTTTCGGCCCGGTCGGTGCGCATGAACTTCAGTCGTGCGGGGGTGGCGAAGAACAGATCGCGCAGCTCGACCACGGTGCCGGGGTTGGCGCTGGCGGGCGCCACCGGGCTGATGCGCCCAGCCTCGACGCTGATGCGGGCAGCGGCTTCGCCCCGTGCGCGGCTGGTGATCGTCAGCCGCCCCACCGCGCCGAGGCTGGGCAGGGCCTCGCCCCGGAAACCAAAACTGCGGATGTTCAGCAGGTCGCCGCCGTCGATCTTGCTGGTGGCGTGGCGTGACAGCGCCAGCGGCAGATCATCAGCGGTCATTCCGCAACCATCATCACTGACCCGGATCAGCCGTTTACCGCCCCCGGCAATGTCTACGCTGATGCGTGTCGCCCCCGCATCCAGCGCGTTTTCCACCAGTTCCTTGACCGCCGAGGCCGGGCGTTCCACCACCTCGCCAGCGGCGATGCGGTTGGCGGCATCTTCGTCAAGCTGGCGGATTACCGGGCGGATATGGGGGGCGGGCTGTGTCATGCCGCTATATTTAGCAATGCTGGTGGGTTTTTCCATTGGAATTGACTTGTCGCGGAACTTTTACCCAAGGTCAGGGGCTATATTCACATAGCGCCGGATGGTCCGGCTGAAGGAGTGGTAACGATGAAAAAACTTGGTGTTTTGGCCGTTTGTGGCATGGTTCTGGCGGTTTCGGCCTGCGGCCACAACGCGGGCGAGCGCGCCCTGACCGGCGGCACGGCCGGGGCTTTGGCTGCGGGTCCGGTTGGCGCGGTTGCGGGTGCAACCCTTGGCGCGACCGGCGCGGTTCAGGTGAAATAATCCCGGTTTTCCGAGGGGAGGTCACATCCCCTCGGGCCGCCCCACCAGCACAAATTGCAGCCGTGCCGGGTCCAGATAGTCACGCGCCACGCGGGCCACATCCCCGGCTGTTACGGCATTGATCTGGTCATTGCGGGTGTTGATATATTCCACCGGCAGGCCCATCAGTTGCATCCCGGCCAGAATCCCCGAAATCCGGTTGTTGCCGTTGAAGCGCAGCGCATATTCGCCGGTCAGATAGGTTTTCGCATCTGACAATTCCTCATCGCTGACGCCCTCTGCCAGACTGCCCCACACCTGCCGGATCAGGCTGACGCCCTCGGCCACCTTGTCATTGGCCGAGGCCATGCCCCCCGACCAGCTATCACCATAGCTCTGCGTCACCAGCGAAGTGCCGATGCCATAGGTCAGCCCGCGCTTGTCGCGGATCTCATCCATCAGCCGACTGGAAAAACCACCGCCGCCCAGAATGAAATTGGCGACGAAAGCCGGAAAGAAATCAGGGTCATCCATCGCCAGACCGGGCTGTGCAAAGGCCACCACGGTCTGCGGGCTGTCCCATCCGATCACCTCGGTGCCACCCTGCGACTGCCATGTGGCGGGGGTGGGCAGAGGGGCGCTGCCGGTCTCGGGCAGGCCGCCAAGGATATGATCCAGCATCGCGCCCAAATCATCGGCGCTGATGTCACCTGCTGCACCAATCACCACGCGGTCGCGGGCCAGCGTGCGGCTGGCGGCATCCAGAAGGTCATCGCGGGTCAGCGTCGCAACCGATTCTGCTGTGCCGTTGGTGCTGCTGCCATAGGGGTGGTCGCCCCAAATCGCTTTGGCCAGCGCCTTTTGCGCGATGGCGTTCGGGTCGGTGGCCTCGGCCCGGATCAGGGCCTGCACCTGCCCGCGCACCCGCTCCACCGCATCCGCATCGAAACGCGGCGCGGTCAGGGCGTCGCGCAGCAGGTCAGCGGATGCGGCACGGTTTTCGGTCAGTGCCTGCATGGTGACGGTTACGGTGTCGTCATCGCTGTTGAAGCCCAGCCTTGCGCCAAGCTCCTCGGCGGCCTGCGCAAAGGCGGTCGCGTCACGATCCCCTGCGCCTTCTTCCAGAAGGCCGGTCATCAGCGTGACCTCGCCCCGCTTGCCGGGTGCATCCATCGAAGCGCCGCCCCGAAACATCAGCGTCAGCGCGGTAAAGGGCAGGGTATCATCCTGCACCAGCCACGCCTTGATCCCGCCGGGCGAGGTGACTTGCTGAATATCCACCGCGCGGGCGGGGATGGCGGCCAGCAGGGTCAGGGCAATGGCGGTTGCGATAGCGCGGATCATTGTGCGGCCTCCTGTTCAGGCAACAGCCAGCCGGTGACACTGGCCGGGCTGGTCAGCACTTGCCGGGCGGCGGCCATGACCTGATCGGTGGTGACGGATTCCAGAAGATCGGGCCATGCGGCCACGTCATCCACGGTCAGGCCGGTGGCCAGCGCCATGCCATATTCATAAGAGCGCCCATGTGCCGAATCGCGGGTATAAACGCGGCTGGCCCGCAGTTGTGCCTTGATCCGGTCAAGCTGCGCGGCATCCGGCCCGTCGGTCAGGAAATCGGCCAGCGCCTGATCCAGCGTGGCTTCGGCATCCTCGGGTGAAGTCTCGGGGGTCGGCACCATGGAAATGCTGAACTCGGTCGGGTCAAGGCTGGTCCCGTCATAGCCTGCGCTGACTGAAACCGCCTTGCCGGTCAGCATCAGCTTTTGCGCCAGAACCGAGGTCTGCGACGACCCGCCCAGCAGCGCGGCCAGAATCGTCAAAGCCGCCGCCTGTTCCTGATCGCCGCTGTTCCTTTCCGGGGCCAGAACCGTGCGCACCAGCATCGGTTGCGAAACGCGGGCGTCGGTCATTTCCAGCCGCCGGGGGGCAAGCTGCGCAGGTTCTTGCGGGCGCGCTGCGCGCTGCGCATCCGGGCGGGCGGGGATGCTGCCGTAATATTCCTCGGCCAGTGTGCGGGCCTGTTCCGGGGTCACGTCGCCGGCCAGAATCAGAATGGCATTGTTGGGTGCGTAATAGCGGTCATACCACGCAATCGCATCGTCACGGGTCAGCGCGTCCACCTCGGCCGGCCAGCCGATCACCGGGCGGCGATAGGGGTGGTTCATATATTGCACCGCGCTGTGCTGTTCCCCGAACAGCGCCTGCGGGTTGCTGTCCACCCGTTGCGCGCGTTCCTGCATCACCACATCGCGCTCGGTCAGCCAGTCATCGGGGCTGATCTTCAGATTGGCCATGCGGTCGGCCTCCATCCCCATCACAAGGGGCAGGCGGTCGGCGGCGATGCGCTGGAAATAGGCGGTATAGTCATAGCTGGTAAAGGCGTTATCCATGCCGCCATTGCGGGTCACGGTGCGGGACAATTCGCCGGGGGCCAGCTTGTCGGTGCCTTTGAACATCAGGTGTTCAAGGTAATGCGCAATCCCGGATTTGCCCGGCTGTTCGTCGGCGGAACCGACCTTATACCAGACCATCTGCACCACAACCGGGGCGCGGTGGTCCTCAATCACCACGGTTTCAAGGCCGTTGGGCAGGGTGAAGTGGGTCACGCCCGGCGCGTCCTCGGCACCCGCAGGCAGAACCATGGCGGGCAGGGCGGCGGCGCAAAGCGCAGAGGTCAGGATCAGATGGCGCATCAGAGATTCCCGGCTGGTCGTTGCCGGGTCAAACTGACCTTTACAGCGGGAAAAATCCAGCCACCTCGCGCCAAGGTGACTGGATCGGGGTTAGTGCAAGCCCGTTAACGCAGGAACGGGTCTGTGGTTACGCTTTGGCGGTTGTCATCTGCCGAGGGCGCAAAGGACGGCACCCGCGCACCGGCGCGGCGCCAGCGTTCGGCCTCGGCCCGGCTGTCCAGCATTTGCGGGCGATAGGCACGGACATAGACGTTGCTATGGGCCATGATCTCGAAGAAGCGGCGGCTGTTGCGGGACCGGAAGCGTTCATCCTCGGCCGCCAATTCGCTGCGGATGGCCGAATCGCGGCCCGCGCGGGCGGTATAGGCCAGCAGCGCCTGATCCGCCGCCGGGGCGGCCCCCGTCACCGCCAGCGCCGCCGGGTTGCCGCCAAGCGCGGCGACCGCATCGGCCTGCGGGGTCGGATCGGTGATGTTGCTGCCGCCCGGAGTCGGCTGCGGCAGGGTGTTCAGGTCGGGCGGCATCTGCAAGGGCCGGGTCGGCAGGATGGCGAATTCATCCGGGCCTTCCTGCGTGCCGTCAAAGCTCATCAGTTGCGGGTTGCTGCTGCACCCGGCAAGGGCAAGACCTGCCACCACAATCACCGCCAAAGCCCGCATCTGCCGTCCCTTCCGACTGTTTCGCCCCTTTTAGCGTGGTTTCTTGCCGCCGTCACGGGTCTTGTCGCCCGGTTGCAAAACCAGCCCGAAAGCGCCGATGAAAATGGCAATATCCGCCACGTTGAAGCTGTAGGGGTTATGCCAGCCCGGCAATGACATATTCAGGAAATCCGCCACCGCGCCATAGGTCAGCCGGTCGATCACATTGCCAAGCGCACCGCCGATCAGAACCCCGGCGGCGATCTGCGCCAGCCTGCCGGGGCGGTTGCGCCACAGCCACCAGCCAACCCATGCGCTGATCCCCAGCGCCACCGCGATCAGCAGCCAGCGGGTCAGGTTCTGATCCGAGGCCATCAGGCCAAAGTTCATCCCCTGATTCCACGCCATGCGCAGGTTCAGCCAAGGGTCGATCAGATCAATGGCCCCCACGCGGTCAAGCTGCATGATATGCACGACGATATATTTCGTCGCCTGATCCAGCAGCAACACCAGCGCCGCCGCCCAAACTGCAGGGGCCAGCCCCGGTGGGGGGGCCGCTTTGGTGCGGGGCTTGCGCGGTTTCGCCGGGGCTTTCGGCACCGGTTTTGGGGTGGTTTTTGTCTCGTCCGTCATGGGCGGTCAGTGCCGGAAATGCCGCTGGCCGGTAAAGACCATCGCCAGACCCAGCCGGTTGGCGGCCTCGATCACCTCGGTATCGCGCATCGAGCCGCCGGGCTGGATCACCGCCCGCGCCCCGGCCTCGGCCAGCGCCTCGATCCCGTCGGCAAAGGGGAAGAACGCGTCGCTGGCGACCGCCGCCCCATCGGTCAGCGGCGCGGCAAGGCCAAGCACCTGCGCCGCGTCCTGCGATTTGATGCGACCGATGCGGGTGCTGTCCACGCGGCTCATCTGGCCCGCGCCGATGCCGACGGTGGCCAGATCGCGGGCGTAAACGATGGCGTTGGATTTCACATGTTTGGCGATCGTCCATGCGAACAGCAGGTCGGCCAGTTCGGCTTCGGTCGGCTGGCGTTCGGTCACGACCTTCAGATCGGCGGGGGTGACATGGCCGTTGTCACGGCCCTGCACCAGAAACCCGCCCGCGACCTGACGAAAGGTCAGCCCGCCCGCCTTGGGGTCCGGCAAACCGCCGGTGGTCAGCAGGCGCAGGTTTTTTTTGGCGGCAAAGACGTCGCGCGCCTCGTCGCTGGCCGAAGGGGCGATGACCACTTCGGTGAAAATCTCGGTGATGGCGCGGGCGGTGTCGCCGTCCAGCGGCTGATTCAGCGCGATAATCCCGCCGAAGGCGCTGGTGCGGTCGCAGTCAAAGGCGCGGCGATAGGCGTCAACCGCGCTGTCGCCACGCGCCACGCCGCAGGGGTTGGCGTGTTTGATAATGGCGCAGGCGGGGCCTTGGGCCGGGTCAAACTCGGCCACCAGCTCGAACGCGGCATCGGTGTCGTTGATGTTGTTGTAGGACAGTTCCTTGCCCTGCCATTGCCGGGCGGTCGCCACACCGGGGCGGTTGGAACCGTCGGTGTAAAACGCCGCTGCCTGATGCGGGTTCTCGCCATAGCGCAGCGGTTGCGCCAGCGTGCCGGCAAAGGCGCGGCGGCGTGGGGTGTCCTGCCCGATCGCCCCGGCCATCCAGGTCGAGACCGCCGCATCATAGGCCGCCGTGCGGGCATAGGCGATCTGCGCCTGTTGCTTGCGAAAGGCCAGCGAGGTTGCGTCGTCATTCGCGTCCAGTTCCGCCAGCAGTGCGTCGTAATCGGCCACGTCCACGATGGTCGTCACAAAAGCGTGGTTCTTGGCCGCCGCGCGGATCATCGCCGGGCCGCCAATGTCGATATTCTCGATGCAATCGGCGTAATCGCCGCTCTTGGCCACGGTTTCTTCGAACGGGTAAAGGTTCACCACCAGCAGGTCGATCCCCTCGATCTGATGGGCCTGCATCGCGGCCAGATGCTCGTCATTGTCGCGCAGGGCCAGCAGGCCGCCGTGAACCTTGGGATGCAGGGTTTTCACGCGGCCGTCCATCATCTCGGGAAAGCCGGTGACATCGGCGACATCGCGCACGGTCAGCCCCGCTTCGCGCAGGGTCTTGGCGGTGCCGCCGGTGGACAGCAATTCCACCCCTCGGGCGGCCAGTTTGCGGGCGAAGTCAAGCAGCCCGGTCTTGTCGGAAACCGAGATCAGCGCGCGGGTCAGGGGGATGCGGTCGGTCATGTCAGGGGCCTTTGGCTATGTTCGGGTCGGGTTCAGCTAAACCTTGCCTGCGCGAAGGTCCAGCCGATCTGAATACCTTGTGCGGCAAGTTCGGTGGTCAGCACGATCTGTTGGCTGGCGACGGGCTGCGGCAGGCTGCTGTCCAGCCAGGCGGTTGGCTCCAGCGACAGCTCCGCCACGCCGTCATGGCCGAATTGCCACAGCTCGCCGCCGGGCAGGTCCAGCGCTACCCAGTTATCGACGATTTCCGCGCCGATATCGGGGTGCAGGTGAAAGCGGATGGTAAAGGGCAGCGGCATGCCGCCGGTGGCCTGCTGAAGCTGCGCCATCTGCGCGTCGTTCAGCGCGGCCAGCGAATCCTCGCCCATCAGGCGCAACCCGTCGGGTTCCAGCCATAGCTCGCGCATATGGGTCAGCCCGTGGCTGTCCTGCCAGCCGTTATGCCCGGCCAGCAGATGCGCGACCTCGGCGGTATGGGCGGGGCCGGTGTCGGGGGGCAGCAGGTTGCCATCGGCATCGGCCTCTCCGGCCCAGACGCGGGTGGGCAGGTCGGTCAGCCGGTCGCCCGCACCCTTGGCACCGCGTTCCAGCCGCGAGGATGACAGCCCGGTGACGCACAGGGTCGAATGGCAGGGGGTGGCCCGGCTGGCCCGCGACCATGCCGCGCCGAACATCCGCCCCGAGCCGCAGGACACCACCAGCGGCACCCGTGCCACGGTCAGTTCGAACCCCAGCGTCGAGGCATGGGCCGTGCGCGCGTCCCGCCCCGAAGGCGGCGCGGCGGCGTCCAGCATCAGCGTGGTGCGGCCCCTTGCCATGCGGGCGTAACCCATGGCAAGGCCGGGTTCCGTCAGCGCAGGCCCTTTGGCGGCGCGCAGGCATTGATCCAGCCGCCCCGGCGCCCCGCGCCCGCCGCCGTGAAAGCGCGGCAGCATCCCATCGGCATGGCGCAGGCTGCGCAGGACTGGCGCGGTGCGGTCGATGGTGTCGCGGATCTGCTGTGGCAGGGTAATGCCGTGGGTGGCGGCAGCCTCGGACACCCAGACCAGCAGGGCGAAACAGTCCAGCAATTGTTCCGGGTTGCGCGACGGCAGCGTGCCGTCGGCCATGACCACCATCTGATCGGCCAGCCCGTTCAGCGCCGCCGCTGCCCGCATTTCCGCCCCTTTCAGCGAGGTGGCGGCGATGAACAGCCCGGCCAGCGCCTCGATCCGGGCGGGACCAGAGGGGGCCTCGGCCCAATGCGTCGTCAGATGGGCAAGTTGTTCATGCAGCGAATCAAAGATCGGGCCAGAGCGGTCGCGGTCCAGTCCCGGCAGGATCATGCCGCCGTGAAACACCCAGCGCAGTACCCGCCGCCCGGTGATCGAGGGCCGCCATTCGCGCGAATCATCGGGGTTCGGATGCGCCGCGATCCAGTCCAGCACCCGCGCCTGCGCCAGACTGCGGGCGGCGGGCGTGTTGACGGCGGCCAGATCGTCCAGCCAGCGGAACCCGTGCAATTCATCGGCATAGCCCGCCGAGGGCGGCTTTTGCGTGAAAGGATCACCATTCAGCGTGCCACCGGGCAGGCGCAGTTCGCCGCCCACGATGTCCTGCCCGCGGGTGGGGTTGCCAAGCGCCTTGGGTTCCGGCGGGCGGGTAAAGCCATGCGGGCGGTCATCCGACATCGGGCGTCTCTCCTTCTGCCGAAAGGGTTTACGGCCTGCCGCCCCCCTTGCGCAAGCGGGCAAGGTAGAACCCGTCCATCCCGCCGCGTTCCGGCCAGAAATCAGGCCGCAGCCGCAGGCCGTGGGCGCTACGCCAGCCCGGTTCGATCCATGCCGCTTCGGGGATTTCCGCCGTCAGATCGGGGTGGCGGGCAAGGGCAGCGGTGATCTGGTCCTCGCCCTCATCCGGCAGCAGCGAGCAGGTGGCATAAACCAGCCGACCGCCTTCGGGCAGTCGCGCGATGGCGTGGTCCAGCAGCCGGGTTTGCAGCGCGGTGATCGCAGGCAGGGCGCCGCCGTCGCGGATCAGCGGCAGGTCGGGATGGCGGCGGATGGTGCCGGTGGCAGAGCAGGGCGCATCCAGCAGAATTGCATCCGGCGGGCTGTCCGGGTGCCAGTCCAGCGCGTCGCCGGTAATGATTTCCGCCGTCAGCCCGCAGCGGTCAAGGTTCTGGCGCAGCCGCTCCAGCCGGTCTGCCGACAGGTCCAGTGCCGTGACCTTTGCCCCGGCTGCGGCCAGTTGCAGCGTCTTGCCCCCCGGCGCGGCGCAGAGGTCCGCAATGACCTCGCCCGGCTGCGGGTCCAGCAGGCGCACGGCCAGCGCGGCGGCGGCATCCTGCACCCACCAGTCGCCCTCGGCAAAGCCGGGCAGGGTGGAAACCTGTGTCAAGGCCAGCCGCAGCGAGCCGGTGGGCAGGGTTTCGCCCATTGCGGCCAGTGCGGGCGGAAAGCTGGTTTTCGCGGTCAGGTCCAGTGGTGCGCCTGCCTGATGGGCGGCTTCGATCGCCGCGACGGCATCCGCACCCCAGGCCGCCAGTAACGGCTTGCGCAGCCAGTCCGGCAGGCGTTGCGGTGGCAGCGCGGCCCATGCCTCGCCCGCATCGGCCAGTTTGCGCAGCACCGCATTGACCATGCCGCTGGCCGCCTGTCCCTTTTGCCCAAGCGCACGTGCCGAGGCCACGGCGGCATTGACCACGCCATGCGGGGCCTCATGCAGTTCCAGCATCTCGACCGTGGCCAGCCGCAGGATGTCGCGGATGTCGGGGCGCGGGGCGCGGTGCAGATGCGGGGCCAGCAGCGTGTCGGCCCGGCCCTGATGGCGCAGCGTGGTCAGGGCCAGCCTTTGGGCGCGGGCGCGGTCGGCAGGGGGCAGGCTGTCCAGCATATCGGCCTGATCGGCAAGGCTCGCGCCATCACGGACGCCGCGCAGCAACATCAGCGCGGCGGCGCGGGGGCCGGGTTTGGCCTTGTTCCGGGGGTGCGGGTTTTTTACCATAAGGTTCATTTAATCCTTTTTACGGGAGCGCGCCATGAGTGAAAAACCCGACATCCCCGCCGCCGCCCAACGCGCCCTTGCCGAAGCCGAGGCACGCCGCAAAGCCGCCAAACCGCTGGATCTGCCGGTGGAATATGGCGGCCGCGATGGTCCCGAGCCGGTCCGTTTCGGCGATTACGAGAAAAAGGGCATCGCCGTCGATTTCTGAGCCGTCGGATGGATATTTATGGACAAAAGATTTAGGCTTTTGTCCATGAATTGACAGGTCAGCTCAGCAGTCGGGCGAGGTATTCGCCATAGCTGTTCTTGCGGAACAATTCGGCGCGGGCGCGAAGCTGATCTGCGCTGATCCAGCCCTTGTTATAGGCGATTTCCTCGGGGCAGCCGGTTTGCAGGCCCTGACGGTTTTCCAGCGTGCGCACGAAATTGCCCGCATCCAGCAGGCTGGCATGGGTGCCGGTGTCCAGCCAGGCAAAGCCGCGTCCCATCAGCTCGACGGTCAGGCTGCCATCATGCAGATATGTTTCCAGCAAGGTGGTGATTTCCAGTTCGCCCCGCTCTGATGGCTGGACCTGGCGGGCGCGTTCCGAGGCGGTGCCGTCAAGGAAATAGAGGCCGGTGACAGCGTAATGCGACGGCGGGATGCTGGGTTTTTCGATGACCGCCCGCACGGTGCCGTTTGCGTCGAAATCGACCACGCCATAGCGTTCCGGGTCGGATACGCGATAGCCGAAGACCGTGCCGCCCGTATCCCGCACCCCGGCTGAATCCAGCAATTTGGGCAGGCCGTGGCCAAAGAAGATATTATCGCCAAGCACCATGGCCGAGGGCGCACCGTCCAGAAAATCCTCGGCCAGCAGATAGGCTTGCGCCAGCCCGTCGGGCGAGGGTTGCACGATCCATTCAAACCGCAGCCCCCATTGCGCACCGTCGCCAAGCAGGCGTTGGAACTGGGCCTGATCCTCGGGGGTGGTGATAATGGCGATGTCGCGGATGCCGGACAGCATCAGCACCGAAATCGGATAGTAAATCATTGGCTTGTCGTAAATCGGCAGAAGCTGTTTCGATACGCCCATGGTGATGGGATAAAGGCGTGTGCCGGACCCGCCTGCCAGAATGATGCCTTTGCGTTGGGTCATTTTTGGGTCTCCAATGCGGTCAGGACGTGGTCCAGACCGATGCGCCAATCGGGGCGCGTGATGTCGAAATCACGGGCGATGGCCGTGCAGTCAAGGCGCGAGTTCAGCGGTCGTTGCGCCGGGGTCGGATAGGCGCTGGTGGGAATATCCGTCACCTGTGTGGGCAGGCCCGCGCGGGCAAAGATTGCGCGGGCAAAATCGGCCCAGCTCGTGTCTGGGGTGCCGCTGAAATGATAGATCCCGCCGCTGCGGGCCGGGTCGGCCAGCATGGTGCGGACGATGGTCAGCATGGCTTCGGCGATGTCTGCCGCCGGGGTCGGACCGCCGATCTGGTCGGCCACGATGGTCAGCGCCTCACGCTCGGCCCCGAGGCGCAGCATGGTTTTCACGAAATTGCTGCCGTCCTGCGAAAACACCCATGAGGTGCGCAGGATCACCGCGCGGGGGTGCGCCGCCATGACCGCCTGCTCGCCCGCCAGCTTGGTTGCGCCGTAAACGCCAAGCGGGCCGGTTGCGGCGCTCTCATTGCGAGGCTGGTCGCCGCTGCCGTCAAAGACGTAATCGGTCGAGACATGCACAAAGGGCAGTCCTTGCGCTGCGCAGGCGGCGGCGATGGCGGCGGGGGCGCCGGTGTTGACCAGACGGGCGGCCTCGGGTTCTGCTTCGGCGCGGTCCACGGCGGTCCATGCGGCGGCGTTCAGCACCGCGTCGCAATCGCGGACCATGGCGGCGCAGGCGGCCGGGTCGCTCAGGTCGGCCTGATCCCGGCCAAGAAAGACGGCATCAGGCAACAGGCGTTGCAGCGCCTGCGCCACCTGACCCGTTTTACCGAACACCAAAAAACGCGCCATCAGATCAGCCTTTCCCAAGCCGCTGGCCCACGCCGTCGCGGTTCAGCAGCGGTTCCCACCAGCCGCGGTTCGACAGATACCATTCGACCGTGCGGCGCAGCCCTTCCTCGACCGTGACCGAAGGCCGCCAGCCCAGCTCATTGCGAATCCGCGTCGGGTCGATGGCATAGCGGCGGTCATGGCCGGGGCGGTCGGTGACGAACTGGATCAGACCGGCATGAGGCGCACCTTCGGGGTGCAATTCGTCCATATGCGTGCAGATGGTGCGCACGAGGTCGATGTTCGTCGCCTCGTTCTCGCCGCCGATATTATAGCTGCGGCCAAGCGCGCCCTTTTCCAGCACCAGAAGCAGGGCGTCGGCGTGATCCTCGACATACAGCCAGTCGCGCACGTTGCCGCCGTCGCCGTAAACCGGGATCGGGCGACCGTGCAGCGCGTTCAGGATCACCACCGGCACCAGCTTTTCGGGGAAATGATAGGGGCCGTAATTGTTGGAACAATTGGTCAGCACCACCGGCAGGCCATAGGTTTCATGCCACGCCCGCACCAGATGGTCGGACCCGGCCTTGGATGCCGAATAGGGGCTGCGCGGGTCATAGGGCGTGGTTTCCGTGAACTGCCCGGTCTCGCCCAGCGAACCGAACACCTCATCGGTGGAAATGTGGTGGAACCGGAAACCGTCCGGTTTGCCCTCGCGCGTCCAGTAATCCCGCGCCGCCTCCAGCATGTTGAAGGTGCCGATGACGTTGGTTTCGATAAACGCCGCCGGGCCGTCGATGGAACGGTCTACATGGCTTTCCGCCGCCAGATGCATCACCGCATCGGGGCGGTGGGTGGCGAACACCCGATCCAGCGCCGCGCGGTCGCGGATGTCCACCTGTTCGAACGCATAGCCCGGATCACGCGCCGCATCCGCCACGTTTTCGAGATTCGCCGCATAGGTCAGCGCGTCGAGATTGACTACCTCATGCCCACGCGAAACCGCCAGCCGCACCACGGCAGAGCCGATAAACCCCGCGCCACCTGTGACCAGAATCTTCATGCCTGCCCCCCGAACGGTGATGCCCAATCAGCGAAGGCCGGGGCGGCTGCATCCTTTGGCGACAACAGCGGCGTATCCACGCCCCAGTCGATGCCCAGCGAATCCCAGCGCACCGCGCCGTCACATTCGGGCGCATAGTGATCGGTGCATTTATAGATGATTTCCGTATCCGGTTCGCGGGTCACGAAACCATGCAGGAACCCCGCCGGAATCCAAAGCTGTTTGCCGTTTTCATAGGACAGCTCGACCCCGACCCATTTGCCGTAATTCGGGCTGTTTGGGCGCACGTCCACGGCCACATCGAACAGCCGCCCGCGCCCGCAGCGCACCAGCTTGCCCTGGGCATGGGGCGGGCTTTGATAATGCAGCCCGCGCAGGGTGCCTGTGGCGCTGGACATGGAATGGTTGTCCTGCACGAAATCCGGCAGATGGACGCCTGCGGCCTCCAGCGTCTTGCGGTTCCAGCTTTCGCTGAAAAAGCCCCGGTCGTCGCCAAAGCGGCGCGGGGTCAGAATCAGCACTTCGGGCAGGGCGGTCGTGTCAATTTGCATGGCAGGTCTTTCGGTCAGAAAAGCGGCTCAGTTCAGGCCCAACACATCCATCATGTCATATTCGCCGGGGCCTTTGTCCTGTCCCCAAAGCGCGGCACGCAAGGCGCCACGGGCAAAGATCGCGCGGTCGGTGGCGATATGGCGCAGCATGACGCGCTCGCCCTCGCCGGCGAAAATCACGTCATGTTCACCGACCACATCGCCGCCGCGAATGGCGGCAAAGCCGATGCTGCCGGGGCGACGCGGGCCGGTCATACCCTCACGCGCAGGGGTGCGCAACGCGTCCAGCGTGGTGCCACGGCCTTCGGCGGCGGCCTCGCCCAGCATCAGCGCGGTGCCGGATGGAGCATCGACCTTGTGGCGATGATGGGCCTCGACCACCTCAATGTCCCAATCCATGCCAAGCGCAGCAGCGACGCGCCGGGTCAGCGCCGTCAGCAGGTTCACGCCAAGGCTCATGTTTCCGGCGCGGATGATGGGGGCGTGACGGGCAGCGGCCTTCAAGGCCGCCAGATCGGTTGCCGAAAGGCCGGTGGTACCGATCACATGCACGGCGCGGGCCTGCGCCGTCAGTTCCGCAAAAGCCACGGTCGCGGCGGGGGCGGTAAAGTCGATCACCGCCTGCGCCCGCGCAATCGCGGCCACCGCGTCATCGGTGACGGTCACGCCGACCGGCTGGCCACCAAGCGCCACACCTGCGTCACGCCCGATCCAGTCGCTGCCGGGACGTTCCAGCGCCGCCACCAGCCGGGCCTGATTGCTGGCCAGCACCTCGCGCAGCAGCATCTGCCCCATCCGGCCCGACGCCCCGGTAATCACGATCCCCGGCTTTTCCATTCTGCGCACCTCTTTTGCAGTTTGCGCCTTACTAGCCCGTTGCGGCCCGCCCCGCGAGTCCTTAGATGTCAGCGCATGGCAAACCGATTTCATCAGGGCAGCGGCCCGTCGCAACGACAGCTTCGCGTGGGGGAACTGATCCGCCGCACGCTGTCGGATGTGCTGCTGCGCGGCGATGTTCACGACCCGGAACTGAACCGCCATTCGATCACCGTGGGCGAGGTCACGACCTCGCCCGATCTCAAGGTCGCAACGGCCTATGTGCTGCCGCTTGGCGGGCGTGATGCGCAGGACGCGCTGGCGGCGCTGCGGCGCAACGCGGCGGAACTGCGCCATCTGGTCGCCAAGGGCATGACGCTGAAATATGCGCCGCAACTGCGCTTTGTGCTGGACGAGACCTTCGACCGCATGGACGACACCCGCCGCATGTTCGCGGATGAACGTGTGCGCCGCGATGTCGGGGATCACGACGAACAAGACCACGACGACGATGTGGCAGAGGATTAAACGCCGCCTTGGTGTGGCCTGCGGGGCGCTGGTGGCGATGGGGCTGCCCGCCGTGGCCGATACCTGCAAGCGGATGGATTTCGACGGCCAGGGCTATGTCATCTGCACCGTTACCGCCGCGCAGGAACCCGATCTGCGGTTGTGGATGAATGATGCGGGTGGCAAACCCTATGCCAATTTCAACCGCATCCGCGCCGCGCTGCCCGAAGGGCAGGCGCTCGCCTTTGCGATGAATGCCGGGATGTTCCATTCCGACCTGTCGCCCGTCGGCCTGCTGGTGCAGGACGGTGAACAGCAGGCCCCCATCGTGACCGCCGCCAGCAAGGGCAATTTCGGGATGCTCCCCAATGGGGTGTTCTGCACTGGCGGGGCAAAGCCGTTTCAGGTGATCGAAAGCCGCGCCTTTGCCGCCAGTCGCCCGGATTGCCGTCTGGCCAGCCAGTCCGGCCCGATGCTGGTGATCGACGGGGCTTTACACCCACGCTTTCTGGTTGATTCCGACAGCCGCTATATCCGCAATGGGGTGGGCGTGTCGGCGGATGGGCAGGCGGCCTATTTCGTCATATCGAACCGGGCGGTGACGTTTCATCAGTTCGGGCGGCTGTTCCGCGACGGGTTGGGCCTGCGTGATGCACTGTATTTCGACGGCTCGATCAGCCGCCTTTATGCGCCGGATCTGCGACGCAATGACTGGGGCCGGTCGATGGGACCGGTGATCGGGTTGGTTGACGCATCCGGCGCGGACGGCTAATCCGCCGCCTTTCGGGTAAAAGGGGCTTTCCGATGGCACGCAAAAAGGGCCGCGATATTTCCGGCTGGCTGGTGGTGGATAAACCGGCAGGGATCGGCTCGACCGATGTTGTGGGCCGCGTGCGCTGGGCGCTGGACGCAAAAAAAGCCGGTCACGCGGGGACGCTGGACCCGGATGCAACCGGACTGCTGGCCGTGGCGCTGGGAGAGGCGACCAAAACCGTGCCGCTGATTACCGACGCGCTGAAATGCTATGACTTCACGGTGAACTGGGGCGCGGAAACCAACAGTGACGATGCCTCGGGTCAGGTGTTGCGAACCAGCGACGCCCGTCCCGATGCCGCCGCGATCGAAGCGGCGCTGGCGGCCTATCGCGGCGACATCATGCAGGTGCCGCCTGCGGTTTCGGCGGTCAAGGTCGATGGTGCCCGCGCCTATGATCTGGCGCGTGAGGGTGAGGCCGTCGAGCTGGCCGCCCGCCCGCTTTACGTTGATGAGCTGACCCTTGTGGCGGCCCGCGAGGGCAGCGTGGATTTGCGCATGGTCTGCGGCAAGGGCGGCTATGTCCGGTCTGTCGCCCGCGATCTGGGGCGCGATCTGGGTTGCCTTGGTCATGTCCAGACCTTGCGCCGGATCTGGTCCGGTCCATTCGACCTGACCGATGCCATCGGCTTCGACCAGATCGACCGCAGCACGCAAGCGGCGGTCGAAGCTGCCCTGTTGCCGCTGCAAGCCGCGCTGACCGACCTGCCCGAGATGCGCGCCACCCCCGAAGGCGCGGCCCGCATCCGCAATGGCAACCCCGGTCAGGTGATTGGCAGCGCCGAGTTTGGGGAAACCGTCTGGGTCAGCCATCAGGGTCAGGCCATCTGCGTTGGCCGTTATATGGGCGCAGAGGTGCACCCGAGCCGTGTCTTCAACCTGTAACCCGACGGTTTCGGAACCGTGAACACCCGCGCCGGAACATTCAACTTTGCGCGGGCGTTATGGCACGAAAGGCTTGCGATCATGTGTAGTGCAAGCCGCTGAAAAAAAGGACATGACTGGACGCATGAAACTTGCATCACTCGCCCTTGCGCCCGCCCTCGCCCTTGGTCTCGCCGTTCCGGCTATGGCCGAGAAAATCCCGCTGAACGAAATCAGCCGCTATCTGAACAGCATCCGCACCGCACAGTCTGCCTTCACGCAGGTGAATGGTGACGGCACCATCTCGACCGGGACGGTGTTCATCCAGCGTCCGGGCCGGGTGCGGTTCGAATATAACAACGAACCGACCGTGGTTATGGCGTCCGGCGGGACGGTCGCGGTGTTCGACATGAAGTCGAACGGGGCCGAACAGCAATATCCGCTGAACACCACGCCGCTGTCGATCATTCTGGCTGAAAACGTCAATCTGGGTCAGGCCCGGATGGTGACGAATCATACCGAATCGGAAAACGCCACCGTCGTGACCGCGCAAGACCCGGCGCATCCTGAATATGGCAACATCCAGATGCGCTTCACCTCGAACCCGACGCAGTTGCGGCAATGGGTGGTGACGGATAATGCCGGGATGAAAACCACCGTCGTTCTGGGTGAAATGGCTACGGGCGTTTCGATCCCGTCCAGCAAGTTCGATATTTCCCGCGAACAGCGCCGTCGCTAGGGCAGAAGCCTCCGGCGGGGATATTTAAGTGAAGAAGAAGCCGCTTTCTTCTTCATCCAAATATCCTCGGGGGTGAATGGCCGCAGGCCAGAGGGGGCGCGAGCGCCCCCTTTTTACGTTCGCCCGCAAGCCTGAAGCTGGCCGCGGTAGGTTGCCGCACGGGACTGCACCCGATTGGATACGGTCATCAGCCACGGCTTGCTGTTGTGGCTGCCGCGGGCAAAGCCGCTGCGGCCCTCGTGATAGGCCAGATATTGTGACCCGGCATCCCATTTCGACAGGCCAAGCCGGCGGCTGCTGCCGTCCATATACCAGCCCATGAAATCGGTGGCGTCATTGATATTGTCGCGTCGCGCCCGGCGGTTGCCGGTTTCCTTCATATATTCTTCCCAGGTGCCATCCAGCGCCTGCGAATAGCCATATGCGCTGGATTGCCGACCGATGGGGATAATCCCCAGCGCATATTGATGCGGGGTTTTGGCGTTGCCGATGAACTTTGATTCCTGATGAATCGTCGCCATCTGGACGTGAACAGGGATGCCCCAGCGCTGTTCGGTGCGTTTCATGGCGCGGAAATAGGCGGGACGCTCGGCCAGAATGGCGCAGGCGTTTTCCAGATCGCGTGGGGCTTTGTAATTGCCGCCCCCGCCCCCGCAAGAGGCCACCAGCATCACGATGGCCAGTTTCAGATAGTTGTTCATGCTGCTGCCTCGGGTTCTTTTTGGGTGATTTTAGCCTATTCGTGACGGAAGGGAAATGCGCGTATTCCTGCCCAAGCGGCTTGGCGCTGACGCTGTGGGGTGCTTATTGTGGCGGGAATCGGTATGAGACTCAGGAGGGAAACCCCATGACCGACATCGTGATCCTGTCTGGTGCGCGCACTGCCATCGGCGGCTTTGGTGGCAGCCTTGCGGCGGTGGCGCCGATTGATCTGGCCAGCACCGTGACCCGTGCCGCGATCGAGCGGGCGGGTCTGACCCCGGATGCCATTGGCACCGTGGTCTTTGGCCATGTGCTGAATACCGAACCGCGTGACATGTATCTGTCGCGGGTGGCGATGCTGAATGCGGGTGTGCCGAACACCACCCCGGCGATGAACGTCAACCGGCTGTGCGGCTCGGGCGCGCAGGCCATTGTGTCGGCCGCACAGGCGCTGATGCTGGGTGACGCCGATTTCGCCGTTGCGGGCGGTGCCGAATCCATGAGCCGCGCCCCCTATGCGGTGCCTTCGGCGCGGTTCGGGGCCAAAATGGGCGATGTGCAGATGCTGGACATGATGACCGGCGCGCTGACCTGCCCGATGGGGACCGGCCATATGGGCGTGACGGCGGAAAACGTCGCCCGTGAATCCGAGATCACCCGCGAAGAACAGGACGCCTTTGCCCTGCAATCGCAGGAACGGGCGGCGCGGGCGATTGCCGAGGGCTATTTCAAGGATCAGATCGTTCCGGTCGAGATCAAGACCCGCAAGGGCGTGGTCGCCTTTGACACCGACGAACACCCCAAGGAAACCAGCCTTGAAAAGCTGGCGGGTCTGAAAGCCGTGTTCAAAAAGGACGGCAGCGTGACGGCGGGCAATGCCAGCGGCATCAATGACGGTGCTGCCGCCGTGGTTCTGGCCCGCGCGGATGCGGCCAAGGCGGCGGGGCTGAAGCCACGCGCCCGGATTCTGGGCTATGCCGTGGCCGGTGTCCGACCCGAGGTGATGGGCTATGGTCCGATCCCTGCCGTGCGCAAGCTGCTGGAGAAAACCGGGCTGAAAGCCAGCGATTTCGACGTGATCGAATCGAACGAGGCTTTCGCTTCGCAGGCGCTGGCTGTCACCAAGGAGCTGGGGCTGGACCCGGCCAAGGTGAATCCGAATGGCGGTGCGATTGCGCTGGGCCATCCGGTCGGGGCCACCGGCGCGATCCTGATGGTCAAGACCATGTATGAGCTGGAGCGGACCGGCGGCTCGAAAGGGCTGATTACGATGTGCATTGGCGGCGGTCAGGGTATCGCCATCGCCATCGAACGGCTTTGACGCCAAGGCCCGGTTCCCGCAAGGGGCCGGGCCTTAGCGCAGGCTGTTCAGGCAGGCATCTGATAAAGTGGCGGTCTGGACTGTGCCGGTCAGCACCTGCGGATTGCTGGCGCAGCCGGGCAGGTTGCGGCCGATAAACAGCGCCGGACCGGGTTCCGTGGTCAGCGGATAGATCAGCTCATAATGGCTGTCGGCGGGGCGGTTTTTCGGGGGCAGGGCGCGGATCAGCGCCCTGTCCTCGTTCTGTTTGCCCCCGTTCTGATAGAACAGTTGCGCCAGCACATCGCGGTCGCTGGCGACGACCAGCGCCGGTTGACCACCATGCGGGGTCTGTTTCAGTGCCGCACGGATCGGCGCGGCAAAGCCCTGATAGCGGGCCAGCAACGGCTGGCCGTTGGGCAGGCGGATCTGGCCGCCGAAGACGGCCAGCAGCGGCAGGGCCAGTGCCAGCACTCCGCTGATCCCGAGTGATGCCACCCATGCCCACCGCCGCCGCGCCAGCAGCGCCGCCGCAAGGGTGACCCCCGGAACATAGGCGCCAACGGCCCAGTTTGCGTTGGCCCCGGCGTTGAACGCCTGCGCGGTGCAGATCAGCAGCGGCGCGGCAGCCAGTGGGATCAGCGGACGCAGTGCCGCGGGGGCCTTGGCAAAAGCCAGCAGCAACGCAGCAAAGACCAACGGCCCGGCAACGGCGAATTGCTCGGCCAGAAATCGCAGCCCCTTGTCCAGATGCAGGCTGACACCCTGATAATCGGCATTTTCCGCCGTGTGACGGACGGTGGCCATGTCATGCGCCATGTTCCACGCGATATTCGGCGCAAAAGCCAGTAGCGCCGTAGCCGCGACGATCAGCGCATCACACCAGCGCAGCCGCCAGCCGGGGAACAGCGCCAGCGTGACCGCCATTCCGACCAGCGGAAAGGCCATGGCATATTTCGACCAGAACCCGGCGGCGATGGCCAGCCCCAGCAGCACCGCACCCACGCGGCCCGCGCCCTGCGCCTGCCGGTGCCACAGCCAGAGGCTCAGCGCCAGGGCCAGCATCATCGGGCTGTCGGTGGAAATCAGCAGGCTGCCGGTGGATACGGCGGGCAGGGTGGCATAGCTGACCCCGGCCAGCGCCGCGACGGGTGCCGCGATAAGTGCCGGGGCCAGCCGCCGGGCCAGCGCCAGCACCGCCAGCGCCGCCGCGCCATGGACCAGCGGCCACGGCAGCCGCGCGACCCATGGTGCGTTGCTGCCGGTGATCTCATTCGCCAGCCGGATCAGCCAGCCGACCAGCGGCGGCTTGGAATAGGCTCCGGCGGCCAGTTCCTGCCCCCAAAGCCAGTATTGGGCCTCATCGACGTAAAGCTCCAGCGACGAAAACGGGATCAGCGCCAGCCGATACAGGGTCAGCCCAAGGATGGCGGCGGCGGCCAGCCGGATCGGGTCAGGCTTGACGGGCGCGGTTTGCATAGATCAGCCACAGGTTACGGATATAGATAAAGGTGCCAAGGCTTTGACCAAGAATGAACACCGGGTCGCGCCGGTGAATGGCATAGGCCAGCAGGGTCAGCCCGCCCGCCAGCGAGAAATACCAAAAAGCGACCGGCACCACCGATTCCCGCGCCCGTTCCGATGCGAGCCACTGGATCACAAAGCGAAAGGTGAACATCAGTTGGGCCAGCAGGCCAAAGATGACCCATGCCAGTTCATAATTGGTCGGGACGTGAAACGCTTCGCGCAGCCAGTCGATCATTCGGGGCGCTCCTTTTCGGGCAGGGGCTGGACGGTTTTGCGCCGCGCGATCAGCCATGCGACGCCGCACAGGTCGCGGATGCTGACCAATGCGCGTTGCAGATTGGAATAGTTCGACACTCCCGCCCGGCGCGGGGCGTGGGTCACGTCGATATGTGCGATGCGCCAGCCGTCACGGGCGAACAGTGCCGGCAAAAAGCGGTGCTGGTGGTTGAAATAGGGCAGCGCCAGATAGGCGTCGCGCCGGAACGCCTTGAGGCCGCAGCCGGTGTCGCGGGTGCCGTCACGCAGCAGCGCCCGGCGCAGCCCGTTCCCGATGCGTGAGGCCAGCCGCCGTGACAGGCTGTCCCTGCGCCCGATACGTTGTCCGGCGATCAGTGCCAGATCCGGGTCACGCAGCAAGGGCGTCAGCACCAGCGGCAGTTGGTCGGGCGGGTTCTGGCCGTCGCCGTCCAGCGTGGCGATGATCGGGGCGCGGGCGGCGCGGACCCCGCTGTGAACCGCTGCCGACTGGCCGCCGCTGACCGGGTGGCGCAGCAGCCGCAGCCATGGGCGGTCGGCCTGCATGGCGCGGATCACGGCCACGCTGTCATCGGTCGATCCGTCGTCGGTGATCAGCGCCTCGAACCGGCCCAAAGGGATGCAGGCGGCCTCGATCCCGTCGATCAGCGCGGGCAGGTTGCCGGATTCGTTACGCGCTGGAATCACGACGGAAAAAACTGGTTCCTGCAATGCTGCCCCCGGCTGTGTCTGCGCAGGGCAAAGCATAGCCGGAGGAGGTTCACAAGTGACGGTTCTGTGACGGTCAGGCGGCCTGCCGTGGCGTGGTCAGATATTGCACGATCATGCGGAACGGCACCAGCGACAGCGCCGCCATCGCCATTTTCACCAGCCAGTCGGCCAGCCCCAGCGAGGCCCAGAAGGGCGCACTCGGGCCAAAGTCCAGCAGCGGCACCATCTCGGTGGCCCAGGCCGTATCCGCCGCCGGGTCGATAAAGGCAAAGGTGGTGGAAAACGCGATCGAGAAGAACAGCGCCGTATCAAGTGCCGAACCCACGACCGAGGAGGTCAGCGGCGCCTGCCACCATTTCGCCCGCGCCCGCAGCCGGTCGAACACCGCCACATCGGTCAGTTGCGCAATCAGGAAGGCGGTGCCGGATGCAATGGCGATGCGAAGCGTGGTCTGGCCAAAGCCCGCTGCCACCAGCGAGGCGATGACCCCAAAGATGAACCCGGCCAGCACCACACGCCGCGCAGCGGATGCGCCATAGACGCGGTTCATCACATCGGTGACAAGAAAGGCCAGCGGATAGGTCAGCGTGCCGCCGGTGATGAAATTGCCAAGGTGAAACTGGACAAGGATGTTCGAGGCCAGCACAACGGCGGCCATGGCAAGGATGCCGGGCAAAAAGCGGGTCATGGTATATCCGTTTTACAAGGTAGCGGAAGAACTCGGCCCCCGATGGGGCAGCGCGGGCCTTACGCGACCTTGGGCGGGGCTGTCAATCGCGGATGCGGTATTCGACGATTTCCGTGCGCTGGATGAACAGAAAGTTATCGTCGGAAATCATCGTCAGCCGGATGCCAAGATCGTCCTGCCAGACGGAAATCCCCTCAAGGTTATCATAATGCAGCGGCCGGGTTTCCAGCACGGTTTCCGGCTGGCCGGGGCCTTTGGGGCCAAAGTCAAACCGCCTGACCCGGCTGGAGAATCCGCGGATGCCAAGAAAGCGGCGCTCAAGGATATAGAACCGTCCATCGGGGCCGAAATCTGATCCGGCCACCAGCCAGTCGCCATCGCGCGGGATCGACCAGGGCTGATCCCATGCGCCATCCTCGCCATCATCGCACCAGCGCCAGATCGGAAAGGCTGTATCGCGGCTGCCGGAATCCTCGGGCATGGTCAGCAGGCAGCCGTTCGGTTCCATCGCCAGCGATTCGAGGCTGGCATTCGGGATCAGATCGGCAAAGGCGGGCGGCGACGGGATGCGCCGCGCCGGGCTGGCGGGGGTGATGTAACCGGCAATGCGGTTCAGCCCCTCGAAACTGACCCAAAGCGTGCCATCCGGGGCAATCGCCAGCCCTTCGGAATCGCCCTGCCAGCCGGGTTTCAGCGGCTGGCCCTTGCTGTCGCGCAACCGGGTCTGGCCCAGGGTTTCAACGCCCCTGATCCGGCCCGCCGTGTCCCGCTCGATCCGGCCCCAGCGCAGGGTGCCGCGATCTGACAGGGCGGTGATCTGGTCGCCGTCCTCGGAAATCTCGACGGCGGAATAGCCGCCGAAATCCGGGTCGTTTTCAGACCAGACATAGGTGGCGATATAATCGACAGAGACGGCACCCGCAGGGGGTGCCGCCATCAGTCCGAAAGCTGCAAGAATCAGCGCGAGGCTGCGACGGATTGGCATTGGTTCGGCAGGTCCGCCATCGTAAAGCTGCGCGGGTGGCGATAGTTGGGATCAGCTGGCACCGGCTTGACCCGGCTGGGGTCGATACGGTCGCGGATCATATCCGCCGCCGCCCCGCAATGGTCGCCCGCAGGCACCTCGGCCTGACCGTCGCAGGCACGGTTGCCCGCCGGACAGCGCAGCCGGACGTGGAAATGATAGTCGTGGTTGTTCACCACCTGAATCTTGCGCAGATAGCTGCGGTCGCCGGTTTCCGTCTGACACATGGCCCATTTCGCCACCGGATCGACAAAGATCCGCTGCACCCGAGGGTCACGCGCCGCCGCCCGGATGATCGCCATATGCTGCGGCGACCACAGGCCCGATGGTTCGATCCCGTTGCGGGCGACAACGGATTGCGAGGACAAATTCTCGCGCTGTGCTCGCGTCAGGCTCAGCGAGGACGGTGGCAGCATCCATATATCGGCATCCAGCCCAAGCTGGTGGCTGGCATGGCCGCTGGTCATGGGGCCGCCACGCGGCTGGCTCATGTCACCGACGTAAATCCCCTGCCAGCCGACCTGCTGCGCGGCGCGGGACAGGCCGATCAGGAAATCCACCAGCTCGGGCTGGCCCCAGTTGCGGTTGCGCGACAGTCGCATAGCCTGCCAGCTTGGCCCGGTTTCCGGCAGTTGCACATTGCCCGAGGCGCAGCCCCGCGCATAGCCGCCGATGGGCGATGCCGGCCCCTGGTTTGCGGCGGCAAAGCTGCCGAACACGTCTTTCGCAAGCTGCTGTGCATCGGCGGGCAGGGCAAGGCCCGTCGCCAGCACGGCGGCACTTATGGTTGTCAGGATTTTGCGGATCACTGCTCTGGCTCCGTTATTTTTCGCCATTCGGATTGACCCATCTTAACAGCACCAGCGCCAGAAGGAACATCACGATCAGCGGCGATATGCCAATGCGCTGTGATTCGCTGATAAGGGTGACGGCGGTAATCGTGGCGGGCGCCAGAAAAGCGGTGGCTTTGCCGGACAAGGCGTAAAGGCCAAATGCTTCGGTGGCACGCTCCGGCGTGGTGTGGCGCACCATCATCGTGCGGCTGGCGGCCTGTAACGCCCCGCCCGCGCCGCCAATTGCGGCACCCAGCACGAACAGCGTTGCATCGGGCAGACGCGAGCCTTCCGCCAGCGCAATGCCAAAGATCGAATGACGGTCCATTCCGACCAGCACCACGCAGACCCCGATCAGCACCAGCGTGCAGGCGATAATCACCGGCTTTGGTCCGAAACGGCGGTCGGCGCGACCCCCGATCCAGCTTATGATGGCGGCGGCAATGGCGCTGACCACGCCGAACACCCCGGCCAGAAACACCGGCCAGCCCAACACCGTGCCGGCATAGACCCCACCGAACCCATAAAGCGCATTCAGCGCATCGCGGGAAAACATCGACGACAGCAGCCATGCCGTAAGGCTGCGCCGGTCGCGCAGGCTACGGATCAACGCCCACAACCCGCGCATCGCTGGCCCGATCCGCACCCGTCCGGCACTTGCGGGTTCGCGCACCCACAGGAAAAACGGCACCATGAACACAACATACCAGATCGCCGTCAGCGGCCCGACGAATCGCGTCCCCTCACGCGCCGCTG
This sequence comes from Paracoccus sp. (in: a-proteobacteria), assembly GCF_030538695.1. GTDB lineage: Bacteria > Pseudomonadota > Alphaproteobacteria > Rhodobacterales > Rhodobacteraceae > Paracoccus. The sequence goes on from NZ_JAUNTN010000014.1 coordinate 93,213, forward strand.
CATCCAGCCCAAAGATGGGCGCAATCCCGATCAGCGTGCGCCCGGTCGCCGGGTTCTCGGCAAACAGCAACAGCATGATGGCCAGCGCCACCACCCCGCCCGCATAGCCAAAGGCATAGCCGGAACCGGACACCCGCCCGATCTCATCCTCGGGGGCGATACCGGGCAACAGGGCGTTGGTGAAGATGGTGGCGAACTCCATCCCGATCAGACCGATGCCAAAGAACACCAGCGCCATGCGCAATCCCGGATCATGCGGCACCAGCCCCCAAAGACCTGCCGCGCCGATCACATACAGTCCCGAGAAAAGCCAGATCCACGGCATCCGCCGCCCGGATGTGTCGGCAATCGCGCCCAAAACCGGTGCCAGAACCGCAATCACCACCCCGCTGACCGACAGGCCCATGCCCCAAAGGCTTTGCGCCCGCGCCCCGGCCGCTTCGGCGCTGAGGCCCTGCGCAATGAAATGCCCCTGCGCGACCTCGGCAAAATAGATCGAAAAGATAAAGGTCAGCAGTAATGTCGCATAAGGCTGGCTGGCCCAGTCAAAGAACCACCAACCCCAGATGCGCTTTCTGTCCATCTTTTGTCCTTAAATATCCCGGGGTCCGGGGCAGCGCCCCGGTTCTGCGCCGCAGTCTAAACTGCCCCTTGTGCATCTGGCATGACAACCGGCGGCCATGGCCGCCCGGCATCCGCCGCGATCCACGCCTGCACCCAGTCGGGCAGGGCGGGGCTGTCCACTGCCAGCCCCATGGCGGCCATCACCTCGGCGGGCGGCACGATCCCGTTCGCGCCGGTAAAGGCCATACGCAGCAGCATATGGTTGCAACATTCACCGCCGCGCCACATCGACTGGTCGATATAGGCGAACCGCTGATCCCAGCCATGCACCCGCGACAGCATGGTAAAGCGGTGAAACACTTTGACCCGCCGCCGGTATCGGGTCGAGTTCCCCGCCACCGTCAGCCCCCATTTCTTTTCCTTCAGAATGTGAACCAGCCCGGTGCGTTGCGCCAGTGGGATACGGCCAAGGTCATAAAGCGTCAGCGTGCGGCCGTTGTTCAGCTCGATCCACGGGTCCAGATCCCAGGGCCAGCAGATATGATGCGACACATGCGTGTCCAGCACCCCAAGCGGCGGGGCCGAGCGGAACTTGAACATTTCTTTTGCAAGGCGGGCGAAAGGATACATCAAAACCTCATGTCTTTACCGCCACCGAACCAGCCCCTGCCGCCCGCGTCAATGGTGACGCGGCGGTGACGCGTTGACTTTGCGCCATACGCCATAATAACGGAGTAAATACAGCAGGAGCGCATATGAGCAAGACGGAACAGTCGTGGTGGCATCAACCGCTTTGGGCGACGGTCCTGGGTGGGCTGGTCCTGCTTGTTATCGGCGCGGCGGTGACGCGCCTTTGGGATACACGAAACCACGGCAGCAGGATTGCGCAACTGGAGCAGGCTCTTGCCAAAAGTGAAACGGCGCTGGCCCGGCTGCAAGACGGCAGCAGGCAGCCCATGCAGGATGAACCCGCCCGTATCCGTCTGCAATCGCTGGAGAGCAGGGCCAAGGACATTGATGTCTGGCTGGAAGACCTGACGGGTTCCCTCAGGGATCTGTCGGACAAGCTCGGCAGTATCGAGGCAAGCGGGCTGTCCGCCCGACTGACCGATCTGGAGACCGAGGGCGACGACAGCCAGACCCGGCTGGATGATCTGCAAGGCAAGATCGCTGATCTGGACGCCATGGCCCAGCGCATCGCGGCGCTGGAGGCAGGCACCCGTCCCAAATGTGCCGAGATCATGCAGCAGGCCATTGCCCCGGCCGCCAGCGGCTCGACGGTCGGCTATCGTGACGACAACGGGCAATGGCGGACCTCGGCGGAGGACACAAGGGCCGCTTTCGTCAAACTTTACAACGATTTGAATTGCGCTGAAATCGCGGCCCCGATCCCGCAACGATAGGGTGTGACCCCTGTTTCATGCCCTGATTGACGCGGCATGGCGTCAGGGCGGAACCCCGGTATGGCGGCGGCCAAGGCTTGTCCCGCGATTTTTTGGGATGCGGGCTGCGCTGACAAGCGAAGGTGCTGCAAACGAAAATGTGCCGATCCCTGATCCCTTAACCGGCCATTGCGCCGAATCCCCCCTTGCACTAGGTATGGCGCAATTTTTCGATGAACGGGCGGATGCGATGCTGGGTGCAAATGGAAAGAAACCGCTGGTCGGGCTGGTCGGCTGGCGGGGCATGGTTGGCTCGGTTCTTATGGACCGGATGGCAACCGAGGGCGATTTCGACCTGATCGAACCGCTGTTCTTTTCGACCTCGAACGCGGGTGGCGCGGCCCCTCGGGGCGATGCGCCGCTGGCGGATGCCTATGATCTGGACACGCTCAAGCGCTGCGATGCGATCCTGACCTGTCAGGGCGGCGACTATACGTCCGAGGTGTTCCCAAAGCTGCGGGCTGATGGCTGGAACGGCCACTGGATCGACGCGGCCTCTACCCTGCGGATGGAAAAGGACGCGCTGATCGTGCTGGACCCGGTGAACATGCCGGGGATCAAGGATGCGATGGCGGCGGGCAACCTGAACTGGGTTGGTGGCAACTGCACCGTGTCCTGTATGCTGATGGGCGTGGGCGCGCTGTATAAGGCCGGGCTGGTGGAATGGATGTCTACGCAGACCTATCAGGCGGCATCCGGCGGCGGTGCGCAGCACATGCGCGAACTGCTGGCCCAATACGGCACCCTGAATGCCGAAGTCCGCGATCTGCTGGACGATCCGAAATCCGCCATTCTTGAGATCGACCGCAAAGTTCTGGCCCGTCAGCAGGCGATGCTGGGCAGCGATGAGATCCGGCAATTCGGTGCGGTGCTGGGCGGCAGCCTGATTCCGTGGATCGACAAGGACTTGGGCAATGGCATGTCCAAGGAAGAATGGAAGGGCATGGCCGAAACGAACAAGATCCTCGGTCTTGGTCCCGACGCGCTTGGCGGCTCGGCCGAGGCGGCGATTCCGGTTGATGGCTTCTGCGTCCGCATCGGCGCGATGCGCTGTCATTCGCAGGCGCTGACCTTCAAGCTGCGCGGCGATGTTCCCGTGGGCGAGATCGAGGCGATGATCGCCGAGGATAACCCCTGGGCCAAAGTCGTGCCGAACACACGCGAAGACACGATGCGCGACCTGACCCCGGTGGCCGTCACCGGCACGCTGACGATTCCGGTCGGGCGTATCCGCAAGCTCGCCATGGGGCCGGAATATGTCGGTGCCTTTACCATTGGCGACCAACTGCTGTGGGGCGCGGCCGAACCGCTGCGCCGGATGTTGCGTATTCTGATCGAGGCTTGATCCATGCTGACCGTTTATCAGGCTTTGATGCTGATTCTGGATATTCTGTGGTTCGTGATGATCGCGCATATCATCATGTCATGGCTGATTAACTTTCAGGTGCTGAACCTGCGCCAGCCGCTTGTGGCGCAGCTTTGGACCGGGCTTTCCGGCCTGCTGGAGCCGATCTACGGCCCCGTTCGCCGCATCCTGCCAGCGACCGGAGGCGTGGATTTCGCGCCGCTGGTGGTGTTCGTGATCCTGATTATCGTCCGGCAGGCGCTGGCCAATAATATCGGCATGTTCGTCGGCTACTGAGGCGGCGATGTGGCGGGCGTGGACAGAGGGCGGGGCTGACCGCCCGGCGGCCCTGTTCCTGCACGGCTGGCTGATGGATCACTACGACGAAAAGGCGGCGTTTGACGGGGCCTTTGCGCAGGCGGGTTTCGCACGGCTTTATTGCGACTTGCCTGTCATGGGAAACAGCCATGCTGTGCCTGTTCCCCATGATCTTGACGGGTTTCTGGATGCGCTGGCGGCCTTTTCGGGCTGGTCTCGGGCCAGTTTTGCGGTGCTGGACGCGGCGGGCCATGAATGGCCGCTGTCACATCAGAAGCCATTGCTTGATGCGCTTGTGGACGATTTCCTGCGCCGGGTTGAGGACGCGGGATGAGCGCAGCAACCCTTCTGCGTCAGGTTTGGGGTTTCGACGATTTTCGCCCCGGACAGGCCGAGATCGTCAGCGCCGTGGCGGGTGGCCGCGACGTCTTGGCGATCATGCCGACGGGGGGTGGCAAATCGCTGTGCTATCAGCTTCCCGCCCTGATGCGGGACGGGGTGACGGTGGTGATCTCGCCGCTGATAGCCCTGATGCGCGATCAGGTCCGGGCGCTGCGTGAAGCAGGGGTTGCGGCAGGGGCGCTGACCAGCGGCAACACCGAGGAGGAGACCCGCGAGGTCTTCGAGGCGCTGGACCGGGGTGCAATCCGGTTGCTGTATATGGCGCCCGAACGGTTGGCCTCGGGCGGGACGCTGCCTCTGCTGCGCCGCGCGGGGGTGACGGCGATTGCCGTGGATGAGGCGCATTGCGTCAGCCAGTGGGGCCATGATTTCCGTCCCGATTACCTGCGTATCGGGGATCTGAAGCGGGCGCTGAACGTGCCGCTGTCGGCCTTTACTGCCACCGCTGATCCCGAAACCCAGGCAGAAATCGTGACCCGCCTGTTCGCGGGGGCGCAGCCACAGGTGTTCCTGCGCGGCTTTGACCGCCCGAATATCCATCTGGCGTTTCAGCCCAAGGACGGGCCACGGGCGCAGATCCTGAACTTTGTCGCGGACCGGCGCGGGCTGGCGGGGATCGTCTATTGCGGCACCCGTGCGAAAACCGAGACTCTGGCCGCCGCGCTGATGGCCGAGGGACACCCGGCGGTTGCTTATCACGGCGGGCTGGACCCCGATGCGCGGCGCGAGGTCGAGGCGCGTTTCCAGCGCGAGGACGGGCTGATCGTCGCCGCCACCGTCGCCTTTGGCATGGGGATCGACAAGCCGGATATTCGATGGGTCGCCCATGCGGACCTGCCCAAGAGCATCGAAAGCTATTATCAGGAAATCGGTCGTGCCGGACGGGATGGCGCCCCGGCCGAGACGCTGACGCTTTACGGTCCCGACGACATCCGCCTGCGCCGCAGCCAGATCGACGAGGGGCTGGCCGATGCCGCCCGGAAACAGGCGGACCACGCGCGGCTGAACGCCCTGCTGGGTCTGGCCGAGGCCACGGCCTGCCGCCGCCAGCGCCTGCTGGCCTATTTCGGTGAGGACAGCCCCCCTTGCGGCAATTGCGACCTTTGCGACAACCCGCCGGAAACCTTTGACGCCACCGATCCGGTGCGCATGGCCCTGTCGGCCATGCTGCGCACAGGAGAATGGTTCGGCGCGGGCTATATTATCGACGTGCTGACCGGCAATGCGACGGATAAGGTTGCGCAGCGGGGCCATGACCATCTGCCGACCTTTGGCGTGGGCAAGGCGCTGTCGCGTGGCGAGTGGCAGGCCGTCTTGCGGCAGATGCTGGGTCTGGATCTGTGCCGTCCCGATCCCGAACGCCACGGCGGGTTGCATATTACCGAGGCCGCGCACCCGGTCCTGCGCGGTGAGATCCCGGTTATCCTGCGTCGCGACCTGATCCGGCGCGGCAAAGCCCCTGCGGTGGTGGTGCGCACGCTGGTTTCGGACGAGGACGCGCCGCTGCTGTCCGCGCTGAAAGCCAAGCGCCGGGCACTGGCGGAATCGGCCCGTGTCCCGGCCTATGTGATCTTTCCCGACCGCACCCTGATCGAGATGGCCGAGACCCGCCCGCAGACGCTGGATGATATGGCCCGGATCAGCGGCGTGGGTGCGAAAAAGCTGGAACGCTATGGTGCGGATTTCCTGACTGTCATCGCCGGAGAGGTGGGGCAGATGCACCCGGCTCGCCGCAAGCTGGCGGGTCGCGCGGCGGGCAGCCTGTTCGACCGGCTGGATGAAATCCAGCGCGGTCTGGCCCATGGTGCGGATGGAATCAGCAAGCCGCTGTCCTGTTCCACGGCCACTCTGCGCCAGATTGCCGAGCGCCGCCCGGCCACGCTTGTGGCTCTGGCCCGGATTCAGGGCATGGGGGAGGCGCGTCTGGACCGTTTCGGCACGGCGTTTCTGGACGCCATCGCGGAAAGCTGAAACGACAACCGCGCGGGATGTGTTAAGACAGCGCAAAGGAGACCCGCAATGAAGCTGAACTGGTCTGATGTCACCCCGCGCCACCTATGGCTGAATCGCCGCCAGATTATCGCCGGCTTGGGGGCTATGGCCGCCGCGCCCGCTGTGGCGGGGACGTCCGGGCTGGTGCCGACCAGCTTTGCCGATGCGACGAATTACAATAATTTCTACGAGTTTGGTTTTGGTAAGGGCGACCCCGCCTGTTTTGCCCCGGCGCTGACGACCGACCCGTGGCCGGTGCAGATCGACGGGCTGGTGGATCGCCCCGGCAGCTATGCGCTGGAGGACATCGCCCCCGGAACCGCACAAGAGGAACGCATCTATCGTCTGCGCTGTGTCGAGGCGTGGTCGATGGTGATTCCGTGGATCGGGGTTCCGCTGGCTTCGGTTTTGGCGCGGGTGGGGGTGCAACCGGGTGCGAAGCATGTCGCCTTTGAAACCCTGCTGCGCCCCGAGGAAATGCCGGGTCAGCGCAGCCGCCAGCTTGACTGGCCCTATCGTGAGGGGTTGCGGCTGGATGAGGCCATGCACCCGCTGACCCTGCTGGCGACCGGCATGTATGGCCAGCCGATGCCGAAGCAGAACGGCGCCCCGATCCGTTTGGTGGTGCCGTGGAAATACGGGTTCAAGTCGATCAAGTCGATCGTCCGCATCACCCTGACGGCGGATCAGCCGCAAACCACCTGGCAGCAGATGCAACCCGAGGAATACGGCTATTATGCCAATGTGAACCCGGCGGTGGATCATCCGCGCTGGTCGCAGGCGTCGGAGCGTGTCATCGGCGCGGGCCTTCTGGGCGGGCGCCAGGACACGCTGCCCTTCAACGGCTACGCCGATCAGGTGGCGGGGCTTTATGCCGGGATGGATCTGACGACACATTACTAAGGGCGCAGCTTTCAGGCGGCACGCTGTTCGCCCGACCTCGTGCTGATCCGCAACGGCCCGCGGTTCTGTAGGGATGTCACGGCACAATCAGACGTCGCACATTCGATGCGGCAAACACCTTTGAGGTTACGCGCGTCTCTTCACCCCAATGGGGCAATCAGCACGCGGGCGCGGCCATCCTTCGGCAAGGCCATAGAGGTCATATTTGCATCCGCAGGGACATAGCGTTGCCTTTCGCATCCGATCCGACGCTTTATGCTGGGGTTATGGCGGGCCTGAACGCGCCCGCTGTGCTTGATGGGTTGCATTATCACGAGACTGGTAAGTGCTGCGGACGCCGCGTGTGTCAGCGAGCGGAGAACTGGTTCCGTTATCCAGACGACTGATTCGGGTGAGGGTGCGTTCACCTTGTAAAGCTGGCGGTATCCCAACCGGGCAGGTTTTACGGACCAGCGCGGCAAGCCCCGCAAAAGTGCCACAATGAAAAGCGCGATGCGGCAGCGAATCGACCGCAAACCGACCCCGGCAGGCAGCAGGCCCGCCAGCAAAACGCAAAGCACCATCCAGCAGCGGCGCATGGGTAAACCCTTTCCTGTTACGATATGCAGGGTAGGGTAGAGAGGTTAAGAAACCATCAACAAACGACCGATGCATAAAGTTTTAAGCATTTATCTGACTCGTCTGCGCCGCTTGCCGGTCTGGTGCGTCTGGCTGGCCGGGTTAATTCCGCTGGTGCTGCTGGTTTGGGATGCGCTGATCGGGGCGCTGGGGGCGGACCCGGTGCGGATGATCGAACATCGCTTGGGACGCACCGCGCTGTATTTCCTGATCGCCAGCCTTGCGGTGACGCCGCTGCGACGGCTGGGGCTGAACCTGATCCGCTATCGCCAGGCGCTGGGGCTGCTGAGTTTTACCTATGCCGCGCTGCATGTCGTCGTTTGGGTGGTTCTGGATATGGGCCTGCGCTGGGGGCAGATGGCGGGGGACATCCTGAAACGCCTCTATCTGGGATTCGGCATGGCCGGTTTCGTGATTCTGCTGCTTCTTGCTCTTACGTCTCCTTCATCTGCGCGTTGTTTGTTGGG
>NZ_JAUNTN010000035.1 GCF_030538695.1 Paracoccus sp. (in: a-proteobacteria)
AAATAAAACCCGCAGACTCTCGTTATAAACGAGGGAACAAAGGGGGGCAGGTCAGGGGCGCGAGGTTGATGCCGAATTCATGCCGGATCACGCCGCGTAACCGGCTGCCGCTGCGGCGGGCGCGGTCGGTGCAGGATTTTGCGATGAGGCCGGTGGCAATCAGTTCGGCCTCAATCCGCGCGATCTGTCTGCGGTCGATACCGGTGAATGCGGCGATTTCCGTCACCGACGTCCAGAATGCGCAGATGCGTCCCTTGGCGAAGTCACCGTCATCGGTCGCGGTGATGGCGCAACGCAGATAGGCGATCGCGCCTTTGCTAAGGCCGATTTTGCGACGGGCAACCTCGATCAGGTGGAACAGTTTCCAGCGGCTCAGGCCTTCAGGCAAACCGGAATGGGTCAGCTGCGTCATGGCCGCACCCCCGAAAATCTATACGCGTTATTTTCAGCAGTTGATCCGCCGGCGGCATATGCGCTAGGATCATTGGGAAAGCTGGGTGCTTTTTTATGCGATTGAACCCCGGACTCGGTTGCCGCCGATCCGGGATTTTTCCTTGCACAATCCGCAGGTGACTGTACCGGATTTGTACAGGGGTTCGTGGTTAGTTCACGTTCTGACAACGTAAAACTGTGCACGCTTCTGCACGGAAATGCAGGCGCGCAAAGATATTGTGTTGTTTTTTCTGCATAAATTGGTGACCCCGGCAGGACTTGAACCTGCAACCTGCCCCTTAGGAGGGGGCTGCTCTATCCAGTTGAGCCACGGGGCCACGCAGCGGCCTGAATGCCCGGCCTTGTGGCAAAAGGCAACCTTGTCGCGCGAGGTGTTATCCGCTAACGCAGGGAAAACGACGCCGAGGCTCCTATGAATGACCGAAAACCCCGCCGCCCGCTGACCCTGCGCGATGTGTCCGAGGCATCCGGCGTCAGTGAAATGACCGTCAGCCGGGTCTTGCGCAACCGGGGCGATGTGTCGGCGGCGACGCGGGAAAAGGTGCTGACGGCGGCAAAGGCACTGGGCTATGTGCCGAACAAGATCGCCGGCGGATTGGCCAGCCAGCGGGTGAACCTTGTGGCGGTGGTGATCCCCTCGCTGTCAAACCTCGTGTTTCCTGATGTTCTTGGCGGGATCTCGGCAGAGCTGGACGATACCGGCCTGCAACCCGTGGTCGGCGTCACCAATTACTCGCCCGAACGCGAAGAATCGGTGCTTTACGACATGCTGTCATGGCGGCCTTCGGGGATCATTCTGGCCGGGCTGGAACACAGCGCCGCGTCAAAGGCGATGCTGGCCAATGCCGCCGTCCCGGTGGTCGAGATCATGGATGCCGGTGCGCCGGGCATTGATCTGGTCGTCGGCATCGACCACGCCCGTGCGGGGCGTGAAATGGCCGCGCAAATCATCAAGGCCGGTTATCGCCGCATCGGCTTTATCGGCACCCATATGCCAGAGGATCACCGCGCCAAAAAGCGCATGGCGGGCCTTGAGGCCGGGTTGACTGAGGCAGGCCTGAGCATTACTGCCCGCGAGTTTTATCAGGGCGGCTCATCGCTGCGAAAAGGGCGCGAGCTGACCGAACGCATCCTGACCCGCGAACCCGATCTGGATTTTCTGTATTTTTCCAACGACATGATTGGCGCGGGCGGGCTGATCTGGTGCCGCGATCAGGGCATCGACATCCCCGGCAAGCTGGGGCTGGCAGGGTTTAACGGCGTGGACCTGCTGGCGGGACTGCCGCTGCAACTGACCACCACCGACGCACGGCGCATCGACATCGGCCGCATCGCGGCACGGCTGGTCGCGGGCAAGGACACGCGCCCCGACAGCGGCATCATCGAGCTGGCCCCCACGATCCTGCCCGGCGACACCATCCGCAGCGCCTGAACCTTGGTCTTGCGCAAATCGCCCGGCTTGCCGCGCAAGGCCCAAGCCTCTAAGGCTTGACGCCATGTTGCATTATGCCACCCGCCGTCTGATCTCTCTGGGGCTGAGCCTGCTGGCGGCCTCGGTGCTGATCTTTGCGCTGACCGAGATCATTCCCGGCGACCCGGCCAGTTTCATGCTGGGCATCGGGGCGCAGCCCGATACGCTGGCGGCGCTGCGTGAGCAAATGGGGCTGAACCAGCCCTTCCCAATCCGCTATGCGCGTTGGATCGGGGCCATTCTGCAAGGCGATTTCGGGCAGAGCTTTACCTATAAATCCGACATCGGCCGGATCATCCTTGACCGGGCGCAGGTGTCCTTGCCGCTGGCGGTGATGGCGCTGGCGCTGGCGGTCGTGGTGGCCTTTCCGGTGGCGATATTTGCGGCCTCGCGCCGGGGGCGGGCGGGCGATCTGGCGACAATGGGCGTGGCGCAGATCGGCATTGCGCTGCCGAACTTCTGGTTCGCCATGATGCTGGTTCTGGTCTTTGCGGTGCGGCTGCGCTGGTTGCCTGCAGGCGGGTTTCCCGGCTGGACCGAGCCTTGGGCCGCGTTGAAATCGCTGCTGCTTCCTGCCGTGGCACTGGCCCTGCCACAAGCCGCGATCCTTGCCCGTGTGCTGCGATCGGCACTGATCGAAGCGTTGGGTCAGGATTACATCCGCACCGCCCGCGCCAAGGGGCTGACCCCGGCCCAAGCCCTGCGCCGCCACGCGCTGCGCAACGCGCTGATCCCGGCAGTCACGATCATGGGGATGCAGTTTTCCTTTCTGCTGGCCGGGGCAATCATCATTGAAAACGTGTTCTACCTGCCCGGCCTTGGACGGCTGATCTTTCAGGCGATCAACCAGCGCGACCTGATTGTGGTGCAATCCGCGGTGCTGGTGCTGGTGGCGGCGGTGATCCTTGTCACCTTTCTGACCGACCTGCTTTACGCCGTCGTTGACCCGAGGCTGCGGCGATGAGGCTGGCTCTGTGGCTTGGCGCCGCCCTGACCGGGCTGGCGGTGGCGGCTGCGCTGATCGCGCTGGTCTGGACGCCCTATGACCCGACAGCGCAAAGCATCGCGGCACGGCTGCAACCGCCATCACCGGCGCATTGGCTTGGCACCGACCACCTTGGCCGCGACATGCTGACGATGGTGATGACAGGGGCGCAAGTCTCGATCCTTGTCGCGGCGCTGGCGGTGGGTATTGGCGCAGGGCTTGGAGTGCCGCTTGGCCTCTTGGCGGCGGCCCGGCGCGGCGGCTGGCTGGACGAGCTTATCATGCGCGGCAATGATCTGATCTTCGCCTTTCCTTCGCTGGTTATTGCGGTTTTGTTAACCACGGTGTTCGGACCATCCGCCACCAATGCCATCATCGCCATCGGCATTTTCAACATCCCCGTCTTTGCCCGCGTCACCCGAGGCGGGGCGCTGCCGATCTGGACGCTGGATTATATCCGCGCCGCACGGGTGGCGGGCAAGGGCGCAGGTCGGATCAGTGCCGAACATATCCTGCCCAACATCGCCAACCTGTTGATTGTGCAAGGGACCATCCAGTTCAGCCTGGGGATTCTGGCCGAGGCCGGCCTGTCCTATGTCGGCCTTGGCACTCAGCCGCCAACGCCAAGCTGGGGCCGGATGCTGGCCGATGCGCAGACCATGGTGACGCTGGCCCCGCATGTCGCCATCGTGCCGGGGCTGGCCATTACGCTGACGGTTTTAGGGCTGAACCTGCTGGGCGACGGGCTGCGCGACCGGCTGGACCCTCGGCTGAAGGTGCTGCAATGAGCCTGCTGCACATCCGCGACCTGTCGGTAAACATCACGGGCCAGCCGGTGCTGCGCGGGCTGAACCTGTCGCTGGACCGGGGACAGATCCTTGGGCTGGTGGGAGAGAGCGGCTCGGGCAAATCCATGACCGCGCTGGCGGTGATCGGGCTGCTGCCCCCGCAAGCGCAGGCCACGGGTCAGGTTACGCTGGACGGCACCGACCTGATGCCTTTGCCCGAGCGCGAGATGTCCCGCATCCGCGGCAAGCGCATCGGGATGATTTTTCAAGAACCGATGACGGCGCTTAACCCGCTGATGAATATTGGCGATCAGGTGGCCGAGGTGCTGATGATCCACCAGCACATGCCGCGTGCCAAGGCACTGTCCCTTGCCCGCGAACGGCTGGACCGGGTGGGGCTGACCGGCGACCGCTTTCCCCTGACCCTGTTCCCGCATGAGCTGTCGGGCGGCCAGCGCCAGCGCGTCGCCATCGCGCTGGCCATCGCCGAGCGTCCTGATCTGCTGATCGCGGATGAACCCACCACCGCGCTGGATGTCACCACGCAAGCCGAAGTGCTGGACCTGCTCCGCGATCTGGTCCGGGATGAGGGCATGGCGCTGATCCTGATTACCCATGACCTTGCGGTGCTTGCCGGGATTGCCGATCAGGTCGCTGTGATGAAAGACGGCGAAATCATCGAACAAGGCCCCACCGAAACTGTCTTTCGCCAGCGTCGCCACCCCTATACGCAACGCCTGTTTGCAGCCTCGAACCACATCCCGGCGCAGGTTGCAGTTGTCCCCGACGACACCCCGATCCTGCGGGTCGAGGGCGTGGTTCGTGAATACCCCCTGCCCCGTGGCAAGGTGCTGCGGGCAGTGGATGGGGTGGATATGGCCATCGCAGACGGCGAATCCATGGGGCTGGTGGGCGAATCCGGCTGCGGCAAATCAACCCTGACCCGCGCCATCCTCGGGCTGGACCCGCTGCAAGGCGGGCGCATTCTGCTGGATGGCGAACCCGTCAGCCCGGCCATGCCCCGTGATGCCCGCGCCAAGGTGCAGGCGGTCTTTCAGGACCCGTTCGGCAGCTTTGATCCACGCTGGCGGGTCGGGCGGCTGATCGCAGAACCCTTTCACCTGACCGGAACGCCAAAGGACTGGCGCGACCGCGTGGCGCAGGCGCTGACCGAGGTTGGCCTGCCCACGGACGCCATGCGCCGCTATATCCATCAGTTTTCCGGTGGTCAGCGCCAGCGTATCGCCCTTGCCCGCGCCCTGCTGATCCGGCCCCGGCTGATCGTGCTGGACGAGGCCACCAGCGCATTGGATGTGCAGATCCGGGCGCAGATGCTGGACCTGCTGGCGCGGCTGCGGGCGGAACACGGGCTGGCTTATCTGTTCATCAGCCACGACCTCGCCACCGTCCGCGCCATCACCGACCGCGTGGCCATCATGGACAAGGGTCGCATCGTGGAAACCGGCGCAACCGCCGAAATCTGGTCCAGCCCGGCCCATCCGGTCACGCAACGCCTGCTGGCCGCAACGCCGCGCATCCCCGCCGATTGGGGCTGAACACCTCTCTTTTGTCTATAAATATCCCCGCCGGAGGCTCCTGCACGGGCAGATGCCTCCGGCGGGGATATTTAAGTGAAGAAGAACGGCTTAGTTCCCAAACACCACCGCGCTCGGCACTTCGTAGCGTTCATTGCCCATGGTGATCACCATGATGTCGCCGCGCATGGTGGTGTCGGCACCCAGCTCTTGCGCAGGGCGACCGGCACGGAACAGGATACGGCGCTCGCCGCCGCCGGGCCATGCGACCGTAACCGAAGCATTGCCGCTGCCCGAGCGTTCAACCGTATAGTTGCAGCTTTGCGTCAACATGCTGGCGCTGGCCGAACACGGCAGGCTGCCGCTGGCGCCGGTTGTCCCGGCGGTGCTGGCCGCTGCCGGGGTCGCCGCTGCCGGGGCTGCGCTGACGCTGTCGGTGGTCAGAAACTCCTGTGCGGCCCAGCCGGTCTGGCCGGTGCTGGTCTCAACCTGGCACCAGTTGCGGCCCTCGGCATTGGCACAGCCCAGACGCCGGACCGAAGTCCCCCGCGGCAGGGTTGCCACGATCCCCGAAGTCGTCGTCGCCGCATTGCGCAGGTTCACCGAACTGGCACTGACCTGCATCATCACCGGCGCTTGCGCGGCGGGTGCGGGCGTCGTCGTTGCCGCAGCCGCAGTCGGCGCACCGACGGTTGCCCCTGCTGCCGCACGGGTCAGGAAATCCTGTGCCGCCCAGCCGGTCTGGCCGTTGGCGGTCTCGACCTGACACCAGTTGCGGTTCTCGGCCCATGTGCAGCCCAGATTGCGCACCACCGTGCCGCGCGTCAGCACCGTAACAACGCCCGTCGAGGCCGAAGGCGAGCCGCGCAGGTTCAGCGATGTGCCGGTCACTTGCAGCAGATCCCCGGTCGAGGGAGAGTTGCCACCGCCCGTCGCAGGGGCCGCAGGGGCCGCCGCCGGAGTAGTGGGTACAGCAGCAGGTGCCGCGGCGCTGCCCGCGGTCAGGAACTCTTGCGCAGCCCAGCCCTGAACCCCGGCGCTGGTCGTAACCTGACACCACGTCCGCCCCTCGGCCTCGCGGCAACCGCGATTAGTCAGCACATCGCCACGCGGCGCCACACCCGCCGTTCCGGCACTGGTCGAAGGTTGCGAGCGAATATTCAGCGAGGTGGCAACCCCGGTCACGGTGAAACTTTCCGGCCCACGGGTCAGCCCTTCCGGCGTCTGGCTGCCCGGGTCAGCCTGCCCGGACAGGCGCAGCTCCAGCCGCATCGCGGCGCGCTGGCCCTGCTGCGCGGCGGGGCCGGTCAGATAGGTTTGCAGCGTGTATTTCCCGCTTTCCGGCAGGGTCAGATTGGCAACCGCGCCTTGGGTCTGGCTGTCGAACAGCGCCGCACCTGCGCCGGGCGCGACACCAGGCGCATAAACCCGGAAATAAGCCGCCGGATTATCGCTGGACATGGAAATCGCCAATTGCTGCCCGCGAGAGGCCGCAAGCCCGTATTCCGCCGTATCTGCCCCTGACAAGGTGGAATTGACCAGCGTTGCCGCCAGCCCCTCGGGAAACTCGATATCCCGGATCATCGCCGCCCCAGCCGGACCAGCCAACAGCGCCGCCAGCGAACAGGCCAGCACCGCGCCGCGAATCGTCATGCGCATGTTTTCGCTCCTTTGCCTCGGTGTCGCGGTCGTGGCGCCGCGATCACCCGTTATTTTCTTGGCCTATCTGCCGGAAATGGGCAAATGACAAGCGCGTATATGCGGCAATCAGACCGACAGGCAGATATATTTCATTTCCAGATAGTCCTCGATCCCGTGGCGGCTGCCTTCGCGGCCAAGGCCGGACTGTTTCACCCCGCCAAAGGGGGCAACCTCGGTCGAGATCAGCCCGGTATTCACGCCGACGATCCCGTATTCCAGCGCCTCCTGCACGCGGGTGATGCGACCAATGTCACGGGCATAGAAATAGGCCGCCAGCCCGAAAATCGTGTCATTCGCCATCGCAATGACCTGATCTTCGCTGTCAAAACGGAACAGCGGCGCAACCGGGCCAAAGGTTTCCTCACGCGCGACCTTCATCGCCTGCGTGACGCCGGTCAGCACCGTGGGCTGAAAGAAATTGCCCTCCATTGCCGCGCCGCCCGCCAGCACCTGCCCGCCGCCGTCCAGCACGTCCTGAATATGGTCGCGCACCTTATCGGCAGCATCTGCGTTAATCAGCGGCCCGGTGGTGACGCCTTCGGTCAACCCGTCACCCACGTTCAGCTTGCCCACCGCCGCTGCCAGCTTGTCTGCAAAGGCGTCATAGACTCCGGCCTGCACATAAATGCGGTTCGCACAAACGCAGGTCTGGCCGTTGTTACGGAACTTGGACGCCATTGCACCTTCGACCGCCTTATCCAGATCGGCGTCGTCAAAGACGATGAAGGGCGCGTTGCCGCCCAGCTCCATGCTGCATTTCAGCACCTGATCGGCGGCCTGCCGCAACAGGATACGCCCCACCTCGGTCGAGCCGGTAAAGGTCAGTTTGCGGACCTGAGGGTTCTCGCAGAACTCTTTGCCGATGTCGCTGCTACGGGATGAGGTCACGACGCTGAAAATCCCCTTGGGCAACCCGGCGCGTTCGCCAAGCACCGCCATCGCCAGCGCCGACAGTGGGGTTTCCGCCGCAGGCCGCGCCACGAAACCACAGCCAACCGCCAGCGCCGGAGCACATTTGCGGGCAATCATCGCATTGGGAAAGTTCCAGGGCGTGATGCTGGCCACCACGCCAATGGGCTGGCGGATCACCGTCAGCCGCTTGTCCGCCATATGACCGGGGATGGTCTCACCATAGACGCGCTTGGCCTCCTCTCCGAACCATTCGATAAAGCTGGCACCATAGGCGATTTCGCCGCGCGCTTCGGCCAGCGGCTTGCCCATCTCGGCGGTCAGGATGGTGCCAAGATCGTCCTGATGCTGCATCATCAAATCGAACCAGCGGCGCATGATCTGCGCCCGGTGCTTGGCGGGTTGCGCAGCCCAGTCTTTCATCGCCACGGCCGCTGCCGCAATGGCGCGGGCGGCATCATCGCGGCTCATATCCGCAACCTTGGCAATCACATCGCCGCGCGCCGGGTTCAGCACATCGAAGGTCTTTTGCCCCTCGACCCATTCGCCCGCGATATAGGCACGGGTTTCCAGAAGTGTCGGGTCTTTCAGCAGGGATTTCAGATCGGTGTTTGCAGTCACGGCGGCCTCCTCTGTCGCGGTCAGGAAAGATCACCACGCAGACCCGGTTTTGTCCAGCGCAGCAAAATCATCACGATTTCGTGAACGAACCGCGCACCGATTAAACTGGTTAGTGTGCCAGACGCCCCGCGTTCGGGGCGGGTTAACGAGTATGAGGTTACTGATGCGTAAACTGTTTGCAACGACTGCTGTTGCCCTGATGGCGCTTGCCGGTGCTGCCAGCGCCGATACCGCCGCGACGGCGGCCACCGATCTGAACCTGCGTTCGGGGCCGGGGGTGCAGCATGACGTGACCGGCTTTATCAAGGGCGGCGACGAAGTTTCCGTGCGTGGTTGCATCACCGAAGCCAACTGGTGCGAAGTCACCTATGGCGAGGCGACCGGCTGGGCCTATGGCGACTATCTGACCATCGGTGAAGGTGATGAGGTTCAGGCTCTCTATCCGAACCGCGAGACCATCGGCGTCAGCGTTATCGAATACACCCCGCGCGAAGCTGTCGAAAAAGAAGCCACCAACACCGCCGTTGGCATGGGCGGCGGCGCTGCCGTGGGGGCCATCGTGGGCGGCCCGGTCGGTGCGCTGGTTGGCGCGGCCATCGGCACGGTCGCCGGGGCCTCGGCTGACCCCGCCGAGGAAGTCCGCACCTATGTCTTTGAGCATCGGCAAGAGCCGGTTCTGCTGGATGGCGAAGTCGTCGTCGGCGCGGGCATCCCGGACAGCGTAACGCTTTACGACATCCCGGAGCATCCCGAATACAAGTATCTTACCGTGAACGGCCAGCCCGTTCTGGTGAACCCGGAAGATCGCAAGATCGTTCACATCTATCGCTGATCCCCTCTTGGCGATGGTCGGGGCGGTGCCGCAAGGTGCCGCCCTTTTATCTTCCGTAACGTGCCTGCCAGCAGGGTTGCAGATCCCCCGGTGCCGGGCGGGCGGCATGAACCGCCCGCGCAATCGCCCGCGCCAGCACGCAGGCGGCGGCATGGCCGATCTGAAACGGGGCCGTCAGGGCATCAACCTGAACCGCACCCGTGGACAGGGCGAATACCAGATCACCGTCCAGCGGCGTGTGCGACGGCACCAAAGCCCGCGCCATCCCGTCATGCGCCGCCACCGCCATGCGCGTAACCTGCGCCTTGTCCAGCCGGGCATCTGTAGCAACAATGGCAATCGTTGTCGCCGCGCCGGGCTGTTTTTCGGGTAGAGGCTCCCATTCTGCGCCATGGCCTTTGGTCAGACCAAGCGCGCCGAACTCATCCGCCATTTCCCAGGGCGCGGCATGGAATCGCCCGTCAGGCCCGGTCGCACGGCCAAGTGCATTGACCACAACAAGCGCCCCGACCGTGACCCCGCAATCCAGCACTGCCGAGGCCGACCCAAGCCCGCCTTTCAGATCGCCCGTCATCGCCCCGACGCCCGCCCCCGCGGACCCAAGCGCGAAATCCTGTCCCGCAACATCATAAGCAGCCCGCCCAAGCGCGGAATAAGGGTTTTCCGTCCAATCCTTCGCACCACCATTCAGCAGGTCGAACACGATCGCCCCCGGCACAATCGGCACCCGCGCCGCACCGACCGCAAAGCCGCGCCCGGCAGCGTGCAGCCCGGCCATCACCCCGTCACACGCCGCCAGGCCAAAGGCCGAACCCCCAGCCAGCACCAGCGCATCCACCCCGCCAACCAGTTTGTCCGGGGCCAGCAGATCGGTTTCCCGCGTCCCCGGTGCGCCACCCATGACATGCACCCCGCAAACCGCAGGCTGATCCGCGACCAGCACCGTCACCCCAGATTTCAGCCGCCCGTCCTGCGCCTGCCCGACCCGCAGTCCGGCAATATCGGTTATCAGATTTCGTGGTCCCGGCTGCATCAGTGGCTCCTCTGGCTTCTTCTTCACTTAAATATCCCCGCCGGAGGCATCTGCCAGCGCCGTATGCCTCCGGCGGGGATATTTAGGGACAAAAGATAGGGTCAATCCCCGGCCTGACGCGCGGCCTCAGCGGCGCGGCGGCGGCGTTCCAGCTTGGCTTTTTGCTTTTCGGTCAGTTCAGCGGGGCGGATCAATGCCACATCATCGCGCAGGCCGATCATGGCCGGGCGGATCGCCTCGACCGAGGCTTCCCCCCGCGCGATATCCGGCAAGGGCAGGACGATCACCGTGTCCTGACGGGTCGTCAGCCTTATCCCTTCCAGATCGGAACTGACGGTGATCTGCTTCACTTTCGGGTTACGGCTGAGGATGCTCAGATCCAGCTTGTCCAGAGCCGGGTCGAAATCCTCGATCCTGATGCGGCTGCCGATGACCGGGCGGAACCGATCCGCGCCGGGACCGCCACGCATGATCGTATCCGCCCCGGCAACCCCGGTCAGCGTGTCATCGCCCGGTCCGCCATCCAGTGTGCCGCTGGCTTCCAGTTGATCGTTGCCGGGACCACCGAAGATCATATTCGCGCCTTCGGGATCAAAGATCACATCATCGCCTTCGCCACCGTCGATCTGGTCATCACCGGGACCACCGAACAGGACATCATCGCCCCCTGCGCCGATCAGCGTATCCTGCCCCGTGCCGCCGTAAAGCATGTCCAGCCCTTCCGCCCCGGTCAGCCGGTCATCGCCCTGCAAACCAAACAGCAGCCCGTAATTCTGTGCCAGCCCGATGGTCATGCCGGTCAGGTTGCTGGACGGGCCGGTTTCCACTTGCAGATCGTCGGGGCCTTCGGTGCCGCTGTGGCGGCTGCCCTCGGGATCCTCGGGCGGGGTTTCGTTGCGCATCCATGCCAGCATCCCGAAAGCGGCCGCCATATGCCGGATCGCATAGCCATCCCCGCTGCCATAGATCAGGTCCGAGCGGCGGCTGGAAACCGGCCACCATGTATAGCCCACGCCCTGATCCGCCAGTTGATACAGGGTCCGCGCCCAGTTCCAGCCGGCAATCGCGGTCTTGTCGTCGGTGTCGGGGTTCATAAAGCCGTGTCGCGTCGGCAGGTGGGTTTCCGTCACCAGCACGTCGCCTTGCAGCCCCTTGTAAAACTTACGCATCCGGCTGTTGAACCCCTGTCCAAGCGCATCGGGATATTTCGACACTACCCAGCCGGGATACATATGCGCCGACCAGACCAGCCTGTCCCCGGCAGCCTGCCGGATCAGCGCCTGATCGAGATACTGAAACCGGGCCGAGGCCCCCTGCCCGCCGACCAGAATCCGCGCCTGCCCCCAATCCAGCGCCGGATCGGAAATCAGGTCGTGCATATGCTGGCTGTAGATCGGTGCGCCGTCTTCCTTGCGGCCATAGGCCATCGGCTCGTTCAACATCTCCCAGCCCCAGACGGCGCTCAGGATCGGGACATTTTCCGGCTGGCGCATGAAATCCAGCACCCGGACCCAACCGTCGCGGATGTCCTCGATCGGCCATTGCGTATCGTCCGCCCGCGTCAGCGCATCCGCCGGGCCAATCATCTCCAGCGGCAGGCGACGCGCGCCCCCTTGCTCTACCGGCAGGGCAGCACCGGAAAAGCGGCCATCGGTATAGTCAATGATAAAGCGAAACCCCTGCTCAGCCCCGGCCAGCGCCACCGCCCGCCACGCCTCGCGCCGGGCCGGATTGTCCAGAGTCTCGGCATTCAGGTCCAGCCTAAGCGTATTCACCACCGGCAGACCCCGGCGCAGCGCCGCCATGAAGGCCGCGGGATCATCGCCCGGAAATTGCAGCAAAACGCCGGTATCCGTGCGCCATGCGACCGAGGCTTGCAGCCCCGGCGCCAGCGCCCGGCCCGCGCCTTCGTTACGATAAACCACCCGAAGCGGCTGACCATCCGGGCCGGTTATGGGCGCGCCGGTCTTTGGGTCGAACACTTCGGCAATCTGGCGGCCACCCTCATCCCCGACGCGGCTCACGACGTAGCCGTAAAAGCGTGCGTCCAGCGGACTGCCATCAGGCTGGCGCACCTCGGCGGGGGCGCTGATATAGCTGACATAGCTGTTGGCCAGCGCCACAGCGCGAATATCTGCGGTATCCGAATTGAAATCCAGCGCGATCATCACGGCCCCCTGCTGATCCGCCCGATTGATAGCAGCTTCACCCCGGACCGCTAAATCACAAATACAAAAGGCGGCACCGCAGCGCCGCCTTTATTCTGGACAGGATCAGTCGTCCTGATCGTCCTCATCATCACCCGGCAGGTTAAAGAAACTGTCCGCGTCCAGTTCCTGTTCCGGCTTCTCCTCGGCCCCGGTGAGCGAAAAGTTTTCCAGCCCCTGCATCGAGGACGGCAGGCGCGGCTCATCCGACATCGACAGCGAAGCCTCGGTCGAGACCAGCTTGCGACGCTCGTCATCGGTCATCACGCCATCGCCGGCCTTGCCCTTGGCGGCCTTCTGAACGGCGGCATCCAGTTCCGACTGGCGGCAGAGACCAAGCGCCACCGGATCAATGGGCTGGATGTTCTGGATGTTCCAGTGGGTGCGTTCGCGGATCGCCTGAATCGTCGGCTTTGTGGTGCCGACCAGCTTGCTGATCTGCGCATCAGCCAGTTCCGGGTGAAACTTGACCAGCCACAGGATTGCCGCCGGGCGGTCCTGACGCTTGGACAACGGGGTATAGCGCGGGCCACGGCGCTTTTCCTCGCCCTCGGCAGCGGGGTTGTGTTTCAGCTTCAGCACATGGCTGGGATTGGCCTCGCCGCGGGTGATCTCCTCGGCATCCAATTGATTGCTGGCAACCGGATCAAAGCCCTTGACGCCGGTGGCCACATCACCATCGGCAATGCCCTGAATCTCCAGCTCATGCATACCGCAGAAATCGGCAATCTGCTTGAAGCTGAGCGTGGTGTTGTCGATCAGCCAGACGGCGGTGGCCTTGGCCATCAGCGGTTTGTTCATGGGCGTCTCCTTTATACGCATGGCCCCATAGCCGGGCCACGGGGGTTCCGAGGCCGGGAAAACGGCTGGCGCAGGGGCCTGGCGGCGTTTTCGGGGGAAAATCCGCGCCAATATAACGGGACACGCAGCAAAGGAAAAGAGGCGATCAGCCGCGTGGATGGGCGGCGCGATAAACCGCCAGAAGATGCGCGTCATCAATGCCGGTATAGACCTGCGTCGTGGACAGGCTGGCATGGCCCAGCAATTCCTGAATCGTGCGCAAATCCCCTCCCGCCGCCAGCAGATGCGTGGCAAAACTATGCCGCAGCGCGTGGGGCGTAGCCGAGGGTGGCAGACCCAAGCCCTGACGCGCCGTGACCATTGCCCGGTCCACCACGGTTTTGCTCAGTCGCCCGCCACGCACCCCACGAAACAGCGGATCACCAGCTTGCAAGCCATAGGGGGAGCGCGACAGATAATCCGCAATCGCCGCGCGGGTTACAGGCAGAACCGGCACGATCCGTTCCTTGTCCCCCTTGCCCCGCACCCGCAGCGATTCGCCCATCGGCCAGTCGCTGCCATCCAGCGCCAGCGCCTCTGATATGCGCAGCCCCGAGCCGTAAAGCAGCGTCAGCACCGCCAGATCCCGCGCGGCGACCCAAGGCGTCGGGTGCGCCTCGGCCACGCTGTCCAGCAGATCACGGGCCTGATCCGGCGTGACAGGGCGCGGCAGGCTCCGGCTGTATTTCGGGCTGCGCGTGTTCAGCGCCGCTGACAGATCATAGCCTTCGCGGTCCGCAATCCAGCGCAGGAAAGACCGCACCGCCGACAATCGCCGCGAGACGGAACGCGGTGCCTGATCCGCCTTGCGCTGTGCGGCGGCAAAAGCGTGCATCTGCGGCTGACGCAGCCCCGCCAGCGATTTCGGCGTCGCAGGCTGCCCCTCGTAATCACCCAGGAATTGCAGAAAAATCGTCAGATCAGCGCGGTAAGCGGTGATCGTATGGGGCGCACGGTCGCGCACCGCCGCGATGTGATCCAGCCAGCGGGCCAGCGCATCCGACATCGCCGGGGCCAGCACCTGACCGGCACCGGCGTGGGGATTGCCGCCGCCGCTCATGGCCGCTGCCCTGCCCCCCGCATCAGTCCCGCAACCAGCGCAGCAGATTCAGTCGCACCACCTGACCGAAGAACCGCAGCAGATCCGTGCCTTGCGCCGGGCTAAAGCGCCCCGCCTCGGCAGCCCCCATCAGCAGCAGCGCGGGCGGGCCATCCGGGCCAAGATCCAGCGGAATCAGCGCCTCGGACCGGACCGTCTGGCCATGCAGCGGGCGGGTTTGCGCCACCGCCGCACGCAGAATCACCTCAGCCCCGCGCAGGCTGCGGCGACCGGCGGACAGCATCTCGGCGGTGGTGCCGGGCGTAACCGTGACCAGCCCCGGCCCGACGGCAGGGACATCGCCCTCAATCACCAGCCGCAGGGTCTCGATCCGCAGCATCGGCGCCACATCCTGTTCAAGCACCTGAACAAAACCCGCCAGATCAACGGGTTCCAGCATCGCCAGCACTGCGCGATGCACCAGCGCGGTGCCGGACTGGTTTTCATAAGCCGCCGAAATCACCGTCTCATGCGCGGTTTCCAGCCGGTCAAGCCGCCCCTCCAGCACCTCCATCGCACGACCACGAATGTCGATGACATTGCCGCCCTGCGCATCCTGATCGGCGGCGACCAACGCCCGCATCAAATCCCGATCCTCCAGCAGAGCGGAAGGATCGGCCAGCAGCTTGTCGCGGGTTGCCGGGTCCAGCGTCATGCGCCGATCTTCTGCCCGGTTGCGGCCCAGTCCTTGTTGAACTGATCCAGCCCCTTGTCGGTCAGAACATGGTTGGCCATTGCCTTGATGACGGCGGGCGGCGCGGTAATCACATCGGCCCCGACCAGCGCGCAGTCGGTGATATGGTTCACGCTGCGGATCGAGGCCGCCAGAACCTGCGTTTCATAGCCGTAATTGTCATAGATCTGGCGGATGTCCTCAATCAGTTGCATCCCGTCCAGATTGATGTCGTCCAGCCGCCCGATAAAGGGGCTGATGAAGGTCGCGCCAGCCTTGGCCGCCAGAATCGCCTGCGCGGGCGAGAAGCACAGCGTCACGTTAACCATATGCCCTTCCGAGGACAGCGCCTTGCAGGTCTGCAAACCGGCCCAGGTCAGCGGCACCTTGACCGCGATATTCGGCGCGATGGCGGCCAGATGCTTGCCCTCGCGGATCATGTCGGCGGCGTTATCGGCCACCACCTCGGCAGAGACCGGCCCCTCGACCATTTGCGCGATTTCGCGGGTCACTTCCTCGATATTGCGGCCTGATTTCAGGATCAGCGAGGGGTTCGTCGTGACCCCATCCACCATGCCAAGATCATTCAATTCACGGATTGCATCCACATCAGCGGTATCGACAAAAAACTTCATGGTCCGGCTCCATCTCAAGGGTCGGGGCAGAGATACCGCAGAAATGCGGCTGGATAAAGATACCCCGGCGGGCGATTCGGGGCGTGGGCCGGTCCGGCATAACAGCCAAGGGTTAAGAA
The DNA here is from genome assembly GCF_030538695.1 of Paracoccus sp. (in: a-proteobacteria). Classification (GTDB taxonomy): domain Bacteria; phylum Pseudomonadota; class Alphaproteobacteria; order Rhodobacterales; family Rhodobacteraceae; genus Paracoccus. The sequence continues at coordinate 15,902 of NZ_JAUNTN010000035.1, forward strand.
ACCGCTAAAACCTTGCAACCTGCCGTCACTATGTCTTTATCAGCAGCGATGCTGATGCCTGAAACCTTCCCTGCCCGCGCCCGAATCGCGGTGCTGACGACAGAACCCGTCGGCACGCTGGATTATCTGGCGCCCGAAGGCGGGGTCGCAACGGGTCAGATCGTGCTGGCACCGTTGGGGCCGCGCCGGGTGCTTGGGCTGGTGACGGGGCCGGGTCAGGGCGGCTTTGACGCCACAAAACTGCGCCCGATCACGCGCGTTCTGGATGCCGCGCCGCTGACCCCACCGATGGTCGATTTCCTGATCCGCGCGGCGGAATATACGCTGACGCCGCTGCCTCTGATGCTGCGCATGGCCCTGCGCGCGCCCGATCTGGACCAGCCCGCCGCCGCGCGGAAGGTTATTGAACGCACAGGCCCGCCCCCGGCCCGCATGACCCCGGAACGCGCGGAAGTCCTGCGGGTGCTGGACGATCACGGCGGGGCGCGGTTTGCGCCTGCGGAACTGGCGGCGCTGGCGAATGTCAGCGTGGGCGTGGTCAAGGGGCTGGTCTCTGCCGGCACGCTGACCGAGGTGCAGGCCCCGCGCGACCTGCCCTATCCGCGCCTTGACCCCAACCGTCCGGGCAAACCGCTGGCCCCCGATCAGCAAGCCGCCTCGGACGCGCTGCGGGCCGGGCTGCGCGACGGTTACGCTACCACCTTGCTGCGCGGCGTCACCGGCTCTGGCAAGACCGAGGTTTACCTTGAAGCCGTCGCGGAATGTCTGCGGGCGGGCCGTCAGGCGCTGGTCCTGCTACCGGAAATCGCGCTGTCCGCCGGGTTTCTGGACCGGGTCGAGGCCCGCTTTGGCGCCCGCCCCGGCGAGTGGCACAGCGGCATCACCAGAACCGAGCGCCGCCGCCTCTGGCACATGGCCGGTCAGGGCGAGGTCGGGCTGGTCGTCGGCGCGCGTTCGGCGCTGTTCCTGCCGTTCCGCGACCTTGGCCTGATCGTCGTCGATGAGGAGCATGATTCCAGCTATAAACAAGACGATGGCGTGACCTATAATGCCCGCGATATGGCGGTGCTGCGGGCGTCGCTGAACGGGGCACAGGTGGTACTGGCCTCGGCCACGCCAGCGGTGGAAACTTGGGTAAATGCAGCGCAGGGGAAATACCGGCGGCTGGATCTGACAACCCGCTTCGGCACCGCTGAACTGCCGGAAATGTCCCCCATCGACCTGCGGGCCGAGGCGATGAAACCCGGCTCATGGATTTCACCCACGCTGGCACAGGCGGTTGACGCACGGCTGGTGCGGGGCGAGCAATCGCTGCTGTTTCTGAACCGGCGCGGCTATGCGCCCGTCACCGTCTGCCGCGCCTGCGGTCAGCAGATCGCCTGCGACCATTGCGATGCGCGGATGGTTGAGCATCGCTTTCAGAATCGCCTGATCTGCCACCAATGCGGCGAGTCAAAGCCGATCCCGCAAGCCTGCCCCTCTTGCGGGGTCGAGGGCCGTCTGGCCCCCATCGGACCGGGGGTCGAACGACTGGCCGAGGAGGTCGCGGCCCGCTTTCCCGATGCCCGCGCAACCATCCTGTCCAGCGACCTGTTCGGCAGCGCAAGGGCGCTGAAGGAAACCATAGCCGGGATCGAATCCGGTGATTGCGACATTATCATCGGCACACAAATTGTCGCCAAAGGCCATAATTTCCCGCAACTTACGCTGGTTGGCGTGATCGACGCCGATCTTGGGCTGCAAGGTGCGGATTTGCGGGCGGCAGAGCGCTCGTTCCAGTTGATCCGGCAGGTTGCAGGTCGCGCGGGCCGTGCCGAAGGGGCCAAAGGGCTGGCGCTTTTGCAGACCCATCAGCCCGAACATCCGGTGATCCGTGCGATTCTGGCAGGCGATGATGAGGGCTTCTGGAACGCCGAGGCAGCCGCCCGTCAGACCGCCGGGATGCCACCTTTCGGGCGGCTGGCGGGAATTATCCTGTCGCATCCCGATCTGGAACAGGTCAGCCGCTTTGCCCGTCATCTGGCCGGGCTGGCCGCACCGCTGCGCGAAGCCGGTGCCGAATTATGGGGACCGGCCCCCGCCCCCATCGCCCGCATCCGGGGCCGCCATCGCGTGCGGATGCTGGTCAAAGCGCCGCGTCAAGCCCCGATCCAGCGGGCAATTTCAGACTGGCTGGCGCCGGTAAAATTACCCCGCGACATGCGGCTGTCGGTGGATATAGACCCGCAGAGTTTCCTTTAACCGGATATTAAGACCTGCCGTGCAAAGGTGATTTCGGGCGACGAATCACGGTTGCAACAAACGGAGGGGTTACAAAAACAGGGCCAGAACCAACGGCGCAAGGATCGCCGTCACCACCGCATTCAGACCCATGCCAAGCCCGGCAAAAATGCCTTGCGTCTCGCCTGCCTGAAAGGCGCGGGCAGTGCCGATGCCATGCGCCGCCGTGCCGGTCGCCAGCCCTCGGGCGCGGCGGTCATAGACACGGCACAGGTTCAGCAACGGTGTCGCAAGGATGGCGCCGACAATGCCGGTGACAATCACCAGAACCGCCGTCAGAGTCGGCTGGCCGCCAAGCGATTGTGCGATCCCGATGGCCACCGGCGAGGTCGTCGATTTCGGCGTCAGCGAGGCCATCAGCATCGCATCCATGCCAAAGATGCGGGCAATCACCAGCACGCTGACCATCGCCGTCAGCGACCCGGCCAGCAGCCCCGCAATCAGCGGCCACAGGGTTTTGCGCACCCGGCTCAGGTTGTCATACAGCGGCAGGCCAAGTGCCACCGTCGCCGGGCCAAGCATGAAATGGACGAACTGTGCGCCCTCGAAATAGGTCGCATAGCTGGTTCCGGTCAGCGTCAGAACCGTGCCGAGGATCGCCATGGCAATCAGCACCGGGTTAATCCAACTGCGCCCCCGGCCCAGCCGGAAGGCCGCGTCACCGACCCAATAGGCCGCCAGCGTCGCGGTCAGCCACAGCAAAGGGGATTGCGCCAGATAAGACCAGATCAGTGCCGCATCATCCATTATTCTTCGTCCTCATCGGTTGCTCCAATCCGGCGCGCGACGAATTGGAACACCAGCCCGCCCACGACAATCGCCATCGCGGTCGAGACAACGATGGCGACGGCAAAGCCAATGGCGTGCTGCTCCAACACCCCAAGCTGGGCAACCACGCCGACACCTGCGGGGACAAAAAACAGCGACAGGTTGCCCAGCAAAAGCTGCGCCACCGGCCGCAGCAGTTCGACCAGACGCGGCCAGATCGCGCAAAGGGCAACCAGATACAGCAGGCCCAAGACCGGGCCAGGCACAGGCAAATGCAGGGCGCGGGTGGTAACTTCGCCCGCAAGCTGAAAGGCAAGGATGATGACAAGACCGGGAACCATCCCCGCAATCTGCCGCGTGATCGCCCGCCTTGCAATCGCGCTGATCCTGCGTTTTGCGCAACCACGCTGCCCGATGCCTGCATGGCCACACCCGCATATCGTGGCAATACCATCACCAGCCCCCAAATATAGCGGTTTGCGATTGACCCGTGGCTGCGGTAACGGCACAATTTCTTGGTTTACCCGGTTCTGGACAGCCGCCCTTGCGATTCGACCGCCTGCGCCTCAATGGCTTCAAAAGCTTTGTGGACCCCACGGATCTGGCTATCCGCGAGGGGCTGACCGGCGTGGTCGGCCCGAATGGCTGCGGCAAGTCGAACCTGCTGGAGGCGCTGCGCTGGGTCATGGGCGAAAATCGCCCGACCGCCATGCGCGGCGACGGGATGGAGGACGTGATTTTCGCCGGCACCAGCCAGCGCGGCGCACGGTCCCATGCCGAAGTCACGCTGACGATCGACAATCACGAACGGCTGGCACCTGCGGGTTTCAACGACAGCGATGCGCTGGACATCAGCCGCCGGATCACCCGCGACGCAGGCAGCGCCTATCGGATCAACGGCAAAGAGGTCCGCGCCCGCGATGTGCAGATGCTGTTCGCGGATGCCTCGACCGGGGCGCA
>NZ_JAUNTN010000015.1 GCF_030538695.1 Paracoccus sp. (in: a-proteobacteria)
ATGATCGAGCGTGCTTGAATGTGCGAGAAATAGGGGTAGTTGGGTGGTTATGCACTAAAATCAAAGCGCTGGCGTTCAGCTCCAGTGCGCGCCGCATGATTTCACGGGGATAGACCGGGACGTGATCGACGGTGCCTTGCGCCTGTTCCTCATCCGCGATCAGCACATTCTTGCGATCCAGATAAAGGACGCGGAACTGTTCCGTTTCGCGGTGGGACATGGCGGTGTGGCAATAGTCCAGCAGCGCATCCCAACCGGACAGAACCGGGCGGTGCATCACGCGGGACCGGGCCATGCGGGTTGCTGCGGCCTCGACGATTTTCAATTCGGTAATCACGGCAGGGCCAACGCCGGGAACTGCCGCCAGCCGGGCCGGGCTGGCCGAAATCACCCGGTTGAAATCCCCGAAAACCTCCAGCAGGCGCCGGGCGAGGGGCTTCATATCCTGGCGCGGCACGGCGCGGAACAGGATCAGTTCCAGCAGCTCATACTCGGGCATTGCCGCCGCGCCGCCTGCCATGAACCGTTCGCGCAGCCGGGCGCGGTGATCGGCAAGGTAAGAGGGTGCCCGTGTTTTAGGCGCGGGCACCTCGTCAGAGGCACCGCCACTGCCCGGAATCGCCTCGACAGGCTGAAACAGCGGCATTGAGACATCGGAAAAGGCATGATTCGTGCTCATGCCCCAGCTTTGCACGAAAACCCTGAAGATTCCGTTAACGGCTTAGCTGGTCATGCCTTCCCAAAAGCTTTTCACCTTGTCGAAAAAGCTGGTGGTTTGCGGGTTGTTGTCGGCTTTGACGCCTTCGAACTCGCGCAGCAGCTCTTTTTGGCGGGCGGTCAGATTGACCGGGGTTTCGACCAGCAATTCGATCAGCATATCGCCTGCCTCGCCGCCGCGTCCGTTGTGGCGCAGGGGGGGCATCCCCTTGCCGCGCAGGCGCATCTGGCGGCCAGACTGGCTGCCGGCGGGAACCTTGACGCGCGAGCGGCCACCGTCGATGGTTGGCACTTCGACCTCGCCGCCAAGCGCGGCTGTCACCATGCTGACCGGCACCTGACAGGCCAGCATCCGGCCGTCTCGGGCGAAGATCTCGTGCTGGCGGACCTCAAGGAAAATATACAGATCACCTGCTGGGCCACCGCGCATCCCGGCTTCGCCCTCGCCGGCAAGGCGGATGCGGGTGCCGGTTTCAACGCCTGCCGGGATGTTGACGGCCAGCGCGCGCTCGCGTTCGATCCGGCCTTGGCCGTGACATTCCTTGCAGGGGTTTTTGACGATCTGGCCCGCGCCGTTACAGGTCGGGCAACTGCGTTCGACGGTAAAGAAACCCTGCTGCGCGCGGACCTTGCCCATGCCTGCGCAGGTGGGACAGGTCTGCGGTTCTGCCGCGCCCTCGGCCCCGGTGCCGTTGCAGGCCCCGCAGGCGGTCGAGCCGGGAACGGTGATGGTTTTCTGTGCGCCGGTGAAGGCTTCCTCCAGCGTGATGCGCAGGTCATAGCGCAGGTCGGCGCCACGGCTGGCGCGACTGCGGGGAGTGCCGCCGCGCTGGCCCATGAAGTCCCCGAACAGATCTTCGAACACATCGGCGAAGGCCGAGCCGAAATCGCCGCCGGGATGACCGCGCCCGCCGCCAAAGCCGCCGCCCATGCCGCCATCAAAGGCTGCGTGGCCAAAGCGGTCGTAAGCCGCCTTTTTCTGCGGGTCTTTCAGGCAGTCGTAGGCTTCGTTCACCTCTTTGAACTGCGCTTCGGAATTGGCGCAAGACCCGTTGCGGTCGGGGTGAAGCTCTTTGGCTTTTTGACGATAGGCTTTCTTGATCTCATTGGCGGAAGCGCCGCGATCAATGCCAAGCGTCTGATAATAGTCGTTTTTTGCCATATTCGTCCTGCCAGTGGCCGGGCTGTCGCCGGGGCGGGATAGGAAAGGCCGGCCCGCGCCGTGGCGGACCGGCCCGGTTCTGTCCTGCGCTTACTTGCGCTTGTCTTCGCCAAGATCCTCGAAGTCGGCATCCACGATGTCGTCGTCGGTGGCGCGGGGGCCGTCAACGTCCTCATCGGTGGCATCGTCGCCTTCGCCCTGGCTGGCTTTGTAGATGGCTTCACCCAGCTTCATCGAGGCGTCCATGACGTTCTGGATGCCGCCCTTGATCTTGCCGGCGTCATCGCCTTTCAGCGTGTCCTCCAGCGCGGTCACGGCCAGTTCGATCGCCTCGACGGTCGAGCCGTCCACCTTGTCGCCGTGTTCTTCCAGCGATTTGCGGGTCGAGTGGATCAGGCTTTCGGCCTGATTGCGGGCCTCGACCAGCTCACGGCGCTGTTTGTCGGCGTCGGCATTGGCCTCGGCGTCCTTCACCATGCGGTCGATGTCCTCATCCGAGAGGCCACCCGATGCCTGAATGGTGATTTTCTGCTCTTTGCCGGTGCCTTTATCCTTGGCCGAGACCGAGACAATGCCGTTCGCGTCGATGTCGAAGGTCACTTCGATCTGCGGCATACCGCGCGGTGCGGGCGGGATGTTTTCAAGGTTGAACTGACCCAACAGCTTGTTATCCGCAGCCATTTCCCGTTCACCCTGGAACACCCGGATGGTCACGGCACCCTGATTGTCCTCGGCAGTCGAGAAGATCTGCGATTTCTTGGTCGGGATGGTGGTATTGCGGTCGATCAGGCGGGTAAACACACCGCCAAGCGTCTCGATCCCCAGCGAAAGCGGGGTTACGTCCAGCAGCACCACGTCCTTGACGTCGCCTTGCAGAACACCACCCTGAATTGCCGCGCCCAGCGCCACGACCTCATCGGGGTTCACGCCTTTGTGCGGTTCCTTGCCAAAGAACTTGGTCACTTCCTCGATCACCAGCGGCATCCGGGTCTGACCGCCGACAAGGATCACCTCGTCAATGTCGCCTTTGGACAGGCCGGCGTCTTTCAATGCCTCCTGAACCGGCTTCATGGTGCGCTTGACCAGCTCACCCACGAGGCTGTCCAGCTTGGCACGGGTCAGTTTCACGACCAGATGCAGCGGCGTCCCCGAGTTCGGGTCCATGCTGATGAACGGCTGGTTGATTTCGGTCTGGCTGGCCGAGGACAGCTCGATCTTGGCCTTTTCGGCGGCCTCTTTCAGACGCTGAAGCGCCATCTTGTCCTTGGTCAGATCGACGCCGTGTTCTTTCTTGAACTCATCCGCCAGATAGCTGACGATTTTCATGTCGAAGTCTTCGCCGCCAAGGAACGTGTCCCCGTTGGTCGATTTCACCTCGAACAGCCCGTCGTCGATTTCCAGAATGGTGATGTCGAAAGTGCCGCCGCCAAGGTCATAAACCGCGATGGTCTTGGTGTCTTTCTTGTCCAGACCATAGGCCAGCGCAGCAGCGGTCGGTTCGTTGATGATGCGCAGCACCTCAAGGCCCGCGATCTTGCCCGCGTCCTTGGTCGCCTGACGCTGAGCGTCGTTGAAATAGGCCGGAACGGTGATGACGGCCTGAGTCACGGCCTCACCCAGATAGGATTCGGCGGTTTCCTTCATCTTGGAGAGGATCATCGCGCTGACCTGCGCGGGGGAATATTTCTCGCCCCGGACCTCAACCCAGGCGTCGCCATTGCCGCCATCTACGATGGCATAGGGAACAAGGCCCTTGTCCTTTTCAACCTCGGCGTCGGTGACGCGGCGGCCGATCAGGCGCTTGACGGCGAAAACGGTGTTGGTGGGGTTGGTGACGGCCTGACGCTTGGCGGGCTGGCCGACCAGTCGCTCAGTGTCGGTAAAGCCGACGATCGAGGGCGTGGTGCGTGCGCCTTCGCTGTTTTCGATGACCTTGGGCTGGCTGCCGTCCATGATGGCGACGCAGCTATTGGTGGTTCCGAGGTCGATCCCGATAACTTTCGACATATTCTTATGACCTTTCTTGCGGCGATATTCAGGCTTGCGGGTCCGTTCCGGCCCCCGTGGCCCGATCCCTTGGTTCATGGCCCCGGCGCGCATACGCCCCGGAACCGGCTTTCGGCTGGCTATATAGGTTTCGCGGCTGGCCCCTTCAAGCACTCTGACCGGCAGAAATCATCGGCCTGCCGACCAACTGAGCGATTGCGCGTTGCGGGTGACGAATTCGCCCATCAGCCCGACCATCAGCAGCGTCAGAGACACATAGATCGGATATTCAAGGTTCGAATTGTGGGGGTTGTAGTTGATAAACACGAATCCCCGCGTCTGGTCGATGATGTGGAACAGCGGGTTCCAGTCGAACAGCGCCACCATGAAGCCCGGCAGGCTGTTGGCGACAAACATCTTGCCCGAGGCGATCATGTTCCCGCGCTGATAAAACAGCTTCATAACGCCCACGCCCTTGGGCCACCACGGTTCCGCCGCCAGAAACACCATGCCGGCGCAGACGCCGCTGAACCAGGCCAGCAGGAACATGCCAAAAGCCTGAAACGGTTTGTCGATATGGATGGGTTCAATGGCAAGGCTGTAAAAGCCAAGGATGACGAACAGGCTAAGCGTCTGCTTATACAGCACGGCCAGCGTCGAGGAGACGATCAGGATAAAGGTGTTGATTGGCTGGTGCTTGGTCATTGCATCCAGCGCATTGCCGGCGCCGACCGCGCCGACCGTCTGGGTATGGGTCAGGAACATGAAAATCCCCGACAGGATATACAGGATAAAATCGCCGCGGATGGGCGAGCTGCGCACCCCAAGCGCCAGATACAACAGCAAAAACACGGACACCATGACCATGGCGGTCACGATGTTCTGCACCAGCCCCCAGATAGGGCTGCGGTCGGACTTGCGGATATTGTGGACCGTCACCTCAAAAATCAGGGCAGCGGTGATGAACGCGCTGCCGATCATGCTGGTATTCTGACGTCCGCCGAACATTTGCCGCCCAATCCGTTTGTTGAGGATGGCAAGATGCTTGCCGTTCCAGAATGGCGCGATCATAAAGGACAAGTGTTAAGATTCAATGAGCGACGCCCCCTTGTCGGGCAGCAAACCATGCCGGAGTGCAGGAAATGACCATGGATTTCGAGAAATTGACCGCCGAGATGCGCCGTCTGGCCCTTCAGGCAGGCGCGAAGATCATGGAGATTTATGACGCTGACGGTTTCGATGTCCGCTCGAAATCTGATGATTCGCCGGTGACGGCGGCGGATGAGGCGGCGGATGCGCTGATTTCCGCCGGGTTGCGGGCGGCTTTCCCCGATGTGCCGCTTGTGACCGAGGAGCAATCCGCCAGCCACGGACAGGATGTCCGCACTTTCCTGATCGTCGATCCGCTGGACGGCACCAAAGAGTTCATCAACCGCCGTGGCGATTTCACGGTGAATATCGCCTATGTCCAAGATGGCGTGCCGCTGCGGGGGGTGGTCTATGCCCCGGCCAAGGGGCGGCTGTTCTATACCCTTCCCGATGGGCGCAGCGTCGAGGAAACCGGTCCCTTTGGCGATCAGCCGGGTGAGGTCGCGCCGATTGGCGTCAACGCCATGCCGGATAACCGGGGGCTGATGGTGGTGGCCTCGAAATCGCACCGCGATCAGGCGACCGATGATTATATCAACCAATATGCCGTGCGTGACATGACCAGCGCGGGGTCTTCGCTGAAGTTCTGTCTGGTCGCCACGGGTGAGGCCGACCTTTACCCGCGCCTTGGCCGCACGATGGAATGGGATACCGCTGCCGGTGATGCCGTGCTGCGCGGTGCGGGGGGCGAGGTCGTGCGTTTCGACGATCACACCACCTTTGTCTATGGCAAGCCGGGCTTTGAAAACCCGTTCTTTATTGCCTATGCGCCCGGCGTTTTGCTGGCCCAAGCCTGATGCAGACGGTTATCGTCATTCCGGCCCGTTATGCGTCCAGCCGCTATCCGGGCAAGCCGCTGGTGGAATTGCGCGGCGCTTCGGGGCAGGCGCGCAGTCTGATCCGGCGGTCGTGGGATGCGGCGCAGGCGGTGCCGGGCATTGACCGGGTGATCGTGGCGACCGACGATGACCGTATCGCGGATCACGCGCGGGGCTTCGGGGCCGAGGTCGCCATGACCAGTCCTGACGCCCGCAATGGCACCGAGCGCGTGGCCGAGGCCGTCGCCAACCTGGGGCTGACCCCGGAAATCGTGGTCAATCTGCAAGGTGATGCGCCGCTGACGCCGGCCTGGTTCATCAGCGACCTGATTGCCGGGCTGCGGGCTGATCCGGCAGCGGATATTGCCACGCCGGTTCTGCAATGCACCGGCCAGATGCGTGCCGATCTGCTGGCCGATCGTGCGGCGGGCCGGGTTGGTGGCACGACAGCGGTGTTCGGCCATGACGGGCAAGGGCTGTATTTCTCGAAAGAGGTCATCCCCTATGTCGGGCATGAGATTGCCCCGGATGCGCCTTCGCCGGTGTTTCATCATGTCGGCGTTTATGCCTATCGCCCGCAGGCGCTGGCGGCCTATCCCGGTTGGGGCGAGGGGGTTCTGGAAAAGCTGGAAGGGCTGGAGCAGTTGCGCTTTCTGGAACGTGGCCGCCGGGTGCTGTGCGTTCAGGTGGAATCGCGCGGTCGGCAATTCTGGGAGCTGAACAACCCGTCAGATGTGGCCAAGCTGGAAGCCATGATGGCTGAAATGGGGCTGGACTGATCCCATGCGGGTGTCGGTGGTCGTGACCTCTCGGCACCGGCCCGACTCGCTGGCGCTTTGTCTGCACGCGCTGTCGCTGCAAACCCATCCTGCGTTCGAGGTGATCCTGATTGCCGATCCGGGCAGCATCCTGACGCGACCGGATCTGCCCCTGCGGCGCGTGGTGTTTGATGTGCCAAACATCAGCCGCGCCCGAAACATCGGTATCGCGCGGGCGGCGGGGGATGTGGTTGCCTTTATCGATGATGATGCGGTGGCGGAACCAAGCTGGCTGGCCCGGCTGACCGCGCCGTTCGCGGATGCGCGGGTGGATGCGGCGACGGGGTTCACGCGCGGACCGGATGGTATCGGCTGGCAGGTCCGGGCCGAGCGGATCAGCCGTGATGGTCGCGCCGCAACCCTGCCCGCGCCGCAGGAAACACAGCTTTTCCCCGCGCTTGAGCAGATCAGCACCATTGGCACCAACTGCGCCTTTCGTCGGGCGGCACTGGTGCAGGTCGGTGGCTTCGACCCGGATTTCGCCTTTCATCTGGACGAAAGCGATGTGAACATGCGGCTGGCGGCGGTGCGGCCTGACGGGCTGACGGCGGTGGTGCCGGGCGCCGAGGTCACGCATGGGCTGGCCGCCAGCGCCCGCCGTGACCGGGTGCCGACGGATCTTTACGACATTGGCCGCTCTCATGCGATTTTTGCGCGCAAGCATGGCGGCGGTGATGATTGGGTCGCCGCTGCACAGCGCAAACGGCTGATTCGCGCTATGCTGTCGGGGGCGCTGGATCCGTTCGGCATCGCGCCGCTGCTCAAACGGCTGGATCAAGGGCGCAGGGCGGGGGCTGTGACTGCGATAAAACCGCCGATGCGCCAATTTCCGCCTGCGCCTGATTTCCGGCCCATGCCCCGGCGTCAACATGACCACCATCTGCTGAGTGGCTGGCAATGGCAGGCGCAAGCTTTGCGCGCGCAGGCTGCTGCGCTGGTCGCGCAGGGGAATGTGGTTACGCTGATCCTGTTCAGTCCCAGCTTTTTACCAGCGCGGTCAATGTTGACCCAAGGTGGCTGGTGGGAATGGCGCGGCGGATTATGGGGCGCGGACGGCCCCGGTGAGCCCCCTTTGCGCCTGACCCGAAAGGCGGCGCAGGCTGCGCGGATTGCGCGGCACATTTCCGCCGTCCGAGGTGGCTGAAACCGTATTTTTGAAAGTCAGTTCAATTTGTTCAAAATGCTGGCGTGTCTTGCCAGGCATCTGTTATCAATATACCGGACGACATCTTATCGAAAGCCGCCGGTGATTCCGGGCGGTTGCTTTATTATAATATCGCAAGGGGTTGTGGTTATGCAACGCAAGGTCACGAAGGCGATTTTTCCGGTCGCCGGTTTGGGGACGCGCTTTCTTCCGGCGACGAAAAGCGTCCCGAAAGAAATCATGACACTGGTTGACCGTCCGTTGATCCAATACGCCATCGACGAGGCCCGCGCGGCGGGGATCAAGGAGTTCATCTTTGTGACCTCTCGCGGCAAGGGCGCGTTGGAGGATTATTTCGACCACGCGCACGAACTGGAATCCAACCTGCGCAAAGCGGGCAAGGACGACCTGCTGGAATTGCTGCGTTCGACCAATATGGATTCGGGCGCGATTGCCTATCTGCGCCAGCACAAGGCGCTGGGGCTGGGTCATGCCGTCTGGTGCGCCCGTCGTCTGATCCATGACGAGCCTTTCGCCGTGATCCTGACCGATGACGTTATCAAGGGCGAGCCGCCCTGCCTTCAGCAGATGATCGAGGCCCATGCCGAGACCGGCGGTTCGATGGTTGCCACCATGGAAGTGCCGATGGAAAAGACCAAATCCTATGGCGTTCTGGATGTGTCCGAGGATATGGGCGCCATCGTCAAGGCGCGGGGCATGGTTGAAAAGCCCAAGGAAAACCCGCCGTCGAATCTGGCGGTGATCGGGCGCTATATCCTTGCCCCGACGGTCATGCAAAACCTGAACAAGCTGCGGCAGGGTTCTGGCGGTGAAATCCAGTTGACCGACGCCATTGCGGATGAGATCGAAGCCGGGCGTGACGTTTACGGGCTGCGCTTCCGGGGGCAGCGTTACGACTGCGGCAGCAAGGCGGGCTTCTTGCAGGCGACCGTCGCCTTTGGTCTGGAGCGCGACGATCTGCGCGAAGAATTCGTCGATTATCTGTCTGCCGTCGTGGACGGAATCAGGAAGGACTAAGCCATGGTTCAGGCCGTTCTGGTCACAGGTGGCGCGGGCTATATTGGCTCGCACGCCTGCAAGGTGCTGCGGGATGCGGGCTATCTGCCCGTGACCTATGACAATCTTTGCACGGGCAATGCAGAGGCGGTCAAGTTCGGCCCGTTTGAACAGGGCGACCTGATGGACCGCGCCCGGCTGGACGAGGTTTTCGCCAAATATCAGCCGGTTGCGGTGATGCATTTTGCTGCGCTCAGCCAGGTGGGTGAGGCGATGAGCAATCCCGGCAAATACTGGCGCGGCAATGTCAGTGCCAGCCTGTCGCTGATCGAGGCGACGCTGGCTGCCGGGGTGCGCGATTTCGTGTTCAGCTCGACCTGTGCGACCTATGGCGACCATGACGGCGTGGTGCTGGACGAAAGCACTCCGCAAACGCCGCTGAACGCCTATGGCGCCAGCAAACGCGCGATCGAGGATATGTTGAAGGATTTCGCCGCCAGCGACGGGTTGCGCAGCGTGATTTTCCGCTATTTCAACGTGGCGGGCGCTGATCCTGACGCCGAGGTGGGCGAGGCGCATGACCCCGAAACCCACCTGATCCCGCTGATCTTGCAGGCCATTGACGGCCAGCGCCCGGCACTGACCATTCACGGCACCGATTACCCGACGCCGGATGGCACCTGCATCCGTGATTATGTGCATGTGATGGATCTTGTGGATGCGCATGTGCTGGGGCTGAAATGGCTGCTGGACGGGCGGGTTCCGGCCAGGGGCGGGGTGGATGTGTTCTGCCTTGGCACCGGCTCGGGCTTTTCCGTGCGTGAGGTGATCGACGCCGCCCGCGCCAGCACCAACCGCGAGGTTCCGTTGACCGAAGGCCCGCGTCGCGGTGGTGATGCGGTGCAGCTTGTCTCTGGCAGCGCGCGGGCCAAGACCGATTTGGGCTGGCAGCCGGACCGCTCGACCCTGAAACAGATGATCGGGGACGCGTGGCGCTGGCACCAGACGGGTGGCTATGGCGGGTGAAGGGGAACAACCTTCGCCCCTTCCGGTGCTGCTGGATGTCAGTCGTCTGGTGTCACGCATCGGTCAGGGGCCGCTGACCGGCATTGACCGGGTTGAAGCCGAGTGGCTGACATATCTGCAAAATCGTCCGCATCTGCTGCTGTGCCGTCTGGGGCAGCGGCAGGTATTGTTGCCGCCCAAGGCCGGTGCGCTGATCCTTGACTGGGCCGCTGGCCGGGCCGAGCCGTCCGCGCGGGGCTGGCTGGCGCGGGCGCTGGGGCGCGATACGCCACGACAGCGGGCCATGACGGCACTGGCGCGGCATGCGCTGCGCAAGGGCGACCGTCGGGGCAGGGGCCTTGCGCGTGGACTGCGCCGCCTGCCGGGGGCGGTGTTGCTGAACGTGGGGCATAGCAACATCGACGCGGGGCTTTGGGCTGCGCTTGGGGTGCCGGTGGCGGTGCTGATCCATGACACCATCCCGCTGGACCATCCTGAATATACCCGCCCCGATCAGGTGGCGCGGTTCCGCCAGAGGTTCACCGTTGCGATGCAGGGCGCGGCGCTGGCGCTGACCATTTCAGAGGCGACGGCCGCGCGGGTGCGGGATTGGCGCGGACGGCTTGGCCTGCCTGAAACTGCGCCGGTGGTCCCGGCCCATATCGGCACCCGGCTGGCCGATTCCGACCCGCAGGCGATCCCTGCCGGGCTGGATCTGACGCGACCCTTTTTCCTCAGCATAGGCACGATTGAGCCGCGCAAGAATCATGCCCTGCTGTTGGACGCATGGGATTTGCTGGCCGCACGGCTGGCCCCGGAAAAGATGCCGCAATTGCTCCTGATCGGGCGGCGCGGCTGGCTGAACCGCGATGTGTTCGCGCGGCTGGATGCGCTGTCGCCGGACAGTCCGGTGCGCGAACTGTCGGGCCTGTCCGATAGCGCAGTTGCCGCGCTGCTGGAACGCAGCCACGGCTTGCTGATGCCCAGCCATGCCGAGGGGTTTGGCCTGCCGCTGACCGAGGCTGCCGGGCGGGGCCTGCCGGTGCTGTCCTCGTCCCTGCCGTCCTCGCGTGAGGTATTGGGGGATTATGCCCGTTACCTGCCCGCTGACGATCCGCGCCCATGGGCCGGGGCGGTTTCCCTGTTGGCGGCCGAGGCCCCCTTGCGCTTGCCGCCCCGGATCGTGCCTAATTGGGCCGCACATTTTGCAACTGCTGAAACCGCTCTGCATGGGCTGGTCGAAGGCACGGCGAAAGATGGGGGTGGCCGTTGGCGAGCTGGCTGACACGAAACCGGAACTTTTTCCGTCTGCGGGCGTGGCGGCAATATCTGCTGCTGCGGGCGATCCGGCGGCGAAATGTGCTGGTGTCGCTGCGCAACCAGACCGATCAGATCAAGCCGCATGACCTGTTGGCTTTTGTCACCTTGCGGAATGAATATCTGCGCCTGCCGTGGTTTCTGGATTATTACCGCAAGCAGGGCATTAACCATTTCCTGATCGTGGATAATGATTCCGATGATGGCAGCCGGGAATATCTGGCTGAACAGCCTGATATCTCGGTCTGGACCACGACCGCCAGCTATAAGGCGTCGCGGTTTGGCATGGACTGGCTCAACTGGCTGCTGTTTCGCTATGGCTCGGGGCATTGGTGCCTGACCGTGGACCCTGACGAATTGCTGGTCTATCCGCATTGCGACAGCCGCCCGTTGCGGGCGCTGACTGACTGGCTGGATGCCTCGGCGCAGCGGTCGTTCCCGGCGATGTTGCTGGACATGTATCCGCAAGGCCCGATCAGCGCGCACCCCTATTCCGCCGGGCAAGACCCGCTGGAAATCGCAAGCTGGTTTGATCCGGCGAATTACACCATCCGCAAGAACGGGATGATGGGCAATCTGTGGATTCAGGGTGGCCCCCGCGCCCGGCGGTTCTTTCGCAACCAGCCCAACAAGGCCCCGGCGCTGAACAAGACGCCGCTGGTGCGCTGGCGGCGCGAATATGCCTATGTCAGCTCGACCCATATGCTGCTGCCGCGCTCGCTGAACCTGACCTATGCCGAGGACGGGGGCGAGAAGGCTTCGGGCGTGCTGCTGCACACCAAGTTCCTGTCCACCTTCATCGACAAATCCGCCGAGGAGCTGGACCGCAAGCAGCATTACGCCAACAGTCAGGAATACCGCGCCTATCATGCCGGCTTGCAGCAGGACGAACTGGACCTGTGGTGCGAGGAATCCGTGCAATATCAGGACTGGCGCCAGCTAGAGGACATTGGCCTGATCTCGCAGGGGAACTGGGCATGAACCAGTTGTTCAACCCGCGCCGCGCTGTTCCGGCCTTTCATGGGGTGGTGCGCCTTGGCGTGCTGATGCTGTGCCACGATAATCTGGCGCTCGCTGCGCAGATGGTGCGGCTCTGGAACACGGGCGGCGCGGCGGTGGTGATCCATGTGGACAGCAAGGCCGACCCGGAAGAATTTGCCGCGATGCAGGCGCAACTGGCCGATTGCGCCGATGTGGCCTTTACCGACCAGCGCCACGATTGCGAATGGGGGATGTTCTCGCTGGTGCAGGCCACGCAGGCTGCGGCGGAACTGATGCTGGAGCGTTTTGCCGATGTCAGCCATATCTATCTGGCTTCGGGGGCTTGCCTGCCGCTGCGTGCGGTCTCGGATCTGACGGCCTATCTGGCGCAGCATCCGCACCGCGACTTTATCGAAAGCGTGACCTGTTCCGAGGCGGGCTGGATCATCGGCGGGCTAGGGGACGAGCGGTTCCATATGTTCTTTCCGGTGTCTTTCCGCCGTCGCCGCAAGATGTTCGACCGGCTGGTCAAGTGGCAGCGCCGGTTGCGCATCCGCCGCAAGCTGCCGGATGGGTTGCAACCGCATCTTGGGTCGCAATGGTGGTGTCTGACCCGCGATACGCTGGCGGCGATCCTGAACGATCCGCAGCGGGCTGAATATGATCGCTATTTCCGCCATGTCTGGATTCCCGACGAAAGCTATTTTCAAAGCCTCGCGCGGAAACATTCCGTCCATATCGAAAGTCGCTCGCTGACGGTCGCCAAGTTCGATATGCAGGGGAAACCCTATATCCTTTATGACGATCACGCCGGAATGCTGGAACAATCCGGCTGTTTCGTCGCCCGCAAGGTCTGGCCGCGCGCGGATGGGCTTTACGGTTATTTCCCGCGTCCGCCCTGTAATGCGGTGGTCGAGCCGGACCCGCTGGCCATTGACCGGCTGATCGACGCAACCGTCAGCCGCCGCACGCTGGGGCGGCCGGGGCTGTATATGCAAAGCCGCTTTCCCGGCAAGGACCGCGAGAACGGCAAGACCGCGCATCCTTATGTCGTGATGCAGGGCTTTACCGATCTGTTCGAGGATTTCGAGGAATGGTTGTGGGACCGCGCCGATATGCCTGTCCACGGCCATCTGTTTGCAGCCGATCAGGTCGAGTTCAGCGGTCGCGGTGACATTGGCCCCGGTGCGCTGACCAATTCCGCGCTGATCCGCGATCTGGACCCGCAAGGCTTTCTGACCTCGCTGATCCGCAGTCAGAAAAGCGTCAGCCTGTTCCAGTATTCCCCGCGCGACACGCAAAGCCTGAACTGGTTCATGGCCACCGACCCGAACGCCACCATTATTGTGGTGACGGGGGCATGGCTGATGCCCCTGATGCTGTCGGGGATGCCGTTCGATGACATCCGCCGCATCGCCTCGCGGCTGGAGCAGAGCGAGGTGACGCAACTGTCCATCCTGCGCTCTGTCTGGGTCAAGGCGCGGGTGCGGGTGTGGGATTTGGGCGAGTTTCTGGCCGACCCGACGGAGGTTATGAACGAGGCGCTGGACCTGATCGACCCGCAGCGCGGGCTTTACACCCATGACCTGCCGGTGATGCGCGATCATCGACAGATCGGGCGTTTCGTGCAAAGCCTGCGCAACGCGGGTCTTTATCCGCGCATGACCGGGAATCTGCCCGTTGATGCACCATTGACCAAGAAAGGCTGACGATGGCTTTCAAGCGTTTCGTGATTTTTGCAGGGATGCGCACTGGCTCGAACCTGCTGGAAGCCACGCTGAACAAGATCAAGCGCGTGACCTGCTTTGGCGAGGCGTTCAACCCCTATATGATGGGCTGGCCCGACAAGGACGAGTTGCGCGGCGTGACCATGGCGGAACGCGACGCCGACCCGGATGTGTTGTTGCAGGCGCTGTTCGACAAACCCGACCACCTGCCGGGGTTCCGCTATTTCTTTGACCATGATCCGCGCGTGTTCGATGCGATCATGGCCGACCGCGACTGCGCCAAGATCGTTCTGACCCGCAACCCGGTGGACAGCTATGTTTCGACCCGGCTGGCTTGGGAAACGAACCAGTGGAAGCTGAACGAGACCGAGATTCCCAAACCCGCCGCAATCACCTGGGACGGGGCCGAGTTTCAGCAGATTCTGGACGATAACGCTGCCTTTCTGCGGCGGATTCAGCATGGGCTTCAGGTCTCGGGGCAGGCGGGCTTCTGGCTGAATTATGACGATCTGCGTGATGCGGATGCGATGACCGGGCTGCTGCACTGGCTGGGCCGTACCGATCTGGAGCGGGTGGACCCGGCCAGCGATCAGGTGCCGCAGAATCCCCGTGAAATGTCGCAAAAGGTGCAGAATTACGACCAGATGCAGGGCGATCTGGCACAGATGGACCCGTTCCAGCTCACGAAGATTCCGGGGTTCGAGCCTTCGCGCGGGCCTGCGGTGCCGTCATGGGTGGCCAATGATGCAGGCGCGGGCCTGTTGTTCCTGCCGGTGCGTGGTGGGCCGGATGCGGCGGTGCGGCGCTGGATGGGGGGCTTGGGTCGCAACGAATCGGGTCTGACCCAAAACGCCCTGCGCCAGTGGAAGCGCAAGCACCCCGGCCATCGCAGCTTTACCGTCCTGCGTCACCCGCTGCGCCGGGCGTGGGTCGCGTGGCAGCAGATGTTGACCGCCCCGAACCCCGATCTGCGCCAGCTTTTGCGCGACATCCATCGCGTGCCGCTGCCCGCTGATGACGCGCTGGCCGACTGGCCCGAGGCCGCACAGATGGACTGTTTCGCCGCGTTTCTTGATTTCCTGCGCCGCAATCTGCTGGGCCAGACCACGCTGCCGGTGCACCCTATCTGGGCCAGCCAGTCCGAGGTTCTGGCCGGTTTCGCTCGCTTTACCACGCCCGATATGGTGCTGCGCGAAGGCTCGCTGCATCGCGATCTGGACTGGCTGGCGGAAAGCACGGGGATTGATGCGGCTGGCGACAGCTATCAGCATGACGCCTTTCCCGCGGATCTTGGTGCCAGGGAACTGACCAAGGCCGCCCATGACGCCTATCTGCGCGACTATGTGATGTTCGGCTTTTCCCGCGACCTCTGAAGCCGGGTCACGGCCCATTCGGCGGCATCGCGCACGGTCGGGTCGGGGTCGCCCGTCAAGCCCTGCGCCACCGGGATCAGCGTCGGCTGACCGCTGTTGCCGATGGCGTAAAGCACGTTGCGGATGAACCTGTCACGCCCCAGCCGCTTGACCGGCGTGCCGGCAAAGCGTTCCCGAAAGGCGGCATCATCCAGCCCTGCCAGCTCTGCCAAGGGGGGCGCTCCGGCATCCGACAGGTAGCGCATCTCATGCGCGGCCACGGCAAACTTGTTCCACGGGCAGGCGGCAAGGCAATCATCACAGCCAAAGATATGATTCCCCAGCCGTTCACGCAGATCCAGCGGCACCGGGCCATGATGCTCAATCGTCAGATAAGAGATGCAGCGCCGTGCATCCAGCTGAAACGGCGCAGGAAAAGCGTCGGTTGGACAGGCATCCAGACAGGCGCGGCAGGAACCGCAATGTTGCACCTCGGGCGTGTCAGGCGGCAGCGGCGCGGTGGTGAAAATCGCACCAAGAAAGAACCACGATCCCAATTCCCGCGACAGCAGGTTCGTATGTTTGCCCTGCCAGCCAAGCCCCGCTGCCTGTGCCAGAGGTTTTTCCATCACCGGCGCGGTATCGACGAAAACCTTGATCTGCTCGCCCGCAGCCTGCGTTTCCAGAAACCAGCGGCCAAGCCGCTTGAGCCGCTTTTTCACGATGTCATGGTAATCTCGCCCCTGCGCATAGACGCTGATCGCGCCCCGGTCGGGATGGGCCAGAACCTCACGCGGATCATGCAGTGGGGTGTAAGGCTCGGCCAGCATCACCACCGCCCGCGCCTCGGGCCAAAGCGCCGCCGGATTGCCGCGCCAGTTCATGCGCTCGGCCATCCAGCCCATCTGGCCATGCCGCCCCCGATCGACATAGGCCGCCAGCCGCGGGGCTAGTTCCGGAACCGTATCCGGGCGCATCACCCCCATGGCGGCAAACCCCTCGGCCCGCGCCTGCGCCGCCAGCGCGTCTTTCTTCTTCACCCAAATATCCTGGGGGTCCGGGGGTGAAACCCCCGGTTCAAGCTCCAGCCGGCGACGGGGTGAAACCCCCGGTTCCGCAGGATCAGAAGTCCAGTTCGGCATAATGTCGGGCGGGCGCAATCCCCGCGACCTGATCGGCCAGAATATTGCGGAAGGCCGGGCGCGACTTGATCGCGGAATACCACACACGCAGCGATTCGCTGCGGTCCCAATCCACGTCCGAGATATAATCCAGACAGGAGAAATGCGCCGCAGCGGTGAAATCGGCCAGCGTCATCACCGGCCCCGCCAGCCAGCGGCGATGTTCCAGCAGGTGCGTCAGATAGTCGATGTGATCCTTGATCGCCCGCAGTCCGTCCTTGACCGCGCGGCTGTCGGGATAGCCCTGCTTGCGGATTTTCTTCCAGACCCGTTCGGTCAGGACCGGCACCGTGACCTCGGTGTTGAACTTGTCGTCGAACCATGCGCAGAGGCGGCGCATCTCGTAACGGTCGGCAGGATTGTCGGGGATCAGTGGCGGGGTCGGCACGGTCTCGTCGAGATATTCGCAGATCGCCTGACTTTCGGCCATCAGCCGCCCGTCATGGCGCAGCACCGGCAGCCGCCCGGCGGGGTTGCGGCGCAAAAGCTCGGACCCGGCTTCCCAATAGCGGTCCTCGACCAGTTCGACCTCGATCTTCTTTTCGGCCAGCACCAGCCGCACCTTGCGGCAAAATGGGGACAGGGGCAGGTGATAAAGGCGCGTGACCTGGCTCATGGCGTATCTTCCGGGTTGGTTGGCGGGGTGATACGCGGCGCGGAGCAGGGTTTCAACCGCTACTGGAAACAGGCAGAGCGGCCATCGCGGGCGATGGTGGCGGCCCCGTCCATGATCCGTGCGGCGCGGCGGCCCATCGCATCGCTGCGCGGGTCGCGCGTTTTGGGGGCAGGCAAAACGGCGGCCAGCCGTGCGGCCTGACGGGCGGTCAGCTTGTCGGGGGTGGTATTGAAATAATGCCGCGCGGCGGCCTCGACACCGAAGACGCCGGGGCCGAACTCGGCCACGTTCAGGTAAACCTCGACCACGCGGCGCTTGGACCACAGCGCCTCGATCATCGGCGTATAAAGTGTTTCCAGCGCCTTTCGGGGCCAACTGCGGCCCTGCCACAGATAGACGTTCTTGGCGACCTGCTGGGTCAGGGTCGAGGCTCCGCCGCTGGACCCAGAGGCCACGACCTTGCGGATTTCCGCCATGTCAAAGCCCCAGTGGTTGCAGAAATTGGCATCCTCGGCGGCAACCACTGATCGCAGCATGACCGGGGCGATGGCATCGGCGCGGGTCCATTTGCGACCCACGCCGGGATGTTCGCGGGTCTCGGTCAGGATGGTCCATGTCGTTGGCGGGTTCATCAGCGCGTAAAATGCCACCAGCGCCAGCATCACCAGCAAACCGCGCCACGCCAGCCAGCGCAGCCAGCCAAGCAGCCAAAACGCCGGACGCAAAATACCCCCCCGCAGGCGGAGGGTTCCGGTTTTGCTGTCTGGCTTTGTCCTGACCATGGACGGGAAGTGTCACCCCCGCGCCCTTTGGTCAAGCCTTTCAGGCGCTTTGCTCGTCGATCTGCGCCTGACCGCGCCCGGCAATGGCCTCGCGCAGCTTTTCCTCGTCGGCATTGGACAGCGAGGTCTGGATGATGCGGCCGTGGTAGCCTTGCTCGCGCAGCTTTTCCAGCACTTTATCGGCGGTCATCTCGCGCACCAGCACAAACACGGCCGAGCCGCCCGGCGTGACCTTTTGGCCAAGCTCGCGCATGAAATCGTCGTTGATGCCGAAATCCGACAGCCGCCCGGCCAGCGCCCCCGAGGCAGCGCCCACGGCGGCACCGACCAGCGGGTTCAGAAAGATCAGCCCGACCAGCGTGCCCCAAAAGCCCCCACCAATCGCCCCGGCAGCGGTCAGGTTCATCGCCTGATGCAGTTGTATATCATCGGCGGTCGGGCGGGTCACGACGACCGCATCCTCAAGCTGGATCAGGTATTCCTTTTGCAGCTTGACCAGTTCGGTGCGCAGGGCAAAGCCCGTCGCCTCATCGTCAAAGGCCATCACAAGCAGATCAGACATCAGGGTTCTCCATGAGCTAGGTGGTTGTCAACGTGCATTGTCTTGTTTGGTTCCGCCTATTCTGCGGTGCAATTGGCGTAAACGACCTGTTCTTGCCCGTCAGTCGTGGCATGAACAGTCGCTTCCATGCCTTTGCTGTCCAGCTGATAGCTGTAGTCCGTGCTGATCGCCTCATAACGCGCGCCGGAAGCCGAGGTGACAAGCCGCATCGGGATCATTTCACCCATGTCCTGAATGATGGCATAGGAATTGCCGGTCGCGGTATTCACATAGACCGCCCGCAGCACCTTGTTGTCGTCGCAGGAATAGTTCAGCGCGGCCAGTTCATCTGCGGCAAGGGCCGGGGTGGCCAGCAGGGCGGCGGTCAGGATCAGGGGGAAACGCATGGGAACCTCTTTGACGGGTGCAATCCCTTGGACAACGCTTTCCAGATGGCCCGGTTCCGCAGGCGGCGATGTGCAAACCGGGCGGCGCATCGCTGCACCGCCCGGTTTATGGTCAGGTCGCTGACCGCATTTAACGGGCCTTACTCTGCCGGGATCGCCGCCAGATCGCCGGTTTCCGCCAGAGGATGCGGCAGGTGGCGCAGCATTTCACGCGGGCAGATTTGCAGGAAGTTGGCCTTTTCCTCGTCCCATTTGGCAAGGATGTCCTGCGCCCGGCGGCTGCCGGTTTCGCGGGCATGGGTCTGAATCAGGTCGTGCAACTGGTTTTCCCAATGCGCGACCGTGACCGGGCAAGTGGCCAGCGATTCCATGTTGATGTAATCGCCCGCCACGCCCTCGGGGTCGTAAAGATAGGCCATGCCGCCGGTCATACCCGCGCCAAAGTTCGCGCCGATCCGGCCAAGGATGACCGCCACACCGCCGGTCATATATTCGCAGCCGTTGGTGCCGCAGCCTTCGATCACCACCTTTGCGCCGCTGTTGCGGACGGCGAAACGCTCGCCCGCGCGGCCTGCGGCGAACAGATAGCCGTCGGTTGCGCCGTAAAGCACGGTGTTGCCGATGATGACGTTATCAGCGGCTTCCAGCGGCGAGATCATTGGCGGGCGCACCACGATCGTGCCGCCCGACAGGCCCTTGCCCACATAGTCGTTGGCATCGCCCGAAACCTCGATCTTCAGCCCCGGCGCGGCAAAGGCCCCCAGCGACTGCCCCGCGCTGCCGGTCAGTTTCACCGTCAGATGGTCGCGTTGCAGCTTGTTGCGCATCCCGAAGGTCTGCACGATCAGGCTGGAGGTGCGGGTGCCGACGGTCCGTTCCGTGTTGCGCACGGCATAGGACAGTTGCATCTTTTCCCCGTCGGTAAAGAAGCGTTCGGCGTCGCGGATGATTTCCGCGTCCAGCGTGTCCATCACCGCATTGCGCGGCTTGGAGCGGTCGTAAACGATCTTGTCCCAGCCATCGACGGTAATCAGCAGCGGGTTCAGGTCCAGATCGTCCAGATGCGCCGCGCCACGGCTGACCTGAGTCAGCAGATCGGCACGTCCGATCACCTCGTCCAAGGACCGTGCGCCGATGCTGGCAAGGATCTCGCGGACTTCTTGCGCGTAAAAGGTGATCAGGTTCACGACCTTATCCGGGGTGCCGTTGAACACCGCGCGCAGCTTTTCGTCCTGCGTGCAGACGCCCACGGGGCAGGTGTTCGACTGACACTGGCGTACCATGATGCAGCCCATGGCGATCAGCGCGGCGGTGCCGATGCCGTATTCCTCGGCCCCCATCATTGCCGCCATCACGATGTCGCGCCCGGTGCGCAGCCCGCCATCGGTGCGCAGGGTGATACGCTCGCGCAGGCGGTTCATCGCCAGCACCTGATGCGCTTCGGTCAGGCCCATTTCCCACGGCAGGCCCGCAAATTTGATCGAGGTCGCAGGCGAGGCCCCGGTGCCGCCGTTATGGCCGGAAATCAGGATGATGTCGGCCTTGGCCTTGGCCACGCCGGCCGCGATGGTGCCGACGCCGGAACCGGCGACCAGCTTCACGGTGATCTTGGCGCGCGGGTTGATCTGTTTCAGGTCATAGATGAGCTGCGCCAGATCCTCGATCGAATAGATGTCGTGGTGCGGCGGCGGCGAAATCAGCGTCACGCCCGGCGTCGAGTGCCGCAGCCGTGCGATCAGCGACGTGACCTTCATGCCCGGCAACTGCCCGCCCTCGCCGGGCTTGGCACCCTGCGCAACCTTGATTTCCAGTTCCTCGCAGGCGTTCAGATATTCCGCCGTGACCCCGAACCGCCCCGACGCCACCTGCTTGATCTTGGCGCAGGGGTTGTCGCCATTGGGCAGCGGATGGCTGTGCGCCGGGTCTTCGCCACCCTCGCCGCTGTCGGATTTCGCGCCGATGCGGTTCATGGCGATGTTCAGCGTCATATGCGCCTCGGGCGACAGCGCGCCAAGGCTCATCCCCGGCGTCACGAAGCGCTTGCGGATCGAGGTGATGCTTTCCACTTCCTCGATCGGCACCGGCTTGCCCAGCGGCTTGATGTCCAGCAGGTCGCGGATGTGGATCGGCGGGTTCGCCCGCATCGCGGCGGAGAATTGTTTCCACACATCATAAGACGCGCGCTCGCAGGCCAGTTGCAGCAGGCGCATGGTGTTCGCCTCCCACGCGTGTTTCTCGCCCGAGCGGCGCATTTTGTAGAAACCGCCCACTGGCAGCAGATCGGCGCTGTCGCTGTGGAACCCCTTCTGGTGGATTTCCTCCAGCTTGGCTTGCAACCCGTGAAGACCGATGCCGGAAATGCGGCTGTGCATACCGGGGAAATATTCCGCCACCATGGCGCGCGACAGGCCCACGGCCTCGAAATTCAGCCCGCCGCGATAGGACGAGATGACCGAAATCCCCATCTTGGCCATGATTTTCAGCAAGCCGCCGTCAATCGCCTCGCGATAGCGGTTCATTGCATCGGTCAGGTTGCTGTCCAGCAACCCGCGTTCGATCCGTTCGGCCAGGCTGTCCTGCGCCAGATAGGCGTTGACCGTGGTCGCGCCACAGCCGATCAGCACGGCGAAATAATGCGGGTCGATACATTCCGCCGACCGCACGTTGATCGAACAGAAGGTCCGCAACCCCTTGCGCACCAGCCAGCTATGTACTGCGCTGGTCGCCAGAATCATCGGCATCCCGATGCGGTCCGGTCCCTGCTTTTCATCGCTCAGCACGATATGGCCCGCGCCGGAACGCACGGCGTCCTCGGCCTCGGCGCGGATGCGGGCCAGCCCTTCGGCCAGCGCCTCTTGCCCCGCGCCATCGGCAAAGGTGCAGTCGATCTGCGTCACGCTGCCCGCAAACATCCGCAGCAGTTCGGCAAACTCGCCATTCGCAAGGAACGGGCTTTCCAACTGGGTGATTTCGGTCTGGCTGCTGCTTTCGTCCAGCACGTTTTTCAGGTTGCCGAACCGGGTCTTGAGGCTCATCACCCGCGTTTCGCGCAAGCTGTCGATGGGCGGGTTCGTGACCTGCGAAAAGTTCTGGCGGAAGAAATGCGCCAGCGGGCGGTATTGCTTGGACAGTACCGCGGCGGGGGTGTCGTCACCCATCGAGGCCAGCGATTCCTTGCCATCCTCGGCCATGGGGGCCAGCACGCTTTCGATTTCTTCGATGGTGTAGCCCGCTGCGATCTGGCGGCGGCGCAACTCATCTCCGGTGAAACTGGCGGTTTCCGGCAGGCGGGCCATCCCTGCGGACGGCTGGACGACCTTTTCGATCCATTCCCCGAAAGGCTGGCTGGCGGCCAGACGGTCCTTGATTTCCGTGTCGTGATACATGCGCCCGTCGCGCATATCGACGGCGATCATCTGACCCGGACCCAGCGCGCCTTTCTCGCGTACGCTGGCCTCGTCGGTCGGCACCATGCCGACCTCGGACCCGGCGATCAGCAGGTTATCCCCCGTTACCACATAGCGCATCGGGCGCAAACCGTTGCGGTCCAGACCGCCGCAGACCCAGCGGCCATCGGTCATTGCCAGCGCGGCAGGGCCGTCCCACGGCTCCATCACGGCGTTGCAATAGGCATACATATCCGCCCATGCTTTTGGCATGTCGGTGGTCGCCTTGGACCAGGCTTCGGGAACCAGCATCGTCTTGGTCATCGGTGCCGAGCGGCCCGAACGCACCATCACCTCGAACACCGCATCCAGCGCGGCGCTGTCGGATGAACCTGCCGGAACGATCGGCTTGATGTCCTCGGCCCATTCCCCGAACGCGCTGGAGGCCATGCGGATTTCATGGCTGCGCATCCAGTTCAGGTTGCCTTTCAGCGTGTTGATCTCGCCGTTATGGGCCAGCATACGGAACGGCTGCGCCAGCCACCATTGCGGGAAGGTGTTGGTCGAATAACGCTGGTGGTAAATCGCAAAGGCAGATTCGAAACGCGCGTCTTTCAGGTCGGGATAGAACTCGGCCACCTGCTCGGCCAGCATCATGCCCTTGTAGATGATCGAGCGGCAGGACAGCGAGGCGAAATACAACCCGTTGATCTGCGCTGCGATGGCCGCGCGTTCGATGCGGCGGCGAATGATATACAATTCGCGCTCGAAGGCTTCGGCGTCGATGCCTTTTTCGTTGCGGATCAGGATTTGTTCAATTTCCGGGCGGGTCGCATTGGCCTTTTCGCCAAGCACGGCGGTGTTCACCGGCACATGCCGCCAGCCATAGATATAATGGCCCATCCGGATGACTTCGGTTTCGACGATGGTCCGGCAGGTTTCCTGCTGCGCGAAATTGGTCCGGGGCAGGAACACCTGACCCACGGCAATCAGCTTGTCCTGATCGGGTTCATGGCCGGTGCGGCGGATCTGGTCGTAAAAGAACGGCACCGGGATCTGGACGTGAATCCCCGCGCCATCGCCGGTTTTGCCATCCGCATCCACCGCGCCGCGATGCCAGATCGCCTTCAGCGCGTCGATGCCGTTCTGCACCACCTGACGGCTGGCTTTGCCGTCGATGCTGACCACAAAGCCCACGCCGCAGGACGAATGTTCATCATCCGCGCGGTAAAGGCTGTTTTCGGCCATCCAGTTGCGGCGGGCTTCTTCCTGTTCCAGCCAGTCAGTCGCTTGCATGTTCTGATCCATCGTCAGAGACCCTTTTCATAAATCAGCCCAAGGCCGTAAGTTTCAAAGCGCACCATCTGCATCCCGCAGTTATATTCGGGGGTGATGCTGCCAAAGCCGCGGTCGCCGGGGAAATCGAACCGCGCCGGTGTGCCGTCAAAGGTTTCGACATTACCCTCGGCGTCGGTGATGGTTTCGGTTCCGGCGTAAAAGCGGCCATGTTCGCGGCTGATGAACTGTTCGCCTTCGCGGGTCATCAGCAGGTTGCCGTCCTGATCGCTGGTCGTCAGGTGAAATCGGGTGCGGTCCAGCACCACGCCGTCGATGGTGGCGGTTTCGCCGCTCAGCTCGTCATGGCCCACATGGTTCAGCAGCCCGCCACCCTCGATCCGGGTCCAGAAGTCGAAATCGTCGCGCCCGGTTTGGGCCAGACGGCTGAACGAGGCGTCCACCGGGCCGCCCTCGACCAGCACTTCGCTGATGCCGCTGACCGGGGAATAGCTTTCCAGCCAGCGGGTTTCACGGTCAATGCGCGAGATATAGGTGGCACCGTCGGCGCCATAAATGACCGTGCGCATATCGCCGGGCTGGTCGTTTGCGCAGATCAGATGCTGTTCGACGGTGCAGCCGTGGTTTTGCACCGTGACCTGCAACGTGCAGCCCTCGGGTGGCGAGAAGGTCTGTGCCGTGGCTGGGGCCGCCAGCAGGGCGGCGATCAGGATGAAGGGGCGCATCGCTTATTCCGCTGCAATCCGTTCGGCACCCGACAGCCATTGGTTGATCTGGTCAGCGGCCTCGCGCCCGTCGCGGATCGCCCACACCACAAGGCTGGCCCCGCGCACGATGTCGCCTACCGCGAAAACGCCGGGCAGGCTGGTCATATGGGTGCCGAAATCGGCCTTGATCGTCCCCCAGCGCGTGACTTCCAGCCCGTCCACGCCCCACAGTTTCGGCAGATCCTCGGGTTCAAAACCCAGCGCCTTGATGACCAGATCGGCGGGTTCGTCGTAATCCGCGCCCTCGATCAGCTCCGGCGACTGGCGGCCGGTGACATCGGGCTTGCCAAGGCGCATTTTCTGGACCCGGACCGAGGCAATCTGCGGCTGTTCGCCGCCCGCCACGTCGGCTTCCTGCGCCTGTGCAGCCTCGCCGGTGACATGGCCGCTAAAGGCCCCCGGCGCGGACAGCCACACGAAATCGACGCCTTCTTCCTCGGCGTTCTGCACTTCGCGCTGCGAGCCGGGCATGTTGGCGCGGTCGCGGCGATACAGGCATTTGACCGAGACCGCACCCTGACGGATGGCGGTGCGGACGCAATCCATCGCGGTGTCGCCGCCGCCGATCACCACCACGCGCTTGCCGGCGGCGTTCAGCTCTCCGTCCTCGAAATCGGGGATTTCGTCGCCAAGGTCCACGCGGTTGCTGGCGGTCAGATAATCCAGCGCCCGCACGACGCCTTGCGCCGCCGCATTGTCGATATCCAGATCGCGGGTCTTGTAAACGCCGGTTGCAATCAGCACCGCGTCATGCTTGCCGCGAATGGCGTCAAAGGAAATATCCTCGCCCACATTGGCGTTCAGGACGAATTCGACGCCGGAATCTTCCAGCAGGCGGTTGCGGCGCTCGACCACCTCTTTTTCCAGCTTGAAACCGGGGATGCCATAAATCATCAGCCCGCCCGCGCGGTCGTGGCGGTCGTAAACCGTGACCTGAAAGCCCATGCGCCGTAGCCGGTCGGCAGCGGCCAGCCCGCCCGGACCTGCACCGATAATCCCGATGGATTCGCTGCGCTCCTCGGTGATGGTGGCGGGCTTGACCCAGCCGTTTTCCCATGCGGTATCGGTGATGTATTTCTCGATCGCGCCGATGGTGACGGTGCCATGGCCTGATTGTTCGATCACGCAATTGCCTTCGCACAGTCGGTCCTGCGGGCAGATGCGGCCGCAGATTTCGGGAAAGGTGTTGGTTTCCTGCGACCGGGCATAGGCCTCGGCCAGACGGCCTTCGGCGGTCAGGCGCAGCCAGTCTGGGATGTTGTTGTGCAGCGGGCAATGCGATTGGCAATAAGGCACGCCGCATTGGCTGCATCGGCTGGCCTGTTCGGCAGCCTTTTCGGCGGCGAATTCGCGGTAGATCTCATGGAAATCCTCGGTGCGGTCAGAGGCCGCGCGTTTTTCGGGCATCTGACGCCCGACCGAGACGAATTTCAGCATCTTTTGCGTGGCCATGGCTGCGCATCCTTGTTTCTGGTCAAGGCTGCGATAGCGCAAGGGAAAAGCGATAAAAAGGCAGCTATGCTGACCTAAATGCAAGATTTGTGCGCGCGGCGCTGAAAAAACGATCTTTCGGCGCGCAAATTAGGTCAGCATTACTTACGCACCCACCCAAAGCGCCAGTAACGCCACGCTGCCGACAATGATTCGCCACCATGCGAACAGCGCATAGCCGTGATGCGAGACGTAGCCCAGCAGCCAGCGCACCACCACGACCGCCGCCAGAAAGGCGCAGACAAAGCCGATGATGACATTGCCAAGTGCCGCCCCGGTCAGCATGTCCTGATTCTTGTAAAGATCATAGGCAAAGGCCCCGGCCATGGTCGGCATGGACAGGAAAAAGCTGAACTCTGCCGCGGCGCGTTTGCTGGCCCCCATCAGCAGCGCGCCGACGATGGTTGAACCCGACCGCGATACGCCGGGGATCATGGCAAGGCACTGGATCACGCCCACGGCAAAGGCGACGGGCAGGGGAAAGTCCTCGGCCTCGTGATAGCGTGGGTTTTGCGCCATGCGGTCCACGAACAGCAGGATCACACCGCCAGCAATCAGCATGACAGCAATCAGCATCGGGGTTTCGAACAGCACGTCCTTGATGAACCCATGCGCCAGAACGCCGATCACCACGGCCGGCAGGAACGCCAGCAGGATCGCCAGAATAAAGCGCCGGTTACGGGCGTCATGCGGCGCGGTGCTGAAAATCTGCCACAGCCGCCCGGCATAGACACCCAAAATCGCCAGAATTGCGCCAAGCTGAATCAGCACCTCGAACGCGCGACCGGGCGAATCAAAGCCAAGGAAATGCCCGGCCAGCAGGATATGCCCTGTTGACGAAACCGGGATGAACTCGGTCAGCCCCTCAAGCAGCCCGAGGATCGCGGCGACAATCGTGCTGTGTTCCATTATTGCGGGTGCCGCAGGTTCTTGGCCGAAGCCTTGATCGTCTCATATTGGCCGGAAGGACGGAAGCGCCACAGGTATTCCGGGAGGATCAGCGCGGTAGAGCTGGGGGTGATGTCCAGATCGGCAAAGGTTTTCACGCCTGAATCAGCCACCACATTGTCCGTGCGCAGGCTGCGCACCTGATCCACGGTCAGCATCCGGTTCGTCACCAGCCCGCCGGTCAGGAATTGTACGGCGTCAAAGCCGAAGCCCACGAATTCGCCCATGGCAAAGGGCAGGTTGATGACCAGACGGCGGCGGTCCACGGTTTTCAGCACCTGGCCCACGACGTCGCGCAGGGTCAGCACATCGGGGCCGCCAAGCTCATAAATACCAGCCGCGGCCTGCCCTTCGGCGGCCTTGGCGGCGGCCTGCGCCACATCCTCGACCCAGACGGGTTGCAGGCGGGTCTTGCCGCCGGTGATCGCCATGACCGGACCCAAGCGGCTGAGTGCGGCAAACTTGTTCAGGAAACTGTCGCCCTGACCGAACATCACCGAAGGTCGCAAAATCACCGCGTCGGGGCGGTGTTTCAGGACCTCGGCCTCGCCCTCGGCCTTGGTACGGGCATAGTTGCTGATGGATTCGGCATCGGCGCCAATGGCCGAGACATGCACCATCTGCGCCACGCCGGTTTCTGCGGCAATCCGCGCCACACGGCCTGCGCCCTGAACATGCGCGCCGTCAAATGTGTTCTTGCCCTCGCGCACCAGCAGGCCCACGCAGTTAATGACCGCATCGGCCCCGGCCATGGCGGCGCGCACCGACAGATCGTCGCGGATATTGCACAGCACCGGCACCACCTGACCAACCGCGCCTGCGGTTTTCAGAAACAGCGCCTCATCGGGGCGGCGCACGGCGACACGGACCCGCCAGCCGTTTGCGGCCATGATCCGGGTGATCTGCCGGCCAAGAAAACCAGAACCGCCATAGATGGTGACAAGTTTCGACATCGCGTTTTCTCCGCAAATCCAAGCCATCAGCGGCCCCGCCGCCTTGTTCTTTCGCGTGATAGCGCGGCGGGCCTTCGCGGGCAAGCATCAGGGCTGAAACCGGGCATGACAAACTGTTTCGCATTTTATGAAAGTTTTTTCGAAAAACCTGTTGACGGCCCCCGATAACACCTTTAGAAGCCCCCCTCACGCGACCGGCCCAGGTGGCGGAATTGGTAGACGCGCACGGTTCAGGTCCGTGTGCCGCAAGGCGTGGAAGTTCGAGTCTTCTCCTGGGCACCAACGCTTCAAGAAGCCGCTGCAACCGCAGCGGCTTCGTTGCTTTCCGGGCTTTGTTTTCTGATTTTTCAGTAAGTTACCCCGCAGGTTTCCGTTTGGTGGCGGGTTCTTGCCGCTTGTCTTGCGCGGTCATGGAACTGTCATATGCCGCGCCTAGCCTTTGCCTGTATCCGTTTGGGTAGGGATGGAGAGGCTGCTATGAAGGCTTTGGCTGTCGGGGCGTTGCGCCATGATATTGCGGTTGTTCGGCCGCAGGCGGGTGGGCTGGCGATGGGGGCGAGGGCACTTGCCGCATTGCCGCAAAAGCCAACCCCGGCACCGGATGCGTCAGAGCGCCAGCCGTATAACGGCGGGATCATCGGCGGCCTGCCGCGCGAAGAACCGCTCAGCACCCCGCGCGAGCAAGAGCTGGACACGCAGATTCGCACCAATCTTGCCGACAAGCCCGATGCGTTGGCCGCCTATGAAGATCTGCTGGAGACAGATGCTTTTACGCGCACCAGCGTTGGCCATGGTGCTGCCGATTCGCGTGTTGCCTTGCTGGAGCAGGTGCAGAACTATCCCGAAGCGGATGTTATCCGTGATCTTGGCCGCCTTGGTGAACGCGAATGGTTCCGCGAGCAATCCTTTGAGGACAAACAGCGTTCGGCCAAGATGGTGGCCTTTAACGTCAGTGACACGACCCCCGGTGACAATCAGACCCGGCGCAACACGATTGATCGTATCCTGTCGAGTGATGATGTCGATGTCGGCTGGACCAGTATCGACGCGCCGAAAGGGTCGGTGACATACGGTCAGGCGGGTGAAAAGGGGCTGCTGTGGTGGCGAAAGCCCTATATCGAGCTGAACAGCGATCTTGTGCCTGCCGGACCGGATAAGATCGATCCTTCGGATGGTGATGCTGTTCATGTCGTGTCAAACACGCTTGCGCATGAGATCAACCATACCATCACCCCCGGCGGGAACGAACAGTCCTATGGCTATTTCATGGACGAATACCGGGCTTGGTATGTGGGTTATCAGGCGGAAAACGGCCATCCGCCAAGCGCCCGTGATGCCTATGACCGGGCCAGCTATCTGACCGCCAGCGAAACCGGCAGCTATGGGAATATTGGCAAGGCGTTTCGGGATGAGGGCAGCGAGGATCAAAAGCAGATCGTTGCGTTTATGGCGCAACTGATGGGGCTGGACCCGGCGACGGCAAGTTTTGAGGATGTGAACGACTTTCACAACTTCAACAATCGTGGCCCGGCACCTGCGCCAGTTCCGGCCTTTTCGGATGATCCGAATAATCTCGACAATGGCTGACAGGGTGCAATGATGCGGGCTGGATTGATAGGGCTGGTGATGGGTGTGACGATGAATGGTGCGATACAGGCCGAAACCCCGGATCAGGCGGCGCAGGCCCAGATTGCGGCGCTGACAGGTGTCCCGGCGCAGGCATTGCAACTGTCGCCGGTGCAGATTCCGGGGTTGGCCTGCGGGCTGGTCGATGCGCTGGACATGCGGGTGAAAGGCCCCACGGCCGCGCAGCTTGTCGTGCAATTGCCCGAGGGTTGGGCGCTGGTTGATTCCGGCGATATGGGGCTGCGGGTGCTGGATGCCTGCGCGCATGAGGACAGCGACCCTCGTGCTTTGGCCGGATTGTTGGCGATGCTGCATCAGCCGCGGCTTGATGCCTTGTCTGAGGTGCGGCTGGCGCTGGTCGATACGCTGCTGCGCAAGGCCGGGGTTGCGTTTCAGCCGCCGGAAAGCCGCCGTGAGGGCGCGGCGCAGCATGTCAGCTTTATGGCGCTTGGCCCGGATGGTCAGTCCTTGCTGCGGGTCGATGCAAGGTGGCAGCGCGGCAACAGCCTGACAATCACGCCCGAGGTGCTTGCGACGGTTCGTTAAGCCGCGCCTATGGCCGTGAAAAACCCCGGCGCAAGGCCGGGGTTTGTCGTTTCGAAGCGGCGCTTAACGGCGTGCGGCAGGCATTTCCGTGCGCTGGATCAGGAAGGACTGACCGGCGGGGCCGGACATCACGACGCTGTGCTGCGTCTGTGCGACCATGCCCATGGAATATTTCATCAGGTTCAGGCCGTTGGTTTCCTGCTTGCCCGCAGTACCACCGCAGCTTTGTACGATGCCCGAGGGCGAACCGATGGTGATGACGTTGCCATCCATCGAGAAGGGTGCGGTAAAGGTGTTGCAGCCCAGGTTGGCCTCCATCACCAGCCCGTTGAAGCGCATATAGGTGGACATCGGGTTTTCGGTCTTGATGCCGCCGATGCTTTCGATCCGCCACAGGCCTTCCAGCCCGGCGGGGGTTTCATCGGCAACGCGCTGTGCGGGCGTCGGGCCGCAGGCCGCAAGGGCGGCAAGGGTCAGCGCGGCGGGGATCATCGTCAGGCGATTGAACATGGTGATTCCTTAGAAATGTGGCAGCATTTTGATGGGCAACGAAAATACTGCCGGATTCGTTCCCGTGAAGTGCAATCCTGCGTGATGGGCTGGAAAATACCGTGATGGTGATTTATTCGCCGCATAAACGCAGATTTCGGGGCCATCCATGACGATTCACCTTTATCAGAACGATTTGCCAGACGGGCTGGACCTTGGGTCCGTCGTGGCGATTGATACCGAGACGATGGGCCTTGACCCGCGCCGCGACCGTTTGTGCCTTGTGCAACTGTCGGGGGGCGACGGCGAGGCGCATTTGGTGCAGATCGCCCGTGGTCAGACCCATGCGCCCAATCTGGTGCGGCTGCTGACTGATCCGAATGTGGTCAAGCTGTTCCATTTCGCCCGGTTCGATATTGCCGCGCTGGAAAGTGCCTTTGGCGCGGTGACGGCCCCGGTCTGGTGCACCAAGATCGCGTCCAAGATGGTGCGCACCTTTACCGACCGGCACGGGCTGAAATACCTGTTGTCGGAACTGGTCGGGGTGGATATTTCCAAGCAGCAGCAGACAAGCGACTGGGGTGCCGAGGATCTGACCGATGCGCAGCTTGAATATGCGGCCAGCGATGTTCTGTATCTGCATAAGCTGAAAGACGTGCTGGAGGCCCGGCTGGAACGTGAGGGCCGCGCCGGTCTGGCGAAGGCCTGTTTTGATTTTCTGCCCGCCCGTGCGCATCTGGATTTGATGGGCTGGGGGGATGAAACCGACATCTTTCGTCACTAGGTTCTGACCATGACCGCTTATCTCGACACCGCCCGCCGCGTGATCCGCACCGAAGCCGAAGGGTTGGCCCTGCTGGCTGACAGCCTTGGTGACAGTTTCGACCGTGCCGTTCAGATGGTTCTGGCGGCCAAGGGGCGGGTGATCGTGTCCGGCATGGGCAAATCCGGCCATATCGGGCGCAAGCTGGCGGCGACGCTTGCCAGCACCGGCACGCCCGCGCAATTCGTCCACCCGGCCGAGGCCAGCCACGGCGATCTTGGCATGGTCACGCAATCCGATGTGGTGCTGATGCTGTCCAACAGCGGCGAAACGCCCGAACTGGCGGATATGATTGCCCATACGCGACGATTTTCGATCCCGCTGATCGGGGTGGCGTCGCGTGACGGCTCGACCTTGCTGCGACAGTCGGATGTGGCGCTGTTGTTGCCGCCCGCGCCCGAGGCTTGCGGGACGGGCATTGTGCCGACCACCTCGACCACGATGACGCTGGCGCTGGGCGATGCGCTGGCCGTGGCGCTGATGGAGCATCGGCATTTCACCCCCGAACATTTCCGCACCTTCCACCCCGGCGGCAAGCTGGGTGCGCTTTTGGCAAGCGTGGGTGATCTGATGCACCGCGACGATCTGCCGCTGGTGGCCGAGGACACACCGATGACCGAGGCCCTACTGACCATCAGCCAGAAGGGCTTTGGTGTCACCGGCGTGACCGATGCCGATGGCCGGCTGACCGGGATTATCACCGACGGCGATTTGCGGCGGCATATGGATGGGCTGCTGGATCGGCGCGCGGCGGATGTGATGACCCGCAACCCGCGCACCATTCAGCCCGATCAACTGGCCGAGGCCGCGCTGGCGCAGATGCAGGACCGCAAGATTACCTGCCTGTTCGTCGAGGAAAACGGCAAGCCTGCCGGTATCCTGCACATCCATGACTGCCTGCGGGCCGGGATGCTCTGATGGACCCGCGCGCCAGCATCCCGTTGCGCAGCAAGGTGGTGGCGATCCTGCGGGTCGCGCTGCCACTGGCGGCACTGGCGATTCTGTCCACGCTGTTCCTGTTGTCGCGCAAGGCCGACCCGGATGCGGCGATTCCCTATGTCGAGGGAGAGTTGCGTGGCGATGGTCCCGGCATTACCGCCCCCGCCTATTCCGGCGTGGCTGACGACGGCACGCAACTGACCTTCCGTGCCGCCTCGGTCAGCCAGACCGGCGAGGGGGCGGCCGCGGATCAGGTTTCGCTGAACTGGCTCAGCCCCGACGGGCGTGAGGCGCAGGCCCGCGCCCTGACCGGCAGTCTGGACGGCGACCGGCTGGTGCTGGATGGCGGTGTGCGGCTGTCCACCTCGGACGGCTGGCAGGTGCAGGCCCCACGGCTGGAGGGCACCACCGACCGTTCCACGCTGGATGCGCCGGATGGGATTGCCGGGCAGGCACCGCTTGGCGCGATCGAGGCCGGAGCGATGCGCCTGTCACGCAATACCGATGGTCATACGCTTCTGGATTTTACCGGCGGCGTGCGTCTGCTATACCAGCCCTGATCCCGTCATAGAGGTTCCCATGTTCCGCGCCAGCCTGACCGCTTTTGCCCTGCTTGCCGCGCCCGCATTGGCGCAAACCACCGGATTTGGCGCGATGCAGGCCGACACCAAAGCCCCGGTGCAGATGACCGCCGACAGTTTGCAGGTGGATCAGACCGGCGGCAGCGCGGTGTTCAGCGGCAATGTGGTGATCGGGCAGGGGGATATGCGCCTTGGTGCCAGCCGGGTCAGCGTGACCTATGCACAAGGCGACCGCAGCCGTATCCAGTCGCTGCACGCCAGCGGTGGGGTGACGCTGGTCAGCGGCCCTGACGCCGCCGAGGCTGCCGAGGCCGTTTATGATGTGGACGCCGGAACCGTGGTGCTGACCGGCAATGTGATTCTGTCGCAAGGGCCGAATGTGCTGACCGGCAACCGCATGGTGATCGACCTTGGTGCAGGCACCGCGCAGGTCGATGGCCGCGTGCAATCCGTGCTGGAGCCGACCCGCCCATGACCGAAGAAGCCGTCTTGCCGCAAGGTCTTTCTGTCCGGGCGATGCGCAAATCCTATCGCAACCGCCCGGTGATCCGCGATGTGTCCATGGACCTGAAACGTGGCGAGGTCGTGGCCCTGCTGGGGCCGAATGGTTCGGGTAAGACGACCTGCTTTTACGGTATCGCCGGGCTGGTGCAGGCCGATGCAGGGCGGGTCAGCATCGACGGGCAGGACGCGACGCGCCTGCCGATGTATCGCCGTGCGCAGCTTGGTATCGGTTATCTTCCGCAGGAAATGTCTATTTTCCGGGGGCTGACGGTCGAACAGAACATCATGGCCATTTTGCAGGTCGCGCATAAGGGCCATCGCAACCGTCAGGACCGGCTGGAAGAATTGTTGGGTGATTTCTCGATTGCGCATCTGCGCAATGCCCCGGCCATGGCTTTGTCGGGTGGCGAGCGGCGGCGGGCGGAAATTGCCCGCTGTCTGGCCTCGGACCCGAAATATCTGCTGCTGGATGAACCTTTTGCGGGCGTGGACCCCATCGCCGTGGCCGAGATCCGGGGGCTGGTCCATGACTTGAAACAGCGCGGTATCGGGGTGCTGATTACCGACCATAACGTGCGCGAAACCCTTGGGATCGTGGACCGCGCCTATATCCTGCATGACGGCCACCTGATCAAATCCGGCACCACGCAGGAAATCATCGCGGACCCCCGCGTACGCGAAGTTTACCTGGGCGACAGCTTTAGCATGAATTGACCGCAATCCGGTTGACTTCGCCCGCCGGTTGTCACCAAATATCTATATGAGGCGGGTATTTGACCGTCTCTGAAACCACCTGACCGGCCCGCCGTGCCGGTGCGGCGCGCGGGCCAGTCGGGCAACCGAAAGGACTTGCGATGCGCTATCAGATCAGCGGAAAACAGATTGATGTGGGCGATGCCCTGTCAACCCATGTCAAGGAACAGCTTGGCGAGACGCTGGGCAAATATTCGCAGCGTCCGACCGATGCCACGGTGATCTTTTCCCGCAATGCGCATCAATTCCAATGCGAGGCGACCGTGCATCTGTCCACCGGCCTGAATGTGCAGGCCACCGGGCA
Organism: Paracoccus sp. (in: a-proteobacteria); assembly: GCF_030538695.1. GTDB lineage: Bacteria > Pseudomonadota > Alphaproteobacteria > Rhodobacterales > Rhodobacteraceae > Paracoccus. The sequence goes on from NZ_JAUNTN010000015.1 coordinate 34,127, forward strand.
GGCAACCGAGATTTACGCCGCTTTCGAGGCTTGCCGCGAAAAGATGGACAAGCAGTTGCGCCGCTATAAGCGCCGGCTGAAGGATCACAACAAGGACCGGACAGGCCCGGTTGAATATGCGGCGGCGGGCATGTATGTGCTGCCCGCTGATGAAGATGAGTGGGAATCGCAGGATGGCGACCTTCAGCCCATCATCATCGCAGAGATGGAAAGCCGGGTGCCAACCCTGTCGGTCGGTGATGCGGTGATGCAGATGGAGCTGGCAGGTGCGCCCCTGCTGGTGTTCCGTAACGAGAAACATGGGGGCGTCAACGTCGTTCACCGTCGCGATGATGGCAATATTGGCTGGATTGACCCCCGCAACAGTAAATAGGTCGCCATGCGGCCTGAAAAAGCCACGGTCAGGCATCTGGCCGTGGTATAGGGATGGCCAAAGGCAATGCAGATCAGCGATATTCTAAGCCCCGGATCAGTGCGCAGCCTGAACAACGTCAACAGCAAAAAGCGTCTGTTGCAGGAACTGGCCGAGATGGCGCAGGCTCAATACAGCCTGCCTATTGCTGCGACGCTTGATGCGTTGCAGGAACGTGAAAGCCTTGGGCCGACCGGCGTGGGGCATGGGGTGGCGCTGCCTCATGCGCGGCTGCATGGGCTGGATAAGGTCGTGGGCCTGTTTATCCGGCTGGAAAAACCGCTGGATTTCGACGCGGTGGACCGCCAGCCCGTCGATCTGGTGTTCGGCCTGCTGGCTCCGAACAAGGGCGGGGTCGAGCATCTGAAGGCGCTGGCGCTGGTTTCGCGTAACCTGCGCGATGCGGCGTTGCGCGACAAGCTGCGGGCAAACACCGACCCGGTGGCGCTGCACGCGGTTCTGGCGGCGGCCAATGGGGTGAAGCTGGCGTAAGGCGGGGCGCTGCCTGCGGGCGGATCATGCGACGGGTGTTTCTGGCAAGTCTTGTTGCGCTTGGTTATGCCAATCTTGGCCCTGCGCTGCTTTTGCCTGATGCTTGGCGGATCGAGCCGGGATGGCTTGGGTATATCCTTGGAGCCAGCGTTTTCTTTGTCCTTATTGCACCCTTTTTGCCGCTTTGTGCCGCAATAACGGCGTATTTCACCACATGGCGACTGGTTGACAGGCTGGCTGTTACGCTGGCCCTGATTGTGGGGGTGGTCGGGCTGATAGCCTGCGTTATCAGCCTGTTGCTCTCGGGATCATGGTTGGTTTTCGTGCATGGTGTCATGTTGTGCTGTGCTGCGGGGGCCGGCATCCTGATGCTGGGGCGTTTGCGACGGGTTGTGATGCTGGTGCTGGCGATCCTTGGCGTGATTGCCGGTTCCGCGAAATCCATCAGCAAAGGACAGCCTTATTGTCTGGCTATATCAGGAGCAGGCCCGGTATCGTCATTGGCTGATCTGCGGGGGTTTGCCTTTTATACTGCGGTTCCTGACAATCCCCACGGGGTTTTGTTTGTCCAGAATGGCGCAGAGATGCGCAGCTATAGCTGGTCGCCGCGCACGGCGCGATTCGTCCCTGCGGGGCGGCCGCAAGTGGTTGCCTGTCCGCCCCGAGCAAAGTTTCTGACCTCGCTGCCGCTGATCTGAGGCACTGCTCTGAGGTCGGGGCTTTCATCGCGTCTTAACTGCGCACCAATGCTTCGTAAGCCTCGGCAATGTCACGGGTCACTTGCCCGACAGTAAAGCGGTAATCCCCGATTTCGGCAACAGGTGTCACCTCTGCTGCCGTGCCGGTCAGAAAACATTCTTCGAAACCGGCCATTTCTTCGGGTTTGATGCGGCGTTCATGGACGGTCACGCCACGGTCGCGCAGCATGGCGATGACGGTCTGACGGGTGATACCGTTCAGGAAGCGATCGGCGTCGGGGGTATGGACCTCGCCATCCTTGACGAAAAACACGTTCGCGCCGGTGGCTTCGGCCACATAGCCTTCCCAATCCATGAACAGCGCGTCGGAGCAGCCCTTGGCCTCGGCCGCGTGTTTGGACATGGTGCAGATCATATACAGTCCCGCCGCCTTGGCCGCCGTGGGGATGGTGCGCGGGTCGGGGCGGCACCACTTGGCGATGTCCAGTTTTGCACCCTGCCATTTCGCATCGCCGTAATAAGCTCCCCATTCCCACACGGCGATGGCCAGATGCACCGGGTTGCGGGCCGCTGACACGCCCATATCAGGGCCGGAGCCGCGCCACATCACCGGGCGCACATAGGCGTCGCGCAGCCCGTTGGCGGCCAGAACCGCATCCTTGGCGGCGTCGATTTCCTCGGCGCTATAGGGCGATTGCATATCCAGCAAACGCGCGGATTCGATCAGGCGCAGGGAATGTTCGTGGCTTTTGAAGATCTTGCCGGAATAGCAGCGTTCGCCCTCGAACACCGAACTGGCATAATGCAGCGCATGGGTCAGGATATGCACCTTGGCATCGCGCCATTCCACCAGCTTGCCATCCATCCAGATCTTGCCGTCGCGGTCGTCATAGGTGCCGATCATGCTCATTCTCTTTGCGATAATTTCGTTTTAGCCATATAATTGCGCATAAAATTGCGCAATATCTGGTCCCGGCTAACAATTCATTCTTGGAAAGTCAACGCCTCTGTCCTAATAAGGTGCGACCAACAGAAAGGACCGCGCATGGCCGACCCTGCCCGGATCACGCCACCCTCGGGTGAGACGCTGCTGTTTCTGACCGATGACCAGCTTCGCCGCGGGATCGAGGCGATGTTCTTTGCATATCGCGCCTTTACTGCTGACCCGGATGCGATTTTGCAGGAGATGGACTATGGCCGCGCCCATCACCGGGCGCTGCATTTCATCCAGCGTGAACCGGGGCTGACCGTGACCGCGCTGCTGGATGTGCTGGGCGTGACCAAGCAATCGCTGAACCGGGTGCTGCGCACGCTGATCGAGGACGGGCTGGTGGACAGCCGTATCGGTCGCCGCGACCGGCGCGAGCGTGAGCTGCGTCTGACCTCCGAAGGCGAGGCGCTGGAGCGTCGTCTGTCCGAGGCGCAGCGCGCGCGGATGCGTGCCGCCTATCGCAGCGCCGGACCGCAGGCCGTGGCGGGTTTCCGGCAGGTGCTGGAGGCGATGATGGACGCGCAGACCCTGCGGCAGTATCAGGCGATGAAGGACATGCCCGAGGATGCCTGACATGGACGAACCCGACAGCCACATCCTGATTGTTGACGATGACGAGGGTATCCGCAGCCTGCTGCGCCGTTTCCTGATGCGCAGCGGTTATATGGTCACGACGGCCCGCGATGCGGCGCAGGCCCGGCGGCTGTTGTCGGGGTTGGCCTTTGACCTGATCGTGCTGGATGTGATGATGCCGGGCGAGGATGGATTCAGCCTGACCCGCGATCTGCGCCGCAAGATCGACACACCGATTCTGCTGCTGACGGCGCGGGGCGAGACCGGCGACCGCATCGAGGGGCTGGAAAGCGGCGCCGATGATTACCTGCCTAAGCCGTTTGAACCGCGAGAGCTGCTGCTGCGCATTGCCGCCATCCTGCGCCGTGTGCCTCAGGCTGAACCTGCGGGGCCGAAGTTTCTGGGCCTTGGCCCGATGCGCTATGATCTGGCCAAGGGGGAATTGTGGCAGGGTGACAGCCTGATCCGCCTGACCAGCACCGAGGCCGCGCTGCTGAAACGTCTGGCCGAAACGCCGGGGGAACCCGTCAGCCGCGCCGACTTGATCGAAGACCTTGGCCGCAGCCCATCGGATGAGGGCGACCAGTCCGAACGCGCCATCGACGTGCAGATCACCCGCCTGCGCCGCAAGATCGAGGCCGACCCGCGAGAGCCGCGCTTTCTGCAAACCGTGCGCGGGGCGGGCTATATGTTGCAGGCGGATAGCTGAAGGCCGCCGCGACGCTTTCCGGGGCGCTGCCCCGGACCCCGGGATATTTAAGTGAAGAAGAAAGCGGGGTGGCTCTGCGTCCAGACAGTGGCCAGCCTGATGCGCTGCGGCGCGGATAGGGGCTACTGTTCCCGATCATTGCCTTCATCATTGCAAGTTGCTGCATAAAGCCCCGTCTTTGGGCGATTATGGCCAGTCGTGCAGTTTCAGGGGATGTTCGGCTGGCGTCTGAGGGGGACGGCTTTGCCGTTGGAAATCCGGTATTGGTTTTGGACGTGTGCCGGGGGGGATCCGCGAACCGTTCTGGCGCGGTTTTGGGCCAGAAGATTGACGGGGTGGGGAAATTGTCTTTGCTGTTCAGCGGGGCAGGTCAGCCCTTGGATCATCGGTTGCCTCAAATGGAAACGGGGGCCGAAGCCCCCGCAAGATCAGCTCAACCGCCCGTGGCAGTGTTTGAACTTTTCGCCCGAGCCGCAGGGGCAGGGGTCGTTGCGCGACGGGCTGCCCCAGGTTTCGGGATCGTTTTCGTCGAAACCGGGGGCGCGGGCGGTGACGGGACCGCCTTCGGTATCCTCATGTTCGGCGTGTGAGGTCGAAACGGCGGCCTCTTGCTGCGTCCGGTATTGGGCCAGCATCTGTTCGCGTTCCGCATCAGTCAGCGGGCGGATTTGCGCGAGTCGCTGGGTCACGTCGCTGCGCAGACCGTCCAGCATGGTTTCAAAAAGCTGGAAGCCTTCGGTCTTGTATTCTGACAACGGGTCGCGCTGGGCATAGCCGCGGAAGCCGACGACAGAGCGCAGATGCTCCAGCGTGATCAGGTGATCGCGCCATTTGCTGTCGATCATCTGCAACAGCACCTGCTTTTCGATCTGGTGCATGTTTTCGGCGCCGAATTGTTCCGCCTTTTCATTCATATAGCCATCGGTGGCCTGCTCCAGCCGTTCGCGCATGGCATCCTGATCGACGCCATCTTCGGCGGCCCAGTCGGCCAGCGGCAGGTTCATGTTCAGCCGCTCCATCACGGCTTTATGCATCCCCTGCATATCCCATTGTTCGGCATAGGTTTTCGGCGGCATGAAGTCATCGACCAGATCATCAATCACTTGCAGGCGCATGTCGCGGGCGACCTCGGCCACCTCGTCGGATTCCATGATCTCGCGGCGCTGGCTGAAGATTGCCTTGCGCTGGTCATTCATCACGTCGTCGAACTTGAGCAACTGCTTGCGGATGTCAAAGTTGCGCCCCTCGACCTTGGCCTGTGCGCGTTCCAGTGATTTGTTGACCCAGGGGTGAACGATGGCCTCGCCCTCTTTCATCCCAAGGCGGGACAGCACCGCCTCCAGACGTTCCGAGCCGAAAATCCGCATCAGATCGTCTTCCAGCGACAGGAAGAACAGCGACCGCCCCGGATCGCCCTGACGGCCCGAGCGACCGCGCAACTGGTTGTCGATGCGGCGGCTTTCGTGGCGTTCGGTGGCCAGAACGAACAGGCCGCCCGCGTCCAGAACCGCCTGTTTATCGCCGGCATGTTCGGCCTCGATCCGCTCGCGCAGGGTGTCGGGGTTGGCCTCGGGGTCGGCGTCAAGCGCCTGCATGACCTTGATTTCGACATTGCCGCCAAGCTGAATATCGGTGCCGCGGCCGGCCATATTGGTGGCGATGGTAACGGCACCCAGCTTGCCTGCCTCGGCCACGATATAGGCTTCCTGCTCGTGCTGGCGGGCGTTCAGCACGTTATGAGCAATCCCCGCCTGCGTCAGCATCTGCGACAGCATTTCGGATTTTTCGATGCTGGTGGTGCCGACAAGGATCGGCTGGCCCTTGGCATGTGCTTCCTGAATCGCCTCGATCACGGCCTGATATTTCTCGGTGCCGGTGCGATACACGCGGTCGTGTTCGTCCACGCGCTGAATGGGGCGGTTGGTCGGAACCTCGACCACGCCCAGCTTGTAGATTTCGGCAAATTCGTCGGCTTCGGTGGCGGCGGTGCCGGTCATGCCGGACAGTTTGTCGTAAAGGCGGAAGTAGTTCTGGAACGTCACGCTGGCCAGCGTCACGTTTTCGGGCTGAATCTCGACGCCCTCTTTTGCCTCGATCGCCTGATGCAGCCCGTCGGACAGGCGGCGGCCTGACATCATCCGGCCGGTGAACTCGTCGATCAGGACGATTTCGCCGTCGCGCACGATATACTGCTGGTCACGGTGATACAGCGTATGCGCCCGCAGCGCCTGCGTGACATGGTGAACGATGGTGGTGCTTTCGGGATCATAGAGCGTCTGCCCCTCGGGCAGCACGCCTGCCTGCGTCAACCGCTGTTCGAGGAACTCATTCCCTTCCTCGGTAAAGGTGGCGTTGCGGGTCTTTTCGTCGATCTTGTAATGCTCTGGCTGCAACTCCGGCATGAAGGCGTCCAGCGTGCGATACAGCTCGGAACGGTCCTGCGAGGGGCCGGAAATAATCAGCGGGGTGCGGGCCTCGTCGATCAGGATGCTGTCCACCTCATCGACGATAGCGAAGAAGTGATCGCGCTGGACCATATCTTCCAGCGTCGCCTTCATGTTGTCGCGCAGATAGTCAAAGCCAAGCTCGTTATTCGTGGCATAGGTCACATCAGCGGCATAGGCGGCGCGCTTTTCGTCGTCGGGCTGCTGCGGATAGACAACGCCGGTGGTCATGCCAAGGTGGCGGAACACCTTGCCCATCCATTCGGCGTCACGTTTCGCCAGATAATCGTTGACGGTAACGACATGCACCCCCTTGCCCGCCAGTGCGTTCAGATAGGCAGGGAAAGTGGCAACAAGGGTCTTGCCCTCGCCGGTTTTCATCTCGGCAATGTTGCCTTGATGCAGGAAAATCCCGCCCATAAGCTGCGTGTCAAAGGCCCGCAGGCCAAGCGCCCGGCGCGCACCCTCGCGGCAGATGGCAAAGGCTTCGGGCAGCAGCGCGTCAAGGCTTTCGCCGTCTTGGGCGCGGGCCTGCAATTCGCGGGTTTTCTCGACCAGTTGGGCGTCGCTCAGCGGCTGAATATCTGCCTCCAGCGCGTTGATCTGCGCCACCAGCGGGCGGGCGCTTTTGATTTTGCGGTCATTGGGCGTCCCAAAGACCTTTTTCGCCAATTTTCCAAGTCCGAGCATCAAGGCATCCTAAGCAGGCAGTCGCGTTTGGGTGAAGGCGTGTTGCGGACACTTGCCCGAACCCTCCGCCTTGCCTATCAAAGGCCCGAATAAAAGGGCGGAAGCGCCTTTCCGGTTGTTGCCGGATGTATGCGCCGCCTGCCAGTCTGTCAACGCTTGCGCCCCGAAAGCGCGGCACCGAACCCCGAGGCCATGATGCTTAGATCTGCTCTTTCCGTTTTTGCCCTGACGGCTGTGCTGGCCATGCCGGCGCTGGCGGCTGATGAAACCGCTGATACGGTGGTGGCGACCGTTAATGGCGAGGATATTACGCTGGGTCAGATCCTGCTGATGAAACAGGGTGTGCCTGCGCAGATGCTGGAACAGATGCCGGATCAGGCGGTGTGGGATCTGCTGCTGGATCAGGCGGTGCGTCAGGCATCTGTTGCGCAGGCCGGGGCGCAGAACCCGACCCCGCGCGATATTGCCGCAATGGCGCTGGATCAGCGGGCCTATTATTCGTCCCGCGCGCTGGAAAAAGTCGCTGAACCCGCGCCGACCGAGGAAGAAATCACCGCCGCCTATAACACCACCTTTGATCCCGCGGCCGAGCCGGTCAAGGAATACCACGCCGCCCATATCCTGCTGGAGACCGAGGACGCGGCCGAGGCCGTCAAGGCCGAGCTGGACGGCGGCACTGATTTCGCGCAGGTGGCGCGGGAAAAATCCACCGATCCTGCCGGGGTGAATGGCGGCGATTTGGGCTGGTTCACGCTGGATCGTATGGTGCAGCCGTTCAGCGATGCTGTGAAAGAGATGGCCGAGGGGCAGATCTCCGACCCGGTTCAATCGCAATTCGGCTGGCATATCATCAAGCTGGAAGGTCAGCGCGATCAGGCCCGCCCCGAGCTGGAGGCCGTGCGTGAACAGCTTGACATGCAGATCCGCCGTGAGCGGGTCGAGGCTGCAATTCAGAAACTTGTGTCTGATGCCAAGGTCACGCGCATGGAAGGGCTGGACCCGGTGCTGGTGACGAAAACCGATCTGCTGGGGGACTAAGTTATGGCAAAGGGCCAATCCAAAAGCGGCAAGCTGAAAAAGCTTGAAGAAAAGCTGTCGAAAGCTGCCGAAAAAGCCGCCGCAAAGGCTGCCAAGCAGGCGGCACGGGCAGAGGCCAAGGCCGCGAAAAAGGCCCCCAAGGCAGATAGCCAAGCCAAGGCCAAAGCGGCGAACCCGGTGTCGCCGCTGGCCCCGGCAGCTTTCCCGGAATTGCCGCTGATCGTGGGGGCCAAGTTCGCCACCGCCGAAGCCGGGGTGAAATATAAAAACCGCACCGACCTGCTGCTGGTGCAGCTTGCCCCCGGCACCGCCATCGCCGGGGCCTTTACCCGCAGCGCCACCCGCGCGGCCTGCGTGCTGGACAATCAGATCAAGCTGAAGGGCAAGCAGGACAGCGAAAAGGGCGCGGCTATCGTGGTGAACTCGGGCAATGCCAATGCCTTCACCGGCAAGGGTGGGCAGGCGTCGGTCGATGAGATCAGCGCCGCTGCCTCCGCCGCGCTTGGTGTGCCTGCGGATCGGGTGTTCACATCCTCGACCGGGGTGATTGGCGAACCGCTGCCCGCCGGGCGGATCACCGCTGCCCTGCCAGACATGGCCGCACGCCTGTCTGACAGCGATATTGAGGCCGCCGCGCGGGCGATTATGACCACCGACACGTTCCCCAAAGGCGCGGGCGCGGTGATCGAGGCCGAGGGCGGCACCATCCGCATCGCCGGGATTGCCAAAGGTTCGGGCATGATCGCGCCGGATATGGCAACGATGCTGGTCTATATCTTTACCGATGCCAATGTCGCGCCGGGGGTGCTGCAACGGATCGTGTCGAAACAGGTGGATGACACCTTCAACGCGATTACCGTGGACAGCGACACGTCGACCTCGGACGCGCTGATCGTGGCCGCGACGGGGACTTCGCCCGCCAAGCCAATCCGTGACATGCGGTCCAAGATTGCCCGCGATTTCATCAAGGCGCTGCACGGGGTCATGCTGGATCTGGCGCAGCAGGTGGTAAAGGACGGAGAAGGCGCGACCAAGTTTGTCGAAGTGCAGGTGACGGGCGCGAAATCGCATGCTGACGCGCATCGGGTGGCGATGGCCGTGGCGAACTCGCCGCTGGTCAAGACTGCCATCGCCGGAGAGGATGCCAACTGGGGCCGCGTGGTTGCCGCGGTCGGCAAATCCGGGGCCGAGGCAGACCGCGACCTGCTGTCGATCAGGTTCGGGGATATGGTCGTGGCCGAAAACGGCTGGCGCAGCCCCGCTTACGACGAGGCTGCGGCCAGCGCCTATATGAAGGGCGATCATCTGGTGCTTGGCGTCGATCTTGGGCTGGGCAAGTTCAGCCGGACCGTGTGGACCTGCGACCTGACCCACCGCTATATCGACATCAACGCCGATTACCGCTCGTGACCCGCGTCGTTCTGGTTGCGGCGGTTGCGCTGATTGATCCCGACGGGCGTGTGCTTTTGGCGCAACGCCCCGAGGGTAAATCCATGGCTGGCCTGTGGGAGTTTCCCGGCGGCAAGGTCGAACCCGGCGAAACCCCGGAAGCCGCGCTTATCCGCGAATTGCATGAGGAGCTGGGGATCGGCACATGGACCTCATGTCTGGCCCCGCTGACCTTTGCAAGCCACGCTTACGAAGATTTTCACCTTTTGATGCCGGTGTTTGCGTGCCGCAGGTGGGAAGGCACTCCGCAGCCGCGCGAGGGGCAAAAACTGGCTTGGGCGCGGGTCGATCAATTGCGGGATTACCCGATGCCCCCCGCTGATTTGCCGCTGATTCCGGTGCTGCGCGACCTTCTGTGACCGCTATCGCTGTGGTGCAGCATTTTCACGCCGCACCCGCGAAGGGTGAAAAAGTGAACTAAGAATACATTTTTAACTGGAAGTTAAGAATCGCTGCTGCATACTGCCTTCGCAAGAGAGGGAGTATTCAACATGATTCGCACGATCACCATCGGCAACTATATCTCGGTGCAGGGCATGGTTGAAAATGTGGCCGAAGATGGCCGCGTGACGGTTCGGGTTGGCAATCTGACCTATACCGGCCAGCCGGTCGCCTGATTGCAGGAATGGGCAGGGGGCGTTTGCGCCCTCTGCATGGTCCGTGAGGCCGTTTGGTCCGTGAGGCCGTTTAACCTTCTTCATAACTATATCTGCGGCAGGCTAGATGCTGCGCTTTATGGATTGGCTACGATCTGCCGACGTCACAAGCGTCCGGCGCAGCGGAACCCAAATTTATCCATCCAGAACAGTGGGGTCGCTGCTCCGCCTACTTTCACCTGACGCCCGCAGGAAGCCCGTTTCTCAAGACTGGCTGTGTCTGCCATTCCTTTGGTGTGACCGCCACTACCCGCTGACAGTCAGTTCATGCCGCCGATCAATGGCCCCATTTACCGCGATTCAAAGACCGGGCGATCCAGATCGGACAATGGCATCTCAGGCGATGGCAGTCTTTGAGCCTCTGCCATAAGGGGCAAAGGTTCAAAGCCCGAAAAAAGCGGATATCTATCCAGAAACAGAAACCGATCATTGTCCAGCAGTTGTCGGATGTTGATTGGGGTCGTGGCGGGTTTCACATTCTGCATCTCGGTATCCTTCTGGTCTGCCGTGAACCCTAGTGCCGTTTCTTTAATATCCCCCTAACGCCGAATGAAAAAGGCCGCCCGAGGGCGACCTTTTGCTTACAATTTTAATGGAATCACAGCGCGCGCTGGACTTCCTCGCGCTCGAAGATTTCGATGACATCGCCGGGGCGAATATCGTCGTAGTTTTCAAAGGCCATGCCGCATTCCTGACCGGATTGCACTTCTTTGACCTCATCCTTGAAGCGTTTCAGCGTTTTCAGCGTGCCTTCGTGGATCACCACGTTGTCGCGCAGCAGACGCACCCCGGCACTGCGCCGGGCCACGCCTTCGGTGACAAGGCAACCGGCGACTTTGCCCACGCCCGTGACTTTGAACACCTCGCGGATTTCGGCGTAACCGATGAAATGCTCACGCACCTCGGCCGAGAGCAGGCCAGAGGCCGCTGCCTTAATGTCGTCCACCAGATCGTAAATGATCGAGTAATAGCGGATCTCGACACCCTTCTGGTTGGCGCTGTTGCGCGCGGGCGCATTGGCGCGGACGTTGAAGCCGATGACAGGGGCTTGGCTGGCTTCGGCCAGACCGACATCCGATTCGGTGATCGCGCCGACACCGTAATGCAGCACGCGGACGCGCACCTCATCATTGCCGACTTTTTCCAGCGCCTGCACGATCGCCTCGGCCGAGCCTTGCACGTCGGCCTTAACCACGACAGGCAGTTCGGCCACGCTTTCATCAGCCTTGGCCTTGGCCAGCATCTGATCCAGCGTCACGGCGGCACCTGCGGCGGCGCGTTTGTCTTTGGCGGCCTGAATCCGGTAATCCGCGATTTCGCGGGCCTGTGCCTCGGTTTCGACGACGTTCAGAACGTCGCCGGCCTCGGGGGTGCCGTTCAGGCCGAGAACCTCAACCGGGACCGAGGGGCCGGCCTCGTCGATACGCTCGCCCTTGTCGTTAATCAGCGCGCGAACCTTGCCCCACTGCTCACCGACAACAAAGATGTCGCCGCGTTTCAGCGTACCGTTCTGCACCAGAACAGTGGCGACCGGGCCGCGTCCGACGTCCAGCTTGGCCTCGATCACAGCACCTTGGGCAGCGCGGCCGGGGTTGGCTTTCAGCTCAAGGATTTCGGCTTGCAGCGCGATGGCTTCCAGCAGGTTGTCCAGGCCCTGGCCTGTCTTGGCCGAGACCTCGACATCCTGCACCTCACCGGACATGGCTTCGACCACGACTTCGTGTTGCAGCAGGTCGGTGCGCACCTTTTGCGGGTTCGCAGCGGGCTTATCCACCTTGTTGATAGCGACGATCATCGGCACTTTGGCGGCTTTGGCGTGGTTAATCGCCTCGATCGTTTGCGGCATCACCGCGTCATCGGCGGCGACCACCAGCACGACGATATCCGTCACCTGCGCCCCACGCGCCCGCATCGAGGTAAAGGCTGCGTGGCCCGGCGTGTCGAGGAAGCTCAGCAGCGCGCCGGATTCGGTTTTCACCTGATAGGCACCGATGTGCTGGGTAATCCCGCCAGCCTCGCCCGAGACGACATTCGCATTGCGGATCGCGTCCAGAAGGCTGGTTTTGCCGTGGTCAACATGGCCCATGATGGTAATGACCGGCGGGCGTGGTTGCAGGTCTTCGGCGCGATCCTCAACCGTGTCGATCACCTGTTCCACGTCGGCATCCGAAACGCGCACGGCTTTGTGGCCGAATTCGTCGATCACCAGTTCGGCGGTGTCGGCGTCGATGGACTGGTTCGCCGTGACCATCATGCCCATTTTCATCAGCGACTTGACCACATCGGCGGCCCGTTCCGCCATGCGGTTGGCCAGTTCGCTGACCACGATCGTTTCGGGCAGTTGCACGTCGCGCACCTGCTTTTCGGCCTTGTGACCGCCGCCCATCGCCTTTTGCTTGGCGCGTTCCTGCTTGCGTTTCATTGCCGCAAGGCTGCGCTGGCGTCCGCCCTCACCATCCAGAGCGGCGCTGACCGACAGTTTACCGCTGCGGCGGTTTTCGTCGCGGTTGCCCTTGCTGCGGTCGTTGCGGTCGGCGGCCTGATCGGTGCGGTCGCGGTCGGTTTTGCGCGGGCCGCTGGCCTGCACACCTTTGGTTTCGGCACGCGCAGCCGCCGCCTCGGCCGCGGCGCGGTCGGCAGGGGCCGCCGGCGCGTCCGTTTTGGCGGGTTTGCGGATTTCTTCCTTGCGCTTGGCGCGGGCTTCTTCTTCGCGGGTGCGACGGGCGTCTTCTTCGGCCTTGGCTTTCAGGGCCTCTTCGCGCTCACGCTCCTCGCGTTCCTTGGCCTCGATTTCGGCGCGGCGGCGCTCGCGCTCCTCCTCGCGGGCTTTTTCCTCGGCGGCGCGGGCGGCAGCTTCCTCCTCCTCGCGGGCTTTGGCGGCGGCCAGCGCCTTCAGGCGGCGTTCCATCTCGGCATCAGAAATCCCGGCCGGGCGACGGCTGGCCGAGGCGACCGCGCGGGCCACGTTATCCGGTGTCTTGGACTGCTCGCCCGAGGCCGCTGCGGGTTTTGGCACCACGACCCGCTTGCGCTTGGTTTCAACCACCACGCTTTTCGTCCGGCCGTGGCTGAAGCTCTGCTTCACCTGACCAGAGCGGTTGCCGCCACCAAGACCCAAAGTTTTCTTGCCGTCACTATCGCTCATCTGCGTCATCAATCCTTCTTGGTGGCTGTGCCACCATCTTGCCGGCGCAGGCCCGTCAGCCTGTCCGCATCCCTGATCAGCTTGTCGGTCAGGCCACCCGGCGCAATTGCGCTGTGTATGACATGATCGCGCCCGAAAGCCAAACCCAATTCATTTGCCGTCAGGCAGCCGAACCAGCGGCCCCCCTGCGGCGTCCATAATTTGCCCTTGCCCCGGTCCGAGCCATCGCTGGCCTGTAACAGAACCTTTGCGCGGCCCTCGGCCAGCCAGGTCTTGACCTTTTCAAACCCGGCGACCGCATAGCCGCCCTTGCGGGCCAGCGATACCAGATCAACCACCCGTCGGGCCAGCCCGGCCTCGATCATGGCGACCAGATCATCGGCAGCCTTCACCGGCGCCTTGGCGCCGCGAGAGAACAGCCCCTTGGCGGCAGCCTTTTCAATCAGCGCGGCATCGGCCCCGACCCAGAAACCACGACCGGGCAGCTTTTCAGCCAGATCCGGCACTACGGTGCCATCCGGGGCGGCGACAAAGCGGATCAGCCCGTGTTTGGGCTGAACCCCGCCGCTGACCAGACAGCGGCGTTCCGATACCTCGCGGTCCTTTTCCCGACCCCCGCGGCTCAAAGGCGTTCCGGGGCGTTACACCCCGGCCTCCTCGGTGTCGTCGGTGGCTTCGTCAGCCTCCAGTTCGGTCGGATCGACCCAACCCAGCATGACGCGGGCGGTCATCACCATGTCTTGCGCCTGTTCCAGCGTTACGCCGAAAGGTTCCAGAACGCCGTCATCCTTGACCCGCTGGCCGTCCGAAGTCGTCCAGCCGCCTGCCAGTTCCCAATCGGCGCAGGTGGCGAAATCTTCCAGCGATTTCACGCCATCCTTGGCCAGTGCCTCGATCATTTGGGGGGTGAGCCCCTCAAATTCAACCAGGCTGTCCTCGACACCCAGTTCGCGGGCGGTTTCCAGTGCCTTGCGGTTCTGTGCCTCGATCACATCGCGGGCGCGGGCCTGCAATTCCTCGGCGGTGGATTCGTCCACGCCCTCGATGGACAGCAGTTCGTCCACATCGACATAGCCGACTTCTTCCAGATTGGTGAAGCCTTCGGCCACCAGAAGCTGAGCGAAGAACTCGTCCAGATCAAGCTGATCCATGAACAGCTTGGTGCGGGCGTTGAACTCGGCCTGACGACGCTTGGATTCTTCTTCTTCGGTCAGGATGTCGATGTCCAGACCTGTCAACTGGCTGGCCAGACGCACGTTCTGGCCGCGCCGGCCGATAGCCAGCGAAAGCTGTTCCTCGGGGACGACGACCTCGATGCGCGGTGCATCCTCGTCAAAGACCACCTTGCTGACCTCGGCCGGTTGCAGGGCGTTGACAAGGAAAGTCGCCTGATCTTCCGACCACGGGATGATGTCGATTTTCTCGCCCTGCAATTCACCCACGACGGCCTGAACGCGGCTGCCGCGCATCCCGACGCAGGCACCAACCGGGTCGATCGAGTTGTCATAGGAAATCACGCCGATCTTGGCACGGCTGCCGGGATCGCGGGCCACGGCCTTGATCTCGATGACGCCGTCATAGATTTCCGGCACTTCCATCTTGAACAATTCGGCCATGAACTCGGGCGCGGTGCGCGACAGGAAAATCTGCGGACCACGGGTTTCGCGGCGCACGTCCTTGACATAGGCGCGGATGCGGTCGTTCGGGCGATAGCTTTCACGGCCGATCTTGTCATTGCGGCGCAGGATTGCCTCGCCCACGCCAACGTCCACGATGACATTGCCGTATTCCTCGCGCTTGACGACACCGTTCACGATGCTGCCCTTGCGGTCCTTGAACTCCTCGAACTGTTTGTCACGCTCGGCTTCGCGGACACGCTGCAAGATCACCTGTTTGGCGGATTGCGCAGCGATGCGGCCCAACTCGACGGCGGGAACCTGTTCCTGGAACACGTCGCCAACCTGCGGCTTGCCGGTGAAATCCTCGACCAGCTCACCGTCGCGCAGCCAGAAAGCCGCGCCATTCTTGGCGGCGACGAAATAGGGCGCGGCCTGTTCGGCGGTGAACTCGGCCTGATAATTCTCGACCAGATCATCTTCGACCACGGTGCGCACGCGGGTAAAAGTGGCGTTGCCGGTCTTGCGGTCGATCTTGACGCGGATGTCCATTTCCGCGCCGTAACGCGATTTGGCGGCCCGCGCGAGGCTGTCCTCCATCGCTTCGATCACCAGCGCCGGGTCGATCATCTTTTCGCGCGCGACGGCTTCGGCGGTTTGCAGCAGCTCAAGCTGGTTGGCAGAGGTGATTGCCATTGGTCAGTCCTTTTTGACAGCAGGCTTCGCGGTTTCGGCGCGGTTGCGCAGCGATTCCAGCGATTCAGCAGGGGTATCGACGGGAACCCGGCGCATATAGGCGACGCCGCGTTCCTTATCGACCGTGATGCGGGTTTCGGTTTTCTGGCTCGGTTCGTTGGTGTTCATGGCGGCTTACTCTTTGGCGCTGTCGGTGTCGTTTTCGGTTTCGATCTCGTCAAAGGCGGTTTCGTCCAGATGTTCGATCTCGACGCCCGCCTCTTTGCGCTGGCGCAGCATTTCCGCGATCAACTCGTCGGTCAGAAGCAGCTTGGCATCGGCCAGCCAGTCGAAATGCAGGCCGATGGTCTGCACCGCGCCACCTTCGTCAATGTTCAGTAAAACCTCATCGCCCTCGGTTCCGGCCAGCACACCCTTGAAGCGTTTGCGCCCGTCGATGGGCTGGTTGGTTTCCAGCCGCACCTCATAGCCTTCGAAGGTCGCAAAATCCTTCATCCGGGTCAGCGGACGGTCGATGCCGGGGCTGGAAACCTCCAGCGTGTAGTTGTCCTCGATCGGGTCTTCCACGTCCAGCGTGGCGCTGAGCATGGTGGAAATCTCTGCGCAATCCTCGACGTTGATGCCGCCTTCGGGGCGGTCGGCCATGATCTGCAACAGCGCGGTCTTGCCGCCTTGCAGGCGGACGCGGACCAGTTCATAGCCCATGCCTTCGATCACCGGCTGGATGATCTCGGCCAGACGCCGGTCAATGGCGGTCTTGGCGATCAGGTCGGACATGGCGTCTCCAAAATAAAAAAGCGGGCTGCAACGGCCCGCTGTCATCTTCGGTGGGGCAGGGTGTGGACCCCCGCGCCGCTGTTGGAAAGGGATATAGGCCAAACCATCGGCAAACGCAAGGGGTCAGCGGGGCCAGTGGTTCATCGCCCGGACCAGCGCCGCAGCGATCCCCGGTTCCGTCATTGCGTGACCTGCGCCGGGGATAAGCTGCAACCGTGCCAGCGGCCAGCCCGCCGCCAGATCATAGGCCGATTGCGGTGGACAGATCATATCGCAGCGCCCCTGCACAATCACGCCCGGCAGATGCGCCATGCGTGGCAGGTCGCGCAGCAATTGGCCTTCGTCCAGAAAACAGCGGTTGTGGAAATAGTGACATTCCAGCCGGGCGAAGGCCCGTGCATAGCTGGCGGGTGGCATACCCATGCTGTGTTCCGCAACCGAAGCCAGTGCGTTTTCCCAGCGCGCCCAATGTTGGGCATGGGTGACTTCGGTTTGGTAATCGGTGCCAAACAAACGGCGGTGATAGGCGGCGATCATGTCACCGCGCTCATCCTCGGGGATAGGGGCGATAAACTGCGCCCACTCCTTTGGATAAAATCGTGCCGGACCTGCGGGCTGGCCATCGCTGCCATAGAACCAGTCCAGCTCTGCCTGACGGCCAAGGAAAACCCCGCGCAGGACCAGCCCCGCCACCCGTTCAGTATGGGCCTGCGCAAAGGTCAGCGCCAGCGTCGCGCCCCATGAGCCGCCGAACAAAATCACAGGGGGCAGCGCCAACAGGTCGCAGATCAGCGCGATGTCCTGCACCAGATGCGCGGTGGTGTTGGCGGTGATCTCGGCATGGGGTGTCGATTGTCCGCAGCCGCGCTGGTCGAACATCACCACCCGCCAGCGGTCAGGATCAAAGAACCGCCGCATTGCCGGGCTGCATCCGCCGCCCGGCCCGCCATGCAGCACGATGACCGGCTGACCCGCCGGGTTGCCGGACTGCTCCAGATAAAGCGTGTGGCCGTCCCCGACCTCAATCCGGCGCCGGTCGAAGGGTTGCGTCGCGTCATAGAGCCGCGCAGGTTCGGATTTCAGATGGCCAGCATTTTCATTCATGGCGCAACTATATAAGCAAGACCTGCGCTCCGCCAGAGAAGGACAGCCCATGACCAGCAGCATCGACCCCGCCGAAGTCGCCAAGTTCGAGGCTATGGCCGCCGAATGGTGGTCGCCAACGGGCAAGTTCAAGCCGCTGCATATGATGAACCCGGTGCGGCTGGACTATATCACCCACCAGATTGCTGCGGAAACGGGCCGCGACCTGACCGCGCCGCAGCCCTTTGCCGGGCTGCGTCTGCTGGATATTGGCTGCGGGGGCGGGCTGTTGTCGGAACCGATGGCGCGGCTTGGCGCAACCGTGGTCGGGGCGGATGCGGCGGCAGCGAATATCGAAGTGGCGCGGATTCACGCGGAACAATCGGGCGTGCAGATCGACTATCGCGCCACCACCGCAGAGGCGCTGGCCGAGGTGGGTGAGGCGTTCGATGTTGTCCTTTGCCTTGAAATCGTTGAGCATGTCGCTGATCCGCAAGCGTTCATCGACACCTGTGCGGGGTTGTTGCGGCCGGGTGGGGTGATGGTCTGTTCGACGCTGAACCGCACCGCCCGCAGTTTCGCCGCCGCCATCATCGGGGCGGAATGGGTGATGCGCTGGCTGCCGCGCGGGACGCATGAATGGTCGCGTTTCATCACCCCGGATGAACTGGCTCAGCAGATCCGCAATGCCGGGCTGGTGGTGCTGGACCGCAGCGGCATGGTTTTCACCCCGATTTCATGGGGCTGGTCGCTGTCGGACCGCGACCTGTCGGTGAATTACGCCATCACAGCCCGGCGCGAGGGCTGAAGGTCTGTTAGCCTGTATCGGCAGGGGAAGCGGTGGGCTGGCCGTCCGGTTTCCAGATGCGCAGATGCGCTTGAAGTGGTGTAAACTGGCCGCCGAATAAAGCGGACCAGACGCTATGACCAAGATTATGGCTTTGCCGTCATATTCGCAGGGGTAAGCCATTGGCCTGCCGATCGGTCAATCGAAGCCGCTCGTTTCGACCGCATAGGGATAAGGCGCTGTTGTTGCTCTCGTTATGCTACCGCTTTCCGGTCCCGTCGGGATGTGTCGGCTGAAACGGCAAACGGGTCAAACGCCCTTGTTGCGCCTGTGGATGGAAGCCAATGCGGATGCGATGGTGGCCCTTTTAACCTGCGTTCGCGGCATCCAGTTTCTTGCGCAATTCACGCAGCACGGGCAAGGCTCCGCGCACCTGATCGGTGCCGATATCGCGGACCATATCGCTCATCACCGGCATCATGGCGGCCAGCGCGGCATCCCGCGCGGCCCGTCCCGCCGGGCTGATCGCCACGAACTTGCGCCGGGCATCGTCCCAATCCGGGCGGATATGGATGTGACCCGCCCATTCCAGCCGTGCCAGCGTGTTGGTCATGGCGCCACGGGTGACGTGAAACGCCTGTGCCAGTTGTGCGGGGCTGCGTTCTTCGTTCACATGGGCCAGCAGGTTCAGCACCGAAAAGTGCGAAATCTGCATCCCGCGCGGCAAGGCCCGTTGCAACAGTCCACGCGCAAGCTGTTCCGAGATCAGCAATTCGGAAAACAGGCTGGCAGCCAGCGGGTCATAGAGCGATTCGGGCGAAAGTTTGTTCATTGTGGCAGGTCTTGGGGCGCGATAAAGGCGCGGGTCTGGTCAAGGGCGGGAATGTGGGATCGTGCCTCTTTTACCGCCCTCAGGTCAAGGTCGGTCAGCATCACACCCGGCGTTGCCCCCGCATCGGCCAGCACCTTGCCCCAAGGGTCAACCGCCAGTGCGTGACCATAGCTTTCGCGGGGTGCGGCGCTGGCACCATCGCGCAGCGGATGTCGCCCGGTCTGCGCTGCCGCCAGCACGAAACAGCCGGTCTCGATTGCGCGGGCGCGTAGCAGCGTATGCCAATGCGCCGCCCCGGTCAGAGGGTGAAACGCCGCCGGGATCAGCAAAATCTGCGCTCCTGCTTGCGCAAGGCTGCGATAAAGATGTGGAAAACGCAGATCGTAGCAGATGGTTAACCCCAAGGATGCGCCGCCCGGCCCTTGTGCCAGCACCGCGCGGTCGCCGGGCTGGTAACGGGCCGATTCGCGGATGCTCTGCCCGCCGGGAAGGTCCACGTCGAACATATGGATCTTGTCGTAACGTGCAGTGATCCGGCCCGTCGGGTCGATCAGGAAGCTGCGGTTGACGAAGGGCGGTTGCCCCGCGGCCTGATGATCCGCCCGCAACAGCAGCGAGCCGATGGCCAGCCATATCCCATGCCGCGCCGCGGCCTGCCGCAGCCCGGCAAGCGTCGGGTTGCTATCCTCGGGGTGCAGCAAATCCGGCAGACGCCCGGTCTCAGGCGTCAGCAGATTTGTTGCCTCGGGTGTCAGCACAAGCTGCGCACCCCCTGCTGCCGCCTGTGCGATGCTCTCCTGCGTCAAGGCAAGATTGGCTGCCATATCGTCCGAGACGCAAAGCTGCGCCAGCGCCACCCGCAACACCTCACCTTGCCCCTGTTCCATGGATCAGGCGGCCAGAAGGGCGTCCAGCTTGCCCTGTGCGTCCAGTGCGTGCAGGTCGTCGCTGCCGCCGATGCCTTTGTCGTCAATGAAAATCTGCGGCACGGTGCGGCGGCCATTCGCGCGGGCCGTCATCGCATCGCGCAGGGAAGGATCACGCGACACGTCGATTTCGGTGTAAGTGACATTCTTGCTTTGCAGCAAAGTCTTGGCCCGCTTACAATAGGGGCAGGTCGGTGTGGTGTAGATCTCAACTTTTGCCATGATGCTTTCCGTTCTGGTGTTGCGTTACCCTCTGTCTAGTTGTCCTTGACCGCCCGCGCCAGCACCGCGACCGTCACCGGGCCAAGACCCGCCATGCGCAGCGTCCGCGTCGCCTCGGACATGGTTGCGCCCGAGGCCATCACGTCGTCGATCAGCAGCACCGGCCGCCCCGCCAACCGCTGCGCCGCGACCCGTGGCACGGTAAAGGCACGGTCCATGTTTTGCCGCCGGTCCTCGGCCGAGCGATGCCCCTGTGGCAGAGTGTTGCGGGCGCGGCGCAGCGCCAGCGGTTCATGGGCGAGGCCAAGGCTGCGGGCCACCATATGCGACATCAATTCCGCCTGATTATACTTGCGCCGCAGCAGCCTGCGCGGGTGCAGCGGTATCGGAATTACCACGCTGCCGGGGTCGGTTCCATGCAGGGCTTGCGCCAGCCAGCGCCCCATCAGCGGCCCAAGGTCGGGCCGGTCGCCGTGTTTCAGCGCCAGCACCATGCGTTTGGCGCTGCCGTCATAGATGGTTGCGGCCCTTGCGCCGTCCCATGCTGGTGGTGAGATCAGGCAATCGTCGCATAGCGCGTCCCGCGCCACCTCTCCGGCGTCGGGCAGAGGTGCCGCGCAGCCCCGGCAGGTGCTGCGGGTGATAAAGTGCATGTCTGACCAGCAGGCTGGGCAGAGCGCCCCATCCCCCGCCACGCCTTCGGCGCAGCAAGGGCATTGTGGCGGGTAAAGCACGCGCAAGGCGCCTTTCAACATCAGCCGAAACGGGGTAGAGGCAATGCCCATGACTTCCGATCCCAAAACCTTACCATTGATCGACCGGCCTGCCCTGAGCAGGAATCGCGCCCGCGCCCTGCGCCTTGGGCTGGCGGATTTCCTGCACCGAATCGCCGGTGACGAGATTCACTTTAGACTCGAAGAGATTAACAGAAGGTTTACCGACACCGCCGTTATCAGCGGTTTTCCTGAAATCTGGTCAGAAATCTTCCCACAGGCGCGTCAATTGCACGATGATGACGTGCTGGACCTTGCCCCGGCAAGCCTTGATCTGGTGATTCACGCGCTGGCGCTGCATCAGTCCAATGATCCGGTCGGGCAGATGGTGCAGGCGGCTCGCGCCCTGCGCCCGGACGGGCTGTTCATCGGGGTGGTTCTTGGAGGCGAAACGCTGGCCGGGCTGCGCGATGCGCTGCGTCGGGCCGAGGCTGAAATGACCGGAGGGTTGTCGCCGCGCAGCTTGCCGATGGCTGAAATCCGTGACTGGGGCGGGCTGCTGGGCCGGGCCGGGCTGGCACTGCCGGTGGCGGATCAGATCAGCCAGAAGGTCAGCTATCGTGACCTTCCGCATCTGGCACGAGATCTGCGGGCGATGGGGGAAACCAACGCGCTGACGGCCCGGCTGCGCAGCCTGTCGCGACGGGCGATTTTCACCCGTGCGGGTGAAATCATGGCCCGCGAGCAGGCTGATGTGAACGATCCGGCGCGGATCAGCGTTACCTATGAGATGATTTTCCTGACCGGCTGGTCTCCGGCCGATAACCAGCAAAAGCCGCTGCGGCCGGGGTCGGCAACGACCTCTTTGGCCGAGGCGCTGAATAGCCAGAGCAAACCATGATCCATCTTCCTGCTGACCATCCGAAACTGCCCGCCCGCAAGATTGGGGTGCTGATTGCCAATCTTGGCACGCCGGATAACTATGATTACTGGTCGATGCGCCGCTATCTGAATGAGTTTCTGTCGGATAAAAGGGTGATCGACTATCCGGCGTGGAAATGGCAACCGATCCTGCAAGGGATCATCCTGACCAAGCGGCCATTTACGTCGGGCGCGAATTACAAGCTGATCTGGAACCATGAGGCGGGGGAAAGCCCGCTGATGACGATTACGAAGGCGCAGACCGCCCGCATCGCCGAGGCTGCTGCCGCGCGTTGGGGCGACCGGGTGATGGTCGATTTTTGTATGCGTTATGGGAACCCCTCGACCCCTGATGTGCTGGATCGGATGGTCAGGGCAGGGTGTGACCGGATCGTGTTCCTGCCGCTTTATCCGCAATATGCCGGGGCAACGACGGCGACGGCCAATGACCAGTTGTTCCGGGCGCTGATGACGCAAAAGGCGCAACCTGCCGTGCGCACGGTTCCGGCCTATTTCGACCGTCCCGACTATATCGAGGCGCTGGCGCAATCGGTGTTGCGCAAGCTGAATGGTCACCGTCCGCAAAAGCTGGTCGCCAGCTATCACGGGATGCCGCGCCGCTATCTGATGGAAGGCGACCCGTATCATTGCCAATGCCAAAAAACCACGCGCCTGCTGCGCGAGCGGCTTGGCTGGCCCGAAGATGCCATCGACACCACCTTCCAGTCGGTGTTCGGGTCCGAGGAATGGCTGCGCCCCTATACGGTTGAGCATGTGGCCGATCTGGCACAGCGCGGCATCACCGATATTGCCGTGATTTCCCCCGCTTTTGCAGCCGATTGCATCGAAACGCTGGAGGAAATCAACGGCGAGATCCGCCACGCCTTCGAGGATGCGGGCGGTCAGCAATTCATCTATATCCCCTGCCTGAATGACGATCAGGCGCATATCGACACGCTGGTTTCGGTGATTGCCGAGAACCTTGCGGGCTGGGTGTAAAAGAAATCCGGCTGGCGGTTTTCAGACCGCCGCCGGGGTGCCGGGCGGCTGAACAGTCTTGATTTCAGCTTGGCGGATGCGCATGATTTTGCGTCCGTGATGTGGTGTCGCCCGATTGGAAAAGGTTGCTTGCCGTATGGGGAGGCGATGTTGGTTCAATTCCAACCCTGCATCACGGACAGTTTTGGCTTCGCGGCGATCCCAAAATATCCGCCCGTGCGGATGACGAAAGCCCCGCGCAGGCAGGGCCTTCGTTAAGGTTGCCGGTTACGGGCGCAGAATCACCGGGGTGCCGACGGGAACCATGGCAAAGATGTCCTCGATTTCCTTGTCGGTCACAGCGATGCAGCCCACCGTCCAGTCGCGCTTTTGTTTGGCCAGCACGTTGCCCTCGGGGCCACGACCGTGAATCATGATGTCACTGCCGGCGCTGATGCCGTAGGGTTCTGCTGCAGCGCGATCCAGCGGGTTGGGATAAGAAATCCCAAGCGACAGGTGATAGCGGCTGTTCGGGTTCAGCCGGTCGATATAATAAATGCCTTCGGGCGTTTTGCCGTCACCCTCGAACTGCTTATGGCCGACGGGATTGGTGCCAAGTCCGACCTGATATGCCTTCACAACCTGATTGCCGCTGAGCAGATACATCTCACGCTTGCCCTTTTCGATCACCACCTGAGTGATCGGGGGGCCGTCATAAGTCTTGAACTTGCTCGGCGGTGCGCCGCAGGACGCCACAACAGCCACCAGAATTGTCGCCGCGAGGGCGCGCATTGCTCGAATCATCTCTGCCTCATTATTGCTGTTCACGCAATTTAGCAGGGAATTACCACGAAACCGTTAATCAGGCCAGATTTCGGCGCAGGCTGGCGACAATTTCCACATGCGCCGACCAGCGGAACTGATCGACGGCGAGAATCTGATCCAGAACATAGCCGCCTTGGGTCAGAATCCGGCAATCGCGGGCAAAAGTTACCGGATCGCAAGACACAAACCCCACGCGCGGCACTTGGCTGGCAGCAATTTCGCGGGCTTGTGCCTCGGCCCCGGCGCGGGGCGGGTCGATCACGATGGCGTCATAATGGTTCAATTCGTCCGCCATCAGCGGGCGTTTGGCAAGGTCGCGCGATTCGGTCGTGACCCGCCGCAGTCCTTTGGTCTGCCGCCAGCCTGCATCCAGTGCGGCCAAGGGTTCGGGCAAGCCCTCGACGGCGTGGACCTCGGCTTGCTCGGCCAGTGGCAGGGTAAAGGTGCCGCAGCCTGCGAACAGATCGACGATCCGGGCCGCATCCCCGACGGCATGGCGCACGGCGGCCAACAGCGCGGCCTCGCCCTCGGCCGTGGCTTGCAGGAAAGCACCGGGAGGCGGCGTGACCTGCGCCCGGCCAAAGACCTGCGCGGGCGGGCGGCGGGTCAGCGGTGTGTCGCCCCACACCAGCCGCGCCCAATCCTGTTCCGCAGCCAGCGCCGCCATATCTTGCAACAGCGCCGCATCTGCCGGTTTGCCGCCGCGCACGGACAGATCCAGCCCGGCGGCGCTGTCCGTCACCACCACCGATAATTCCCCCTGACGTGATGCCCCAATCCCCGCCATGGCCCGCAGCGCAGGCAGCGCCGCCTGAATCCGGGGGCGGATCACCGGGCAGTCGCTGACATCAATCACCTGATCCGAGGCCCGTGCGTGAAACCCTGCCAGCGCCCCCTTTTTCGTGCGCCGCACCGAGATCACCGCCCGCCTGCGTGAGCGTTCGGGCGAAGTCTGCACGGTGGCGACCTGCGCCGTGATTCCCTGCGCGGCCAGTGCGGTCTCGATCACCCCGGCCTTCCAGCGGGCGACGAAATCATCGCTGGCGTGTTGGAGCTGACAGCCGCCGCAGGCGCTGTAATGTGGGCAGGCCGGGCGCACCCGCTGCGGTGAGGGTGTCAGGATACGCGGGGCAGCAATGCGACCATCTGCAATTGCCCTGTCGATCACCTCGCCGGGCAGGGTCAGCGGCACCAGAACCCGACCGTCCGGGCCGTCAGTCACGCCATCGCCCCGACGGCCAAGCCGTTGAATCGTCAGCGTCATTCGTCATCCTCGGTGCCAAGGAATCCGCCCGACTGGCGGTTCCAGTAGCGCGCATACAGCCCGCCTTTCGCCAACAGGTCAGCATGGTTGCCCTGTTCCGCGATGCGGCCATCTTCCAGCACGATGATGCGGTCAAGTTCTGCGATGGTGGACAGGCGATGCGCAATCGCCAGCACGGTTTTCCCAGCCATGACACGGGTCAGCGCGTCCCCGATCGCGGCCTCGACCTCGCTGTCCAGCGCGCTGGTGGCCTCATCCAGCACCAGAATAGGGGCGTCTTTCAGGAAGGCACGTGCCAGGGCAATGCGCTGGCGCTGACCTCCCGACAGCTTGACGCCGCGTTCGCCAAGATGCGCGTCATAGCCGGTCCGGCCCTGATGGTCGCGCAGGTTCAGGATGAACTCATGTGCCTCGGCGGCTTTGGCGGCGGCGATGATCTGATCCTCGGTCGCGTCGGGCGTGCCATAGCGGATATTGTCGCGGGCCGAGCGGTTGAACATCGCGGTTTCCTGCGTGACCATGCCGATCTGACGGCGCAGGGATTCCTGCGTGACGCCGCGAATATCGTGCCCGTCGATGCGGATTGCGCCCTTTTCCACGTCGTAAAGCCGCAGCAGCAGTGCTACCAGTGTCGATTTTCCGGCACCCGAGGCCCCTACGATCCCGACTTTCTCGCCCGGTGCGATATGCAGATCAATGCCTTGCAACCCGCTCGCGCCCCGGCCATAGGCAAAGCCGGCATCGTCGAAATCCACCCGCCCGGCGACCGGGGGCAGGGCCACCGCGTCGGGGGCATCGGTCAGGTCATGCGGCGGCGCAAGGGTTTGCATCCCGTCCTCAATCTCACCCACGCTGCCCCAAAGGCCCATCAGCGCCATCGAAACCCAGCCGGTCATCTGCGCCAGCCGCATCGAAATTGCCCCACTGGCGGCAATATCGCCCACCGTGGCGCGTCCATCCTGCCACAGCATGATGCTGCCGCCGACCAGAATCACCGGCAAAAGCCCGGCAAT
Source organism: Paracoccus sp. (in: a-proteobacteria) (assembly GCF_030538695.1). Classification (GTDB taxonomy): domain Bacteria; phylum Pseudomonadota; class Alphaproteobacteria; order Rhodobacterales; family Rhodobacteraceae; genus Paracoccus. The sequence goes on from NZ_JAUNTN010000015.1 coordinate 60,077, forward strand.
GAACATCAGCGTCAGGCGGAAATGGGTCGAGGTAATCCCGAACTCCAGCGCGGCGTTGCGGAAGCCGGACATGGCGTTCAGTGCCGAGCGATCCTCATGCGCGGCATGGGCAAACAGCTTGACGGTCTTGATATTGGTAATCGTGTCAACGACATGCCCCGTCACCATCGCCCGTGCCGAGGCCCGTTCCCTGGAGCGCGAGCGGATACGCGGCAGGAAAAAGCGGATCAGCGCCAGATAGGCAAACATCCAGACGATCAGCGCCACCGCGCCCCATCCGTCCACCATCAGCAAAAACGCTGCTGATCCCAGGATCGAGGCCAGTGCAAATGCGACCACGTTCACCATTTCAGAAGCCACATCGGTCACGGCCCGCGCAGTCTGCATCTGCTTTTGGGCGATGCGGCCTGCGAAGTCGTTGTCGAAAAACGTCACCGAATGGCCCATCGTCCAGCGGTGCAGCCGCGACAGCACCAGCGGCAGGACATTTGGCCCGATAATGACGTTGGAACTGGCCGTGGACAGGGCAAAAATCGCTGGCCGGACGACGACAAAAAACAGCACGAATCCTGCGATCAGCCAGCCTGCATCGCCAAGCAACGTTGCAGGGGCGGAATTGGTGACGGCATCCACCACCCATCCCAGCAAAACCGCCGAGATCACATCTGCAACCCCGGCCAGCGCCGAGGTCGCGCCGGCCACCGCCAGCCCGCCCCAGGCGCCACGCAGGCACCAGGCGATAAAGGCCAGCAAGCTGCGCGGCGGGTCGCCTTCGGCCGGGGCAAAGGCGTCAATCATGCGGCCAAAGCGGTGATGGATGCTCATGTCTGCCCTTTTGCGATTTGGATAAGTGCCTGTTTCGATATGTTAAACCCCGAAGCGATCCATTCGGTTTCAGCAGCGCGCAGCCCGGTGCCGATCGCGGGGCCGGACAGGTCGGGCAGCTCGGCGGCACTGATCGGCAGCCGCGCGGCTGCGGCGCGGGTCAGCCGCTCCTGCCAGCCCGGTTCGCGCAGACCGGCAAGCGCGGCGGCATCCACAGCGGTGTCAGGGGGCAGGTGATAGCCGATCCGGTCCAGCGACCAGCCCTGTTCTGCCGCCCGCAAAATCTGATCGTGGTGCCGCGATTCTGCTTTGGACAGACGCAGGGCGTCGGTCACGGAAAACGGTGCCAGTGCGGCCAGTCGCGCCTGCCAGCCTGCTGCGCCAAGCTGCGTCACCGGGGCAGGGTCGGCACCGGGCAGAATGTCTTGCAGGACTCCGGTTTCCTGCATCAGATTCAGGGTTTCCACAGGGTCCGGCGCGGCCAGCAGGCGACGGATTTCCTGTCCGATCCGTTCGCGCGACAGTTGTGCCAGCCCGGCGCGCCCCTTGGCGCAGGCGGTCAGCGCGGCGGCATCGGCCTGACCGGGGCGGCCATACCATGCGAAAAAGCGGAAAAACCGCAGGATACGCAGGTAATCTTCGGCAATACGCCGCGCGGGGTCGCCCACAAAGCGCACCCGCTGCGCCAACAGGTCCGGCAGTCCGTTCAGCGGGTCCACCAGCAGGCCGTCGGGCGTCAGGTAGAGCGCGTTCATGGTCAGGTCGCGCCGTGCCGCGTCTTGGGCCAGATCATCGGTAAAGGTGACGGTGGCGTGGCGGCCAAAGGTTTCGGTGTCCTGCCTCAGCGCCGTGATTTCATAGGGTTCATCACCAAAAATAACAGTTACCGTGCCATGCGCCAGCCCGGTTGGGATACAATGCATCCCGGTGGTTTCCGCCGCCGCGATAACCTGATCGGGGGCCGCGTCGCTGCACAGGTCGATGTCCCCGACGGGGCGGTTCAGCAGCACATCGCGCACGCAACCGCCGACGGCCCATAACCGCCAGCCCTGCGCCGCAAACAGTGCGGCCAAGGCGCGAAAGCCGGGGCGTGTCAGGAAATCAGCGTTGATCCGGTCGGTCATCGGTTTAGCCTTTCCGCCAGCCCGTAAAGCACCCGTGCCGTCGCGCCCCACAGATAATAAGGCCCGAAAGGCGCGGCGCGATAGGCCCGCCATTGTCCGCCCCACATCCGCCGCTCGATCCGATAGCGCGCGGGATCCGCGATATGAGCAAAGGGCAGAGTGAAGATTTCGTCCACCTCGCCCTGCTCGGGCATGGGCGTGAATGGGGCTGTCACCAGCGCCAGAACAGGCACCATGCGAAAGCTGGTCACGGTGCGATGCGCGGGCAGGGTGCCAAGGATTTCAACGCCATCACGGGGCAGGCCGATTTCCTCATGCGCCTCGCGCAGCGCCGCGCCAATCACGCCGCCGTCGCTGGGTTCGACCTTGCCACCGGGCAGCGCGATCTGGCCCGGATGGTGGCGAAGCGCGCTGGATCGTTTGGTCAGGATCAGCTGCCCGTCCGGGTAAAATGCCGCCAGCACCCCCGCGTCGCGCAGGGGTGTGCCGGGCGGTGTTACGCCGGGGTTCAGGTCGAAATCCGAACTGTCCCCGGACGGCTGGTTCAGCGCAGCCAGCAGCTTGTCGCGCAGCCCGTTCAACCGGCCTCTTGCGGCAGAGGGTTGCCGTCCGCGTCCACGGTTGCCTCAAATCCCAGGCTTGCCGGGTCCATCTCGTAATGGGCGCCGCAGAACTGGCAATCGGCGGTGACTTTGCCCTCGGGCGTGGTCATATGCGCGATGTCCTTGGCCGAATAGATCGACATGGTGCCGCGCACCCGATCTTCCGAGCAGGAACAGCCAAAGCGCACCGGCTGAGGGTCGAAGACGCGGGGCGATTCCTCGTGGAACAGCCGTGTCAGTAACGAGGTCTGCGAGACCGAAGGGCCGATCAGCTCAATCTCCTCGACCGTGTCCAGCAGGTGATTGGCGCGGTTCCAATCCTCGGATTCCGCACCTTGCAGGATGTCTGCGGCCTCGATCAGCCCGTCCGTGCCGCTGCCGCCTTCGGCCGGGGCCATCGGTTGCGCGGGCAGGGTTTGCAGCATGACGCCGCCCGCCCGCCAGCCTGCCGCGCCGCCTGCCATCTGCGAATGGCCATAAGACAGGGCGAACCGGGTCGGAAGCTGTTCCGATTGCGCGAAATATGCCTGCGCACAGGCCGCCAGCGCACCACCCGCCAGCGGGGTGATGCCCTGATAGGGCAGGTTGCCTTCGCCCTGGTCGATCAGGATGGCGAAATAACCCTCTCCAATCTGGTCGAAGCCGGGCTGGTTCAGATCCAGCCGGTCGGCGTCAAAGCTGGACCATGCCCGGATGCGGGCCGGTTCGGTTTCCGAGGCCGGGGCATAATAATCAGCGGCAATGGTTCGGATCGCGCCCTTGCCGCGCACTTGCAGGCTGAGCTTCCAGCGCAGCTTGACGGTCGGGCCGATCAGCGCCGCCAGCAGCGCCAGTTCTGCAACCATCGCGGCGACAGGGGCCGGGTAGTCATGGCGGCTGAGGATGTGATCCAGAACGCCGTCAAGCCGCGCAACGCGACCCCGGATGCTGGAACGGTCAAGCTGGAACGGCAGAACGGTGTCGTCCCAAGTGATCTGGCTGGAGGTGGGCATGGGTGTCCTTTCGGGATGTCTGCGGCCGGAAACGGCCGCGTTTGCCGCCCTATATAGGTATTTTCCCGCCCGGCCCAAGGGGCCAGCCCGAACCACCATATTCCAGCAGCGCAGCAGAGATATCATCATCACGTCTGCCTTGGGCAAAATTGGATACCGACCAGGACAACGATTCCAGAAGCCCGTCACCATGCAGGCTGGCATTGGTGCGCAGAATATCCATGAGCCCTTGTTCCCCGAGCAGCGTTCCATGCGGCGACGTGGCTTCGGTGATCCCGTCCGAGGCGATGAACATGCGATCACCGGGGGCCAGACGGAACGGCACCTCATCATAGCTGGCGCCTTCGAATACGCCGACCGGCAAACCGCCATGGCCGACCACCTCGACCGAGCCATTCTGACGCTGGATCAGCGGATGCGGATGCCCGGCCTGCACCAAGCGGCCTTCACCCGTCAGGAAGTTCACCTCGGCGTAAAGCATGGTCAGGTAAGTGTCCGTCCGCATGTCCTTGATAAGCAAGCGGTTCAGATAGCTGACCAGTTCAGCGGGGGGCAGCGCATCATAAAGCCCCATGGGCGTCATACGCAGGGCGATGTTCTGTTCGCCCGCGCCGCTGAGATAAGCTGCCAGCCGCGCCGTCAACAGTGCCGCAGCAACGCCATGTCCCGAGACGTCGGTGGCGAAAATCCCGACGCGGCGGCTGTCGATGGGGAAGAACCCGACCAGATCGCCGCCAATCTGCCCCGCAGGCCGCAGCAGCAACGAGATCGACAATTGCCCCATCAGGCCCTTGCGCTGGCGCATCAGTCCTTCTTGCAGGGCGCGTGCGTCCTTGAGGTCGCGGTCGATCAGCTCTTGTGAGCGGCGCAGATCCTCCAGCGTTTCTTTCAGCCGGGCGTTACTGGCGCGCAGGCGCTCCTCCATGGACAGGATACGTTCGCCAGCGGCCAGCCGGGCGACCAGTTCGGCGGTTGCAACCGGCTTGGCCAGAAAATCATCCGCCCCGCTTTGCAGCCCATGCACGATGTCCTGCGTGCCGCTGCGTGAGGTCAGCAGGATCACATAACCGTATTTCTTGCGCTTGCGCCCGCGAAAGGCGCGGCAGAAATCCGGCCCGCTCATCCCCGGCATCACCCAGTCCGACAGGATGAAGTCCGGTTCCTGCGTGGCGCACAACCGCAAAGCCTCCTCTCCGCTGCTGGCCTCTGTGACCTGATAACCCGCGCGGGCCAGTTGCAGCGTTACCACGCGGCGCTGTGCTGGGCTGTCGTCAACGACCAGAACCAGCCGCGGCTGTTGCGGCGCGGGGGCTGAGGCTTCAAGGGGGCGATTCGTCAATGTCATGCCGCCTGCATAACAGGCAAAGCTGAACAGGCCGTTAATGGCCGCCGTTAATCTTTGGGAAAGCCCTGTCTGCTAAACCGGGATGCGAAGCGATTCGGGGTGGTTGCAATGATTGATTGGGCGCGTTTGCGGGAACTTTATGGCGACCTTGGCGGGGATGATTTCTTTATGGTGCTGGAGCTGTTTCTGGATGAGGTCGAAAGCGGCCTTTACCGCCTGTCCCTGGATGATCCGGCGGCGTTGGGGCGACAGTTTCATGGGCTGAAAGGCAGCGGGCTGAACCTTGGTTTTCGGGATTTCGCCGCCTTGTGTGAGGCGGGCGAGCGGCTGGCAACTGCTGGCACCGCAGATCAGGCAACGGTTTCCGCGGTGATCGACCTTTATGCCGCCAGCAAACAGCAGATGCAGGCGGCCATGGGGCAAGAGCTTGGGCTTGCGCCTCTGGTTGCGGTCAAATGAGGAACTCTGCCAGAATCGCGTCCTGGGTGATGTCACGATATGCGAAACCGGCGGCTTCCAGCTGGTTCATCAGCCTGTGCAGGTTCATCGGGTCGCTGGTTTCAATTCCGATCAGCACCGAGCCGAAATTGCGGGCTGATTTCTTCAGATATTCAAACCGGGCGATGTCATCATCCGGGCCAAGCATGGCCAGAAACTCGCGCAATGCACCGGGACGCTGGGGCATCCGCAGGATAAAATATTTCTTCAGCCCGGCAAAGCGTTGGCTGCGCTCTTTGACCTCGGGCAGCCGTTCAAAATCGAAATTGCCGCCCGAACACAGACAAACGACGCGGCGCCCCTCCAGATCGGGGATGTCGCGCAGGGCGTCGATGGCCAGCGCACCGGCGGGTTCCAGCACGATGCCTTCGGTGTTCAGCATCTCGATCATGGTGATGCAGATGCGGTCCTCAGGGGCCAGAAACACCTGTCCGGGCTTGAAACCCGCAAGTTGCGCAAAGGGCAGATCACCGATGCGGGCCACGGCGGCACCGTCCACGAAACTGTCTACGCGGGGCAGGGTGACTGGCCCGCCTTGCCGCAGCGCGGCCATCAGGCTGGCGCCGCCCTCTGGCTCAGCAAAGGCGAAACGGGTCGCAGGGGCGTTTTCCGCGAACCATGCCGTCACCCCGGCCGCCAGACCGCCGCCGCCCACCGGCAGCACGATCAGGTCGGGTGCGCCGCCCATCTGTTCCATGATTTCCTGTGCAATGGTGGCCTGACCTTCGATTACGTCCAGCGAATCGAAGGGCGGCAGGAATACCGCGCCTTCGGCCCGTGCGAACTCTTGCGCGGCTGTAAGGGTCTGGTCGAAATAGTCGCCGACCAGCCGGATCGTGACCGCATCGCCCCCAAAGGCCCGCGTCTTGTCGATCTTTTGCCCCGGCGTCGTCACCGGCATAAAGATCGTGCCGCGCGCGCCGAAATGCTGGCAGGCATAGGCCACGCCTTGCGCATGGTTCCCGGCGCTGGCGCAGACGACATGCTGCTGCCCGCCCTCCAGCTTGCGCATGGCGTTGAACGCCCCCCGCAGCTTATAGCTGCGCACCGGGGTCAGATCCTCGCGTTTCAGCCAGATGTCGGCACCATAACGTGTGGACAGGAAATCATTGCGTTGCAGCGGCGTAGGCTGAAACAGCTCGCGCAGGGCGCGTTCGGCGTCACGGACAGAGGCGGTGAAGTTTTTCATGCCCCAGCCATGCCGGGAAATGCGCAGGCAAGCAAGGGGCCGTTGATGGAATCATACCCGCAGTAGGTTTGCGCGGTGATAAACGCTGTTCATGGCCGACAGGATCAACCGTTCGAACCGCAGCATCATCAGGCAGGACAGCAGGGCCGCCATGAAAGGGGCAGGGGTGCTGATATAATAGCCTTGGTCATCGGTCAGCATCATACTGATAGGTGCGCCTGCCCCAATCAGCAGGGCGATTGCAAGCTGAATGACAAGGCTCAGCCGCTGGAACGGGCGCGAGAAGGGAGCAGTTGCCCGCCACGCTTCGGTTAGCCATATTGCGGCCCAGCGTCCGACTGACCTGTATGGGCGACAGGCGCAGGAACAGCTATGTGGCGATCAAGGCCGCAGCAGGTTGACGCTCAGAAAAAAGCCCAAGGCTGGCAGCCCCCGTCAGCATTGGTCCACCGTCAGCATTGGCAGGAGCCGCGACAGGGTAAAACAGGACAATATCGGCCGCCAATGCCAGCGCGCCAGTCAGCGCCCCGGTGCCTCATCCATCAGCGCCAGCCGACCGCCATACACGCGGTCCCAGGGTAAACTGCGACCTCGACGATCACCGCCGCCAGCCAGACGACGGTGCCATGCCCGCCGGACAAGGCCATCGCATCAATAGAAGTCCCGCTCGCTGCGGCGTGACGGGTATTGTGCCAGCCAGATCAGCCCGGCAACCGGCAGAATCTGTCAGCGATAGAGGCAAATCTGGCGCAGGGTTTCGCGGATCAGGGGCGGATTGGTCAAGATTGCAGCCTTGGCTCGGGTTTTGCCTATTATCCGCCGGGAAACCCTTGTGACAACCGCGTTTCCGTCCTATCCCTGCGCAAAATCCAAAGGGGGTCCGCATGTCCGACGCGCCAAAGAAAGTTGTCCTCGCCTATTCCGGGGGGCTTGATACGTCGATCATCCTGAAATGGCTGCAAACCGAATATGGCTGCGAGGTCATTACCTTCACCGCCGATCTGGGGCAGGGTGAGGAGTTGGAACCGGCACGTCACAAGGCGGAGCTGCTGGGGATACGTCCCGAAAACATCCATATCGACGATCTGCGCGAGGAATTTGTGCGCGATTTCGTCTTTCCGATGTTCCGCGCCAATGCGGTTTATGAGGGGCTGTATCTGCTGGGCACCTCGATTGCGCGGCCCTTGATTTCCAAGCGTCTGGTGGAGATCGCGCATGAACATGGCGCCGATGCCGTGGCCCATGGCGCGACCGGCAAGGGCAACGATCAGGTGCGGTTCGAACTGTCCTGCTATGCGCTGGACCCGGCGATCCGCGTCATTGCGCCCTGGCGCGAATGGGATCTGACCTCGCGCACCAAGCTGATCGAGTTTGCCGAACAGAACCAGATCCCCATCGCCAAGGACAAGCGCGGCGAGGCCCCGTTCAGCGTCGATGCGAACCTGCTGCATACCTCGTCCGAGGGCAAGGCGCTGGAAAACCCCGCCGAACAGGCCCCCGATTACGTCTATCAGCGAACCGTCAACCCCGAGGACGCGCCCAACACGCCCGAATATATCGAGGTGACGTTCGAGCGCGGCGATGCGGTGGCGATCAATGGCGAGGCGCTGTCGCCCGCGACCATCCTGACGCGGCTGAACGAATATGGCGGGCGTCACGGCATCGGGCGGCTGGATTTCGTCGAGAACCGCTTTGTCGGTATGAAGTCGCGCGGGATTTACGAGACCCCCGGCGGCACGATCCTGCTGGAAGCACATCGCGGGATCGAACAGATCACGCTGGACAGCGGCGCGGGCCACCTGAAAGACAGCATCATGCCGCGTTACGCCGAACTGATCTATAACGGCTTCTGGTTCAGCCCCGAACGCGAGATGCTGCAAGCCCTGATCGACAAATCGCAGGAGCATGTGACCGGCACCGTGCGGCTGAAACTCTATAAAGGCAGCGTGAATTGCGTAGGCCGCTGGTCGGATCATTCGCTTTACAGCGAAGCCCATGTGACCTTCGAGGACGACGCCGGCGCCTATGACCAGAAAGACGCGGCAGGCTTTATCCGCCTGAACGCCCTGCGCCTGAAACTGGTGGCGAACCGCAACGCGCGGGTGAAGTGATGAAACCCCGGCCCGGCAGGTGGTTCGCCCTTGCCGGGCTGATATTTTCAGCCCTTTCGGCGGGGGCGCAGGAACTTCCGTCCCGCGAAAGCATTCGCGCGGATTATCAGGCCGCCAGCAAGGATTGGCGGCCGGTTCCAGAGGTTGTGCTTCAGGCGTTCATGGTCGCTCAGGATCGTGGTTTTTACCGTCGTTCCCCCAGTTTCTCGACGCTGACGCGCGAGATCACGCGCTGGTATTCGCCAGCGCATAATCAGGTTCCGGCCGCCAGCCTTCCCGCGACAATGGCGCTTGGGCAGGCGCTTGGCCATGATGAGATCCTGAACTGGTTCGTGAACGGGGTTTTCCTTGGCCAAAGCTGCTACGGCGTCCAGGGCGCGGCAGGGGCCTATTTCGGCAAGGACATGACGCAGCTTTCTTTGTCAGAGGCTGCACTGCTGGCCTCTTTGTCAGTTGCGCCAGCCGACCTCAATCCAAGGCGAAACCCGGAAAAGGCTTTGGAACGACGCAATTATGTTCTGAGAAACCTGCTGGAAGATGGGGTCATTTCCCAGACAGCCGCCGCCACTGCGCGCGCTGAGCCGCTGACCGTGCTGAACCCTCTGGGAACCTGCCATGCCCGCTAAGCCGTTGCGCTTGGGCGGCCTGCTGCACATCTGGGTGGGGGAAAACGAAAGGACGAACCGATGACTGAACCGCAATATGAACGTGACTATAGTGACGACGAACGCGCGCTTGCCGATGACCTGATCGGGCTTGAAAAAGCCGCGCTGGACAAATGGTTCCGGGGCGATACGTCGGGCTATGCGCAGCTTTGGTCCAGACGCAGCTTTTCCTATTTCGACGCGGCGGTAGAGACGCGCACGGACGACCATGAAAGCATCGGCAGGTTTCTGCAATCCATCGACGGGGCGCTTCATGCCGACAGCTACGATCTTCGCCATCCGCGTGTGCAGTTTGGCACGGATATGGCGGTGCTGACCTATCAGCTTTTTGCCAAAACGAACCTGATCGACATGGAATATAATGTCATTGAGGTGTTCCAGAAGGAACCCGATGGTGAATGGAGCGTCATCCATTCCACCTGGTCCTTTATCCGGCCGATGGACAAGGATTTCAGCAGCCTGAAGCCGTGGTCTGAGGGGGGCCTCAGGCCCTGATCCACTGGTGCCCGCGCAGTAATCTTATGGATGTGCTGATCTCCGAATCCGCCGCTGCCGAAGCCATGGGTGCGTCGTTGGGGGGCGTCCGGCTTGGAACATGCCCAACCGCAGCAAATCGTCCGTAAGCGTTGCTGCAGTCAACCGGCGCTACGGATAACCTCATGTTCCGGTCATGGCCCGCGCATTTCGCCCGGACCGCGACACAAAAGGAATGCCACGGCGCAGGATCAGTTCGAACGCTGGGGTTTGACCCCGGCCGAGCGTGACGTGGCGCTGACATCGCCCGGCGGCGCATGGCACGGTGCGGGCGCAGTTGACCCGGATTTATGCCAAGGCGGGGGTGTCGGGCCGCGCCCAATTCGCCGCTTGGTTTGTTGAGGATCTGATGAATCCGGTATAGCCTTCGCGGACCCCCTCAAAGGACAAATGCCATGACCGACCGTTCCGCCCGCATCGCCATCGTTACCGTCAGCGACCGTGCTGCCCGCGGTGAATATGAGGATAAGGGCGGCCCCGGTGCCGAGGCGTGGTTGCGTGACACCATCACCAGCCCGATGCAGATTACCCGCCATATCATACCCGACGGACGCGAGGTCGTGGCCGCCAAGCTGATCGAACTGACCGAGCAGGGCGCTGACCTGATCCTGATTACCGGCGGCACCGGCCCCGCTCCGCGCGACCAGACCCCCGAAGCCGTGGCCGATGTGATGGACAAGGAACTGCCCGGTTTTGGCGAGGAAATGCGCCGCGCTTCGCTGGCCGAGGTGCCGACGGCGATCCTGTCGCGCCAGACGGCGGCGATCCGTGATACCAGCCTGATGATCACGATTCCCGGCAAACCCTCGGCCATCGCCACCTGCCTGAACGCGGTCTTTGCGGCGGTGCCTTATTGCCTTGACCTGATCGGCGCGGCGCGGATCGAGACTGACCCGGCAAGGATCAAGGCGTTCCGCCCCAAAGGGGCCTAAGCCCTGACCTTCCGGCGATTTCTTCTTCACTTAAATATCCCACGGGGGTGTGGGGGTGTGAAACCCCCCCAAAAAGCTGCGGGTGTGGGGGTGTGAAACCCCCACAAAAAGCTGCGGGTGCGGGGGTGTGAAGCCCCCGCTGCTATGTCAGCCGATCGGGCAGGGTCAGGCCGCGCAAAACCTCATCAGCAGGCATGGCGCGTTTGCCGGCGCGCTGGGCCTCCAGCACCTCGACTGCGCCTTCGCCGCAGGCCACGGTGAACCCGCCAAGCACCTGCCCCGGCTGTCCCGCACTATCCACGAGGCGCGAGCGGATCAGCTTGACCCGTTCCCCTGCAATCTCGCACCACGCGCCGGGAAAGGGCGACAGGCCCCGGATCTGGCGGTCCACCTGAACAGCGGGACGGGTCCAGTCGATGCGGGCCTCGGCCTTGTCGATCTTGGCGGCATAGGTCACGCCATCTTCGGTCTGCGGCAGAGCGGGCAGGGGCAGGCGGTCCAGCACATCCAGCATCAGATCAGCGCCCATTGCCGCCAGCCGATCATGCAGGTCGCCGGTGGTGTCGGTCGGGCCGATGGGGGTGCGGGCCTCGGCCAGCACCGGGCCGGTGTCCAGCCCGGCCTCCATCTGCATGATCGCCACGCCGGTTTCCGCATCGCCTGCCATGATCGCGCGATGGATCGGGGCCGCACCTCGCCAGCGCGGCAGGATCGAGGCATGGATGTTCAGGCACCCCAGCCGTGGCGCGTCCAGCACCGGCTGCGGCAGGATCAGCCCATAGGCGGCAACCACCGCCACATCGGCGTGCAGATCGGCAAAGCGGGCCTGTTCATCCGCATCACGCAGGCGCAGGGGGGTGCGGACCTCGATCCCCAAAGCCTCGGCGGCGGCATGGACCGGGCCGGGGCGGGGGTGCTGGCCGCGACCGGCGGCGCGGGGTGGCTGCGAATAGACCGCCACCACCTCATGCTGCGCGGCCAGCGCCCGTAGCGCCGGAACCGAGAAGTCCGGCGTTCCCATGAAAATCACGCGCATCAGTTGCCCGCCCCATCTTCTGCATCCGCTGCGGACGTCTCATCCGGTGCGGCCTGTGCGGGCGGAGGGGTCTGCGCCTGCGGGGCCTCGGGTTCGGCGGGCGCAGGTGCGGGGGCGGCATCCGCATCCGTGTCGCCCGGTGCCGGGGCTTCCGTCGCCAGCCGGTTGTCGTCCCATTCGCCGCTGGCCACCTCGCCGGTGGCATAGCGCATCACGCCCTGGCCCTGTCGCTTGCCTGCCTTGAAGAACCCTTCGTAAACATCACCATTGGCATAGGTCGCCACGCCTTCGCCGTCGATCTCGCCGCCCGACCAACCGCCCTCATAGCGGAACCCGTCCGGCGTGGTCAGCACCCCCTGACCCTGCCGCAGCCCACCGGCAAAGCCGCCCTCATAGAGCGTGCCATCGGCATAGGTGGCACGGCCCTCGCCCTCGCGCTGACCGTCCTTCCACGCACCGTCATAGCTGTAGCCGTCAGGATAGGTCATAACCCCCTGACCCTCGTTGCGGGCATTGGCAAAGCCGCCCTCATAGACCATCCCGTTGGCATAGGTGGCGCGGCCCTGACCCGAGATCACCCCGCCTGACCATTCGCCATCATAGCTGGCCCCGTCGGGATAGGTGATCTTGCCGCGTCCTTCTGGCAGATCAGCGGCAAGCTGGCCTTCATAAACCAAACCGTCGGCATAGGTGATCCGGCCCTGTCCCTGCATCCGGCCATCGGCCCATTCGCCGGTATAGACATAGCCATCGGCACCGGTGAACGTCCCCTGACCGTGGCGCTTGTCGGCGCGGAACTGGCCGTCGTAAACGTCACCATTGGCATAGGATGCGCGGCCCTGCCCGTGGCGCTGGCCGTTCTGCATTCCGCCTTCGTAGATGTCGCCACCGGGCTGGGCCAGCCGCCCGGCACCATTCATCTGCCCGGATGCCCATATCCCGTCATAAACCAGCCCGTCCTGCATGGTCAGGCGTCCCTTGCCCGCGCGTTGTCCGGCCAGCATCCCGCCTTCATAGACCGAGCCATCGGGATAGGTGATCTTGCCCTGACCCTCTTTCTGGCCCTGCACCCAGTCGCCATCATAGCGATAGCCGTTTGGCTGCGTCAGCACGCCCCTGCCATGATGCAAGGCCCGCTGGAACCCGCCGGTATAGCTGCTGCCATTGGCATAGGTGGCCGCGCCCTCGCCGGTCATCTCGCCCGCGGCCCACTGGCCCTCATAGGTCGAGCCGTCGGCATAGGTGATCTTGCCGCGCCCGTCCGGCTTGCCCGCCTTGAACTGGCCTTCATAGACCGATCCGTTGGGATAGCTGGCCCGTCCGGTGCCTTGAATCTGCCCGTCCAGCCAGTCGCCCTCATAGCTGAACCCGGACGGCAGGCGATAGGTGCCGCGCCCGTGCTGGACACCGTTGCGGAAGGTGCCTTCATAAACCCCGCCATCGTCATATTCCTTGGTGACAACCTGCGCTGTCGCGCCTTGTGCAAAGGCTGTCAGGACCAATGCCGTCAGGATGCTTGCCGGTTTCATCATCGCCACCTGCCTGTTTTTTGCCTGCTTACCCTATGCGGGCGGTTTGCGCAAAGCCTGCTGCTTTTCCTTTCGTGGCGGCTGGCTTAATGTTGCCGTAAACCGCAGCAGAGGCCGCCATGACCGATACGTTTCGCCTGACCATCGCGCAACTGAACGCCACCGTGGGCGATCTGCCCGGCAATGCGGCACTGGCGCTGGAGGCATGGCAGCAGGGCCGCGCGGCGGGGGCGCAGATGGTGGCCCTGCCGGAAATGTTCCTGACCGGATACCAGACGCAGGATCTGGTGCTGAAACCCGCCTTTCAGGCTGATTGCGCGGCGGCGGTTCAGGCGCTGGCGGCGCAGACCGCTGACGGCCCCGCGCTTGGGATCGGCGGGCCGCTGATGCAGGATGGCAAGCTGTATAACTGTTATTTCGTGCTGGAAGGTGGCGCGATCAAGGCGCGGGTGCTGAAACACGAACTGCCCCATGTGCAACTGTTCGACGAAATGCGCCTGTTTGCGGCGGGCGAGATCGGCCAGCCCTATCAGATTGGCCCGGTGCTGATCGGCTCGCCTATCTGCGAAGATGCGTGGTGGCCTCGGGTCGCGGAGACGCTGGCGGGACGTGGGGCGCAGATCCTGCTGGTGCCGAATGGCAGCCCCTATCACCGCGACAAGCTGGCGCTGCGGATGCGGCATATGCAGGATCGGGTGCGGGCAACGGGCCTGCCGCTGGTGTATCTGAACATGATCGGCGGGCAGGACGATCAGGTTTATGACGGCGCCAGCTTTGTGCTGAACCCGGACGGTCAGGTGGCGGCACAACTTGCGCCCTTTGATCCGGCGGTGGTGCATCTGGATTTCACCCGGACTGCTGACGGCTGGCGCTGCACCCCCGGCACGATCGCGGCGCAGCCTGACGTGTGGGAACAGGACTACCGCGCCATGTGCGAGGGGCTTGGCGATTACGTCCGCAAATCGGGCTTTTCCAAGGTCGTGCTGGGCCTGTCCGGCGGGATTGATTCGGCGCTGGTGGCGGTGATTGCGGCCGATGCGCTGGGGCCGCAGAACGTGCGCTGTGTGCGGCTGCCCTCGGAATACAGTTCGCAAGGCTCGCTGGACGATGCGGCGGAACTGGTCCGGCTGCTGGGCTGTGGTATGGATACGATCCCGATTGACGGCCCGAAAGATGCCGTTGGTGCGGCGCTGGCCGGGGTGATGGCCGGCACTGCACCCGACACGACCGAGGAAAACATCCAGTCCCGCCTGCGCGGGCTGCTGCTGATGGCGATTTCCAACAAGTTTGGTGAATTGCTGCTGACGACAGGCAATAAATCCGAGGTCGCGGTGGGCTACGCCACCATCTATGGCGATATGGCCGGGGCCTATAATCCGTTGAAAGACTTGTATAAGACGCGGGTGTTCGAAACCTGCCGCTGGCGCAACGAAAACCATCGCAACTGGATGGCCGGGCCTGCTGGCGCGGTCATCCCGCAGCAGATCATCGACAAGCCGCCAAGCGCCGAACTGCGCCCCGACCAAAAAGATCAGGACAGCCTGCCGCCCTATGAGGTGCTGGACGCTATCCTTGAAGGGCTGGTCGAAAAAGACCTCGGGCTAAAGGAGCTGGTGACGCAGGGCTTTGATCCCGATACGGTGAAAAAGGTCGAGCGCCTGCTGTATATCAGCGAATGGAAACGCTATCAGGCCGCGCCGGGGCCGCGGATCAGCACCAAGGCGTTCTGGCTGGACCGGCGCTATC
Source organism: Paracoccus sp. (in: a-proteobacteria) (assembly GCF_030538695.1). GTDB lineage: Bacteria > Pseudomonadota > Alphaproteobacteria > Rhodobacterales > Rhodobacteraceae > Paracoccus. Next base: position 75,205 of record NZ_JAUNTN010000015.1, read on the forward strand.
CGCTGGTCAACCGCTGGCGCGACGACCTGAACGATGCGACCTAACGCATGAACCGCCGCCGCGCGTCGGCGGCAATGTTCTGCTTCAACTCGGCCATGGCGATGCGGCGTTGCAAGGCGCGGCGTTCGTCCTCGTCTTCGATCTGCGCAAAGGCGGCGCGCATGGCGGCGACCTCTTTGGCGATTTCGATTTCCGGCGGCAGATAGCCGCCATCCGCCATCAGCCGATGCAGCACATCATCCGCCGTCTCGCGCAGGCGCTCGGGGTCCAGCGGCTTGCCCTCTCCGGCCAGCCCGCGCAGCTCGCCCCGTGCTTCGGCGGCGTCAATCTGACGGTTGGCGATTCTTTCGAACCAGTGCACCTTTTGTCCCCAAATATCCCCGCCGGAGGCATCTGCCCACGCCATCATCCTGCCGTTGCAGGGGACGCGCCGCCAGCTTAACCTGCGCCGGAACCATTGCAAAGGACGCCTGCCATGCCGCTGCCCGAAACTGCTCTTGCCGACCTGACCGCGTTGCTGGGCGAGCGTTTTTCCCAAAAGCCGGGTGATCTGAGCCAACATGCGGCATCCGAGACCTTCCACCGCGCACCGCCGCCCGATGCGGTGGCCTGGCCGCTGAATACGACGGAGGTCTCGGCCATCCTGAAAATCTGCAACAGCCATGGTGTGCCGGTGATTGGCTGGGGGGCCGGCACCTCGCTGGAGGGTCATGCGCTGGCGGTCAAAGGTGGTCTTGTGCTGGATCTGACCCGCATGGACCGGGTGCTGGACATCCGCCCCGAGGATATGCTGGCCATTGTCCAGCCCGGCGTCACCCGAGAGGCACTGAACACCGATCTGCGGGCGACGGGCTTGTTTTTCCCCATTGATCCCGGCGCGAATGCAACGCTGGGCGGCATGGCGGCGACGCGGGCCAGCGGCACGACGGCGGTGCGCTATGGCACCATGCGCGACAATGTTCTGGCGCTGGAGGTGGTTCTGGCCGATGGCCGCATCATCCGCACCGGCACCCGTGCCGCGAAATCCAGCGCCGGTTATGACCTGACCGGGCTGATGGTCGGGTCCGAGGGGACACTGGGCATCATCACCGAGCTGACCCTGCGCCTGCATGGTCAGCCCGAGGAGGTCGCCGCCGCCGTCTGTGCCTTTCCCACGCTGGAATCGGCGGTGGAATGTGTCGCCATGACCATGCAGACTGGCATCCCCATGGCCCGGATCGAGTTCATGGACCCGATGGCGATGCGTGCCGTGAACCAGTTCGCAGGCACCGATTATCCCGAAGAACCGCATCTGATGGTCGAGTTCACCGGCGCACCTGCTTCGGTCAAGGCGGATGCCGAAGCCTTTGGCGAACTGGCGGCGGAATGTGGTGGCAAAGGCTTCGCCTGGGCCACATCCGAGGCCGAGCGCAAGAAATTGTGGGAGGCACGGCACAATTCCTATTGGGCCACGCTGCGCCTGCGCCCCGGCGCGACCGGCGTTGTCACCGATATTTGCGTGCCGATGTCCGAACTGCCCGCCGCCGTCAGCGCCGCCGCCAAGGATATGGCCGAGGCCGGGATTATTGGTGACATCGTTGGCCATGTGGGCGACGGCAATTTCCACACGCTGCTGCTGATCGACCCCGACAGCCCGCAGGAATTGGCGCAGGCCAAGGCGGTTGCCCGCCGCATGGCTGAACGTGCGCTGGCCGTTGGCGGCACCATCAGCGGCGAACATGGCATCGGCATCGGCAAGCGCGACCTGATGGAGCAGCAGCATGGCGAGGCTTGGGCGCTGATGGGCGCGATCAAGGCGACGCTGGACCCCAACAACATCCTGAACCCCGGCAAGCTGGTGCCGGACCGGAATTGATCCTGTTCCACGGCGGCAATCTGCGGGGCCAGACGCAGTTCTGGCCCCTGACGCATTTCGGCTCGCGTCGGGCGGCCCTGCACCGCATCCGGCAGATGTATGAGGACAGCCTGCCGTGGGAACAGCAGGATTGGATGCTGTATCGCTGCCGGGTCGATTGTGGGGTGCATGTGATCGACCTGCCCGACTGGCACGCAGCATCCGCGTCGGGGGTGTGCTGGCGTTGCGTAAGCACGGGCGGCTGTCTTTGGAGGATGACGAATACTATCTGCTGATGCGTCGTATCAATGACGCGGCCCGGCAAAATGAGGCAGAGGCGCGGGGCATGGTTCTGGCTGCAATCTCGCACCTTGGGCTGACGGCCATCCGCTATCGGAACGCGCATGAGGATGCGGGCCAGCCGTCATACTGTATCCTTGATCCGGCTGCCGCGCAGGTTCTGGACCAATTGCCGGTCAACCCGTGCGACCTGCCGCCGATTGTCCCCGGCTGACAGATTCGTGACCGCTGCCCGCGTCTGAACCCGTCGCGGTTTCGTGACTTTGCCGCAAGATGCTGGCATAAGGCGCACAAAACGGGCTTGCGAGGGCAGGATGAAACGGCTGACGAAACTTCTTTCCGTGCTGGCGGTGGCGGCTCTGGCGGCTTGTGGTGGTGGATACCGGGGTGGCGGCGGTGTGACCTCGGCCGATTTCGGCGGCGGCCCGACCCGCTTCGGGGATCGTGCGCCCCATACATGGACTGGCGGGCATCCCTATGGTCATCAGGTCCACGGCATCGACATCTCGCGCTGGCAAGGGGACATCAACTGGGCGCAGGTGCGCGGCTCGGGCGTCAGCTTTGTGTTCATCAAGGCGACCGAGGGCGCGGACCATTCCGACCCCAGCTTCCGCCGCTATTGGGCCGAATCCGCGCAGGCCCGTATCCCGCGCGGGGCCTATCATTATTTCTACTTCTGCCGCTCGGGGGCGCAGCAGGCGCGCTGGTTTATCGCCAATGTGCCGCGCGAACGTGGCGCCCTGCCGCCGGTGCTGGATCTGGAATGGACGGCGTCCAAAACCTGCCCGCGCCGCCCGCCCAGCCATGAAGTCCTGCGCGAAGCCAAGATTTTCAAGGATATGCTGCACCAGCATTATGGCCAGCGCCCGATCATCTACACGACGGTTGACTTCTACCGTGACAACAACCTGGGGTCCTGGCCCGAGGAGTTCTGGCTGCGCAGCGTGGCGGGCCACCCGCGTGAGGTCTATCCGGGCCAACGCTGGACCTTCTGGCAATACAGCGGCACCGGCATCGTGCCGGGCATCAAGGGTGACGTTGATCTGAACGCATTTGCGGGGAACCAGTTGCAATGGCGCCAGTGGCTGAACCGACGGTTGCAATAAACCGCCCGCTGCTGTGGGCCGAGTTCACGGTGCTGTTCATCGGTGCGCCGCTGTTTGTGGCACTTTGTCTGCCGTCCAGCGCCATGTTCCGGGCGCTGGCCGGGTTTACCGTGGTTGGCATCATCCTGCTGTTCCGCACCGGCGGGTTCGACTGGCGGCGGCTGTGGCGCGGGCGGCAGTTGGTGCGCTGGCCTGAACAGATTGCCTTTGCGCTGTCGGTTGGTGCGGTCAGTCTGGTGATCCTGTGGTTCACCGCCCCGGATCAGATTTTCCAATTCGCCCGCAGCAATCCCGGCATGATGCTGATGGTCTGGCTGCTTTACCCGATCCTGTCGGCGCTGCCGCAAGAGCTGATCTTCCGGGCGCTGTTCTTTTACCGCTATGGGATTCTGTTCAACAGCCGCCGCGCGGCGGTCGTGACCAATGCGGCGATGTTTTCGCTGGCGCATCTGATGTATTGGAACCTGATCGTCGCAGTCTTGACCTTTGCGGGCGGGCTGATCTTTGCGCGGGCCTATCTGATGCGTGGTTTTCCATCGGCCTTTCTGGCTCATGCGCTGGCCGGGAACATGTTGTTTCTGGTCGGTATGGGGATTTATTTCTATTCCGGCAATGTCGTGCGGCCGTTCTGATCGCTTGACTTTGCGCGGCCCGCGCGGTTGATGCAGGGCCTGAACCAAGGGGATCTGACCATGCACGCCTATCGCAGCCATACCTGCGCCGATCTGAACGCCGGCCATGCCGGGGAAACCGTCCGTCTTGCCGGCTGGGTTCACCGTGTCCGCGATCACGGCGGTGTGCTGTTCGTCGATCTGCGCGACCATTACGGCATGACGCAGGTCTTGGCTGACAGCGACAGCCCGGCTTTTGCGGCGATGGAAAAGCTGCGGGCGGAAACCGTGATCCGCATTGACGGGCGGGTGAAGCTGCGCGACGCGGCGCTGGTGAATCCCAAGCTGCCGACCGGCGAAATCGAGGTTTACGCCACCGATCTCGAGGTTCTTGGCCCTGCGGATGAGCTGCCTTTGCCGGTGTTTGGCGATCAGGAATACCCCGAGGAAACCCGCCTGACCTATCGCTTCCTCGACCTGCGCCGGGAAAGCCTGCACAATAATATCATGCTGCGGTCGCAGGTGGTGCGGTCCTTGCGCAACCGGATGTGGGACAGCGGCTTTACCGAGTTCCAGACCCCGATCATCACCGCGTCCAGCCCCGAAGGGGCGCGCGACTTTCTGGTGCCAAGCCGCCTGCATCCGGGCAAGTTCTATGCGTTGCCGCAGGCCCCGCAGCAGTTCAAGCAGCTTATCATGGTTGCGGGTTTCGATAAGTATTTCCAGATTGCGCCCTGCTTCCGCGACGAAGACCCGCGCGCTGATCGCTCGCCAACCGACTTTTACCAGCTCGACATCGAAATGTCCTTTGTCGAGCAAGAGGACATTTTCCGCACCATTCAGCCGGTCATTCAGGGCTTGTTCGAGGAGTTCGGCGGTGGCCGCCGCGTTGATGCCGACTGGCCGCGCATCCCCTATGCCGAGGCGATGCTGAAATACGGCAGCGACAAGCCCGACCTGCGCAACCCGATCGAGATGCAGGTGGTCAGCGACCATTTCCGCGGCTCGGGCTTTGGGATTTTCGCGAAACTGCTGGAGCAGGAAGGAACCGAAATCCGCGCCATCCCCGCGCCGACGGGTGGTTCGCGTAAGTTTGCTGACCGCATGAACGCCTTTGCCCAGCGTGAGGGCCTGCCGGGGATGGGGTATATTTTCTGGCGCAAGGCTGACGCGGGGATGGAAGCCGCCGGCCCCATCGCCAAGGCTTTGGGCGAAGAAAAGACCGAGGCCATCCGTGTACAACTCGGCCTTGGCGAAGGCGATGCCGTGTTCTTCCTCGGCGGCAAGCCCGAGGCGTTCGAGGCTGTCGCCGGTCGCGCCCGCAATGAGATCGGGCGCGAGCTTGGGCTGACCGATGAGGACCAGTTCAAGTTCGCCTGGATCGTCGATTTCCCGATGTATGAGAAGACCGACGAGGGCAAAATTGACTTTAGCCACAACCCGTTCTCGATGCCGCAAGGCGGGCTGGAGGCGCTGAACGGCGATCCGCTTGCGGTCAAAGGCTATCAGTATGACCTTGCCTGCAATGGTTATGAGCTGGTTTCGGGCGCGATCCGCAACCACCAGCCCGACATCATGTTCAAGGCGTTCGAGCTGGCCGGTTATGGCGCGGATGAGGTCGAAAAGCGGTTCGGTGGCATGGTCAAGGCGTTCCGCTATGGTGCGCCGCCCCACGGTGGTTGCGCGGCAGGGATCGACCGGATCGTGATGCTGCTGGCCGATGAGGCGAATATCCGGCAGGTTATCATGTTCCCGATGAACCAGCGGGCCGAGGATCTGATGATGGGCGCGCCGTCCGAACCCACGAATGAGCAGTTGCGGGAGTTGCGGCTGCGGGCGATGCCCAAGGAATAATGGTTGCGGGCGGTCCGATGGGCCGCCCGTTGCTTTTGGGGGGGCGTTGTTTGGGGGCGCTGCCCCCATTGTCCGTGCCGGACAATTCCCCCGGGATATTTATGGACAAAAGATGCGGGATATGCAGCCTCGGGCCGCCGGTGGGGGCGTCGCGCGGGTTTAGGGCGTTGGGGCTGGTGTTTGGAGTCTTGCAGCGTTGCATTTTGAGGCGCTGCATGACGTCCCGGTGAAGGTGGTGATGCGGGGGATGGTGTTGTGACCGGGGGATTGGTGCGCGCCGTCCTGCGGTGCGATATTCGGTCGGTAATGGCACGGGGGCAGAGCGCCCTATAGGTAAGGGGCTGGCGGTTTGCTCTGATGCGTGTGTAACGGCGGTTTGCGTGGAGTGGGATGGATGAACCAGAATGATTTGCGGCCTGTTGGTGAGGCCGTCGGGTATGTCGCGCCGTCGGCGCCCGGCCCCGATCGGATTGCGGGACAGTTTGTCGTGCTGGAGCGGCTGGATGCGGCGCGTCATGGCGAAACCATCTGGCAGGCGGCGCAGGGGGCGGATTGGATTTGGGATTATCTGGGCTATGGCCCGTTTCCTGAAGCTGCGGCTTATGCGGAATGGGTTGCGCGGATGCAGGCCGGTGCTGATCCCTGTTTCTATGCGATCCGCCCGCAAGCCGGGGCGGCGCTTGGAGTCGTGTCGCTTTTGCGCACGGATACCGCCAATGGCAGCACCGAGATCGGCCACGTGCTGATGACCCCGCCCTTGCAGCGGACGCCTGAGGCTTCCGAGGCGTTGATTCTTATGGTGCGTTGGGCCATGGAGGCCGGCTATCGGCGGCTGGAATGGAAATGTGATGCGCTCAATGGGCCGTCGCGTCGGGCGGCGCAGCGGTTGGGGTTCACGTTCGAAGGCGTTTTCCGTCAGCATATGATCTATAAGGGCCGCAACCGGGATACGGCCTGGTTCTCGATGCTGGACAGCGAATGGCCTGCCTTGCGGGATGCCTATGACGCATGGCTGGCGCCGGATAATTTCGACGCCAGCGGTCAGCAGCGCCGCAGCCTGTCGGCGCTGACGGATGCTGCCCTGCCGGGGCGTGGGGTCAGGCGCTGCCGCCAGCGGCCATCAGCCGATCCTGAACCAGTCCGCTGATCCGGGCCAGATCGGCTGCCAGCGCCCGACCCTCGGCATGATCGCGGGCCAGCGTTTCCGCCGCATCGGCCAGCCCGTGATCATGGCTGGACCGTGCCACCCCGGCCAGAAACCGGGCGATGTAATCGACGGCAGAAGTATCCTCCATCGCGTCCAGAACTTGCGCCACATGGGTCAGATCGTCGCGCAGGGCCGTGGTGTCCGGCGCGATCAGGTCGTCGGGCAGGGCGCGCAGGCCAAGCTGGCGGGCCTGTTCGGGCAGCGCGGCTAGGATTGCCTGTTGAAAGGCCGCGAGGCTTTCCAGCGGTTTGGTCAGAAAGCCGTCAGCCCCGGCGGCAATCGCCTCATCCTCGCGCATGGGGTCGCCCGAGATGCCAAGGATCACCGGCACGCGCGGGGCGGCTTGCGCCACCTGTCGAATCAGTTCCGCACCGTCGCCATCGGGCAGGCCCATATCGACGATCATCACCGCCGGGCGATAGGTCTGCAAATGTCGTGCCGCCGTGCGCAGGCTGTCGGCCCGCCGGATGCGTGCGCCGGAACGCAGGCAGAGCAGGCGCACGGCCTCGGATGCATAGCGGGAATCTTCGACCATCAGCACGGTCAGCCCGGTCAGCGGGCGTGTTGCAGGGGCGCCTTTCCACACCGGGGTGGCTGTATCGAGCGCGAATTCTTCAGTGCCGTTCATGTTTCCGTCCCATCCAAAAGGAATCACCTCGCTTTCCACCTAAGCGCAGATGTCCTAAGAAGCGGTTAACAGGAGAGGGGAAATCTGATGATTGGTCGTTTGAATCACGTTGCCATTGCCGTGCCGGACCTTGAGGCAGCCGCCGCGCAATATCGCAACACCTTGGGCGCAACCGTCCGCGACCCGCAGGACGAGCCGGATCATGGCGTGACGGTGGTGTTCATCGAACTGCCCAATACCAAGATCGAGTTGCTGTATCCGCTGGGGGAAAACAGCCCGATTCGGGCGTTTCTGGACAAGAACCCCTCGGGCGGGATTCATCATATCTGCTATGAGGTTGATGATATTCTGGCTGCCCGAGACAAGCTGAAGGCCGAAGGTGCGCGTATCCTTGGCGATGACGAACCGAAAATCGGTGCGCATGGCAAGCCGGTGCTGTTCTTGCATCCCAAGGATTTCAATGGCTGCCTGATCGAGCTGGAGCAAGCCTGATGACGATAACCGGGGCCATCGTCCTTTACGCGACCGTCTGGTTTCTGGTGATGTTCCTGCTGATTCCCTTTGGCCGCCAGAGTCAGGCGGACATGGGCGAGGTCACACCGGGCACCCCTGCGGGCGCCCCGGCGCGGACCTGGCTGCGCAAACAGGCGCTTTGGGCCACGGTGATTTCGGCGCTGATCTGGCTGGGCGCGGCCTGGTTCCTGCAAAGCGGGATCATTACGCGCGACGATATTCTGAACTTTGGCCGTCCTGCATCAGCGCCATCTGCACAAGATGGGTGAACACCGCCGTCGCGAAGACGGGCATGGCGATATTCATTAACGGCACGAACAGCATAGCCGTCACCGCGATGCCCGTCAGGGTCAGGGTAACGCTGTGCGATTTGCGCAGCGCGATGGCCTGTGTGCGGGGCAGATAGCGCAGGGCGATCATCTGAAAGAACTCTCGCCCTAGCAGCCAGCCGTTCAGCGCCATGCCGATCAGCGGTGCCAGCAGCCCAAGTGCGGGTGTTGCCACCAGCATAAAGACCGACACCGCCAGCAGCATTGCCACCAGTTGCAGCGTCTCGCGCAGGCTGGCGGCCAGCGGCAGATCCCTGCCGGGGCGGGAGGGGTAATGAACGGCCTCGATCTCACGCGCGATGCGGTCGCTGAACAGCCCGCAGATGGCGGCGGCAACGGGTGCCCACAGGAACAGCAGCAATGTCAGCAACCCGGCCAGCCAGATCAGCACCCGGCCACCTGCCAGCGAGGTTTCGCCAAGGAACGGCAGGTTGATCGTGTTCGGGATGATTTCCCCGAACAAAAAGAAGAAACCCTGCATGAATGCAGCAAACAGCAAAAAGGTCAGCCCGGCGGCCAGCGCAACCGTGCCGCTGAGCCGGGGCCGCAGCATATCGGCAAGGGCGCGGGAAATCGCCCGCAGGATCAAGGCAGAGCCGTGGTGATTGCCCCGACATCCGGGCGCGGGCGGTCTGGCACATCGCCAGTCCGGGTGCCGATATGGACCAGCCCGACCAGCTTTTCCCCGGCGCTCAGCCCAAGGTGGACCTGCGCGAAATCGCCAGCGGTTGCAGGGCCGCTCAGCCAGCAGGCGCCCCAGCCATCGGCCAGCGCGGCATTGACCAGCGACAGGCAGACCGCCCCGGCCGACAGCACCTGTTCCCATTCCGGCACTTTGGTATCGGGGCGCGGGGCCGAGACCACCGCCACGATGGTCGGAGAGTTCAGCGCATCGGCCGCCTTATCCGCCTTGGCTGCGTCGGCGCCAAGGGCCAGCGCATGTTCGCGCAGCGGTGCTTGCAGTGCGGCGCGGGTCTGTGGCCCAAGCACGATCAGCCGCCATGGCTCCATCTTGCCGTGATCGGGAACGCGCACGGCCCGGCGTAACAAATCGCGCAAGGCGGGGCCTTCGGGGCCGGGCGCGGCCAGCATCTTGGGCGGAACCGAGCGGCGGCTGGCAAGAAAATCGAACGCGGATTGGGTCATGGCGGCCTCGTAACGGTTATACGCCTACCAGATAAGCGCGACAGGCGCCGATTGCACCCCCGCTTGACCACCCGGCCCCTTTCGTCGACAGAAGGGTATGGTTGATCTGTCACATATGGCCACGTCCGGCGCAGAAATCCGGGTGCGGGTGACGCCGAAAGCCTCACGCAATGCTGTCGAGGCAGGCGAGGACGGGCTGCGCGTCTATGTCACAACGGTTCCTGAAGGTGGCAAAGCCAATGCGGCGGTGCAAAAGCTGCTGGCGAAATCGCTGGGTATCGCCAAATCGCGGCTGCGCCTGATCCGGGGCGAGACCGGGCGGGACAAGGTATTTACCATCTTGTGACAAACTTTGCGTGACCGGCGCGGCTGGCGGTAGCATCTGCACGCCGCTGCCGTTAAATTGGCGCGGTTACAGGAAAGGTTCTGGCTATGAAAGCACGTCTTGCAGCGGTTGTGATGGCATTTGCCCTGTCGGGCTGCGTGATCGTGCCGGTGGATGAAGCCGGGCGTCCGATTGCAACGACCCCCGCGCCAACGCCAGCCACGGTGCCGATGCCGCAGCCTTCGCCGAATGTTCAGGCGACGCCGCGCGCACAGGCGCAGTCCTTTGCGCAGTTGGTCCGGCATATGGAACCGATCATTGAACGCCAATGCCTTCAGCGCCGCACGCAGGCGATCAACTGCGATTATCAGTTCGTCGTTGATGACCGTCCGGGGCAGGGCGTCAACGCCTTCCAGTCACTCGATTCCAGCGGTCGTCCGGTGATTGGTTTTACGCTGGCCCTGATTGCCGAGGCCCGCAATGCCGATGAAATGGCGCTGGTCGTCGGGCATGAGGCTGCGCATCACATCCTGAATCACCTTGACCAGAAATCCAGTGCCGCCAGCATGGGCGCGATTATCCTGGGCGGTCTGGCGACGGCTGGCGGGGCGGATGAGCGCACCGTGCGGGGTGTGCAGAACATGGGAGCCGAGTTCGCAACCCGCTATTACAGCAAGGACTGGGAGCTTCAGGCCGACTATCTGGGTGCGATTCTGGTGCTGAACTCGGGCTTTGATCCGGTGAACGGGTCACGCTTCTTTGATCGCATCCCCGATCCGGGCGAACATATGCTTGGCACCCACCCGTCGCGGGCGCAGCGGCAAATGCAAATCCGCCGTGCGGTCGAGGACTACCGCAGCGGTCGGATCAGCTAAGGGTTGTGGCGCAAATCCGCCTGCCAAGATTCGGCGGTGGGCTGCTTTGTCCGACAGGCCCGGATTCTGTTTTTACCCTCTCAGGATTGGCGCTCTTGAATATTCCAGATTTGTGAATGTGCTATCGAACGGTATGCCTCGGGTTTCTATGCGTTGTTACTTTATTTTATACCAGACCGTTTGATTTTCATGGATAATTGTGCCTTTTCCGCCACGGTTCCGTTTTCTGCTAATTCGTGCTTGCCACAGGCAGTTAACCACCTATGGTTGACGTCAGTTAAGCGGAAATCCGCCAATTGATATTCCCGCACTGTGGTTCGGGCGAAAGACTGAGAGGACTGAATGATCGGTGTGGTCGTTTGGAGTTGTGACCGTCGGCACAAGGCGGTGATCTGGTGTGAAGATCAGGGGGCGCTGGCCTATCTGCGCGGGCAAGACGGCCTGCTGGATCATGCGTGCTGGCCACAACCGGGGGATATGCTGGAACTGGACACGCATTTTCAGGATGGTTTGCGCATTGCGCATCAAGTGCGGATGTATCGGGAAAGCTCTTGCCCGGATTTGCCGCAATTCCTGCGCCGTCATGCTCCGCAAGAAGGCGGTGGCCACCTGCGTGTGGTCAGCAGCCGCACCGAAATCGCGGATAACGAATGGCAGGAGCCTATTCACCGCCGGGCTGTCGCTGCCAGCGCATAGTGAGAGGCGCAGGCACAGGAGGGGGCTTACAGCCCCCGCGCCAGTGCTGCGACCCCGGTGCGGGCCATCTCGACCAGCCCCAACGGGCGCATCAGATCAGCAAAGGCGTCCAGCTTTTCAGGCGCGCCGGTAATCTCGAACACGAAACTTTCCAGCGTTGAATCCACGACATTGGCGCGGAAAATCTCGGCAATGCGCAGCGCCTCGACCCGCTTGTCGCCCGCGCCTGCAACCTTGAACAGCCCCAGCTCACGCTCGACGCTTGGTCCCTCTACGGTCAGGTCGTGGATCTCATGCACCGGCACGATGCGGCCAAGCTGCGCCTTGATCTGTGCGATCACCTCGGGCGTGCCGCGCGTCACCACGGTAATACGCGAGCGGTGGCCGGTGTAATCGACCTCGGCCACGGTCAGGCTGTCGATGTTGTAACCGCGCCCCGAAAACAACCCGATCACGCGGGCCAGAACCCCGGCCTCGTTATCGACCAGAACCGCCAGCGTGTGCCGCTCGGCCACATCGGCATTGGGGTCGCGCAGATCATAGGCGGAATGGCTGGAGGCGCCCTTGTCAATCGTCAGTGCCATGATCGTCCCTTATCTTTTATCCAAACATATCCCAAAGGCGCGGGGGCCGCACCCCCGCTTACACCAGCACCGCGCCGCCCGATTCAATCGCGCCCTCGGTCGAGGCATCGCCAAGCAGCATCTCATTATGCGGCTTGCCCGAGGGGATCATCGGGAAGCAATTTTCATGCCGTTCCACCAGCACATCCAGAATGAATGGCCCGTCGTAATCCAGCATTTCCTGAATGGCGGCGTCCAGTTCCGCCGGATCGCTGACCACGCGGCCCTTGCAGCCGAAAGCCTCGGCCAGCTTGACGAAATCGGGCAGGCTTTCGGACCAGCTTTGGCTGTAACGCTCGCCATGCAGCAGTTGTTGCCACTGACGGACCATGCCAAGCCGTTCATTGTTCAGGATGAATTGCTTGACCGGGGCGCGGAACTGAACCGCTGTCCCCATTTCCTGCATATTCATCAGCCAGCTTGCATCGCCTGCGACGTTAATCACCAACGCATCGGGATGGGCGACCTGCACCCCGATTGAGGCCGGCAGGCCATAGCCCATGGTCCCAAGCCCGCCCGAGGTCATCCAGCGGTTCGGTGCGTCGAAATGCAGGAATTGGGCCGCCCACATCTGATGCTGGCCGACCTCGGTTGTCACATAGCGGTCGCGGCCCTTGGTCAGCGCCTCCAGCCGTTCCAGCGCATATTGCGGTTTGATGGTGTCGCCAGAGGGCTGATAGGCAAGGCAATTCACCTTGCGCCATTCCTCGATCCGCGCCCACCACTGCGCCAGCGCGGCGCTGTTGGTCTTGCGCCCGCGCGCCTTCCAGACTTTCAGCAAATCCTCCAGCACATGCCCGACGTCGCCCACGATGGGCAGGTCAACGTGGATCACCTTGTTGATGCTGGAGGGGTCAATGTCGATATGCGCCTTGATCGAGCCGGGGCTGAAATCCGCCACCCGCCCGGTAATCCGGTCGTCGAAACGTGCGCCGACGTTAATCATCAGGTCACAGCCGTGCATGGCCATGTTGGCTTCATACAGCCCATGCATCCCCAGCATCCCCAGCCAGTTCTTGCCGCTGGCCGGATAGGCACCAAGCCCCATCAGGGTCGACGTTACGGGAAAACCCGTTGCATCGGCCAGTTCGCGCAAAAGCTGGCTGGCACCGGGGCCAGAGTTGATCACCCCGCCGCCGGTATAGAAAATCGGGCGTTCTGCCTTTTCGATCAGCTCGGCCAGTTGCGTAATGGCCGCCAGATCCCCCTTTTTCGCGGGCTGATAGCGCGGCGCTTCAAGCTGGCGCGGGGCGATATATTTTCCGGTGGCGAATTGCACATCCTTGGGAATGTCGATCAGCACCGGGCCGGGGCGGCCCGTTACGGCGACGTGAAATGCCTTGTGAATGGTCTCGGCCAGTTTGTCGGTGTCCTTCACCAGCCAGTTGTGCTTGGTGCAGGGGCGGGTGATGCCGATGGTGTCGGCCTCCTGAAAGCCGTCGGTGCCGATCATAAAGGTTGGCACCTGCCCCGACAGCACCACCAGCGGGATCGAGTCCAGCAATGCATCGGTCAGCCCGGTCACGGCATTGGTCGCGCCGGGACCAGAGGTCACAAGCACCACCCCCGGTTTCCCGGTCGAGCGTGCGTAGCCCTCGGCCATATGCACCGCGCCTTGTTCATGGCGCACCAGAATATGTTTGATGTCGTTCTGCTGGAAAATCTCATCGTAGATCGGCAGAACCGCCCCGCCCGGATAGCCGAATACGGTATCGACGCCCTGATCGCGCAGCGCCTCGATCACAATTCTTGCACCCGTCATCTCTGGGGACATCCGACTTCTCCACCTGTTGCGACATCCCGGCATGGCGCAAAAACCATGCCGCATCGCAGCTTACTAGGCTGGCAGCGCCGCAGCGTCAACGGGGGGTTTTCGTAATTTCCGAAAGAAAAATCACAAAAATTGAAATTATATTTCCCTAACGGACAGAATGTCGCAATAAATTATTTCGGCAGGCTGATCCGGGCCACCTGCTCAACGATCGGGTCCACCGCCAGCGGGTGCGTTTCGCCCGCGTGATCTGCCGGATTGCCAATGTCGCGCCAGACGCCGCCCTTATAGATTTCCAGCGCGTCAAACCGGGCCTTATAGTCCATCTTGCGGCTGCCCGGCACCCAATAGCCCAGATAGACATAGGGCAGGCCATTTTCCTGTGCCATGCGGATGTGATCCAGAATGATATGTGTCCCAAGGCTGCGCCGGGCCTGATCGGGGTCATAAAAGCTGTAAACAAGGCTCAGCCCGTCATCCAGAACATCGGTCAGGCAGACCGCCAGCAATGCGCCTCCGCCGGGGGGTGGCTGGCAGTCTGCGTCGCGGACCGGATCGGGGCGGCGGTATTCGACCACCCGCGTGACCACCGGGGTTTCCTCAATCATCGAAGCAAATTCGAACACATCCATATCTGCCATGCCGCCATCGGCGTGGCGCTGGCCCAGATAGGCGCGGAACAGGTCGTATTGTTCCTCGGTGGCCCAGGCGCTGGTGGTCAGGCGGTGCAGATCGGCGTTGCGCTGCATGATCCGGCGCTGCCCCCGGTTGGGCTGAAAATCTGCTACCCGGATTCGGGCTGACATGCAGGCCATGCAGCTTTCGCAGCTTGGCCGATACACCACGTTCTGCGAGCGCCGGAATCCTTGCCGTGACAGCGCATTGTTCAGCGCCGCCGCGCCTTCGCCCTGAAGGGCCGCGAACAGTTTGCGCTCGGCCCGGCCGTGCAGATAGGGGCAGGGCTGCGGCGCGGTGACATAGAATTGCGGCGCATGAGGCAGGCTGTGGCGCATCCGTTAACCTTTTTTCCAGCGCATTGCGGCGGTAGGGTGAAGCATCGCTGACTTTCGGTTGGCTGGACTGTTTGTTCAAAAGGTAACAGCCGATTTTACCTGCGCCAAGCATTGTTAGCGCCTGTTGAAACAGTATTTTACGCCATTGACGGCGCAAATGGCTGCGTTAACCCTATTACCATGAGCTTTGCCGATCAGATCACCCGCCAGCCGATTCCCTATGATACCGAACGCGGTCAGCATCTGGCTGCGCTGTTTGCCGACCTTGACCCGAGCTTGCGTGGTCTGGTTCAGGGCATGGGTGGGTGCAGCCCCTATCTGTCGGGTCTGGCCGAGCGGGAGGCCGACTGGCTGCGCGACGCTCTGGCCGATCCGGCGCTGATCGGGCCGGCCGCAGCCCGGCGGCTGGTGGCGCAAAGCCTTGCTGCGGCCAGCGATGCAGAAGATGCGGATGCGCTTGGCCGCTTGTTGCGGCAGGCAAAGCGGCGGGTCGCGCTGTTTGCCGGGCTGGCTGATCTTGGCGGCGTCTGGTCGCTGGATCAGGTCACGACTGCGCTGACCTTGCTGGGGGAGCAGGCCACCGATCTGGCGCTGCGCCTGCATGTCGCCGCCGAAACGCGGCGCGGCAAGCTGCCCGCCAGTGATGCCGATGCTGGCGGGATTTTTGCGCTGGCGATGGGCAAAATGGGTGCCTATGAGCTGAATTACAGCAGCGACATTGACCTGATCGTGCTGTTTGACGATGCGGCCTATGACGCAGCCGACCGGATGGAAGCCCGCGCCGCGCTGATCCGTGCCACCCGCAAAATGGCGGCAACGTTGTCGGATATTACGGCAGATGGCTATGTGTTCCGCACCGATCTGCGGCTGCGCCCGGATGCGTCGGTGACGCCGGTCTGTATTTCGGCCAGCGCCGCGCTGGCCTATTATGAAGCCGAGGGCCGCACCTGGGAACGTGCCGCCTATATCAAGGCCCGCCCCTGCGCCGGGGATATTGAGGCCGGGCAGCGGTTTCTGGACGAGCTGCGCCCCTTTGTCTGGCGCCGTCATCTGGATTTCGCGGCGATTCAGGACGCCCATGACATGCGGCTGCGCATCCGTGACCATAAGGGCCTGCATGGGCGGCTGGATATCCCCGGACATAATATGAAACTGGGGCAGGGTGGTATTCGTGAGATCGAGTTTTTCACCCAAACCCGCCAGCTTATCGCGGGCGGGCGCGACCCGGAATTGCGCCTGCGCGGCACGGTCGAGGGGCTGGCGGTGCTGGCCCGCAAGGGTTGGGTTCCACAAGAGGTCGCGGACCGGCTGACCGATCATTATGTCGAACACCGCGAGATCGAGCATCGCGTGCAAATGGTAAATGATGCGCAAACCCATCTGCTGCCGACTTCGTCCGAGGGGCTGGACCGCATTGCCCGGATGATGGGGCAGGCCGATACGGCCGCTTGGGCCACCCGCCTGCGTGAGAGGCTGGCCGAGGTCGAGGCGCTGACCAGCGACTTTTTCACCCCCGAAGACAGCGTGGCGGAACGGCCGCAATTTGATGCGCATGGCGAGGAAATCATCACCGGCTGGCTGCGCTATCCGGCGCTGCGCTCGGCGCGGGCGCAGCAGATTTTCCGCCGGATCGAGGGCAGCCTGCTGGGGCGGATTGCCGCCAGCGCCAACCCGGATGAGACGCTGGCGCGGTTTGATGCCTTTCTGGCTGGTCTGCCTGCCGGGGTGCAGCTTTTCTCGCTGTTCGAAGCGAACCCGCAACTGGTTGAATTGCTTGTTGATATATGCGGAACTGCGCCGGGGCTGGCGGGCTATCTGTCGCGCCATCCGGGGGTTCTGGATGCCGTCCTGGGCGGCAGTTTCTTTGACGCATGGCCCGGTGTCGCGGCGTTGACCGAAGCTCTGGCGCAGGTTTTGCAAACCACGCTGAACAGTGCGGGCGGCGGTTATGAACAGGCGTTGGATGCGGCCCGGCGCTGGGCGCATGAATGGCAGTTTCGCACCGGGGTTCACCACCTTCGCGGGCTTATCGGGGCCGAGGAGGCGGGTGGGCAATATGCCGATATTGCCGATGCCGCGATAAGGGCGCTGCTGCCGCTGGTCAGCGATCATTTTGCGGAACGCCACGGCACCCCGCCAGGTCGTGGGGCGGTGGTCGTGGGGATGGGCTCGCTGGGTGCGCGGCAGTTGAATGCGGCCTCGGACCTTGATCTGATCGTGATTTACGATGCCGATGCCAGCGCCGAATCGGATGGGAAAAAGCCTTTGTCGGTGCGGGTTTACTATGCCCGGTTGACGCAGGCGATCATTACGGCCCTGTCGGCACCGACCGCCGAAGGCCGCCTGTTCGAGGTGGATATGCGCCTGCGCCCTTCGGGGCGGCAGGGGCCGGTGGCGACCTCGCTGCAATCTTTCCGCGCCTATCAGATGGATGAGGCCTGGACATGGGAACATCTGGCCCTGACCCGCGCCCGTGTGGTGGCGGTTTGCGGCCCTGATGGCGACACGCTGGCCGATGATCTGGAAGCGTTGCGGGTCGAGGTTCTGCGCACACGCGGGGGGGATAAGCGGGTGCTGCCTGATCTGGCCGAGATGCGGGCACGGATTTTTGCGGCGAAATCGCCGGAAGGCCCGTTCGAGGTCAAGATCGGGCCGGGCCGGTTGCAAGACATTGACTTGTTGGCACAGGCTTGCGCCCTGATCGGGGGCGAGCCTGCCCGCGCCGCCAATGCGCAGCTTCGTGCAGGCAAGCGCCACGGCCTGATGGAAGCGGCGACAGCGGATCAGCTTGCCGCTACCCGCCGCCAGTTGTGGGAGGTTCAGGCTGCAGCACGTCTGCTGAGCGACCGCGCCCTGACACCTGAAACGCTGGGCCGGGGTGGTTGCGACTTTTTGCTGCGCCAGACCGGCGCGGACAGTATCGAGATGCTGGCCGCCACGCTGCACCAGCGCATCACTGAGGCCGCAGATCTGATTGCGGCGCTGCTGCCCGAGGCCGCGCCGGGCGATGATGCGCCGGGTGAGGGCGGCTAACCACCGGCGCAGCCTGTTAACCCACCCGGCCAAGCAGCGCCACTTGCCCCCAGTCGCCGGCAGGGGACAACGGATGCGGCAGACCAAAGGCGATCAGCCAGAAGCTCCACATGGTCGGGGCCAGCAGGGACTGGCTGAGCGCACCAAGAAACTGAAGCTGAAAGCCGATGAAACGCTTGGTCCCGATCTCGCGCCACAGTCGCACGGGGTCGCGCATATGGACCCCCCATGTCATTGCATAACCCTTGATCCAGCGCGACCGCTGTTTGATCCATGGCAGGGTGCGGCAGTTGGCTTCTTCGTGGGTCGTGGTGTCGAGGATCTCGGTTCGCCAGCCCATACGGGCCAGACGCACGCCAAGATCGGCGTCCTCGGTCACGTTCCACGCATCCCAGCCGCCTGCCGCCTCGATCATCGGGCGGCGGAAAAACAACGTCGTGCCACCAAGCGGAACCACCAGCCCCAATTGCGCCACGCCGGGCAGCCAGGCGCGGAACCATGATGCATATTCGACGGTAAAACAGCGCGCCAGCCAGTTGGTGCGCGGGTTGTAATAGTCCAGCACACCTTGCAGGCAGGCGACATCTGCGGGGGCTTCGGCAAAGCGGTGGGCGACCTTGTGAAGCTGGTCCGGCTCGGGCCGGTCCTCGGCATCCCAAATGCCGATAATGCTGCCCCGGCAGAAGTTCAGCGCAAACTTGCGCCCGCTATTTTCGCAATTGATTTTATTTAGTTTTTCGCCGTTTTTGTATCATGACTTGCGGGTGATACACTGTTCTGTTCTTGTTCCGCCCCCGTAACCAGACGTTTTGCATCGGCGGTTTGGGTGTAATGCTGGGCCTCGGTCAGGCTGGCGTGGCCGCCCCATGCCATGATTGCGTGCGCAGACCCGCCCGCCTCGGCGATCATCGTCAGCCGGGCTTTGCGCAGGCCGTGCGCGGTGCGGTCGGTCAGTCCGGCGGCGCGGGCGGCAAGGCTGATGATGCGGGATAGGCCCTGCGGGGTCCGGGGGCGATTTTGGGCGGTGTGCAAAAATGTCAGTCCGCCGGTCAGGCATTGCAACGCCTCGATCATCTGGCGGCGCTCATCCGCCCATGCCTCTGCCCATGCAGGCAGGGGGGCGGTCCACGGGATGTAGGCGGGACCTCCGGTCTTGGATTGGCGGAACGTCAGGATGCCGTCGCGGTCGATGTGCTGGCGGCCAATTTTAACCGCGTCAACCGTCCGCGCCCCGGTCCAGAGCAGCAATTCAAAGCCCGCGCGTTGGACGCTGCTGATCGGCCAGCGGGCGCGGTATCGGGCCAGATCGTCGGCTGACCAGACGATGTATCCTGATGTTTTTGGCAGGGTCGGGCGTTTTACGGTGGCGGTCGGGTCGTCGTTTATCAGCCCGATTGCGACCGCATGGCGCATGATCCGTTTCCACGCGTTGAGCCGTGCCAGCGGGCGTGTCCCGGCCAGCTTTGCCAGATCGGCGGCGATGTGCCGCGCCTTGATGCTTTGCAGCGAGACGTGGCCGTAATCGGTCATGATCGCCTCGGTATGCCGGATCAGGGCGGCGCGATGGGATCGTGATTGCCCCCGGATCGCGGCTGACCCCTTGAACGCGATGCAGGCGGCGGCCAGCGATCCGCGGGCGACGGTGCCGGGCTTGGCGGGCGGGTGGTAAGTCCCGGCCTCGCATTTGGCCCATGCGGCGACAAAATCGGGGTGGGTCTCGGGGATCCCGTCCGGCAGGCGGATGCCGGTCGCGCGGTGATAGCGGATCACCGTCCCGCCGCGCTTTTGCCGCCTGATCCCCTTTAGCCTCACAGCCCAAACGCCTTGTCGCATGATGCCGCCTCGTCCTCGGTCCCGCCCTCATAGGGCAGGGCTGCGGCGTAGGCGTCAAGGTCCAGCCGATCAAACAGCCGCCGCCCGCCCATGACCTTGCGCGGGATCGGCAGGCCGCGCAAGGTGCTGGTGCTGACGCCGATGTATGCTGCGGCGTCCGTCGCGCCCATCAGGCGCGGCGCGAATGTCAGGTCGATTTTGGTCATCACACCCCCTCAATCGCCGCAAAAAAAGCCGCGCCCATGAGTTCTACTGCCGCCACGCCAAGCCCGGTTGTGGCCCCATAACCAATCCATGCGGCCAGCGCCCCGCAAGCGGCCCCGCATAGGTATAGCGCCCACGACAGGCTGATGCGGGGCAAAGGCAGCTTTTTGTTGCAGTAGGGGCAGCGGCAGTAATCAATCATTGACCATCTCCGGGGTGATAAGGGGGCCGTGGCAGGTGCAATACAGGTGGCCGTCATCGTCCCATCCAGCTAAATTATCTGGCGTGACGGGGTTGCCGCACAGATCGCAAAAGCGGGGATAAGGACCAGTAGCCGCTTTTATCTGTTCTTCGCGCCATTCGCGGTGGTGTTTTTTAAGGTCTTGCGCGTGGCTTTCTTTGCTGTGCGGCCATGGGGCCGCGTAGGCAAAGCACAGGACGTCCGTTTTTCGGCGGATGTGGTTAAACAAAATCGCATTAGCTTTTGCGGCTTGATCCACCGCAGCTTCGTAGCTGGTTGTTGCATAAACGCCGTCCTCGCCCAAAACATGGACACACCATAGGGTCAGGTTTGCATTGGCGTGTGCAAGTTGTATGGCTTTGGTCTCGGGGTTATTTGTCATCTTTACCATCCAATTCCGCCGCAAACTTTGTTTCGGTCTCGGTCGCGGCGGCCTCGATCACGCCATCCTCTGACGTCTGGTGCTGGCTGGCCTCGTGCTAGCCGGTTGCGCGCATCACGGCATGAGCCTGCCGCATCAGGTCGCGCAGGCGGTTGTTCTTGGCTTGCAATCCGCGGAGGGTGGCTTGGAGATTGGCCCGCACATACTCGACGGCGTCAGCTTCATCCATTTCGATGCCTGGGGCCGGATTGTCGCACCAAAGCGTCTCACCGCCTGCGCCCGGCAGGAGCCATATGCGTTCAGGGTGGCGGGTCACCATTCCATCCCCAAGGCGGCTTTATACACTTCCAGAATCGCTTCTTCTTCTGCGATGTCGTCGCCGTCGCGCTTGCGCAGGGCGATGATCTTGCGGATCACCTTGGCATCAAACCCGCGCGCCTTCGCCTCGGCCATGACCTCTTTCTGATGCTCGGCAATGTCCTGCTTTTCAGCCTCAAGCTGTTCGTATCGTTCGATGAACTGGCGCAACTCATCGGCGGGGATGCTGTAACTGTCGGTCATTGTGGTTCTCCTTTCACGGCCAACAGGCCGGTTGAATAAAGCCGGGTCAGCCGCAAGCGCAGCGGCAATGGACGCGTGACGCGGTGCCTCTGCGGCATCGACCTCTTGCACTGGCGTCTGATCATTCATCTTTCGATCCTCTCGATTTCCGCGCGGGACGCAGCCTGCAACCTGACCGCTGCGCCCCACGATCCGCCGCACCGTGCGGCGAATGGGTGTTTCAAAGGGCCGCCCCGGCTGATTGAGGGGTGCGCCGGGGCGGCAGGTGCTGTGTGGGGCAGTGCGGCACAGGACAGGCCGGGTGATCCACGCAGGGTCCGTTAATCTCGGTCCGTCAGGACCATCAGCAGCATCACGACAAGCGATGCGGCGACGGTGCTGATCAGGATCAGGGCAATCGGGTCCGTGGTCATTGCGCACTCCGGATCAGTTCCAGCGCCGCGAACAGGACGGTCAGTGCCGGGAAAAACAGCAGGCCAAGGGTGATCCCGGCGGCGATGTAGCCCGCCTTTGCCAGCCAGCCGTTGCCCGGCACCCAGTCCAGCCCGGTCGGGTCGTTGGCATGGGTCTGGCGTCCCGCCTCGGCGTGGTATTGCTGGACCTCGTGTTGCGCCTGATGGGCGCGGACCATTTCGGCGCGGGCGTAAGCCCATGGGTCGTCAAAGGCCGCAAAATCGGCCTGATCGTCAGCGGTCAGCGGATAGCCGCGCTGGCGGATGATGCCGACCTCCAAAGCGTCGGCGGCGGTGCGGGGGTGGATGGTCATTGCTCTGATCCTGTCTACTGTCGTTCTGGATGCTGGCCCGCACGGGGCCAGACACCGGAATGTCAGCCGTCGCAGCGGCCGAGGCCGCTGCCGTCGCCGCGGCCGAAGCC
>NZ_JAUNTN010000056.1 GCF_030538695.1 Paracoccus sp. (in: a-proteobacteria)
ATGAATCACGGACAGATGCCGCCCGTCTACCACTTAAGTTAGCGCGTATGGGGCTGGGTCACGCCCCCATCCTCATCAAGTGCCGCAACATAAAGCGAGCCGCGCTTCAGCGTCGGAATCAGCAGGCTGTTCGCAAACACGGGGATGGCATCGCCCGCATAGACCTGAACCGAGGCCGGTGCGTTGGTCGGCCAGCAGATATAGACCAGATCCCCGCAAATCGAGGTGTCGCCAAAATCATAGCCGTTTTCCACGGTGAACATGGTGGCGATCGGGTCGTGATAATTTTCGGGCGCGGGAAAGGCCGTTTCCGCAACCTGCGGCACCACATCGGGGATTTCCAGATCCGAGAAGGTCAGATCAGCGCAGGGGGTTGTCGCATTGGCCCAGCTTGCCCAGACATAGGCCTTGTCATCCCGCATGCCCGCCACATCCGGCCAGCCGTAATTGCCGCCCGCTTGCAGCAGGTTCAGCTCGTCATCGGTTTTCGGGCCTTGTTCGGATGAATACAGCCGCCCATCCGGGGCAAAATCAATGCCCTGCGGATTGCGGTGGCCATAGGTAAAGACATGGCTGCGCACCCCACCCAGTTCGGGATTATCCTTGGGGATCGAGCCATCGGGTGCAAAGCGCAGCGATTTCCCGACATAGGCGGCATAATCCGCAACCGCGATTTCCGAGGCGGTCGGCAGGCGCTGCGCCTCGTTCTTGCGGCAGGCCATGGCAAGCTGGTTATGACCCTGATCGCCCAGTGTCAGATGCAGCATTCCGTCGGGCGCAAATTTCAACCGGCCGGCAACATGATCGCTGTTGGCGGGCAGACCGTCCAGAATGGTCGTGGGGTTTTCCAGCGCCTCGCCGTTCCAGTCATAGCGCGCGACCTTCAGAAAGACATGGCGCATCACGTCGCCTTCAGGAGCGGTCAGATCGGTGCGGGTCGGGTCTTCATAGCTGTAGACAACGAAAATCCGATCGCTGCCCTGACCAAAGTCGGGATGCAGCGCCAGACCCAGCACGCCTGCCTGGCCGAAATCTTCGCCATAGGCCGCGTCCTCGATTTCCAACACCGGGGCTATGGTGCCGTCAGCGGTATTGACGCGGGTGATGCGTTTGGCCGTGCGTTCCGTCACCCAAAGCCAGCCGTCGGGGGCCAGCGTGATCTCGAACGGGTTTGGCCAGCGGGGTCATGGTAAAGGCGCTGTCATCGCCTGTCTGAACGCTGTCAGGGGCATTCTGCGCGGCGGCGGGCAGCGCCAGCGCCATGGCAGTGGTCAGGGCAAGCAGAGATGTTCTGGTCCGCATGGAGATTCCTTTGGGCGATATGGAACAAGCTGCCGTTCTGGCAGATCGTCCAGCACAACCTTCGGATGCGCAATCAGTTCCGGTCAGGATTAACATTCCGCACAAAAAAGGCCGCCCCAAGGGCGGCCTTTCCGGTGCCATAGCGGCGCGGATGATTACATCATGCCGCCCATGCCGCCCATGCCCATGTCGCCGCCCATGCCGCCAGCCGGGGCTTTGGGTTCGGGCTTTTCGGCGACCATGGCTTCGGTCGTAATCAGCAGACCGGCGACCGAGGCCGCGTCTTCCAGCGCGGTGCGCACGACTTTGGCCGGGTCGATGACGCCGAACTTGAACATGTCGCCATATTCTTCGGTCTGCGCGTTAAAGCCGAACGCCTTGTCGGTCGATTCACGCACCTTGCCCGCGACAACAGCACCGTCAACGCCCGCGTTTTCAGCGATCTGGCGCATCGGAGCCTCCAGCGCGCGGCGCACGATGGCGATGCCCGCTTCCTGATCGCTGTTGGCAGCAGTCAGACCGTCCAGCGCCTTGCCGCCCTGAACCAAGGCCACGCCGCCGCCGACGACAACACCTTCCTGCACCGCAGCGCGGGTGGCGTTCAGCGCGTCATCCACGCGGTCTTTACGCTCTTTCACCTCGACTTCGGTCATGCCGCCGACGCGGATGACGGCAACGCCGCCTGCCAGCTTGGCCACACGCTCTTGCAGTTTTTCGCGGTCATAGTCCGAGGTGGTTTCCTCGATCTGCTGACGGATCTGCGTGACGCGGGCTTCGATCTCGGCCTTTTCACCGGCGCCATCGACGATGGTGGTGTTGTCTTTGTTGATCGAAACTTTCTTGGCGCGGCCCAGCATGTCGATGCCGACGTTTTCCAGCTTCATGCCCAGATCTTCGCTGATGACCTGACCGCCGGTCAGGATGGCGATGTCTTGCAGCATGGCCTTGCGGCGATCACCAAAGCCGGGGGCTTTGACGGCAGCGATTTTCAGACCGCCGCGCAGCTTGTTGACGACCAGCGTGGCCAGAGCCTCGCCCTCGACGTCTTCGGCCACGATCAGCAGCGGTTTGCCCGACTGGATCACGGCTTCCAGCAGCGGCACCATCGGTTGCAGCGAGGACAGTTTTTTCTCGTGCAGCAGGATGTAGGCGTCTTCCAGATCGGCGACCATCTTGTCGGGGTTGGTCACGAAATAGGGCGACAGGTAGCCGCGGTCGAACTGCATCCCTTCGACGACTTCGACTTCGGTTT